>CAZVWS010000100.1:0-1503 GCA_964631255.1 uncultured Dysgonomonadaceae bacterium | reverse complement strand
GGTGGCTTTTGATAACCGTGCCGGTGATGGATAGCGACTCGATGATATCGGGATAGATAGTGCCTTGCGCCAACCATTTGATATCTTGCAGCTTGTGAGCTTCTTCGTCGAAAACATCGATAAAACCTTTGCCGATAATTTTGCGTTTCTGCTCGGGGTCGGTTACGCCGGAAAGTTCGCGATAGAATCGTTCGCGGGCATCCACGCCGATAACGTTCAGCCCCAGGTGTTCGTAATTTTCCAACACAGTTTCGAATTCATTTTTGCGCAGCAAGCCGTGATTCACGAAAATACAGGTAAGGTTTTTGCCGATGGCTTTGTTTAGCAACACCGCCACCACAGACGAATCCACACCGCCCGAAAGCGCGAGAATCACTTTGTCGTTGCCCAGTGTTTGTTTCAAATCGGCAACCGTGGCTTCGATAAACGAGGCGGGGGTCCAATCTTTTTTGCATCCGCAAATTTGCAGAAAGTTGTCCAATATTTTTGTTCCCTGTTCCGAATGGAAAACTTCGGGATGAAACTGCACAGCCCAAGTGGGTTCGCCTTGCACTTTATACGCCGCAATTTCCACATCCTCGGTAGAAGCAATGACCGAAAAGTTTTCGGGGATTTGCAAAATGGTATCGCCGTGCGACATCCACACTTGCGATTGTTGCGGCAAATTGCCCAGCAGCTTGTCGGTAGCATCTTTCACGTGCAAATGAGCGCGTCCATACTCGCGCGTAGCGCTCTTTCCCACTTCACCACCCGACGATTGAGCAATGTATTGCGCGCCGTAACAGATGCCCAAAACGGGATATTTTTGGCGAATTTGTGATAAATCAATTTTAAAAGCATCGGCATCGTTCACCGAGAAAGGGCTTCCGGACAAGATAACCCCCTTCACCGATTCGTCGCCAAAAGAAAATTTATTGTAAGGAACAATTTCGCAATAGGTGCTCAATTCGCGCACACGGCGACCGATTAGCTGCGTGGTTTGTGAACCAAAATCGAGGATAATTATTTTTTCGTGCATATAACGTATCTGTAATGACGCGGTGCAGCGTCTGATTTTAGATTGCAAAGATACAAAAAGAATCAAAAACGGAATAGGAATAGCGCAAATCCGATTGTAATTATTTCAGTACAACTTGATTTTTTCAAAAATAGTTGTAACTTTGCTAAAATAGTAAAACTCTTGCAAACACTCCCTATTTTGGTTGCAGGAAATTACAAATTTTGTTGATGAATGTTGTATATTTGTTGCGCAAGTAACACGTTGCCAACCATATAAAAACGACAGTACTAATATGAAACAGATTTTATTAATAGGATTGATATTTATATCCCAGATTGGATTTTCACAGATAAAGGAATTAAATCCGACATCAATAAGACAATTAGATTTGAGTTTTGCAGGGGAAAAAGAATTCAATGACAATCTTGAAACCTGCAAAAGGATTTGGGATAAAATGTCAAATGGAGTAAAATATGACGATTTATCACAGCAAGAAAAAGACG
>CAZVWS010000099.1:0-1543 GCA_964631255.1 uncultured Dysgonomonadaceae bacterium | reverse complement strand
CTAAAGCTTTGTTGAGATAAATTTGTGCTGTATCCATTTGACTGTTCATATAGTAGGCTACTCCTAAACGTTGATATAATTTGGCTTCCATTGTTTCATCCTTTTGTTGCACAGCAAGTGAAACTCCTTGTTTCGCAAATAGTTTTGATTTGTCAATGTCAGTCGAAAGGTATCCCCAGCTCAACTCCTCGTAAAGTTTGATTTTTTCATTTACCGATATTTCCCCATTTCTCAATACATTTTCCAGCGAATCTAAATTTTGTGCTTTTACATTAAAGAAAAACAGCCCTGCAAATAGTATGAACAGGAATTTCTTGTTTAGAATTAACTTATTACCAACCATAATTATACTTGTTTTTGATAAAAGAAATGTAAACACAAATTAAACATTTATTTTTTATTGCAAATATATAATTCAAAAAAAACTAAAATTATCCCCAAAAGGGGATTTTTTTTAACTGATACCCAAGATAATTTTGCAACAGATTCTTCAACTTTTATAAAAATTACAAATATGAAAAAGCAAATATTATTAATTGGTTTAATTTTACTGTTTTCAGTGACAGTTTACGCCCAATCGTGGGTCGGAAAAATGAGTAATCGCGTAAAAGAAAAAGTAGTTGAAAAGGTTGAACAACGCATTGAAGATAAAGCCGACGAAACTACAAATAAAGCATTGGATAAAACGGAAGAAGCCGTGAAAAAATCAGGAAAGAAAAATCCACAATCAAAAAATGACGAATCCGGAGAAACGGATGAAATAAACGAAGCAGAAAATAACACAGCGTCTAAAACTTCATCTTCTCAACAAAAAATCAACGCTACTTATGCCAAATACGACTTTATACCGGGCAACGAGGTGATTTTTGAAGACGACTTGAAAGGCGAGCAGATAGGCGAATTCCCCAGTAAATGGGATTTATTGGAAGGAAACGCGGAAATCGCTCAGATAAACGATGAAAACACCATTGCCCTGATTGGTTACACATACATTTCTCCTTTTTTCAAAGACAAATCTTTCAAATTACCCGACGAGTTTACATTAGAATTTGATTTACTGATTGACGGTTTGGAAGGTGAAACAGCTGTTGAATTTATGAACAACAGTGATGAGGTAATTGCAAATTCAACTTTTTGGAAAGACAATACCCGCTTTTTGTTCAATTGGAACAATAATACCAGCGAAAAAACAAGTGAAGATACCTATGACAACAGTGAAGGTTGGCACCACTATGCTTTGTCATTCAACAAAAGAGCAATGAAAGTGTATATGGATGCTAAACTTGTAACTAATATTCCGAATATGGACGAAAAACCTGCGAAAGTAAATTTCTTTGCCCGTGGCCCGGAGGACAATAGCGCTTTTCACATCAAAAACATCCGCATTGCTAAAGGCGCAATACCGCTGTACGATAAGCTCATGACCGACGGCAAAATAGTTACCTACGGAATTACGTTCGATGTGGGAAATGCCACTATCAAGCCACAATCGATGGGAACAATAAACGAGATTTTCGTGACCGAGGGCGAAACAATCCAGCCG
>CAZVWS010000098.1:0-1932 GCA_964631255.1 uncultured Dysgonomonadaceae bacterium | reverse complement strand
GAATCCACTGGTGTTTGAGACCAGCGCGTCTACCAATTCCGCCATCTGGGCATTTTGTAGAAATGAGTGTGCAAAAGTACATAAAATTTCGGATAAAAAAATATTTTTTGCAAGAAAATACCAATAAATAGCAAAAAATTGCGTTATTGTTCTGTATTATCATCTACCGAAAGAAGAAATATTATCAATTTTTCCACTTATCAGACTGACAGTAAAACAGATAACATATAATACCTTTTAATCCGTATGAATAGCAACAATTTTTGCATCATTATGAGCGGCGGTGTAGGAAGCCGTTTTTGGCCGTATAGCAGAGAAAAACGACCAAAACAATTCCTCGACTTCTTTGGCACAGGGCGTTCATTGCTACAAAGCACGTTCGACAGATTCAGCAAAATAATTCCCATTGAAAATATTTTCGTGGTTACCAACGATGCCTATGCCGAACTGACCAGAGAACAACTGCCCAAACTTGCCCCATCGCAAATTCTGCTGGAACCCATGCGTCGCAACACGGCACCCGCCATTGCATTCGCAACCTATCGCATTCAAGCCATCAACCCCAACGCCAACATTGTGGTGGCACCATCTGACCACCTTATAATAAAGGAGGATTTTTTTCTTTCAGAAATAGAAAGAGGCTTGGATTTCATCAGTCGAAACCCGTTTCTACTCACTTTGGGCATCAAACCAAGCCGCCCCGAAACTGGATACGGCTACATTCAAAAAAGCGAGGAAACGATAGAAAACATACAAAAAGTGAAAACATTTACCGAAAAGCCCAACTTAGAACTGGCGAAAGTATTTTTGTCGAGTGGCGAATTTGTGTGGAATTCGGGCATTTTCCTTTGGAATATAAAAACCATCATGCAGGCCTTTCACGACCACCTACCCGATTTGTATAACAAATTCAATGAAGGACTCCGGCTTTTCAACACCCCAGACGAGAAGAAATTTATCGACAACAGTTTCCCGTTTTGTCCCAATATCTCCATCGACCACGGCGTGATGGAAAAAGCAGAAAACGTGTATGTCATAGAAACCGATTTTGGCTGGTCTGATTTGGGCACATGGGGCTCGCTGCACGAAACCGCGCCCAAAGACGAGAACAACAACGCCAGCTTGCATTGTAAAACACTTTTTGTGGAAAGCACCGACAACGTGGTTACCATGACCGACGGCAAACTGGCCATCATCCAAGGACTGGAGGGTTACATCATAGCGGAGTCGGACAACGCTTTGCTCATTTGTAAAAAAGAGGAGGAACAACGCATCAAACATTTCGTTACAGATGTGAAATTCAGATACGGCGACGAATTTATTTAAACACCTGTTTTTGTCGCTAAGGCAATATAAAATGCTGAAAATGACATACAGCCGACTGTAATTGCGCTTGAAAACAGACTTTTTAAAAAGTTAATATCGCGAAAAGGCGAAAAAAAAAAGCAATTCAATGCTTGTATATCAAAAAATTCATTTATATTTGCAAAATAAATACTATCATGCAATTACGCTAAGCAATTGAAAGTGAATACCCTACAGCCAAAAATGGCAAAACGTATTTGAATTTGTTAAAATACGAAATATGCAGGGCGTTTGCTGATATTTTACGTAATTATTAGTCGAAAATTAATATTTAAATGTTTAATTTAAAAGTAGAGTTTATGAAAAGAAAACTAACATTGTTTTTGTCTCTGTTCTTGTTTGGAATAGGGATTGTGACAGCTCAGACCCAAGTGCGAGGCACTGTTGTGGATGAGACTGGGGAACCTGCAATTGGCGTTAACGTGCAAATTAAAGGTACTTCGCAAGGTGCATCAACGGATGTCAACGGTAATTTTACCTTATCGGCACCCGCCAATGGCACACTAATTGTTTCTTATATGGGTTACATAACACAAGAAGTACCTGTATCTGCAAACGTAAGTATTA
>CAZVWS010000097.1:0-2119 GCA_964631255.1 uncultured Dysgonomonadaceae bacterium | reverse complement strand
ACCACATGCCCCCGTTTAGCATGCAACACAGCGTTACATTGGCAGCGCACTATCCATACGCCACACAACGAATGGGCGAATGGGCTTTTCAAGGTGAAGCACGCTACAACATAAAAAGACGTACCGCCTTGGGTGGCAGATATGGAGCCGACATCAGAGCCAGTTTCTCGCACATACGCGGACTATTTGACGAAGCCGAACATGCTGCAGAAAATGCAAGGGGAACCATGGGTTATAAACCTGCTTTTTTTGATATGAGCAAAGAGGTTTATTACCAAGATTTCAACATCGATTTCAGTAAAAAGATTAGTAACCTGTTTTCATTTACTGTTATGTATATGAATCAGCGTTATAACCAGCGAGTAGTAGAAGGTCACGGCGTGAATGGAGATATTGTAAAAAGCAATATTTTTACCGGAGAATTTAAATTCAAATTCAACCAAAAAACAAATTTACGCACCGAACTACAATACTTGACTACAAAACAAGACGAAGGCGATTGGCTTTACGGTGCGGCTGAAATCAGCCTATTCTCGAGCCTCATGCTGGGTATATCGGACACCTACAATGCCGGGGTTACAAAAAAACACTACCCCATGGTTACTGCCGCCTACTCATACAAATCGCACCGATTGCAATTGGGTTACGGACGTACACGCGAAGGTATTACTTGTGCCGGAGGTGTATGCCGCATGGTGCCGGCAAGCAAAGGTTTGAATATTGCGTATAACTATAATTTTTAAAACATAGAGATGAAAAAATATATTTGGATTTTCGCACTGCTTTTTGTTTTATTCTCGTGCGATATTGTGCCTGTTGACGAATTATTAAAACCGATAGAAAATCCACCTACAGAGAGAGTAGTTCTGTTGGAAGATTATACCGGACAGAGATGTATCAACTGCCCGAAAGCAGCAGAAGAAATAGAGGTTTTATCGTCTATATTTGGAGATAAATTGGTTGTTGTAGCTATACATGCCGCGGGTACTTTTTCATTACCTGCCATGGAGACACCCGCAGGTGATGCATACAATGCTTCATTTTTCACAAATGCCCAAGGTTACCCGATAGGATTGGTAAACAGGCAGAAGTACAACGATATTTTACCGGTTGAATATACTTCATGGGGACAAGCCATTAGAGAAATTATTTGGAAGAAATCAGGCATAACACTTCGTGCCGAGAACAATTTCAATGCGACAGAAAGCCTTCTCAACCTGGCAGTTCATGTGGACAGAGATGCCAATTGGAACAATGCAAAACTTTCTGTACAGATTTGGCTTACAGAGAACAAAATAATTGCTGCACAACAGATGCCGGATGGCTCTGTAAAAACGGATTATGAGCACAACCACGTGTTGCGCGACGCGCCAAACGGCACTTGGGGTACTCCGCTAACATTCAACGACAACTCGGCTACATACCAGTTGACCGACTACTCGTTGAAAGACAAAACTTGGGTTCTCGAAAATTGCGATATCATTGCTTTTGTTTACAACGAAGACACCAAAGAGGTGATAGAAACAATTAAACTACCATTAATAGTAAACAGATAATCAATTAAATAACTAACAAAAAAGAAAGATGAAAAAAATATTTTTTACCCTTTTATTGGTGGGTGCTTTCGCACAGTTTGCAAATGCACAAGCTTTGCAATTTGTACTGAATGGTACAGCGTTAGCTGACAACGAGGTTGTTACCATTACCGAATATGTGGAAGACCCATTTGGTGTTTATCTGAAATTTGCACCTGTTATTAAAAACAACAGTAGCGAGGACATGAGCATCAAAATAATTAAAAACGAAGTAGAAATGCCGGGTGGAGAAGCATACAGTACTTTTTGTACAGAAATGGGATGCTTCCCCGGTGAGGAAAGTCCTGTATCTTTCGATTTAGCCGCCGGAGGCGAAAATACCGCATTTTACGGACAATTCTTCCCCACAGGAGCTTCTTCTGCAATTATCAAGTACACTGCAGAACAAACCAATGGTTCACAAGCAAGTTGCACAGCCGAAGTGCATTACAAATACGACCCATCGGGTATAGAAGATGTTGGTTTCACCCAATTTGCTATTTTGCAAGGCAGTGGCATTTGTCGCATCCTCTACTCCAACCACC
>CAZVWS010000096.1:0-2297 GCA_964631255.1 uncultured Dysgonomonadaceae bacterium | reverse complement strand
TGATTTTTCCTGTTCCGGTAAGGGCGAACCTCTTTTTGGCACCGGAATTAGTCTTAATTTTTGGCATTTTGCTGTCCTTTATATTTGATTAATTTATATTGCTCTCCCAAAAGAAAAAGCGTGCAAAGGTAGCTATTTTATTTGGAATTACAAAACGATGGTTATTTATTTTTTTGTTTTAAGTTAATTATTAGATGTTTCACTTCGTTCAACATGACAAAACATTAGAAATTTACTATTTTACCAAAACTTTTACCGCACGATTTGCTTTGGTAGCTTTCACGAAATAGATGCCCGAATGTTGCACCGGAACTCTTATCTGTTGCGAATTATTTACCTCTTTTATCAAAGCAACTATTTGTCCTTGCGTATTGTAAACGCCCACGGCAGAGCCATACAACTTGTCGGATAACGACACTACAATTTCACGATTTATCGCAACCACTTCGGGAGCTACATCAGCCGTGTACAAATCTATCGATGTGCCTTCTACCTGGTTGGCTTGCACAGCACCCGGGTCATAAGAGTGGTTTATTGCCACATACACACCACCTTGCACTTTGAGCAATGTAGTTGTAACAAATGTTTCGGTGGTTTCGTGGAAATAGGAATAACCGCCTGTAAGGGTGCTTGTACCTTTGTATTGAAAGCCCAATTCACGCAAATGATCGGTATATGGGCATCCTTCGCCCAAAACATAAGCATATACGGAGCAAAGCGTGTAAACGTCTTGCACTTTGTGATTTTGCGGGTTAAAAGCATAGATAATGAAGGGGAAAAGCGCGTCGTTGGTTTTGAAAACCTCAAATCCTTCGTTCATGGCGCCTATGTTATCAATGTATTCTTGTGTAAACAGCACATTGCCGCGAGCCTCTTCCATGGCTTTGATGCCGGAAAAATCCAACTCCCAATTATCGGCATGATTCACAAACGGAATAGTAAAATTGTCCACTACGTTGACCACGAAATCTGCTTCCGCCAAAACCACATCCAAATCGTCTAATGTGTTTTCTTTCACGGTTCCCATTTGCAGAGTTACGGTTGCATTGCCCAAAGCTTCGGCTTTAAATGTTTTTTTGCCACCGGTTACAATTTCGGGATTATCGCTTTTGTAAGCCCAGGCTTTTTTACCTTCGGTTTCGGGAACAAGTATCGCGGGCATTCCTGCCGATTTTCCAACTTCTAAGGTGAATTCGTTGGCAAAAAGCACCATTTGCGGGGTAGATGACTGCCACGATAAAACCGGGTAACCACTATTTATCTGCTCGGCATCAGAAACGAAAGCACCCGCTGCGCCTTCATTTATTTTGTTCAACAACACATCCGATTTCATCTGCTCGGTAGATAATCCTTCGGCATCGGGTTCATCTGCTCCCGATGTTTGGTTGTCGTAATAGCAATGCTCCATGGTGATACTCAAGTTGGGATTGTTGGACAGATTTTGTCCGTTAATCGGACCTTGCATGCGTGGAGTAGTAGCAATATGGTTGATAAGTTTCCCATAATTGTAGCATCGTTTGATGAACATAGACGATGGATTTTCCATCAAATTGGAAGCTCCTACAATACCACCCATAGCCGGTTGATTGGCACTGGTAGCTTTGATATTGCCACCATTGTAACAACGCTCCACAGTTCCGTTGGCACGCAAAATACCCACGATACCACCCGCGCTGCCTCCGGCAGTGATAGCACCCCAATTGGCACAATCTACAACCGTAGCCGAGTTGTCGCCCACAATTCCGCCAAAACCGATGGCTTCCTCACCAAAACCGGTTATATTGGCAACGTTGGTACAGCGTTGCACAATACCACCATCGCTGTTGGAGCCTACAACGCCCGACACACACATACGCATAGACATAACGGAGTTGTTGCTTTTTACGACACAATCTGTAACCAAACCACCCATGTTTACCGCAACTATAGTAGCAGTAATATCCAATCCGGCGATGCTATTGCCTTCGAAAACCATATTTTTGACAACTGCACCTTGACCGATAAAATTAAAAAATCCGACACCGATACGTGCTTGTTCCACTTGCAAACCTTTGATGATGAATCCACCGCCATCGTAAGTGCCCAAAAACGGTTTCAGCACCACATTGCCGTCGTCTAACAACTCTCTGCCGCCAATTCCGGGGAAATTGCTGTGTGCAGCCGTAAAAATAATATCTTGCGTTTGCTTGAAATGCAGATTTTGGGTATAATCTGCCGCTCCAATGGATGCTTCTGCCAAAGCAGTAAGATCGGTATCTGTACTAATCAGAAATGGGTCGGCGGAAGTACCGCTACCA
>CAZVWS010000095.1:0-2328 GCA_964631255.1 uncultured Dysgonomonadaceae bacterium | reverse complement strand
CACAAGGAAAAAAAGCTTTTCCAAAACACTGTGATAGTAGTCATTTTGCTCTTCGATGATATTTGCAACCGCCTTCGATGATAGCCAAGATTCCGGTACTAACGGGATTCCGTTTTCAGATTTTTTGTTTTTCAAAAACCAACAGAAAATGGTACGTCCAATCAATCGAACAGCAAACTCCTGATAAGTTTTACGGTTTGTCTCAATTGGTGTTGATGGTAGCTGCATTACATCGTTGAACACTATATTTCGGCTATTTATCTTTACAGTTCCGCCAATTAATGTATAAAAAGCTTTGGCTATTTCTTGATAGAATTGTTTGTTAAGCGGCTCAACACTAAAAGCTTCAATTATTTCGTCTAATGTTGTGAAGTTGCAACTTTCTATCTGTCTTTTGAAAGTGTTATTCGTAAGTGTGGGGCTGACAAAATAGGTGTATCTTTTGAAGTCTGTAAAGTCTCTTCTGTTTCCCAGATAATTGGTTCTTACAAAACTAAATCTGAAATTGCCTTTATCATCGTAAAAAATAAAAAATGCGGCATCTTTTACCTCTTGTTTCAGCACTTTTTTGGCAATATCGTATTGTCGTTTTTTGCCTGTTCTTTCTGTTATAGGTTCTGTTGTTTTGGAACAAATAATTATCAGTTCATCAGAATCGATAGTTGCTTCACCTATTTTTTCTATGGTACTGTATTTTTCAAACTTGCTTTCATCAAAAAGAAAGCGCAGGTCTTCTTTGGCAGAATAAAAACTTGAAATTTTGTTCCTGAAAAAAGCAGTAAGGTTATCAAGCGAAAAATACGCAATAAGTTTGTCAATAAAAATATTTGGCATAATTAGTGTGTTTATTGATATAAAGCTGCAAATTTAAGAAATTATTCTACAAAATTGGCAGGATTGATACTCTAAAAGAAATAGAATAATTGAAAAATGATAGGGTTCGCGATGTACGTATGAGAGAATACAGGAATTGCTTTTCACATCCTCCTCCCCTTCCTCTTTTTCTGTTGCGCTCGCATTTTCCGTTGAAAAGCTGTTTCTGCATAGTCCTCGCCGTGCACCGTCAGCAAGCTGCCGACGGCAGACGAAATTTCACCCGCAATATTGGCAGCGGTATCCATTGCGGATAAATTCAAATCCTGTTGCTGTTCCATCGACGGTTCGTAAATCGGCACGACCGTCTGCCCGATTTGTGGTTTGAGGCCTTCCAATCCGAACTGGCGAAATAGTGAACGATAACCAAACTCACGGCCTATTTCCGATGCTTTGAACGTTTCGCCCTCATACAGAAAACGAAAACCGTAGGCTGTATTTTGCTTGTTTCGCATGGTTTCGATGCTTACGCCACTTTTTTGAAGTTCGCTTGTGAAAGAAAGAAAACCTTCTTTCCCGGTACCGACTTTTTCGCCTAATAACTTGTATGCTATATTTCGCACTTCGTCTTTTTTTGCTTCCCGGGTTTTGTCGGCTTTGGGGTGTCGGTATTTCTTTTTTGCCACTACTTGGTTGGCAATGGTCAATCCCATTTCCCGGCTGATCTCTTCGGCAGTTCTTGCCGATCGGTTGCTTACAAAGTCGGTCTGATATACTTTCCCGTCAATGGCGATGCGGTTGGCGATTAAGTGGATGTGCAGGTTTTTGGTGTCTTTGTGCGTTACGGCAAACCATTGGTGGTTTTTCAATCCCATTTTTCGGGCGAATGAGGTGGCAATTTTGTTTAAATCTCCACTTTTCAGTTTTGAAATATCATCGGGCGCGATGCCGATTTCGAACCGAAGAAACTTGTTTTTACAGCGATTGTTATACAGTTGCGTGAGATTCATCTCCCGAAGAATTTCTTCGGCGGTTTGTCCGCCCATCAGGTTCTGGGCAACAAATTCTTTCAGTTTGTCCTCCTTCAACACGTAGTTTATCGCGTTTCTTCCGTGCGAAACGGCTTTGCCTTTTGCAATCATTCTTCATCGGTTTTAGGGCTAAAAAAATGCTCGATAACCTTTTTGATGAGTTCGATCAAGTCACGCGTTTCTGCAAATAATCTGCCGTCTCGTTTCTTCATGTAGTTGCCGATAAGTGTGAAAAGCTGCTCGTATTTTTTCAGGTACCGGATTCCTTCCAATTCCAATTCCGTGAACTTTGGTACGGCAACAACCTTTCCTTTCAGGAGCATTTCGCGGGTAAATTCCGACAGGGATTTCCCTGCCGATTTTGCCCTTTCGATGATGCGGATTTTCTCTTGTTGCGTGCACCGGATTTTTAATTCGCCGGTCTTTTTGTCTTTCATTTCACGAAAATTTTAGTTGAAAAACACCGTTTTTCGGCTGACGAGAA
>CAZVWS010000094.1:0-2596 GCA_964631255.1 uncultured Dysgonomonadaceae bacterium | reverse complement strand
GGCACGCTCAGAAATGTATAAAGAAGGAAGAACACCCCTGCATACATTCCGCGCAGATATAGACTATGCACACGCCGAAGCATTGACCAAAGTAGGATTAATCGGTATAAAAGTATGGATTTGTCGTGGCGAAATCTACGGAAAAAAAGATTTGGCACCCTCATTTACCTCAACCAAAGACAACCGTCACCAAGGTGGTGGAGAGCGTCGCGGAGGCAATCGTCCTGACGGCGGAAGAGGCGGCAAAAGAAACAAAAGAAATAATAAAAACGCTTGAAATTAAACAGATATGTTACAACCGAAGAAAACAAAGTTTAGAAGACAGCAGAAAGGCCGCATGAAAGGAAACGCTCAGCGCGGTAACCAATTGGTATTCGGTTCGTTCGGGATAAAATCGTTACAATCAAAATGGATCACCGGCAACCAAATAGAAGCTGCCCGTGTTGCTGTAACACGCTATATGCAACGCCAAGGACAAGTTTGGGTGCGCATCTTCCCCGATAAACCAATTACCAAAAAACCTGCCGAAGTGCGTATGGGTAAAGGAAAAGGTAACCCCGAAGGATACGTAGCTCCCATTACACCGGGAAGAATGATCTTCGAAATAGAAGGAGTACCTTATGATGTGGCAAAAGAAGCATTGCGTTTAGCAGCGCAAAAATTGCCGGTTACAACAAAATTTGTTGTAAGAAGAGATTACGAACTATCCCAAAAATAGTAAGGCGACATGAAATCAAAGAAAGAAGAATACAAAGAATTAGGAGACAAAGATTTGTTGGAAAGATTGGAATCGGAAAAGTTAGAACTTACCGAAATCAAAATAAACCACACAATCACTCCGCTTGATAATTCCGGTTTAATAAAACAAAAACGTCGAAACATTGCACGTATTCATACAGAAATGCGCGCACGTGAATTGAAAAAAGACTAACATCAATAAATGGAAACGAGAAATTTAAGAAAAGAGAGAATCGGGGTCGTTTTCAGTGACAAAATGGACAAAACCATTACTGTAACTGTAAAATGGAAAGAAAAACACCCTATATACGGGAAATTCGTTAGCAAAACGAAAAAATTTCACGCTCATGATGAAAAAAATGACTGTAACATTGGCGATACAGTGAGAATAATGGAAACCCGTCCTTTGAGCAAAACAAAGAGATGGCGTGTGGTTGAAGTAATAGAAAGGGCTAAGTAAAATGATACAACAAGAATCAAGATTAACCGTAACCGATAACAGTGGTGCTAAAGAAGCACTATGTATCCGAGTGTTGGGTGGAACAAGAAGACGTTATGCCTCCGTGGGCGATGTCATCGTTGTTGCAATCAAAAGCACTATCCCTTCAAGTGATATTAAAAAAGGGTCAGTAACCAGAGCAATTATTGTTCGTACAAAAAAAGAAATTCGTCGTGCCGACGGTTCTTACATACGTTTTGACGACAACGCGTGCGTTCTTCTAAACAACGCCGGAGAGTTGAGAGCAAGCCGTATCTTTGGACCGGTTGCCCGTGAACTTCGTGCTACAAACATGAAAATTGTATCTTTGGCACCCGAAGTACTTTAATCTATTAAACAATCACAGACAATGACAAAATTACATATTAAAAAAGGCGATATGGTTTACGTTATGTCAGGTAATGACAAATACGATTCCAAGAAACCTGAAAAGAGTAAAGGACGAGTATTGGAGGTTTTTCCCGACAAACAAAAAGCCATTGTGGAAGGAATGAATATCATTTCTAAACATACGAAGCCCAATGCTCAGAACCCAAACGGTGGTATTGAGAAAAAAGAAGCTCCTATTCATATTTCCAACTTAATGCATGTAGATCCTAAATCGGGAAAACCAACACGCATTGGACGAAAAGAAGATAACAAAGGTAAACTAGTGCGCTACGCCAAAAAATCAGGGGAGGTAATCAAGTAATGAGCAAAGAAAATAGCAAAGAAAAAGCAAAAGACACCACAGAAATGAAAAATGATGTCAACACAACTACGCTTAGAAAAGATTATCAAGAACGCATAGTACCCGCGCTCATCAAAGAGTTTGGATACAAATCCGTAATGCAAGCACCTAAATTAGAAAAGATTGTAATCAATCAAGGATTAGGTATCGCTGTTGCCGACAAAAAAATAATTGATACGGCAATCAACGAAATTACTACCATTACCGGACAAAAAGCCGTAGCAACGTATTCTCGCAAAGATATTTCAAATTTCAAATTGCGTAAAAAAATGCCTATCGGCGTGCGTGTAACTTTGCGCCACGACAAAATGTACGAATTTCTTGAAAGATTGGTACGCGTAGCATTGCCACGTATTCGCGACTTTAGAGGAATAGAAGGAAAACTCGACGGAAGAGGAAACTACACCTTAGGTATAGAAGAACAAATCATCTTTCCCGAGATAAATATCGACAACATCACACGTTTGTTAGGTATGAACATCACATTCGTAACTACGGCACAAACCGACGAAGAAGGTTACGCACTCCTCAGAGAATTTGGATTACCGTTTAGAACAGAAAAAAACAAGTAAGAAATGGCAAAAGAATCAATGAAAGCCCGCGAGGTGAAAAGAGCTAAAATGGTTGCC
>CAZVWS010000093.1:0-3078 GCA_964631255.1 uncultured Dysgonomonadaceae bacterium | reverse complement strand
TGTCCGCCCATGCGAGTTCCTTTAAAAACTTTCGCAGGATACGAACAAGCACCAATTGAACCGGGAGCACGAAGTCTGTTGTGCTGTCCGTGTGTTACTTGTCCTACACCACCAAATCCATGGCGTTTTACAACACCCTGAAAACCTTTACCTTTCGATGTTCCGATTACATCAACCCAACCGGCATCTGTGAAAAGATCAACAGTGATTTCGGAACCCAACTGATAGTCGTTTCCAAATCCTTTGAACTCGGCCAAGTGTCTCTTTGGGGTAACTCCGGCTTTTTTGAAATGACCTTTTTCACCTGCGGGTGTGTGTTTATCTTTTTTATCAATAAACCCGAGTTGAATAGCGTCATAACCATCTGTTTCAACGGTTTTAACCTGAGTAACCACGCAAGGACCTACTTCAATAACAGTGCATGGAATATTTTTTCCCTCGGCACTGAAAACGGATGTCATTCCGATTTTTTTTCCAATTAATCCTGGCATTTCTCTGTTGTTTAAGCCCAAAATGGGCTGTGAATAATTATTTGTTTATTGTTTAGATTCTTCACTACGTTCAGAATGACAACTCTGATGCATTGTCATGATGAGCAAAGCGAAAGTTCTATTTTTTCTTTTTATTAGTAGACTAAAGGGGTTTATACTTTGATTTCTACTTCAACACCACTCGGCAATTCGAGTTTCATTAACGCATCAACTGTTTTAGCGGTTGAGCTGTAAATATCAATCAGGCGTTTGAACGATGAAAGTTCAAATTGCTCGCGCGATTTTTTATTCACAAATGTAGAGCGGTTTACTGTAAAAATTCTTTTGTGCGTGGGTAATGGTATCGGGCCACTTACTACTGCACCTGTTGCTTTTACAGTTTTTACGATTTTTTCTGCTGACTTGTCAACTAAGCTATAATCGTAAGATTTCAGTTTGATTCTGATTTTTTGGTTCATATTTATTTACTATTATTTAATCAAATCTACACGTCCTTTTACTTCTTCGAGCACTGCTCTTGCAATGGAGGACGAAACTTCTTCGTAATGTGAGAATGACATGGTGGATGTTGCACGTCCCGAAGTGATTGTACGCAAAGCTGTAACGTATCCAAACATTTCTGAAAGGGGTGTTTTTGCTTTTACAATTCTGGCTCCGGAGCGATTAGACTCCATTCCTTCTATTTGTCCGCGACGTTTGTTCAAATCCGAAATCACATCACCCATATTTTCTTCGGGAGTAACCACTTCTACTTTCATGATTGGCTCTTGAAGAACGGGACCTGCTTTTTCTGAAGCGGTTCTAAATGCTTGGATTGCACAAATTTCGAATGAAAGTTGGTCGGAGTCAACGGCATGATAAGAGCCATCGATAACGGTAACTTTCAGTTTATCTAACGCGTATCCAGCAAGTACACCATTTTTCATGGCGCGCAAAAATCCTTTTTGAATGGATGGGATGTATTCTTTTGGAATATTTCCACCTTTTACTTCGTCGATAAATTGCAATTCGCCTTCAAAATCTTTGTCGGCGGGTTCTACCCTCACAATCATATCGGCATATTTACCGCGACCACCGGATTGTTTTTTGTATGTTTCACGCAGTTCAACCGGTTTGGTTATAGCTTCTTTGTAAGAAACCTGCGGGCGACCTTGGTTGGCTTCTACTTTGAACTCGCGTTTTAGGCGGTCTATGATGATTTCCAAGTGAAGTTCACCCATTCCCGAAATAACGGTTTGTCCGGTTTCTTCGTCCGATTTTACTGTAAATGTAGGATCTTCTTCTGCCAATTTTGCCAATCCGTTAGAGAGTTTGTCTAAGTCTTTTTGGGTTTTTGGCTCGATTGCGATTCCGATAACGGGATCGGGGAAGTCCATTGATTCCAATGTGATGGGGTTGTTTTCGTCGCACAGCGTATCGCCGGTTCTGATATCTTTGAAACCTACTCCTGCGCCTATATCGCCACAGCCGATAAACTCTTTTGCATTTTGCTTATTGGAGTGCATTTGGAAAAGGCGCGAGATGCGTTCTTTTTTCTGTGAACGGGGATTGTAAACGTATGAACCGGCCTCTAACTCGCCCGAGTAAACACGGAAAAAGCAAAGTCTTCCCACGTACGGGTCGGTTGCTATTTTGAACGCGAGTGCAGATAATGGTTCATTGGGGTCGGGATGACGCACCACCACTTTGTCCGGATTTCTGGGGTCGGTTCCTTCAATAGCTTCGGCATCTAATGGACTTGGCAAGTATGCACAAACCGAATCCAAAAGTGTTTGAACGCCTTTGTTTTTGAAAGATGAGCCACAAATCATCGGATTTATTTCCATAGCCAAAGTGGCTTTTCTGATTGCTGCTTTTATTTCCTCTACGGAGATAGTAGAAGGATCGTCGAAAAATTTCTCCATCAGAACGTCGTCGAATTCTGCTATTGTTTCCAGCATTTTTTCGCGCCATTCATTGGCTTCGTCCAACATGTCGGCAGGAATTTCTTTCACATCGTAATCGGCACCCATTTTTTCGTCGTGCCAATACAATGCTTTCATGTTAATCAAGTCGATAACACCTTTGAAATTCTCTTCTGCTCCTATTGGGATTTGGATTGGACACGGATTTGCGCCCAACACTGTTTTTACTTGACGTACTACTTCAAAAAAGTTCGCTCCCGAGCGATCCATTTTATTAACGTACCCGATACGAGGCACATTGTATTTGTCTGCTTGACGCCACACGGTTTCCGATTGTGGCTCTACTCCGCCTACGGCGCAAAAAGCAGCTACTGCTCCATCCAGAATGCGTAGCGAACGTTCTACTTCCACGGTAAAGTCAACGTGTCCCGGTGTGTCTATTAAGTTTATTTTGTATGTTTTGTCATTATATTTCCAGTTCGCTGTGGTTGCTGCAGATGAAATGGTGATACCACGTTCCTGCTCTTGCTCCATCCAGTCCATGGTGGCTGCTCCGTCGTGAACTTCTCCAATCTTGTGGGTCAAACCCGTGTAGAAAAGGATGCGTTCTGATGTGGTAGTCTTACCAGCATCGATATGCGCCATGATACCTAAGTTGCGAGTGAAAATTAATGCTTCTTTTG
>CAZVWS010000092.1:0-3156 GCA_964631255.1 uncultured Dysgonomonadaceae bacterium | reverse complement strand
ACGAGCCATTTCTGCTCCATTCAAACGTCCTGATACTTGAATTTTAATACCTTCAGCACCCATTCTCATAGTTGAAGCAATTGCCATTTTAACAGCACGACGGTAAGCTATTTTACCTTCTACCTGACGAGCTACATTGTTAGCAACGATAACTGCATCCAACTCTGGTTTTTTAATTTCAAAAATATTGATTTGAATATCTTTATCGGTAATTTTCTTTAGTTCTTCTTTCAACTTGTCCACTTCTTGTCCGCCTTTTCCGATGATGATACCGGGGCGTGCGGTGCAGATGGTGATGGTTACAAGTTTCAACGTTCTCTCTATGATGATGCGAGATACACTTGCTTTGGCCAAACGGGCGTTCAAATATTTGCGAATTTTACTGTCTTCCAGTATCATGTCGCCATAATTGTTTCCACCGTACCAGTTAGAGTCCCATCCTTTGATGATACCTAAACGATTTGCTATCGGATTTACTTTTTGTCCCATTTGCCTTATTAATTTTGTTCTTTATTTAATGTATCCACAACAATTGTAACGTGATTTGAACGTTTACGTATTCTGTAACCGCGTCCTTGTGGTGCGGGGCGTAGTCTTTTCAACATCGCGCCTTCGTCAACAGAAATAATTTTGATATAAAGCTCTCCGGCGTCGGCTTTACGTTCGTTTTTTTGTTCCCAATTCGCGATTGCGGACATCAGTAGTTTTTCTACTCTTGCCGATGCTTCTTTATTGGAAAATTTCAATACGCCTAATGCTTTAAAGACCTCCATTCCTCGTACCATATCTGCAACATATCGCATTTTACGAGGTGATGTAGGAACATTCTTCAACACAGCTAAAGAAACCGCTTTGCGATTTTCTTTTCTTTGTTCGGCTGCTATTCTTTTTCTAACACTCATGCTTTTTCTTCTTTTTTTATTGGTTTGTCACCCTCGTATTATTTTTTTCTGTTGCCTGCGTGTCCACGATAAGTACGTGTTAGAGCAAATTCGCCTAATTTATGACCTACCATATTTTCGGTTACATAAACGGGGATAAATTTGTTTCCATTATGCACAGCAATAGTGTGTCCTACGAAGTCGGGTGAAATCATCGAAGCGCGTGCCCATGTTTTAACGACGGATTTTTTACCGGTTTCGTTGAGGGCAAGAACTTTCTTCTCTAATTTTAGATTAATATACGGACCTTTTTTTAATGATCTGCTCATAGTTTTTATTATTAAATCAGATTACTTTTTCTTTCTTCTTTCTACAATGTATTTAGAAGAATGTTTTTTAGGCGCTCTTGTTTTCAAGCCCTTTGAATATAAGCCTTTGGGCGAACGTGGGTGTCCTCCGGATGCACGTCCTTCTCCACCACCCATGGGGTGATCGACCGGGTTTTTAACAACCCCGCGGTTGTGAGGACGGCGTCCCAGCCAACGTGAGCGACCGGCTTTACCTGATTTTTCCAATGCATGGTCCGAATTTCCGACACTACCAATAGTAGCTTTACATGTTGCCAAAATTTTGCGTACTTCTCCCGAAGGCATTTTGATAATTGCATATCCTTCTTCGCGAGAAACTATTTGCGCAAATGTTCCTGCCGAACGCACGATTTTTGCTCCTTGTCCCGGACGCAATTCTATGTTGTGAATCACGGTTCCTAACGGGATATTTGCCAAGGGTATCGTATTTCCTACTTCAGGTGCTGCTGTAGCTCCTGACATCACTGTGGCTCCTACTTGTAGTCCGTTGGGTGCAAGAATATATGTTTTTGCGCCATCGGCATAGAAAAGCAATGCTATGCGTGCCGAGCGGTTTGGATCATATTCTATACTTTTTACAACGGCTGGAACTCCATCTTTTGTTCTTTTGAAATCGATAATACGGTAGCGTCTTTTGTGTCCGCCGCCAAGGTATCCCATAGTCATTCTACCTTGGTTGTTGCGTCCGCCGCTTGCTTTTTTACCGACAACAAGAGATTTCTCCGGTACGCTTGTAGTGATGTTATCAAACGAACCGATAATTTTGTGTCTTTGCCCCGGTGTGGTGGGCTTTAGTTTACGTATCGCCATTTTTTAATTAAATATTGCTAAATAAATCAATTGTTTCGCCTTTCTTCAAGGTTACTATTGCTTTCTTATAAGATGGCGTACTACCGGTAACTACTCCGGATTTTGTGTAGCGGCTTCTCAGCTTGCCATCATATTTCATTGTATTTACACTTTCTACGTGTACGTTATATAGTGCTTCAATTTCGTTCTTAATCTCCACTTTATTGGCTTTAGGAACGACAATGAAACCATAGCGATTTTCGAACTTGTCGGTTATCGCTGTTTGTTTTTCCGTAAATATCGGTTTAATAATTACACTCATTGTTTCTCTCCTTATGCTTTAAATAAGTTGTCGATTATAGCAACAGAAGACTCCGTGAGCACCAAGCCCGCGCAATCCATAATTCTGTATGTGTTTATATCTGAAGCTGTTATAATTTTTACTCTTTCCAAATTTCGAGCCGACAAATATACGTTTTTATTTTGATTTGGCAAAACGAAAAGTAGCTTTTTATCAGATAGTTGCAGATTTTTTGTTAACTCTACAAAACTTTTGGTTTTTGGAGCATCAAAATTAAAATCTTCAACTACTACAATGGCGTTGTTTTGGGCTTTCAATGAAAGTGCCGATTTGCGTGCCAGTGCTTTTACTTTTTTGTTGAGTTTGAAACTATAATCTCTGGGTTTTGGACCAAATGCACGGCCTCCGCCTACCAAAACGGGCGATTTGATATCACCACGTCTGGCACCGCCACCACCTTTTTGTCTGATGAGTTTGCGGGTACTTCCGGCTATTTCGCTTCTCTCTTTTGATTTGTGTGTACCTTGACGTTGGTTTGCCAAGTATTGCTTCACATCTAACCAGATAACATGATTGTTAGGTTCAATTCCGAAAATGGAATCATTGAGTGTCACCTTTTTGTCTGTTACCTCTCCTTTGATATTGTATATGCTTAATTCCATTTTATTTTTCTATTGCTACGATTGAACCTTTACTTCCCGGCACAGAACCTTTTAATAATAAAAGATTGTGTTCGGGTATTACTTTTATAACTTGTAGGTTTTGAACGGTTACACGTTCGTTACCCATTTGTCCGCCCATGCGAGTTCCTTTAAAA
>CAZVWS010000091.1:0-3254 GCA_964631255.1 uncultured Dysgonomonadaceae bacterium | reverse complement strand
TAGAGCACCTGACTGTTAATCAGGGGGTCCTTGGTTCAAGTCCAAGAGGAAGAGCAAAAAAAGGAGCTGATTTTATATAGAATCGGTTCCTTTTTTTGTTTCCCGCAAGTTATCATAATTGGATAGAGTCGCATTGAGTTTGTTGCTGATTATTTTTGTCAGATTTTTTGGATAAATCACGGTAACACCTTCTGCAAAAGCAAAGAGTTCTCGTATCAGTTCGTAATTAACAACTACTTGTAACTGAAAAAGTACACTACCATCTTCATACACTTCCATGGTTTTTTGGCTCTTGTGAATAGGCTTTGTTGCGATATACGGCGCGGTTTCTTTGTCCGCGATAAAACGAACGGTTTCTGAGGTAGAATCCAAATCTTTTGTTACACCAAAAACGTCATCAAAAAATGTGATTGGGTCGAAAAAAGTGTTTTCTACGTATGGTTCATCGTCTAAGTGAATTACTTTTGTGATTCTGTCCATGGCGAGATTTTGCAACTCGAGACCAAATTTTTTCACACCAAAAACAAACCATCTGTTCCTAAACTCTTTCAACAGATAGGGGTAAAAAATTAGCTTGTTCACATTTTTTGCCTGAAACGATTTGTAATTGATTCGAATCGTTTTTTTATTAACAATTGCTTGGTAAATGACATCTATATGCTCCAAACCCTTCAGTTCTTCGTTTTTTTCAAAATCTATTACCGGCACAGATTTGCTTTTTACTGCCGTGAGATGCGCCTCTAATTTACTTACCGCGTTGGACATTTCGGTGAAGTGAGAAAACTGTTTAAACTGTTGCAGAACACCCACGGCATCGGTCATATTTTTCAAATCTTGCTGAGTAAGGGGCAAATTGGTAATGCTATAATCGTCATCGGCATACTTATAAAATTTGCCTTCATACACCACTATCGGTGCATTGTATCCCAATTTTTCGCTCCTCATCATCTGTATATCCATCTGAATGGTACGTTTGCTTATTCCTTTGCGAATTCCTTCAAATTCATATAAGGCATCGGAGCAAGCATCTATCAAATCGTCTAATGTCCATCGTCTGTATGGGTTTCTCAAACAGTTATCGATGGTTTTGTATCGGATTAAAGCATTTCTATTTACCGGCATTTTCCTTCATTTTTTTATATTAGTGTCCGATAAACACGATCAACTATTTGATAATCTGCATGTATTGCATCGATAAGCCCCGTTCTTTTTTTATGTTAATAACATACAGATTTACAAATCGTTACAAAGGTGTGCATGAGTTTTATCGGACAGCAATGATTTTTTTATTTATTTCTCAAAAATAGGAAAAAAATTTCAAACTACGCAAAAAGAGTGCGCACCTGCAATTTTATCTTTGCAAAAAAAATAAATAGATTGTTATGAAAAAAGTTTTTACTTCAGAAAGAGTTCCTATCAAAATATGGTTAGATTCCATTGATGAAAAGACGTTGGAACAGGCAATGAATCTTGCCAATTTGCCATTTACCTATAAACACGTCAGTTTAATGCCTGACACACACGCGGGATACGGTATGCCTATAGGCGGAGTATTGGCTACCGATGGCGTTATTATACCCAATGCCGTGGGTGTGGATATCGGGTGTGGTATGTGTGCCATGAAAACCGATTTACGAGCATCTCTTGTTTCCAAAACGAGCTTAGAGAAAATGGTGAATAAGATAAAAGAAAAAATTCCGATTGGATTTGAAATTCATCCGGAAAAGCAAGAAGAGAGCCTTATGCCACAAGGTTTTAAGCTGGATGAATTGTACGTAGTAAAACATCAATATCAAGCTGCTTTAAAGCAACTGGGTTCGCTGGGCGGAGGAAATCATTTTATCGAAATACAGAAAGATACCGACGGATATATTTGGATAATGATACACTCCGGAAGTCGCAATTTGGGCAAACAAGTGGCAGATTTTTACAATAAAAAAGCCAAACAGCTCAACGAAATGTATTTCTCTATCGTTCCTGCGAAAACCGATTTGGCTTTTCTGCCTTTCAAAACAAAGGAGGCACAACAATATTACAACGAGATGCGTTACTGTGTCCATTTTGCATTTGCTAACCGCAAATGGATGATGGAAAAGGTGCAAGAAATAATTCATGATATCTTTCCTTCCACTCGGTTTGAGGAGATTATTAACAAAGCACATAACTATGCCGCATGGGAAAATCATTTCGGTAAAGACGTGGTGGTACACCGCAAAGGGGCAACCTCGGCTCGTAAAGGAGAAATAGGAATCATTCCGGGTTCGCAAGGCACAAAGTCTTACATCGTGGAGGGGCTGGGTAATAGTGAAAGTTTTACCAGTTGCTCACACGGTGCGGGCAGAGCAATGGGGCGGAAAGAGGCAGTACAAAAGCTAAATCTCAAGGAAGAGCAGCGCAGGCTGGAGGAGCTGGGCATAATTCATGCTGTGCACCACCTAAAAGATTTGGACGAAGCCCCATCGGCTTATAAAAACATCGCCGAAGTAATGCAAAACCAGCAGGATTTGGTTAAAATTGTGGTAGAGCTAAGCCCTTTGGCTGTGGTGAAAGGATGAGAATATACAGATATGTGGCAAGAATAGAATTGCTTGAAGCAATATCGGATGGAATTTATGAATTGAAAGAGATAAAAAAACATTGCTGTCCGATAAAACTCATGCACACCTTTGTAACGATTTGTAAATCTGTATGTTATTAACATAAAAAAAGAACGGGGCTTATCGATGCAATACATGCAGATTATCAAATAGTTGATCGTGTTTATCGGACACTAATAATAAAAAACCACACCTTTTGAGTTGGGGCAGTAATGATTTTATTGGTCCGGGAAATAAAGATGAGATTAATATATCGGGGTATGCCGTGGTAAATCACCAAAGCGCACAAAAATATGTAGATGAATACTACAAATATTTGAGCGATAATATGCTGAAAGAGTATAAAATTATAGAGTGCTGGGTTTACTTGACACCTCGAGATATAGAAAATTTTAATCCAATGGTCCCGGTGTGGATAGATGCTTTTGGCGGGTATTTTTACGTAAATAAAATAAAAAACTTCGTAAGCGGGAAACTTACGAAGTGTGAATTGGTGAGATTATAATATTTATTGTTTTCTTTTTTTTAACTCAATTCCAAATAAACCTTCAATAATAGCTTGCAATATCACTAAAAAAAATTTTATCAGTACAATACATATAAATACAGCTACCGTACCAAATATTACTTTTACTAACATAATGATTAAGTTTTAGT
>CAZVWS010000090.1:0-3769 GCA_964631255.1 uncultured Dysgonomonadaceae bacterium | reverse complement strand
ACCACCGCTGTAAGCGGGATTTGTTTGCGCTTGCAAAAGCATTGGCACAATGAATAAAACGAGGGCAATCAGCCTTTTTACGAAAATATTTTTCATTTGTTATTTTTTGTTTTTTAGTTAGTTATTTGAAAGATACGGAGCGTCCCATTTCTTAATGAAACCTCTCAAACTTATCTGTTTTTTGCAATTTTATCCGGATATTTTTTATCCCGCTACATAGCAATTGGCACAAAAAAGACACAAATAGCTACCAAAAAGTGCTACAACTCGATAGCTCTTTTCTACTATTTGACTTACCTTTTCCGGTGCATTTTTCCTACTGAAAAGGGATAGAAAAAAAGACCGCTTCTTCTTAAAAAACGGTCTCTATCTGTTAATTTGCCGGTTGTTCTTTTGTCTCCTTGGGCTCTTTGGGTTCTTTCACCTCTTTTTTGGATGTTGCCGATGTTTTTTTCGGCGAAAGCATGATAGACATTCGTTTTCCTTCCATAATAGGCATTTGCTCTACCTTGGCATACTCCTCCAAATCGTTGGCAAAACGCAACAACAGCACTTCGCCCTGTTCTTTGAAAAGGATAGAACGCCCTTTGAAAAAGACGTATGCTTTCACTTTGCAACCATCGCTCAAGAAGCCGGTAGCATGTTTTAGTTTAAAGTTGTAGTCGTGATCGTCGGTTTGCGGACCAAAACGTATCTCCTTTACCGTAACTTTTACCGATTTTGCTTTTTGCTCTTTCAGCTTTTTCTTCTGCTGATACAAAAACTTTTGGTAATCAATTATTTTACAAACGGGCGGAGTTGCTGCAGCAGCTATTTCCACCAAGTCCAACTCTTGCGATTGTGCAATTTTCAACGCCTCACGCGTTGGATAAATGCCTTCGGTTACGTTTTCACCTACCAATCTTACTTCCGGCACACGGATTCTTTCGTTTATCCGGTGCTGTTCTTTTGATTTTGTGTCTCTGAAGTTATTCCTCATTCGGATTAAGTTATTTCCTTTCTTTTTTTATGTTTTTTGTTTAATATCACGGGATTTTTGAAACAAGAGGTTGTTTGCCAATCAAAAACAAGCAACCTCTTTATTATTGTTACTGATAAACAACCTTTTTTATCGGGCATTCATCATCTCTTCCACACTCTGTTTTAATCTGTTTGCAAAAGTAGTTAATTTTTCGGTACCTTCATCTATTCCACCTTGTTTTCTTATCGAAACTTCTTCATTTTCGGCTTCTTTCTCGCCTACGATGAGCAGATAGGGTATTCTTTTGAGCTCATTGTCGCGTATTTTGCGACCCACTTTCTCGTTACGGTCGTCCACTTCGGCTCTGATATCCATCCGTTTCAACTGTTTTGCCACGGCATAGGCGTAATCATTAAATTTCTCGCTCACGGGCAGCACCACGGCTTGCGTGGGAGCAATCCACAAGGGAAACTTTCCGGCAGTATGTTCAATGAGAACAGCTACAAATCGCTCCATCGAACCGAAAGGCGCGCGGTGCACCATCACGGGGCGATGTTTTTGGTTGTCGGCACCGGTGTATTCCAGTTCAAAACGTTCGGGCAAGTTATAATCTACCTGTATCGTACCCAATTGCCAACGGCGACCCAATGCATCTTTTACCATGAAATCGAGTTTTGGTCCGTAAAAAGCCGCTTCGCCCAATTCTACTCGCGCGTTCAAGCCTTTTTCCTGACAAGCCTCCACGATAGCACGCTCTGCTTTTTCCCAATTCTCGTCGGTACCGATATATTTTTCTTTGTTTTCGGGGTCGCGCAGCGAAATTTGCGCTTCAAAATTTTCGAAATCCAACGCTTTGAATATGATAAAGATAATATCCATCACTTTCAGAAATTCGTCTTTCACTTGGTCGGGCGTACAAAAAATGTGCGCATCGTCTTGGGTGAAACCTCTTACCCGTGTGAGCCCGTGCAATTCGCCACTTTGCTCGTATCGGTAAACCGTTCCAAACTCGGCAAGACGCAGTGGCAAATCTTTGTATGAGCGCGGAAATGCTTTGTAAATTTCGCAATGGTGCGGGCAGTTCATCGGTTTCAGCAGAAACTCTTCGTTCTCGTCGGGCGTATGTATAGGCTGAAAAGAGTCTTTGCCGTACTTGGCGTAATGTCCCGAAGTTACGTACAGTTGTTTTGCACCGATATGCGGCGTTATAACTTGTTCGTAATCGAACTCGCGTTGTATCTGTTTCAAAAAGTCTTCCAAACGGAGGCGCAACTGCGTGCCTTTTGGCAACCAAAGCGGCAATCCGGCTCCTACTGTTTGCGAGAAGGCGAACAGTTCCAGCTCTTTACCTATTTTGCGGTGGTCGCGTTTTTTGGCTTCTTCGAGCATGGTCAGATATTCGTCCAACATTTTCTTTTTCGGAAATGTAATACCATATAAACGTGTGAGTTGTGGTCTTTTCTCATCGCCACGCCAATAGGCACCGGCAGCCGAAAGTATTTTCACGGCTTTTATGTAAGAGGTGTTGGGCAAGTGCGGTCCGCGGCACAAATCGGTGAAACTACCTTGTGTGTAGGTAGTTATCTCACCATCTTGCAGCTCGCTGATTAGTTCCACTTTGTAGTTTTCGTCGCGGTCAGAAAACATCTGCACGGCATCTGCTTTAGATATATTTTGTCGTTGGATGACCTCTTTGGCAGCAATCAGTTCCATCATCTTTTTTTCGATGGTGGCAAAATCGCTCTCTTTGATGGTAACGCCTTGTCCGGGATCTACATCGTAATAGAATCCGTTTTCAATAGCAGGTCCAATTCCAAATTTAATGCCCGGATACAACTCTTGCAGTGCTTCTGCCATGAGGTGGGCAGATGAGTGCCAATAGGCGTGTTTGCCTTCGGCATCATCCCATTTGAGCAGGCTCAACGTGGCATCTTCGAAAATGGGGCGACTCAAATCCCACGTTTCGTTGTTTACACTTGCTGCCAATACATCTTGTGCCAATCGCGAACTAATGCTTTCGGCTATTTGTAGTGCAGTAGTTCCTTTTGCATACTCCCGAGTGT
This sequence comes from uncultured Dysgonomonadaceae bacterium, assembly GCA_964631255.1. Taxonomy (GTDB): domain Bacteria; phylum Bacteroidota; class Bacteroidia; order Bacteroidales; family Dysgonomonadaceae; genus JBGZFC01. The sequence goes on along the minus strand of CAZVWS010000090.1, from coordinate 745 downwards.
TGCCATCGGGAAAGGTTATTTTTATCATTTTTTTGTCGTTTTCTGTTTTGAATCTACAAAAATAGTGATTTTGTGATGAATAAGGGAATTTTTGGCGGATATTTTTGTTTTTCGATGTAGCGAGATGCTAATATGCCAATAAGACAATGAGTCAATGTGCTAATAGATTGATGAGGATTGGGAGAGTTTTTATATCGGTTAGGTGGGAGTAAGGAGTCCGGAAATTTAAATAAAAAACCTCTGCTATTTTCGCATAACAGAGGTTTTTCCAGTTGTGGTCCCACTTGGGCTTGAACCAAGGACTCCCTGATTATGAGACAAGGTATTTAAGCTTTTTAAACACTTTTATTCTACGGAAAATACTTATATTTGCACTGTATATTAATTAGATACATTTTGTATTTAGTTTGATTTGTTTAGATTTTAAACGTCATAAAAACGTCATTGATAGAATTTGTGGAGAAAAAACGTCACGCAAACGTCACTGATTTATATGACAAAAATATAAAAAAATGGGTTACAGTTTTAAATTATATAATTCACTCGCTGATGGAAGTAAAGTTGTTGCTTTGGTACTACGTTATAATAACCAAAGAATGATGATTAATTTTCCTTTTTCGGCTTTTCCTGAACAATGGGATAATTTACGCCAACGTTATATAGATGATCAAACAGCAAAAGACATTATTAGGGAAAAAGGGATACAAGGAAATTTAAAAAAACAATTTTTGCAATCTTTACATCC
>CAZVWS010000089.1:0-4068 GCA_964631255.1 uncultured Dysgonomonadaceae bacterium | reverse complement strand
AAATATTTTTTATCCAATCTTTTTTCTTTTTCTTATTCTATTCAATAAATAGTGAGGAACGAGGCAATAGATGAGTTTAAAATTGCTCCATTGGTAGCATTTATGGAAGAAAATCATTGCAATGGCAATAAAAAGTACTGCGCCTAAAAGTACTTGAAATGGGAGTGCCGGTAATACTTCTTTGGGCAAATGCATGGGAATAAGAGCGATGGCACCCACGGGAGCAAAATATTTGCCAAGCCAATGGAAAATGCCAAACAAAACGAGGATTATAAAAAGGGTGATAACTGTTTCGGGTAATCCCAAAAAGTAATATCCCAATAATTGAAAATAGGAACCTACCAGAGATCCTACAAAAAGCAACAAAACCGTGAGTACCGGACGACTGCGGAAACCCGATTTTGAGCCAACAAACTCTACAAAAGCTACTATCAGAGGCGGCATTATCAAATAATTGATAGAGCTGTAAAAAGATAATATCGACATGAAAATCAAACTAATTAACAAGCCAATCCATCTTTTGTAAACTCCTTTTTCCTGCACATCTTGGGATTGAAATCCTACTTTTTCTTTTATCCCGATTTTTTCCATCCAATTTTTTGTAACAACAAGGATGGATGTGAGAAAAAACACGGTCAGTGGATAAATCCAACTCTCTGTTTGTAAAAGAATGGGCAATATGCAAGCCGAAATCAAAGGGTACAAAGTGGAACGCATCAGCAGAAGCATGATTCCCGATACAGCAAAACCGATGGCTATGTTGGCTACAAATGGCAGTGGCGAGTAGTTGACAAGCAGAACACCCATGCAAGCACCAATGGTCATCGACAAAATAAATTGCCACCATTTGACGTACCAAACACGTTTGTCAACGATGAAAAATCCGATGGCAAGTGCTGCCAATTCGGGGAAAATTATCTCCTTTTCGCCGGTCAGTTCGGCAACTCCAACCATTGCAACAATGAGTGCCAATGCAATGATATATCTGTAGTTTTTCATGCGTATTTGGCGGTTGCAATTCTCTGTTTTCTCCATTTTGCTATTTCCTATCCTTTTGTTTCGACTGCAAAAGTAGGTAATATTTTTGATGTGTTTTTAATGAATGAAGAGAACATTTTAACAATGTTTCGTGTTCTAATAATGACACTTTTGTTTACAAACATATAAAACTGAAAAATTATGGGAATTTTATCTTGGATTATTTTAGGCCTTATTGCCGGAGCCATAGCAAAAGCTATACGTCCGGGAGCTGACCCGGGGGGTTGGATCGTAACTATTTTGATTGGAATTGTTGGAGCTATTGTTGGCGGATGGATTGGTTCGGCACTTGGCTGGGGTACAGTAAATGAGTTTAGTATCAGAACATTGTTGTTATCTATGGGCGGTGCTGTTTTGGTGCTTGCAATTTATGCCGCGCTCCGAAAGAAGGCTTAAAGTCAACTCTAAATATATTTTTAAACCTCGGCATGAATTTGTCGAGGTTTTCATTTTTCTATCTTCCTCATTATAAATTGAGGAATATTTTAGGAAAACAGAAAAATATTCAGGATTTTAATTGCATTGGATAAATAAGTTCTGTCCTTTACGAACAACAACGACCACTTTTTTTAATTTACATCCATTTTTCATTTTAAAGCCATGGACAATATTATTGTTATTCACGCGTCGGACCGGCAATCGGTCAGACGCTCGGTTCGCCTCTTTAATGGAGAAGGCTGGAGAGGGATCTTCTGAAACTCCACAAAAAAAAGCAGAGAAGCGGCGCGCCACGTCTCTGCCCAATTAAATCTGTGATTTTTCCTATTTAGCTATAATTATTTTTTCTACACGGCGGTAATTGTCCGTTGTAGTTATTTCTAAATAATAGACACCGTTTGGCAAGGAAGAAACTTGCAACACTTGCTCGTTTTCTCTTTGTAGCACGGTTTGTCCTACGGAGTTGTGCAGTCTTATTTTTTTCAGATTTTCGCACTCTATGTGCAATACATCGCTTGCCGGATTGGGATAGATACTTATTTTTCTTTCCGCCTCTGCTATGCCCGATGGGGTGGTTTTGAAGTGCACGTTGTCCAATAACAACCAATACTGACCGGTGCAGCTATGGTGGCGGAATGCCACGTATTTGGTATCGGCAGGCAGATTCATGCTTCTGGATTTGAATTCAATATTTTCAAAACCATAATTGGCTTCATTATCAGTCAATGTTTCGCTAAATACTTCGGTAAAGTCAGACAAGTCTGTACCTGTGCTGCTTACCATCACGCTGTAATGCTCTTTGTAATCGTTCAGATCGGTAGCGGCAATCAGATACTCCAAACTCACTACGCCATTCACATTGGGCGATATAAGCCAGTTGTCGGGTGTGAGTGGTCCCACCGTGTTCACGTATGAGGCTGATCTCATAAAACCTCCCACCATGTAATAATTCCAAAAATAGGTGTCTTCATCTTTATCTAAGCTCAACCAAACAGTGGGTTCGCTATCAAACGGCTCTAAATAAGGCAAGGTAACCTCTCCTCCACCAGCGGTAATGGTTACCGATGTACTAATTATTTCGGCATAGCAGATACTTGCATCGCCCGGTTTCCAATAAGAAATTTGTACGCCCAGCGTATAAGTGCCCGGAGTCAGAGCCGCTGAAGTCCACGATGTCAGATTATCTGTATCGCTGTCTCCTATAAAATTGTATCCATTATAGAAACGGAAATAAAGATCGCCTTCGCACTCGGCGGGCCACTCGCTTTGTGCCGGAATAGACCAGTTGAGCGTTACCGTATTGTTGCCATTTACCGTAGCGGTCAGATTGGTTACGGGCGGACATGCATCATCTCCCGGTACATTTACCGTGGTGGAAATAATTTCTGCCCAACAAACGTTTGTATCACTACCTTTCCAATAAGAAATGCGCACGCCCACGGTATGTGAACCCGGTGTCAGAGCAGCGGAAGTCCACGAGGTCAAATCGTCGGTATCCTCACTTCCGGAGTGTGTATCATCCACGATAAATTCAAAATAGACATCGCCGTCGCATTCGGCAGGCCACGTGCTTTGTGGTGGATTTACCCAGTTGAGTGTTACGGTTTTATCCTCGTTTACGGTGGCTGCGAGATTGGTTATTGGCGGGCAGCCATCTTCGCCATCGGTAATGGAAACGGTTGCCTGTGTGGTTTCGGCAGTGCATACTTCTTGGTTATAATTTTTCCAATAAGAAATTTGCACGCCCACGGTATGCGTTCCTGTTGTTAGTACGGGTGTAGTCCAAGTCGTTGACTCATCGCTATCTTCATATTCAATTTGTTCTCCATCAAGAAAAAAGCGGAAATAGATATCGCCGTCGCAATCGGCAGGCCAAGTATCTTGTGGTGGAATTGTCCAATTCAGAGTTACGGTTTTGTCGTCATTTACCGTAGTTGTCAGATTAGCAACCGGTTCACAAGTAGGCGGTGCCGTGTAAACCGTGGTAGTGGTAGTAGGAGCAGTACAAATGGAGGTGTCTCCATTTTTCCAATAAGATATTTGTACACCCAATTCTCTTTCTCCGGGCGGTAAGACCATGGATGTCCAGGATGTTAAATCGTCGGTATCGTCGGCGGCAAGAAATTGTTCGCCGCTATAGAATCGGAAATATATGTCGCCGTCGCAATCGGCAGGTCACGTATCTTGCGGCGGATTGGTCCACTGTAGTGTGGCTGTGCCATCGGGGTTGCTTGTTGCTGTGAGGTTAGTTACGGGCGGGCAGTTTTGTGCTGTTGCCAAATTGGCAAATAGAAATAGCCCAATCAGAATGAATGATTTCAGGAGATTTTTCGTCATAATATAAGAATTTTTTTTGTTAATAGATTCGGTAAATTTGGGTTGAGTATTCGTTTACAACCAACTCAATATCTGTATTTTTATATTTTTTTGTAAATATAGGAACAGTTTTTTTATTAACAAAATTATTCTATCTTTTTTTTAAATTTACATCCGTTTTTTTCAATTTAAAGCAATGGGCAATATTATTGTTATTCACGCGTCAGACCGGCAATCGGTCAGACGCTCGGTTACAAAATGGGGAAAAGGGAATAG
>CAZVWS010000088.1:0-4166 GCA_964631255.1 uncultured Dysgonomonadaceae bacterium | reverse complement strand
GTATGTATCGGGAGCGGTGAGCGACAAGCTGCTCTCTTTCTTGCGGATGCAAAACCGGAACGTGGAGCTGGTGGTAAACGATTTCACCAAAATATTCGTTACGCCAAAAGAGTTCAGCTCGTTTCTGAAAAGCGGCAACACCATACACAGCCTCTTGCGCAGCAAACTGATTGCCGTAACGGTAAATCCGCTGTCGCCAAACGGTTTTCTGTTAGATTCCGATACGTTGCAGGAAGAAATGAGAAAAGCATTGGGAGTAGAGGTGTATGATGTGAAGAAAATGGCGGTTGGCGGTTAGTTAAACCCGTCTGACCGATTACCGGTCTGACGGATGGAAAATAAAATGATAAGGAATTTTAATTTAGATTTATAGGATGACTATTGATTAATTTCTATTTTTAAATGACGAAAGAAACTAAGATAAATAAACCTACATTTTTGACACTATCTGTATTAACAATAGTTCTCAGCGGCCTATTGACTTTTATGAATTTGAGTGAGTTTTATTTAATCGGCATTCTTAATAAAACAGATAACTATGTCTTTGGAGGAGAGGGTTCAACGCCATATTACTATAAGACAGCTGAACTTTATTCAATTGTAAATCTCATTTGGGGATTACTTTTCCTTACTATATTTTTTCTTGTTATATGGACAGTAATAAAAAAACAACGAAAAAACATTTTTTGGCTTCTAGGCTTGACTGTTTTACTCATATTCGGACAATTTTTACACGGACAAATTGGAACTTAAAGAAATGGGTTCATTTCCCAAATCCCAAATCGTAAATGCAAATAAGTCAATCCATACAACAAATCAGCGGATTCAAATATATCATTGATTCTCTGAATATACTTTCTTCCGTGGGACGAAAGCAGTTGCTCGCTATGCCGTTTTTGACCGACAAAGACGATATCGAAACAGCATTAACGGAGACCGAAACAGCTTGCAGCATCCTGAACACGCCGGAGAACGAAAAGCCGCTTTCGATGCTATCCACCAAGCTGATGCAGTTGCGTGACGTGTTGGGAACTATCCGGTTTTTGTCTTCCAGAAATGTGCTGAACGACATCGAGTTGTTCGAGATAAAACATTTCGCCCTATTGGCAGAGTCCATTCGCGAATATGTGTCGGAATTGAAAATCACGTTTATCGAAATCCCGTCGCTCACAACCGTTATCGACACGCTCGACCCCGAAAAAAAACGCATCCCGCACTTTTATATTTACGACCAATATTCGTCGGTATTGGCATCGCTGCGTACGCAGTTGAAACGCATGACGGCAAACCATTCCGACGAAAAAGACATAGAACCCATTCGTTTTCAGGCACAACGCATTGAGGACGAAATCAGAAAAAATATCGCACGCCAACTTTTACCGCACGCGCACGCGCTTTCGGTGGCACTGCAAGAGATTGCCCGATTGGATATCGTCTTGGCAAAAGCTGCCCAGGTAAAAGATTTAGGATTGTGCAAACCCACCGTCGGCGACGAGGAAACAAGGTACAACGCGCTGTTTCATCCCGAAATAAAAGCCGCGTTGCACGCGCTGCGCAAAGATTTTCAGCCCGTGGATATAGGCATTCCCATGCAACCCACCGTCATTACCGGTGCCAATATGGCGGGCAAAAGCGTGCTGCTCAAAAGCGTGGCATTGGCTCAAACCATGGCGCAGTACGGATTTTATGTGGCGGCACAATCGGCAACCGTTGTGCCCGTGGAGCAAATTGTTATCAGCGTAGGCGATGGCGAGGACGAACTGCAAGGACTATCGTCTTTCGCTGCCGAAATGCTTCGGTTGAACACCACCATCGACAACGCGCGCCGGGGCATCCGCCAATTGGTGCTCATCGATGAGCTTGCCCGCACCACCAATCCTGCCGAAGGCAAAGCCATCGTGTGCGGAATGCTCGATTTTTTGATTCAGCACCGCATTCCGTCGCTCATTACCACACATTACGGAATAGATGTGCCGTGCCGCAAATTGCGTGTGAAAGGTTTTACCGAAAACCTGAACAACGAAACGATAACCATCGGCAACATCAACTCGTTTATCGATTATTCGCTCGAAGAAACCACCGAGAAAGAGGTGCCGCGCGAAGCGATAAAAATTGCCGAGATAATTGGTGTGGACAAGGATTTGATAGAACGAACAAAAAAGTATTTGAATAAATGAGATCTTTAATTCGTCAGACATTGTCTGACGAATTAAAGCTAAGATAAATAGCGTTTTCGATGATTACAACAGCAGACAAAGAACTTAAAATATTGTATGAAAGGTTAGATAAAGATCCGACAAATCTTGACATTATAAATTCGATGGCTATTACATATTTTGAGAACTATGACCTTAAGAAAGACAAAGAAGATTACGATTGTTTTGAAAGAGCATACAAACTAAAGAAAACAGTTAAATCTACAAATAATTTTGCTTGGTTTCTCTTTTTTGAATGGTCAGAAATAGAATGGCGTTGGGGACAAGAAAATGCTATGGAACGAGCTTTTCAAATACAAAAAGAATGTATCGAGTTAAATCCAAAATCATATTATCCATATTATCTATATGGTTTTATGCTTTTAGAACAAGGACAGTTTGAAGAAGCCATCCCATTTTTGGGAAAAGCATATCAAATTGAAGAACGTAGAGAAATTATTCATAATATGGGATACTGTTATTTTCAAATGAACCAGTTTCAGAAATCCAAAGAATGTTTCTCAATATCAGCAACTAAGCTAGATTTAGAAAATATAAGTCTTTATAATCTTGCAATTAGTGAATGGAAATTAAATAATATAGGACAAGTAAAATTCATTGCCGATAAGCTATTTAATTGTTTTAAGACCATTAGTGGATATGAAATAGGACTTTTATATTTTCTTTTGGGAGATTTTAAACGGGCTTCTGAGTGTTTAGTTAAACAGGGTATTGATGAAATTGACTTGTTTGAATGGATAGATTTATCTTATTCTCTTTATATTACTGACTATGAAATTTGGAAAGAAAAACTAAATGAAAGTATTACTGAACGAATGAAATGGTGTGATGAAATTAAAAACAATCATGAATATTGGAGTGAATACACAGATAAAGAAAAAAGAGAAAAACTGGCAGGAATAGAAAAAGAAATAAAAGTTAGACTACAAGCTTTAAACAACGGAATGACTAAACCAATCATAGAGCTTAGTGAAAATTTATTAATAGAACATTGTGGTTGTTTACTATTTGATTGCAAAACACATAATAATAGAAAAAACGATTAGAAATACAGTATTCATTAAATATTTTTTTATCAAATTACAAAAGATATTACCTTGAATAACTAAATGATAGACAAATAGCAAATTAATCGAATAAATAGAGAGATTTTAATAATATATGCAAAGTAAATTAGGAATAGACTTCAACAAAGTGCAACACGCACGCGATGTTGCAGGCAAAATTGCCGCCGACGTGCAGCGTTTTGCCGATAATTACACCACCGTGGCAGTGGAACGAACACTCTGCCGACTGGTGGGTATAGATAATGTGGACGATGCAGGCGCACCGCTTCCCAACGTATTGGTGGACGATTTGAAAAGCAAAAATGTGCTGGAACACGGCGTGCTTTTTTTCTTAGGGAATGCCATTCTCGAAACCGGTCAGTCGCCGCAACAAATAGCCGAACGGGTGGCTTCGGAAAGCCTGGATATAACCGCTTTCCCTTTTCATACCCAAAACGAAATTGCACAGGCCTTGCAACCGTTTGTAGATGAAAGCATCCGGCAAATAAAGGAGCGACGTAAAAAACGCGAAAACTATCTCGCCACCATCGGCGAAGGCAGTCGCCCCTATCTGTACGTGATTGTTGCCACCGGCAATATCTACGAAGATGTGGTGCAGGCCGAAGCCGCCGCCCGACAAGGAGCCGACATCATTGCTGTAATCCGCACCACGGGACAAAGTCTGCTCGACTACGTGCCTTTTGGCGCAACCACCGAAGGTTTCGGCGGAACGTACGCCACGCAAGAAAATTTCCGCATCATGCGCAACGCACTCGACAAAGTAGGCGAAGACGTGGGCAGATATATCCGTTTGTGCAACTATTGCTCGGGATTGTGTATGCCCGAAATCGCCGCGATGGGTGCGCTGGAAGGGCTCGACGTGATGCTCAACGATGCACTTTAC
>CAZVWS010000087.1:0-4377 GCA_964631255.1 uncultured Dysgonomonadaceae bacterium | reverse complement strand
TGAACCAAATTTATTTAATTTTTAATCGTCCACATTTTTAGTGGACAGTAGTGATTTGATTTAATTAATATCTGGGAATATTGTAGCGCAATCCGGCAAATATTTTTCGTCCGTGCACCGGTCCCCAAATCATGGTAGCATCAAAATCGGGACTGCGTGGGTTTGCAACATCAATAATGGGATTTTCTTGTCGGAAATTGAATAAGTTTTCTGCTCCAACGTATATCGACCAATTTCTGAAAAATTTGGTTATCTGCACATTATATACCGAAAATGGGTCAAATCTTTCCTCCCACAATGGATTGTCGGTTGCCGGTGTGGGCATTCTGCCGCCTCCATTCAACTGGGCAGTTACGTCAAATTGCCATTTGCGCAGCGGTGTTTGGTAAGATGCCGTAATCAATCCTTTGTAATCGTTCATCAAGGGTTTGGATAAGAAACGAACTTCGCCGGTTTGCGGATTTCTGAAATCGGTCATGGCGCGTGTATATCGGTAAGCAGCCGTGAACGTGAATCCGGTGAAGAATGGATAATTCACCTCTATTTGCGCGTTGTTGGAGAAAGATCTGCCGCCATCCAAATTGTAAAAACTAATGGTGTGCGGGTCGCTATCTACATCCACAACAACCTGGTTGATAAAGCGCGTGTGGTAATACTCTGTTGTAATGGTCATTTCTCTGTTGAAGAGCGGGATATAAAACGTGGCGTTAACCCCGGCATTCCATGCCTCTTCCTGTTTCAGATTATCGGCAATATTTATTTTTCGGGAACTGGCAAGCAGATAATTGTTTTCGGCAAGTACATTGGATGTTCTGTAACCTTTACCAACCGAACCACGCAGGTGCAACCATTCGGTCGGGTTGTATTTCAAATGCAATCGGGGCGTAGCAAAAAATCCGTGTTGCGAGCTATGGTCGGCTCTAATTCCAGCCAACAACATAAACTTATCGTTCATATTGAGCGTGTATTGCACGTATGCGCCGGGTACAATCTCTTTGCGAAGCGTTGGATTGATATCGAGGGTTTCGTTGAACTCGTCATAATTCAAACTAACACCTGTACTGAGGTTGTGTCGTTTGGAGAAATCTTTTTCGTACAACAGATTCAAATAGATATTTTTTTGCAATACATTGTATTTCGTTTTGTCGAACATCGATTTTTGGTCGTGGAATGTAGCAGAACCAATCAAAGCAACACTTTCGTTGAGCTCGCCCGATTGAAATACATAAGCTTGTTTGGTAAAAAATTCGCCTCTGTTTGTTTTCAGCGAAATCAGGTATGGGTCTATTATCTGGTGGTGTTTGGTATCTTGACCGCTTTCTCTGTTCTCGTTGATGTATTTCACGCCATATTGAGCCATATAATTGCCTTTTTCGTGACTCCAACGGTTCATCAAATTGAGTTGGCTCAGCTTAGGATAATCGAGAAAACCATCTTGGTTGGAGTCGTGCGATTGTGTATCGCTGGAGTAGTGTGCAAAAAATGCAGTTGCCACATTCTCATTGAGCAGCACGCTGGCATCCACGTTTGCTTCCATCCGCAACGCATCGCTGGCGAAAAGATTGACGGAGAGTTTATCCATTGTTTTGGGTTTTCCGTACTCCACATTTATCTGACCGGCAAGGGCTTCATATCCATTTTTCACCGATGAAGTTCCTTTCGAGATATAGATTCCCTCCATCCACGCGCCCGGCACGTAATCCATACCAAACGACGAAGCAGCACCTCTGAAATTGGGATAATTCTCAGTTAGCATTTGCACGTATGTGCCCGACAGACCAAGAAGTTTAATCTGCTTTGCACCGGTGGCAGCATCACTGTAAGCAACATCCACCGATGGATTGGTTTCGAAACTTTCGCTCAAGTTGCAGCAAGCGGCACGACAAATTTCGGCATAGGTGATTTTTTGCGATTGCAAAAGCGACGAACGTTGTGTTACTGTGCCTATAGCACGTTGGTTTACAACCAATTCATCCAAAACTTTGGTATCTTCTTTCAGATATATTTTCAACACTTCGGAAGTGTCATCAATATGCAGGCTTTGCGAGACATACCCGGTATAGGTAATGAGCAGATGTTCGTGTATTTGAGTTGATTCGATTTCGAAATAGCCGTTCAAATCGGACGAAACTCCTTTTTTAGATTTCTCCCAATATATATTGGCTCCAATAACGGGCTCATTTTTTTCATCGTAAATGTATCCTCTTATTTTTTCAGCTGAAAATGAGGGTAAAACAACAAGAGCTAATAGAATAAATAAAAATATTTTTTTCATTTTGATTAATAATTTAGTAATGGTAATGAGAATCTCGCGGATAAAATGGAGATTCAAAATTTGGAACACGAAAACAAGAATTGGAGCAAACAAACAGAATACAGAACAAATGGACTGTACTTGCTTAATCGCCTCAAAACGTATGGTGTAACTACTAAATTATTAGTGTAGTGAGCAAAGAGAAATAGACGTTTTTGCTCAGATTGGGTGGTTTTTGGGAGGTTTTTTCAAAAAAACTCGATTCTATATCATCATACTCCGGATGATTGTATATATCTGAATACGAGATTAATTCAACTAAATCGAGTACCGCGGGCTGCAAATGCAAATTTTTCTCTACCGAGAGTATCCAACTAACAGAAACACGCTCAAACCCGCATTCGCCGTGCGATTCAGATAAATTTTGATCGCACACGTGTTCCTCTTGGTGTTCTATCAAACCGCCCAAATGGTGGTGATGGTGTATCTCACAACATTTGTGTTCGATGATAGCGGCTGTACCTTCATCGCGGCAATCGTCGCAACAGAAAATATAAGTATTTACACCCGATCCGCCATAAACAACAATGACAGAGAGCAATAGAGCGATGAGTGTAAATAGTTTTTTCTTCATTATTTCGCAAAGATAAGGGTGAATGGCGGAAAAACACCGTTCGTGGTCGTTAAATTATCCTAAACACAGGAATCGATTCCTTTTCTGATATTTATTTGCGACAGTAATTATCGAATCAAGAATCGGTACAGATTTCAAAAACTGCCTTTTCTCCTTCCAACAAACGGACGGTAACAAATCCGTTGTTTGACGTAATGATTTTTCCGTTCATTTTTATTTTTGCTGCATATTGGGGTATTTTTACCCGAAATGTATTGGACGACACGGCTTTGATTGAAAAACGCCGAATTTGCATTTTCTCCCACTGCAACTCAATTTCGCCTCCGACTTGCACACGCAATCCTTTCACGCTACCTGCATGCCACGCGTCGGGAAGTGCCGGAAGAAAATGGATGTATTCGTCATGGCTTTGCACCAACATTTCGGCAATACCGGCCGTTCCGCCAAAGTTACCATCTATTTGAAACGGCGGATGTGCGCAAAACAGATTGGCATAAGTTCCGCCCTTTCCATTTAATACGGAATTGGAGTCGAAAGCGGGTTCTAACAAGCTTTTTAACAGTTTATACGCTCGATTTCCATCTTGCAATCGTGCCCAAAAATTTATTTTCCATGCCCGAGACCATCCCGTGCCGGCATCTCCACGCCGTTCTAAGGTTTCTTTTGCAGCCTGCGCCAACAAAGGCGTTTTATGAACCGAAATCAGGTTACCGGGATACAATCCGTACAGATGCGAAACGTGTCGGTGAGTCGGCTCCACTTCTTGGTAATCTTCGAGCCACTCTTGCAAATAACCTTGGCTACTAATCTGCATGGGAGGTAGTTGACGAATGGCGGTACGAATACGAGCGGTTGTTTCATCTTCTACCTGCAATATTTCGGATGCAGATAATACATTGGCAAACAGCTCATTTATCAGCTGCACGTCCATGGTTGGTCCCATGCAAACATACACCGGATTTTTGTTGTCGGCAAGATAAAAAGCATTTTCGGGCGATAAGGAAGGTGCGGTAACCAGCCAACCATGTCGGGGTTCTTCTATCATGGAAGAAAGAAAAAACTGTGCCGCTCCAACCATTATTGGATAGATAGAGCGTAAATATTCGATATCGGGATTATAGATGTAATGATTCCACAAATGGGCGCAAAGCCAAGCTCCGCCGGTATTGGTTGCCCCCCATGAAGCATGCTCGCCGGGAGCCGTAAATTGCCATGGATTACTCATCATGTGCGCCACCCATCCCTCTGCCCCATAATAAGTTGCAGCCGTTTTTTCGCCCGATGCTACCAACGAACATACAAATTGGTGGAAAGGGCGATGCAACGACGACAAATTGCAAACTTCCAACGGCCAATAATTCATTTGCAAATTGATATTGAGATGGTAATCGCCGTTCCAAGGAGTTTGCACGGTGTTTGCCCACAAACCTTGTAGGTTGAGCGGCAGGGAATTTTCGTTTGTGCCGGAAATCATCAGATAACGTCCAAA
>CAZVWS010000086.1:0-4487 GCA_964631255.1 uncultured Dysgonomonadaceae bacterium | reverse complement strand
AAACAACGTTGTTTTAATAGAAAAAACGTTAAGTTATTTTTGATTTTTACCATGTTTTTTTATCTTTGAAATAATCTATCCGAAAAACAAAGCTATTTTGCTATATTGCATCGCCGCCTAAGACACAATTTATCAGTCAATAACAACATTGTTTGCCCCATGAAAAATACTTTTAATAATAATTTCAAAATATGACAAATATAACAAATATGACAAATCAACTTAAAACATACACTTTACACAATTACAAAACCATTCCTCAAATCGTCAATCTTTCTGATGAAATGATAGAAGCCATTGAAGTTGTAGGGCGTGTACTCCCTTTCAAAACCAATAATTACGTTGTAAATAAACTAATAGACTGGACGAAAATAGACACTGACCCCATGTTTACACTCACATTTCCACGAAAAGAAATGCTTGAAAAAAAACATTATAACGCGATAAAGAAGTTGCTCACACAAGGAGCCGACAAGAAAACAATGGACGAAAAAATACGGGAAATTCGCCTGGAACTCAATCCAAATCCTGCCGGGCAGGAACACAATGTACCAGAAATGAATGATATAAAATTGAAAGGTATTCAACATAAATATGCGGAAACCGTTTTATTCTTTCCCAGCCAAGGACAAACCTGTCATGCTTACTGTTCTTTTTGTTTTAGGTGGCCACAATTCAGTGGTATGTCCAATCTGAAATTCGCGATGAAAGAAACAAGTTTGCTTGCACAGTACCTTCTTCGCAATGAAAAAGTTACAGACGTTTTATTTACCGGAGGAGACCCTATGACGATGAGTACAAGCATTCTTTCATCATACATAAATGTTTTATTACAGCCTGAATTCAGAAACATTCATACTATACGGATTGGCACAAAATCACTAAGCTACTGGCCATATCGCTTCACAAAAGACAAAGACAGCAAAGAGCTGCTCAAATTGTTTGAACAAGTGGTAAAAGCGGGAAAAAATCTGGCAATTCAGGCACATTTTAACCATCCTGCAGAGCTTAAAACGTTTGAAGTACAGGAAGCTATAAGACAAATCCGAGCCACGGGAGCCCAAATTCGTACCCAATCTCCTCTGCTAAAACATATCAATGACAGCCCCGAAATTTGGGCCGAAATGTGGAGAAAACAAGTTGATTTGGGATGTATTCCATACTACATGTTTATAGCGCGAGATACAGGCTCGAAACGATATTTTGAACTTCCACTGAATAAATCTTGGGACATTTTTCGAAGGGCGTATAGGCAGGTTAGCGGACTTTGCAGAACCGTAAGAGGACCAAGCATGAGTTGCGATCCGGGTAAGGTGCAGGTACTCGGCGTTCAAGAAGTACGAGGAGAAAAAGCATTTGTGCTTCGGTTTCTGCAAGGTAGAAATCCGCATTGGGTGGATATTCCTTTTTTTGCAAAATATGACCCAAAAGCAACCTGGTTCGACCAATTAGAACCTGCATTTGGAGAAGAAAAATTCTTTTTTGAAAAAACGAAAGCAAAACCGAAAACAAACGAAATTTCATTTGAATAAAAACAGAATACATTATGATAAAATATACAACATTTACAAACAATAAATTACCATCACAATCAACAAAAAAAGCACTAATTCATTTTTTATTTGAAAATTTAGAAGATTACGGCGACCCGATAAATGATATTGAAAAATGTATCGATTATGCTTTATCACAAAATACATCAATGGGTGGAATAATTATTTCGGCCGAAGAAAACGATGAAATTGTGGGCTGTGTTGTTACAAACGAAACCGGAATGAAAGGTTATATTCCCGAAAATATCCTGGTATATATAGCCACACATAAAAATTGCCGAGGAAAAGGTGTCGGAAAAGCATTAATGCAAAATGTAATAAAAGAAACAGAAGGCAACATTGCACTACACGTAGAGCCGGACAATCCGGCCCGTTTCCTTTATCAGAAATTAGGATTTACAAATAAATATCTGGAAATGAGATTAACTAAAAAACAATAAAAAATGGCGTATATTACATTAGATATAGCTAAACTGAAATACAATTACGAATACATAGATAAACTTTTCAAAAAAAACAACATCAACTGGTCGGTAGTAACCAAACTACTTTGTGGTCACAAGGAATTTTTAAAATCACTTTTGGAGTTGGATGTAAAGCAAGCGAGCGATTCACGCATTACCAATCTGCGGGTGCTGAAAAATTTAGACAAAAACATCGAAACTATTTACATAAAACCACCTGCCAAAAGCAACATCAAGAGTGTGGTGAAATATGCCGACATCAGCATGAATACCGAGGTGAAAACCATTGAACTGCTATCGGAGGAGGCTCAAAAGCAAAACAAAACACACAAAATCATTATCATGGTAGAGCTTGGCGAACTGCGAGAAGGTGTAACCGAAGAAAATCTATATTCGTTTTACGAAAAAGTCTCTACCCTTGATAATATCGAAATTATTGGAATTGGGTCCAATTTATCTTGTCTGTATGGCGTGTTGCCAACTGAAGACAAATTAGATCAACTGATATATTACAAAGAAAAACTGGAAAAAAAGTTTGGAAAAAAGATAAAATATCTTTCCGGTGGTTCATCGGTTACCATGCATCTTTTGTTTGAAAATTCCTTATCATCCAAAATAAATCATTTCAGAGTAGGCGAAACTTTGTTCTTCGGAACGAATGTATATACCAGTCTTAACCTTGACTATTTGCATAACGATATTTTGAAGTTGTACTGTCAGATTATCGAGATGTATGAAAAACCGATGGAACCCGAAGGCGATTTCGGGACAAATCTAGAAGGCAATGCCTACGAGGTAAATGAAGATTTGATTGGAATGAGGGGTGTCAGAGCAATTATTGATATTGGTTTGCTCGACGTTGACCCGCAACATATAAAACCTATCGACAAGAATTTAGATATTGTTGGAGCTACATCTGATATGATTGTGGTTAATCTGGATGATGTAAAGAAAAAATACAAAGTTGGCGATTTTATTGAATTTGGCTTGGATTATTTCAGCACACTGAAATTGCTAAATTCAAAATACGTAGATAAAATAATCGTTTAAAAAATAACAAGCATTTAGGAGAAACTCCCATTTGTTTTATCCGACTTAGTTGCGTAATTTTGTAGAAAGATTAAAGTTTGAGCTTATGCTCCATATCTACAAAAAATCATGCAATCTACCCAACCAAAACTCTGGAACAAAAACTTCGTCTGCATCACCGTGGCAACTCTAATCATGGCTATCGCCTTTTATTTTATGTTGCCTATTCTGCCCGTTTTCTTGAAAGATTTTTTCAATGCCAATTCGTTACAGGTAGGCATTGCAATGGCAAGTTATTCTATTTCGGCCATTCTCATTCGTCCGTTCATCGGCTACGCGTTAGATTCTTATGGCAGATTTCCCATTTATATACTTTCGTTTATACTATTCGCGCTCCTATTTTTGGGCTATCCGTGGGCTTTTTCTATCGCTTTTGTCATATTTATCCGGTTTTTACACGGACTGATTTGGGGTGGAATTACCACTTCCGGTTCAACCATCGTGGTAGATATTATTCCACCAAGCAGACGTGGCGAAGGCATCGGTTTGTACGGGCTTTCCATGACCATAGCCATGGCAATTGGTCCCATGTTGGCATTGGTCATCTCGGGCGAAAATAATTTTAAAAGACTCTTTTTCTCGGCATTTGCACTTTCGTCTATCGGTTTACTCTTGGCTCTGATGGTAAAAGTACCGTCGATGCCGAGGATTGCAAAGAAATTTACTCTCGCCGGTTTATACGAACTCAAAGCCATACCCTTGGGTTTGAATCTGTTTCTCGCCATGATTCCTTATGGCGGAGTCATTACCTTTATTTCGCTATACGGTAAAGTACTGGGAATTGATAATAGCGGTTGGTATTTTATGTTGCTTTCGGCAGGAATTGCTTTTTCCCGATTTTTCGGTGGAAAAATATATGATCGCATCGGTCCCCGAAAAATTGTATCCATCGGATTGTTGCTAATCATGGTTGGTTTTCTGGTTATCGCGCTGTTACAAAATAGCATTGGATTTCATCTCTCGGCACCCATTTCCGGGTTTGGATTTGGTTTGATTATGCCCACGTTTCAGGCGATGTGCAACCACAACGTGCCGCCCGAGCGCCGTGGCGCAGCCAACTCTACCTATCTCACTTTCCTCGATTTGGGGATTGGCATTGGAATGCTTGTTTTCGGATTTTTGATAGATAAGATTGATTATTCGGGTACATTTCTCGTTGCCGCCGGCATAGAATTGATTGCCGTGCTATTGTTTATCGCGAAAATCATGCCCTATTTCGGGCGAAATGCCAATTAGCTTACTCTTTGTTTAAACGAAAAAAAGGTGTCCAAACATACCGTTTAAACACCTGGTTTTTCGTTTGTCGGGATGACAAGATTCGAACTTGCGACCACTCGCCCCCCAGACGAGTACTCTAAACCGGACTGAGCTACATCCCGAA
>CAZVWS010000085.1:0-4742 GCA_964631255.1 uncultured Dysgonomonadaceae bacterium | reverse complement strand
CAAATAGATATTTTTGAAAACCACAAAGAAAAAAGATAACAATACCCCAATCGGCAACGCTTTTTTATCGCCGTATGAAAAAATGGCATACACAAGTTGTTTTCTCGTTCAAAAAACAGACAAGCGTATGCCATTTTGTATAATCGGTTTTTTCCTTTCTCCCGAAAAAAAAGAATTTATTGGTGCTCGGGGCGCAACAAATCGTTTACCGTTTTTACCGGGTTGAACGTACCGATGGGCACTTCCACAAAAATAGTGTTCCAATCGCTCATGGCACCGTTCCACAAACCGGGAAGTTCCAAAGCTTTCAGTTCTCTGCCGCTTTTTGATTTTTGCGAAATGAATCCGGTGTTTTTATCTACAAATTTAGTCAAATCAAACTTTTCGCCTCGGTAGTCTTTGACGGCGCAAACCAAATCGACCGGATTAAAATGCGAACCCTCACGGAAGGCTTGCATGGCTCGTGCATCGTTTTTGTCAATTTGTGAACTTTCCAAAATTTGTGGCGAAGTGGTTCCATCGGCGTTTTTGGTAATGAATGGTCCGCCGCCCGGTTCGCCCACATTTTTCACCATTCCGCACACGCGAAACGGGCGATTGAGTTTGCTTAGCAGGTAGTTTTTTAAAGCGTCGTCGTCATCCGGTAGATTGTCGGGTGGGGTAATGCAGAGTTCGTTTTCAGTGAAACGAAGTATTTCGTTTAGCTTTTCTTTGTTGTAATTTCCCGAAACCAAATCGTTGATATAACCAAATGCGCGTTGCTGTACGGTAACCAAAATGCCGGCAAGCAGTTTTTTGTAGTGCGCTTCGTCCTCTTTCAATCGGTCGGGCACAACATTATCTATATTTTTAATGAAAATCACGTCCGAGTCAATCTCGTTCAAGTTCTCGATGAGCGCGCCATGTCCGCCCGGGCGGAAAAGCAGGGAGCCGTCGTCGTTGCGAAATGGCTTGTTGTCCAAATTGGCAGCAATGGTGTCGGTGGCAGGTTTTTGCACGCTGTAAGTGGTGTCAAATTTCGCATCCAACTTGATCCCGTAACCCAACTGACGTGCCGCTACATGCACCTCGAAAAGCGAGCGATGCTCTTCCGAAACGGTAAAGTGTACCCGCACATGCCCGCCACTATCTTTGGCATAAAGCGTGCCTTCTGTCAAATGTTCGCCCACGGGAGCTCTGTTGCCCTCTTCGTATTTGTGAAAAAGCAACAATCCTTTGGGCAAATTACCATATTCCAACCCATCTTCGCTTAGCAAAGCCGAAACCACGTTTTTGTATTTGTTTTCTGACAAAAGCGAATCGATATCTTGTGAAAAAAGTTTGGTACAGGTGTTATCGAGTTTTTCAAAAAAAGCAAATCGACGAATGTTGTCGAAAAAAGTTTTCTCAAACTGCGTTGTCGGAATATCATAATCGGCTTCCAAAAAAGCGTATAAATCTTTAAACATTCTGCTGGCTGCACCAGAGGCAGGCACAAATTTTGTAACCGTTTTGTCCGACTGAAGAAATTGGTTCCAAGCCGTCAGATACGGTTGTTCATCTTGCGGCAAAACACGCCAAATGCCTCGCTCAACCGATGCGGCTGCCACTATTGGCAGAAAAGGAAATCCGTTGCGGAACAATTGCAACTGTGCTTCTATTTGCGATGGTGTAATCTGTTTCTCAATCAACAATTGTAGGTCTTGTTCTGTAAACATAATGCTATTTTTTTCTTTGATACAATCCAGTAAATTCAATCACTCCAAAGGTAATCATTTCTTTTTGAATAGAAGCAACAGATTTGGAAAAAACCGACATATTGGCAGTAATAATGGCAGAATTTATTTTTGGCACAACATTTGAAAATATGATTTTGTAACAAAACAAAAACAGAATATTAATCAATTAAACACATATAAAAATTATGGGAAAAATAATAGGAATTGACTTAGGAACTACAAACTCTTGCGTTTCGGTAATGGAAGGCAACGAACCGGTTGTAATACCTAACAACGAAGGCAAACGCACCACACCATCGGTAGTTGCTTTTATGGACAACGGAGAGCGAAAAGTGGGCGACCCGGCAAAACGCCAGGCAATAACAAACCCAAAAAACACGGTTTACTCCATCAAAACGTTCATGGGCGAAACTTACGACCAGGTGCAAAAAGAGATTGGACGTGTGCCGTATCAAGTAGTAAAAGGAGACAACAATACACCACGTGTTGATATCAACGGACAACTATATTCGCCACAAGAAATTTCGGCCATTATTTTACAAAAAATGAAACAAACTGCCGAAGATTATTTGGGACAAACCGTGTCGGAAGCCGTTATCACCGTTCCCGCGTACTTTAGCGACGCGCAACGCCAGGCTACCAAAGAAGCCGGAGAAATTGCCGGACTCACCGTGCGCCGTATTGTGAACGAACCAACTGCTGCATCGTTGGCTTATGGTTTGGATAAAAAACACAAAGACATGAAAATTGCCGTGTTCGACTTGGGTGGAGGTACTTTTGATATCTCTATTCTGGAATTGGGCGATGGCGTGTTCGAAGTGAAATCAACTAATGGCGATACGCACTTGGGTGGAGACGATTTTGACCACCAAATTATCGATTGGCTTGCCGAAGAGTTTATGAAAGACGAAGGCATCGACTTGCGCAAAGACCCCATGGCGTTGCAACGCCTGAAAGAGGCTGCCGAGAAAGCAAAAATTGAGCTGTCGAGCACAACCAGCACAGAAATCAATCTGCCATACATTATGCCCGTTAACGGAATTCCAAAACACTTGGTGAAAACCCTTACACGTGCCAAATTTGAGCAGCTTATCGACGGACTTTTGCAAAAATGCGTAGCTCCTTGTCAAACTGCTATGAAAGATGCCGGATTAAACAACTCCGATATCGACGAAGTTATCTTGGTGGGCGGTTCTACCAGAATACCGGCAGTGCAACAAATCGTGGAAAAACTCTTCAACAAAGCTCCAAACAAAGGTGTGAACCCCGACGAAGTGGTAGCCATTGGCGCAGCCATTCAAGGTGCTGTTCTTACCGGAGAAGTAAAAGACGTATTGTTGTTGGATGTAACTCCTCTGTCGTTGGGAATTGAAACAATGGGTGGCGTGATGACCAAACTTATCGATGCCAATACCACCATCCCGACCAAAAAATCGGAAACATTCTCCACTGCGACAGACAACCAACCATCGGTACAAATCAACGTATTGCAAGGCGAACGCCCCATGGCGGCACACAACAAACAAATCGGTGTGTTCAACTTAGACGGAATTCCACCGGCACCACGCGGCGTACCACAAATCGAGGTTACTTTCGATATCGATGCCAACGGCATACTGAATGTTTCGGCAAAAGACAAAGCAACCGGAAAAGAACAAAAAATTCGTATCGAAGCATCTTCCGGATTGAGCGATGATGAAATCAAACGCATGAAAGAAGAAGCTGCAGCCAATGCCGAAGCCGATAAATTGGAAAAAGAACGTATCGACAAAATGAATCAAGCCGACTCAACCATTTTCCAAACCGAAAAACAGTTGAAAGAGTATGGCGATAAAATTCCGGCCGACAAAAAAGCTCCTATCGAAGCGGCTTTAGAAAAACTGAAAGAGGCGCACAAAGCCCAAAACTTAGCCGATATTGATACTTATATGAACGAGCTTAACACGGCTTTCCAAGCTGCATCGCAAGATATGTACAACGCTGCAAACGCACAACAAGGCGGTCAAGCCGGTCCACAAGACTTCGGCGGACAACAACCGGGCGGCGACCAAGGCGGCAGCCAAGATGGCGATGTAACGGATGTGGATTTTGAAGAAGTCAAGTAATTTAACATTATAAACGATTACAAATAATCAGTAAATAGCGGTAAGACAATATCTTACCGCTATTTTTTATTTTTAAAAAATATCAATATTAGTGCTTTTTTATCGATTTTTGTATTACATTTGTACCATATTTGTACCGCGCCTTAATCGGACGCAATGTGCGCCTTATCATGTCTTATTATGTCTTAAATGGTCTTATTACGGGTATAAATGAGCGATAACACTAAATACGGATATGGGAGTTAGTAAACTGAAAATACCAAAGATTTGCGAGTATTGCGGCAAACCGTTTGAAGCAAAAACCGTGGTTACCCGTTTTTGCAGTACGAAATGCACCAATCAATCGGGAAAAGAAAGACGACGGAAAGCACAAGAGGAAGAGCGAAAACAAACCCTTTTAGAGCAATCCGCTCAAAAAATTGCGGAGATGCAAACACGCCCATATATTTCGGTAAAAGAAGCAACCATCATTTTCGGTATTTCAAAAGATACAATTCATCGTCTTATCAAAGCCGGAAAAATTCCCGCTCACAACTTCGGACAACGATTAACGAGAGTGAGCCGAAAACACCTGGAAGCCATCTTCACCGCCGTGGAGATGCCGAAGGAGCCGAAAGAGAAATCTATAAAATTGCAGTATAGTATCAAAGAGTGTTACACCATCAACGAAGTTTCCGAGAAATTCGGTGTATCGCCAAGCACTGTCAGCAAGGTTATCAGACGAAACAGCATTCCAAAACGGCAAGTGGGGAAATATGTGTATGTTCCCAAAGAACTGATTGACAGCGTATTTTCAAAACGATAAAAGCATCGAAAAATGAAAAGATTATCTCATCCAAAGGCAACCGTCAGGCTTCGGAAAGCGGAAAACCGAAAAGAGTGGTATGTCTATATTGAAAGTTACCCCGTTTTCGTACCC
>CAZVWS010000084.1:0-5184 GCA_964631255.1 uncultured Dysgonomonadaceae bacterium | reverse complement strand
AAGATGATAACAATCTTGTATTGTTATATTGTGAAGGCAAAAAAGTGAATGAACTTGCAGAAATATTTGGACGAAACGCGGGAGCAATTAAGTCAAGAATAAAAAAGCTAAAACTTACCCGTCCAAATTTGCAGTAAGATTATTAATTCCGATTACAAATTGCAGACGAAATAAAAGGCAAAGAGCAGTTTTGTTAACTTTCTGATTCTCCAAAAATAAGAATTGCATTCCATGGTTTGATAGGTGTAAATGAATCAAGGAGTAATTGAAATTATTGAAAATGGTTGAAATGAAAATCAACTCTTAGGTACACGAATTGCCAAAACGCAATAGTTTAATGTCAACCACAATCAAAAACCACCAACCTAATAATTGAATCGAAATGAAACTTTCAACAAAGGCAGAAAAAATACTAAAACAAATAAGCACCAAAAATACCAAACTTGGCGACATACGCAAAATTGCAAAAGAGATAAAAAAAGACCACCAATTGGCAATGGAGTTATGGTCGGCAGAACAATTTTTTGCCAGACAATTGGCAATATTGATTATGGACAAAAAGCTGCTAACCAAAGAAGTGGTAGATGGCTTAATTGACGATATGAACCAACACATTGAAAATGAAAAACTTCAGCTCATCGACTGGTTTTTTGCAAACCAACTTGCCAAAGACAAAAGAACTATCGCAATGATAGAAAGTTGGGAAGATAGCCCGTCTTCATTAAAAAGACGAACTTATTGGTACTACCAAGGGCGTTTGCGTTGGACCGGAAACCCGCAACCGGATAGTGAGAAATTGCTATCAAAAATTGAGAAAAACATAGAAAAAGAACAGCCTGAGGTGCAATGGGCAATGAATTTTACAACGGGTTGGATAGGGATTTTTGAAAAAAACTACCGAAATCGTTGTGTTACACTTGGCGAAAAAACAGGCTTATATAAAGAGCAAAAGGTATCAAAAGGCTGTACACCAAACTATTTGCCCGAGTTCATTGCCATTGAGAGTAATAAAAGAAATTTATAATATCTAAAAGATGAAGAAAATCAAAATCAAACAAAAGCATGTAAAAATCCATTGGATTGGTCATAGATATTTATTTTACTAACAACCAAAACACCGAAGAGCCAAAAATCGGAAAATATTTATCGAAAATTTCTAATTTGATAAATGAAATGAACGAATTACCCTTAGAACAGGATGAAATATTAAATCTTTCGGAAGAAGAGTATTACGAATATATTCTCAAGGGTACTGAAGTTCAAAAAACATTGTTCGACCTTTTTATAGCTGAAATTAAAACTTTGAAATCGTTGAGAGAGTAACGTTGCATTTTTTATATTTACTGAACAGTTTGCATTGCCTTTTCTCTTGCTTCAATAATCATGTCGGCGGTGGTTTCAATTCCAAACAATGAACTTTCGATGGTGAGGTCGTAGTTGTTTAAATCTGCCCAAACCCTGCCGGTAAATTCTTTACTATAATTCATCCGATAACGGTCTTTGTGTTCCAGTTCTCTCTGTACATTTTCCGGAGGAATATTGTATTCGGCGATGGCTCTGTCGGTACGGAATTGGTTATCGGCATGGATGAAAACGTTGAAGGAATTGGGATGTCCTTTCAGAATAAAATCTGCCGCACGCCCCACGATCACGCACGATTCTTTGGCAGCAATATCCCGAATAACACGAGTTTGCACCATAAACAGCAAATCCTGCGGCGGTATTGCCTCGTTCACATAGGCATAATTTTGTTGGTACAGCTTGTATAGCAGTCCGTTGGTGATTTTCTGTTCGTGTTCTTTCACATATTCGGGCGTGAAACCGCTGGCTTCGGCTGTTAATTCGATTAGGCTGCTGTCATAAAACGCAACGCCGAGTTTTTCTGCCACTCTTTTGCCGACTTCGTGCCCACCACTTCCAAATTGGCGAGAAATGGTAATAACGAAATTATCGGTGGTCATATATGGTTCGGGAACAAACGTTTCCGTCGGTTTTTTCGGTTCGACGATGGCATTGATGAAAGTGAAATTTTTCAGATAAAACTGCAAAATAAATCCTACCAAAAGCGCAGCAGCCAATGTGCCTTCGCGCACACCAAACAGTCCGCCAAGTATCAACAAAGTGCTTGCCAATGAGATGACAACCAAGGTAGAATCGAGTCCTATTTTCACTTTGCCGAAATCTTTTTTAAACGTGTCGGCAATTGCCATACTCAGTCCTTCGCCCGGAAGCAGCGTAACATTGGCTTTCACTTGCAGAAAAATTCCGAAGGAGATGATAAAACAACTCGCGATGGAAAATACCCATTGAATGAGGTAGTTAGTTGGAATCCAGGTTTGGATGATACTCAAATTGAAATCGACAAATCCGCCAAAAACAATTACTGCCGGCAGTTGCAACAGATGCAGCGGGGTAAACTTCTTTTTGAGCAAAAAAGCTTGGATACCTAAAAAAATGATATTCAGGAAAATGGTTAATGTGCCTACCGAAAATCGCGGAATGACGTAATTGTAAACATACGGAACCGACGAAATGGGGGTTGTGCCCAAATTGGAACGGATGGAGAGCGCCACGCCAAATGACATGATAAAAACACCCACGATGAGTACAACAATTCGTCTCGATAAATTCTTTTTTTTCATATTTAGTGTCTGATTCTAATCTGTTTTGTTTCAATAAATAAACGGCAAAATTCGTTTCACTTTTCTGCCTTTCATTTCTTCCGGAAAATCACGTTTGTATCGCTTGTGAATTCTGGCGGCTCGCGGTGCTAGATTGGCGAATGTCCACACCGCGAAAACAACGCCTGCCCACGACCAAGTGAGAATGGCAAAGCCAATCCACTCCAACAGTTCGCCAAAATAATTGGCAGAAGTTACGTAGCGAAACATTCCTTCTTTTGGCAGGAAATGCTGGTCGCTGCCGTTTTTTCGCAAGTTTCGGATGATATTGTCCGATTTTTGATTGATGTGCATTCCGGCAAAGAAAATAATCGTACCAATAATAAACTGCGGCGACCAAAGCCACGAAACGGTGTAATAATCCGCAGGTGAAACGTGAAAAATCCAACCACCCTGCATAATGGCGTTGAGCAGATTGAAGAGTACACCCATCGCCACTACCGAAATTGCCATCGAACTTTTCCCACGCAAGCGGAACGGAAAAATAAACGACCGCTGGAAATAATGTATTTGGAAAAATAGCAGAAAAACCACCCGAACTACATCTGTAACCCGGTCAGAAATCAGCCAAAGCACCAGCATCATCACAAAAACGGGCGCTTCCATGATTATCCATCCCAATTTGTTGTCGATTGGCAAACCCCATTTCCGATTATAAAACCGCCCGTAGCCCGCATCCACAAAATACAAGGCTATAAAAACGATGACCGCAAGCACGGTCATAGATAGTAGAAGTATGTTGAAGGAATGTTGCATAGTAGCTGCTACTTAAATTACGAGTTGTATTTAACAGTTAATATATTGTTTCCAATTGACGACAACTGTTTCTCTTTTGTTTATGAGTATCCATTTACAAATAAATCTTTCAATTCATCAGTTTCTATGAAATACTTAATTTGCCAGTAATAACTACCACCATCTTTTACAATAACTATTTCGTTTAACCAATTAAAATTTTGATCTTTATCATTAGCCCAAAAAGAATTTATAAGTAAATATTTCATACCATTTTCATCTACAAAGCCAAAATATTGTCTTTTGTATTTTCTGATATTTTCATCTATTACCGGACTTGAAGATTGATTTGACCTATTCTTATTGATTTTTTTTAGTCTTTTTGCAAGTGCAAACTCTGCTTTATCTATTTCTAATTTTGTTGGGGTAAAACGCTTTTGTTGTATAAAAAAAGTAGAATACTCCTTTGGGAAAATAGCAACATTGAATTTACTTGTTTTATAATGTGTCGCAACATTTTCAGTGTTATTAATTTCAACTCTATTTTCATAATATTGTGTATCTGCTTTTAGGTTTGAATTTTTTTGTTTACACCCAAAAAATAATGTGCAAATAATTAAAACTAAATATAATCTCATCGTTTTTGTTATTAATATTTATACTATTTGAATTAAATTTTAAGTAATAACTCCAAGTTAGCTGCTACTTAAAATTTGAGTTTATTCTTCATCGATTGATATTGTTTGGACAAATGTGTCAATATCAGAAAATTTCTCTCCAAATTCAGCATAAATGCTTGATAAATTTGTTGCAAACTCTTTATCCTTTTCTATATCGAAATGTTTCAAAAGACCATCAACTGTGTTTGGCAATTTTTTACTCTCCGCTATTTCTTTTAGAATAATGTAATTGAATTTAAATTCTTTTACACCACTATAAAATAAAGTTCGTACCAGAATCTTAAAATCTTGTTTCCATAAAACCAGTAAGTTAGACTCGAAACAAGACTTGAGTTTAAAAGTATTCCATTCCTCTTTAAAGTGAGAGTCATAGTTGAGAATTATTGATGTTTCATCATTATTATTATTCCTCTTATCAATTTCAAAATATATTAAATCTTTTTCTAAATCCCACGGCAATATCGTTTGTGATTTATCGTCCATTCCAAAAATGGAAGATGGAGGATTAATAAGAAAAGATTCTTTAGCAGCAATGCTATCGTTTTTGATATAACAAGCCTCTAAATAATAGGAAATTTCACTATCATAATAAAAGCTTGAAAATCCCACAGCGATGTATGAAAAATTTTTACCAAAATAAGTTTCAAAATTAATTGGATTTTTGTATTCGCCTTTTAACAATTTCTCTTTTATCGCTTTTTCAAACTCTGGTTTCACATAAAAATTGCTTTCTTTCAGCATTTTATAATAATTCTCAATTATAAATTCCGGTCGTCTTGCTATATATTCGTGAAATTTGTAATCGTTCGTTTTTTCAGGATGAGGAGAGTTTTCTGTCAATTTAATTAAAGAAGAATCATTTTCCGGCTTATCAGACATACTCTTTTTGATAAGCAGAATCATTGCAATGAAAATAACAATAATTAAAATAGTTAAAAACATAATGTTGATTCGATTTTGATAAAGCTATTTGACTAATTTCTCCGATTTTACCCGCATCACACTCAATGCTTTCAAAATAAATTTTGGCAAAGCTTTTTCGGGATTGCGGTTTTTTAGGTTGATTGCCAGACCGAGTTTTTTCATAA
>CAZVWS010000083.1:0-5609 GCA_964631255.1 uncultured Dysgonomonadaceae bacterium | reverse complement strand
CTAGGGACACACGGATTTTCAGTCCGTTGCTCTACCAACTGAGCTATGGCACCATTGCTATTTTGAAATTGCGACTGCAAAGATAGTGTCATTTTTTACAATTGCAAAATTTTGCGTAAAAAAAATGCAATTATCGTTGTTTTTTTTGCCCAATATGCAAATGTATTGGCACGATGGGAGCAAAGTTTCTGAAAAATACATACCTTTGTGCGTTGTTTTTTGTGTTGTAACTTCAATATTTTTATTTGAAAACAAAAAAAATACTTTTGTCTCTTTTTTATCCACAGATAAATAAATGATTTCGATAATTATTTGCTCCAAATATTCCGAGCTAAACAAGTCTTTATGCGATAATATTGAAAAAACCATTGGGGTGGCGTATGAAATAATTCATATAGACAACTCCCAACACGGTTATTCCATATTTTCGGCATATAATTTGGGTTGGGAAAAGAGCAAATACCCCTACACCTGTTTTGTGCACGAGGATGTGTTGTTTCACACACCCAATTGGGGTGAAAAAATTATCAATCACTTACAAAATCCTACTTGTGGTATTGTCGGAATTGCCGGAGGAGCGTTGGTTACAAATGTGCCGGGCTCGTGGAGCGACGATGGCGGCATGGTAAATATCATTCAATCGAATCATCATTCAAAAAAACGTACCCTTCGTCCACATGGTTTTCAGGGGAAATATCGAGAAGTCGTTTTGTTGGATGGTGTTTTTTTATGCATGCGCCGGGAGTTATTGCACCAAATACGTTTTGATGAAACTATCGGTGGATTTCACGGGTACGATTTAGACATTAGCATCCAGTCTCATGTGGCGGGATATAGCAATTTCGTGATTTACGATGTGTTGTTGGAGCATTTTTCAATAGGCGACAGAAGCAGGCGTTATTATGACAATCTGTTGCAATTGTTTGATAAATGGGAAGACTCTTTGCCTATTTTTAGTCGCGATTACCCTACAAACAAAAGAAAATATCTATTCTGGATAGAAAAATATAAGCTGAAAAGATTGTTGATGAAATTGGTCAAAAATGGTTTTTCTTCGTCAGAAATAGAAAAAGTGATGAAGCGTTACTCGCTGAAAATCAATAAAAACCATCATGTAAAAGATACTTGGTTGCAACTGCAAATGCAGCTCGTGCAATTGCTTTACGCCATGAAAAAAAGTGGAGCGAAACTTTTTGGAAAAAAACAGAAAAATACGGAACTCGTTAATAATAAAAAATAAGGGGATGAAATTGCATGTTATAACACCGGTCAAAAACTCGATTGATACTACTTTGCAAACCATCGAAAGTATTTATCAATCTGATACGAATGTAGAATTTGACTACACGGTGTACAATGATTTTAGCACCGACGAAAATACCAAGCTTCTGCAACAAGAAGCCCAAAATAGAGGTTTCACTCTTGTCAATTTGCAGGATTTGACCCAGCACCCTTCGCCCAACTACTTGTTTGTCTTGCAAATGGCACAACAAAATGCTTTGGCAGACAACGCCCACTTGCTCATCATAGAATCAGATGTGGTAATAAAAAAAGATACCATCAGCACCTTGTTTGCTATGACAAACAGTTGTAAAAAGCCGGCACTCATTGCAGCTGTTACAGCAGATGAGCATGAAAAAATTAATTTCCCCTATTCGTATGCAAAAAAATACGACAAAGGAATAATTAAAACCAACAAACGATTGAGTTTTTGCTGCACACTGCTAACCAATGAGTTCTTAAATAGTTACAGCTTTCAGCAATTGGATCCGAAAAAAAATTGGTACGACATTTTCTTAAGCCATAAAGCCACGCAATTAGGGTTCATCAATTATTTGCTCACATCGCACCCGGTGCTGCACACGCCACACGCGAGTCGTCCGTGGAAAAAACTAAAGTACAGCAATCCTTTCAAATATTATTGGCAAAAAATCACACAAAAACGAGATCGGATATGACAAATATTGTAGTCAGCGTAATAATACCTGCCTATAATGCGGCAGCATATATTGAGGAAACCATCCAATCGGTGCTTCAATCTACGTATTCGTTTATAGAAATAATAGTTGTAAATGATGGTTCTTCTGACCATTCGCGCGAAAAAATATTGACTTTGTACGAGAGATATCCGCATGTAATCAAATACATAGAACAAGCAAATAGTGGCGTTGCTATGGCAAGAAATGTGGCAATAAATGCTGCCGTGGGTAAATATATTTTACCTCTGGATGCCGATGATTTGATTGACAAAGAATATATTGCCAAAGCAGTGGAAGTACTCGAAAACAATCCCGATGTAAAAGTGGTATATGGCGGAGCTTGTTTTTTTGGTGCTAAAAAAGGCGTGTGGAAGCTGCCCCGTTTTTCGCTTTCGCTGCTTGCTCGACGAAATATAATTTACGTGAGCGGCATTTATCGTCGTTCCGATTTTTTACAAACAGGCGGTTATTGTACCCAAATTGAAGGCATGGAAGATTGGGATTTTTGGATTTCGATGCTCAAAAACGGCGGAAAGGTTCATTACATACCCGAAATCTGTTTCCACTACCGTATTTTGTCCAACTCGAAGAGAAAAAACGATTGGAAAATGAAAAAACAGATTGTTGACAGGCTGAATGCACGACACAAAGATTTTTTTGACAACCAATTGGGTGGAAAGTTACATTACAATCGCTCTTGGTCTAAATTACTGAATAAACTTGGATTTTCGTAACATTAATAAGCAAACAGATTACCCGTTTTTTTTATGGTAAACATCAAGCCGATATTGTTTCCGTAAAACTCTCCAAAATCGGCTCCAACCGACCAGCCGATTTCTATATTATCCAGTTTGGGCAGTTGTTTTTTTACATCCAACAAAACAGACAAATCGTTGCTCTTACTTGGCGCGTGTAGTACACCATAGTTGGTACTAAACGATGCCAAAGCCCGATAACTGCTGCCTCCAATCTTGCCCTCCAAACCAACGTGGCGAACTCGTACCATGCTGTTTTTGCTGCGTATGGAGGTGTCGGTATTGTAAACGGGAGAGGTAATGAATGGTGTGCCAATGGTTCGCATAAAATAGTTCCAACCGTTCAGATAAACGTAATTGTTGAAATAATCGTCGGCACCACCATAGATTATGCCGTCGTTGTCGTGAAAAGGACCCGATTGGTCTGTCGTGTTCAGGTATTCAAAAATAATTTTATTTACATAATTCAACCGATTGTTTTTCAATGTTATTCCCCACAAACCATCCGCTATATTCATCCGGTTGCTAAAAATAGGACGCACGGGCCCGTCTTCGCTTATATTTTGCCAATAGGCAGCTATTTCAAAATCTTTAATATCGACATCCAAACGTATGCTTTGCGAAAGAATATGATTACCAAGCGCATTTATCTGTTCGCCACCCGAACCGCCCGAACCGCCAAGCAGAATAACGAAAAAGTCTCTCCAGCTATGTTCTTGCAATCCGAATGGCGAAAGTGGAGGTAATTTTCCGCCCCATTGTGCGCCGTGCTCAATGCCATACTGAATTTTCACAGGCAGTTTGCCACCCAATCGGGCATAAAAATATTTGTGGTGCAGCAGCAGTTTTTTCGTGTAAATATTGTCTGTAAACCAGCCGTGCGATATGGCACCTCTCACTTCGAGCAGACCAAAAGTATATGGCACAGCCGTGAAATGCTCTATGCCGAGAGTAATTTTTGGCATGGGACGCGTGTTTTTTGAAAAAAGAAGTCCGCCTATAGATAGCGTAGAATCTTGGTTACCAATAATTTCTTCTCGTGCACCGATATGTAGTTCGAGCGCTTTGTATTTCCCTTTTATAAAAAATTCATGGGGTAAAATACTGGTCTTGTGTTTATCGACTCGAAAAAAACCGCTCGCGCCATATCCGTAATCCCAAACATTTTGGGAGGAATAATCTTTTTTCAGTTTTCCCATCAAATTGAACCCGATGGGTGTGTGCGTTATCAAATCGTATCGATTGTTTTGTAGCCAAAATGGGGAGAAATCGCCACTCGCTCCCAGTGCCGACATAGAAACTTCAAATTTAACAGAATCCTTCTGTGCAATTGTTGCCAATGGCAAAATCAGAAGCACTGCAGTAAATATAAATACTTTATGAAGTGGCGTTAATCGGCACATTATTAGTTGTTTTGTCTTTTTTTAGTTTAAAAAATTATGGATGGAAACTCCAAAAGTCGTTCAATATTTCGGTAGTTGTTTCCCCAAACCCGATATATCCTTTTCCGTTGATTGTGAAACTAATAGCGCTTTCTCTGCCCACGCCGGGGATATTTCCTCTGTGATACCACACGTTTAGGTTCGGGTCGTATTCTGATACGTCGGTTCTGAGTTTTCCGGAAGTCAGTTCGCCGCCAAAATGTCTGCCGGTGGAAACAAAAAATCTGTCGTTTACACAAAGAGCTACAGCATTTACTCTGCCGTTGTCGGGCATACTTTTTAGCTGTTTCCACGAGTTGGTAGTAGGGAAATACTCCCACCAGTCGTTAAAATTTCGGGTATTGAATCCGGTTCCAAAAAACACCCGTGAGTCATTCGTTGTAATAACACCGCCAACACGTGCATCGCCGGAAAAATCGATTAACCTTTCCCAACTATTGCTGGACGGCGAGTATTTCCACATCTCTTTTGTAAATTGTGTCCCCGTGAAGCCAAAACCCACGTAAATTTCGTTTTTATAAACAAAACTAACAGTCGCATTGGTTGATGTACCCGGAAATGCTGCTTTTTTTGTCCATTTATCTAAAACAGGATCGTATTCCCAAAAATCATTTAAATAGCCCGTCTCTTGATATATAGGCACTTCGCCAAATCCCAAACCTACATAAGCCTTACCGTTGACGGTGGCAGCCATTGCCTTCACTCTGGCTTCGCCCGGGAAATCGCGTCGTTTTCTCCATTTATTTTCGGTAGGATTGTATTCCCAACAATCTTTTAAATAGCCCGAAACAGTTTTACTTTTGCCCAAAGCAACGTAGCCCTTATCGCCAATGGTGAAAGCCACAGCCGATGCTCGTCCGCCATTGGGTAAGCCGGCAACTTGTGTGAAAATAATGTCCGGATTAGTTGGGTCGGCATATTTACTGCAAGATAAGCCGGTTGCAAAAATCAGTATAAAGAGTAAATATCGAATGGTTGATAAGTTCATGTCCAAATGATTTTGAATGGTTGTTTCGCGAAGCCTCGAAAATGCCCAACTTTCAGCAATTATAGAACGAAAGAGAGAGCAAATTAGTATATCGAAACATGGCAAGAAACCTGTTTTTTGTGTATTTTTTGGTTTCTCTATTTAAACCAAAACAGTTTTATTTTGTCGAAAGAGAAATATGTGCTACTTTTGTGTAGTAATTTAGCGAAGGTAGTTCCGATAGATTGGTTGAAAATGTTGTTTGTTTGGTATCTAAATAAAACAAATTACAACCAAATATATCGTTATCATTTTGTTACAAACTTAATGGGGTTGACCGGTTTTGACAGCGGGTAGAAGTGGTTTGTAAGCATGCAGTGCGTTGTTGGTTTGCACTTAAATATCAACTTTCAAAGCTATAACTGGCAATAATAACAATTACGCTCTTGCTGCGTAACCGAAGTAT
>CAZVWS010000082.1:0-5808 GCA_964631255.1 uncultured Dysgonomonadaceae bacterium | reverse complement strand
AATAAATTAAATTAAATAAAATTAAAGTGCTCGGTTATTACGGGCTAATACAAATCTTGTTATTTTCAATATTATTATCGCAATATACTTTCAGCTCAATATTGTCATAAAAATAAATGCCAACTATGCAATTAAACTCATTGTATGATTCTTCAATTTTATCAGTATCGAAATCTAACTCAAATGATTCATTAATATGTTTAATTAAAAATTGATTTAAAAAGTCGGTAAAGAATAATATATTGTTGTCATTTTGGATATCTAAAAAGTAATTGAATTCTGGTTTGTTAAACAATGGTAAATGCTTAAGTAAATTGTATTTAAGTATCAGAGGTCTAGCTTTAAAACCATAATCAGAATGGGAATTGTAAAATAAAATCAATTGTTCATAATCGGTCAATTGAGACCTAAGTATCTTTGCATAAAATACTTTCGTTTTCTCATCAAAATTGTAATCCAAATCAATGATTTTTATAATTCGATAAAAGCATTTAAAGTAGTGAGAAAGATGCCCTCTGTTTTCATTAAAGATGATTGTGTATTTACTTATCATGTTAAAGTGATGTTCTTCAATAGAAATTTCTTTTGAATAATTTTCGGTTATTTTTGAGAAGATGCTTTTAAAGAAGTCCTTTTCTTTATCTAGATTATTAAGCTTGTCCTTAATATTTGAGTAGACATTTAGCAATGAATAAAAATTTGACTCAAATTGTTGAATTTTTTGTGTTTTACTTTGTTCTTCATACACTTTTCTGCTTGATTCAAGTTCATTTCTTTGAAGTTCAAATTCTTTAACTTGTTGTTGTAATGCTTTAATTTGTAGTTCCAAGGCATCTTGATTTGTTTTAATATCTCTTCTTTGCTCTGTTAGGGCAATATAGAAAAGTAATACTCCTGCCAGCGCCCAGATTGAACCAACTATCCCACCAATGAAATCACCAAATTGTCCAAATTTCTCTGAGTTTATTTTTTCAGATGAACTAAAATTAAAATCAGACCATAAAAAAAATACTAATGCTATAATAACAAGAACTACTCCAGCAAATACAAGTTGTAGACTTGTTTTCTCTTTTTTAAGTATTGCTAATATTTTCATTTGTCTTAATTAATATCATTGTTTTGTTTTAATTCAGCATGACCGCCAACGGTTCGGGGCTTTGCGTTCGGGCGGTTTGGCGGGACAAAGTCCTGTCAACCCGGGACGAACGCCTGCGCGGGGGTACGAAACTTCGCAAACTGCGTTACCCCACCTGACGCGAAAGCCCGTGTTAACGGTAGAGCATTTTATCTGTTTTTCCAATTTTCTAATGTGAGCTTAGTAAAATGTTCAGTGCGAAATTCGTTCAGCAACGGAACAGGCTTGTTGTATTCTGTGTGGCTGTATGTAAACCCGCATTTTTCCTGTGCACGTTTTGATTTTTCGTTACCGTCAAAATATCCGCACCAAACCGCAGTAAGCCCTAAATCCTCAAAGGCGTGCCGAAGTAATTCACAAATGGCTTCCGGGATTAAACCCTGTCCCCAAAATGGCTCGCCAATCCAATAACCAATTTCACATTCATCTTCTGTCATTTCGGCAGAATGAATTTCGCTTTTTGAAGTCATTAATCCAATACTCCCAACCGCTTCGCCTATTTGTTTCAGAACAACGGCATAAGTTTCGTCTACCGAAAGTACATTTTTTATAATCTCACGGCTGTTCTCTATGCTCGTATGAGGTTGCCAACCTGCAATTGGTCCAATATTTGGATTTTGAGCATATTTGTAAAGAGATTCGGCATCACTTTCTTGCCAACTTCTTAAAATCAAATTTTTTGTTTCTAATTCCATTTTTTGTATATTCTTTTAAAATCAACTTATGCCTGACTGATGGGCATTCTTTTGGCGTTCGGGTTAGTTTGAATTAGCGCAATAGGTTCTTGCATAATTAAACAATCATTTACTTTTTTATCAATATTATTCATTTAAAAAATCATCCAAATTCCACCCCCGCTCGCGCCGATTTACAATCGGTGTGTGCCGTAGGCAGCTATTTTTTACTTCGTAATGCACGAATTATAAATTCGCGTGAGCTAGAAGAAATAGAAAAGGCAAATTTAGTTTAATAAATCCATGGAATCAATTTCTTCCGATGTTTTATTTCGTTGAAATCTTCTGCATATTTGTTTTTCAGATAGTTTTCCTGTCGGGGAATTTGCATATAGGTGAAATCCACTATTTGATGAATGAGAATCAACACGAATACAATGATACTTCCCGAAGCCAACCAGCAAAATGCGGGGAACGACAGAGTTTCACCAAAATAATTGATGTGATTGGCATACCTGAACAGTCCACCTTTAAATAATTTGCCGGCATTCTCTTTTTTGAATTTCCGTCGTTGATACTCCGAGATCAGCGTGATGGATGTGCCAATGATGTATAAAGAAAAAGCGGTAATATCATCTACCCTCAATGCTGTATTAAATCTTTTATTGATTATGGTTAAAACAATCGGCATGAGGCAAAACAGTAAAATACCGACAATCATATCCAAAATCACAGGGCGTTTTTGTTTCTCAATCAGTTGAAACGTGGGCTTTCGTTTCTTTAAAAAATTGATGAGATGAAAATAACGTGCTTGATAAATTATCAAAGCTGAGAAATAAAGAATATGCACCGGATTGACTTCCCGGATTGTGGTTTCGGAAGCGAATAACAATATAAAAGAAACAACCAATGAAATTACTATTCCAATGTTAATAATGAGTTTAGAGTGATGTATAGCCATAATTTCTAATGTTTAAAATTTCACAATACTTTTATCATGATAGCAGTAGTATCGTCAGTAGAAAAAATCTCAAATCCCATTTTTTGATACAGATTAAAAGCAAAATTTCCTTTATCCACACTCAGAGAAACGCGTTGATATCCTGCCCGCGATAATTCTTCCAGCATTTTTGCAAGCAGTTGTTTCCCGATACCTTTTCCGCGAAAAGCTTCCTTCACAGACATACTCAGTTCCGGTGTTGTTTTGTCTACATATCCGTAACCTTTTTCCGTTTCGGGAAAAACGCGGCTCCATATCGCGCCAACAACATCATCATCGTGCGCGGCAATCAGGCAAATATCGGAATCTTTCCCAAAATCTTTTATATAATGGCGCAATGCGGGCGTTTCGATAATGGATTTGTCGGGCTTCGCCACTCCTTGAGGTATAAAGATGGCATCGTAAAGAAAATCCTTTAGTTGAGCAATTTCCGATGTTTCTATCTTTCGTATGTGGATAATCATTATGGATGATTTTTTCAAATCGTTATCTCCGCTCCCGTGTTCATTGGTTGCAATTGAGCTCCTAATTTTTCTTTCAATCGGTCGAAGTTGCGTTTGCCGGTGCAGTGCCCCGTGTAAAAAACTGCCGGATATTTCTGAAGGTTCTCTGCCAGCAAATCCAAATATTTGCCGCTTTCACTCTTGCGGTTTATGGGGTTAAAGGTGTGAAAGCCGCCGAAAACGGCATCCATCTTTTTGCCGTGCAGATACTCTTGGGCTTTTTCCACCATGTTGACAATTCCCGAATGAGAGCAGGCAGTGAATACCACATTTTTATCCGCCTCTTTTATTACCATTACCGTTTCGTGGCGGAATGTGTCGTGCACGAAGCCCGATTTATCCTTCATAAACAAAGAAAGATTGGATTTCGGCAGTGGAAATTCGTGCGAAAAATTCACCAAAAGTTGGATGCTTTCGGTAACGGAAGTGCTGGCATCAATAAAATGTATCCGGTTTTTGTTTTCGTTCAGCGTATCAGAGTCCAAACCGATGTAATATGGCACCAGCCCGCCTATTTTGGTGTAGAATTTTTTGGACGCCAGACGATGCATATATACTTCCGCTTTTTTGTTTATCTCGAAAAAACGTTTCAACCCGCCGCCATGGTCGATGTGCGCGTGCGAGACGACCAAATAATCGACCTCCGCGAGGTTTATATTCATCTTTTCGGCATTGCGCGCGAACAGCTCCGAACGTCCCGTGTCGAACAGAATGTTTTTATCGTTATGCGCAATGTGCAGACACAGCCCGTGCTCCGCCTTCAAATCTTTATGGGCGGACGGACAAAGGGAGTTTTCTATGAGGACGGATATTTTCATTTTTGTAAATTAAATTTGATGAATAGGGACTTAGGATGTTAATTTGTGACTTTTAAACCTTTCTCGGACTGTGCATTTGGACGGGAAATTCCGAAAGCACTTTTTATATGCGAACCTCAGCCTTCCTGACGCGAAACCCGTGTTATCGGTTGCCATTTTCTATCTTATTTCTCAATTCGCTTTGATATGTTTCCATAAATTTGCCTAAGTCCATAAAAGTATATCCAACTACTCGTATCAGCGGATTTTTATATGTTATTAGTTCTGTTGCTGTAAAACGAGTTTTCCCATTTTCAATAGGTTCAAATTCGGCAAACCATTCTCCTTGAAAGAATTTACTATTCATTTCAAAAGAATAAAATGAGAAAGGTCTTTTCTCTTTCGTCTTAAATCGAATGGTATTTCCTTGCGAAAATTCTTCCCAAATTTCAACGTCTCCGTTCGTTTCAACAATTCGCAAATCTTCTAATGACGTTCTGTATTTCCAATCTTTGTTATTGGTTACAGTGTTATAAACTGTTTCAACTGAGGCATTATAAACGGTTTGTTTTATTACTATTCGTTTTTTGGGAAGCAACAGCCCTATAACTAAAATTGTCAGCAAGACAACCACTATTCCCAATATTACTTTGAGCCAGCAATTAGTACCGTTTGCGTTGGTTTTTGTCATTGAGCGTTTCATCTTTTTTCTTCTTTTTCATCGCATACACGCCAATAATTCCTCCGATTAAAATAATTCCTATTATCACAAAAAGGGGCATATTCCCGTTAGAACGTGATGTTGTATTATTTTCATTCACTGTACTTTCATTATTTTCAGCCTTTTCTTCATAAATGACCTTGTTATTTGAATATACCTTGCCCGTATTACCGTCAAAACTAAAATCATTTATTGTTCCATCACTGTTAATAAAGGTTTTTATGGCAGCGGCATTCATTTTACTATCTTGTGACGCGTCTTTTGGGAAAAGCACATTAAGTGTACTGTAATCTTTAGAGTCCACCTTATAAACGCCCCATTCATTCATATAACTATCTCCTTTTTTAATAACCGATACTAATACATAATCCCCCTTTCGCGGGCTGTTTTCCACTGCATTTGTTCCGTTAAAGAAGGCATATTCTTTTATTCCTCCGATTTTTATCGTTCCTTTTATGGAAATTTGTTTTTTAGGTGAAGATGAATTTAAATCTTTCGAACTGATAATTTGTTTCTCTACCTTTACTGTCACTCCGTTTTCCGTGACTTCTATTACTTCGCCTAAAACCAATGCGTCATGGTCGTTATGCATGAACCTGTACATGGCATCCGCGGCAAATGCCGCATTATAAGTACAAGAGACAACGATTACCGCAATTAAAGCAATTATTTTTTTCATTGTTTAGTATTTTATTGTTTATAATTTAATGACTTAACTAAGTATGTGGAATTTTAGTTAGCTGTTTCACAAAGGTAATATTATTTAGTCGATAGTCATAACTTCATCACTCATCACTTCATAACTTATCACTTATTTCAGTTTCTTCATTGTATTGCTTGCAAGTAACGATTTCATTTGTGTTATGGCTACTTTGTTTAATTGCAGAAGCCTTTCGCTTTGTGATAAGCCTTGTCTGATTAGCAAAGCGTTCACGCTCTCCATATTGCTTAACACCACAAGCTGTTCCAATGTTGCGT
>CAZVWS010000081.1:0-5875 GCA_964631255.1 uncultured Dysgonomonadaceae bacterium | reverse complement strand
ACCGATGACCTTTTGACTGCCAGTCAAACGCTCTAGCCAGCTGAGCTAATCCCCCATTTTCAATTTGAGTTGGCAAAGATAGATATTTTATTTAAATTTGCAATCGATTGGAGCATTTAATTTAGTTTGAAGACATTTTTTTATGATTATTTACAACATAACATTTCATGTTGAGAAGGATTTACAACAAGATTTTTTAGATTTTCTGCACCGCCAATACATCCCTTTCGCTACACAAAGCAAGGAAATGACTGCTCCCAGATTGGCTCGTGTATTTGGTCATACCGAAGAAGAAGGCTATTCGTACGCTTTGGAGCTGAAAGCAAAAGATATTTCCATCTTAGAAAAATGGCACCAAACACATGGAAAAGAGTTGCAAACCATGCTCCAGCAACGGTTTGAGCAACGGGTTCTCTGTTTTGCAACATTACTTCAGCACATCGATTTATGATACAAAACAAGGTAATAAAAGAGCGGATAATTATGGGTATCGACCCCGGCACACAGGTTATGGGATATGGTATTCTGAAGGTGGTGAACAACAAACCATCGCATTTGGCAATGGGTATCATGCAGCTTGACAAGTATGAAGACCACTACCTGCGACTGGCAAAGATACACAAGCGTGTACTGGGACTTATCGATGAGTTTTTGCCCGACGAGCTGGCCATAGAAGCACCTTTTTTTGGCAAGAACGTGCAAAGTATGCTCAAGTTGGGACGTGCGCAAGGAGTTGCCATTGCTGCCGCCATCTCGCGCGACATACCCATTTTTGAATATGCACCGCTCAAAATAAAAATGGCAATTACCGGAAACGGACGCGCGGCAAAGGAGCAAGTGGCATATATGTTGCAAAAAATTCTGCATATACCCGATGAAGCTATGCTTCCACAACTGGATGCTACGGACGGACTGGCAGCCGCTTTGTGCCACTATTACCAATCGGGAGTGGATATGCAAGCGGCAAAATACAAGAGTTGGAAAGATTTTGCCAACCAAAATCCGGAAAAAATAAAAAAATAAGGCAAAGTTTATGCCCCTTTTTTCTTGTTATTAAATCTAAAAAACTCTATCTTTGCTGTATGAATAGACTCATCCAACACATAGAATATTTGTTGCTAAACCACAATTGTGTCATTGTACCCAATTTGGGCGGATTTATTGTGAACAGCAATGCCGCTAAACGCGATGGCATTGCAGCATTGCATGCGCCGTATAGCGATTTGGTATTCAACAAAGAATTGACACATAACGATGGTTTGCTGTTGCAATCGTATATGAAAACGCACAAACTAACCTCTGACGAGGCAACTCGTGCCATCAACGAAGCGGTATCGGACTTGCGGCACAAGCTTCGGGAAGAGAAGAGTGTAGATTTGGGCGAAATGGGCGTGATGAAGATGAATAGCGACAGTCGGTTTATCTACGTTCCCAAACCGTTTGTTCATCCCGCGTTTTTCGGTCTCACACACACCACGCTGAAACCGGTTATTCAACTTCGTCCCGATTTTGAAGAAAGAACCAAACAAAATTCCGGTAAAAACATTCGACGCAAGGCAATTATCACTACAGCCGCGGCATCTATTATAGGACTCATCCTGTTTGTATTGCCTGTTCAGGACAATCCGTTGCAAAGACAACACGCCAATTTACTATCGGAGAAATCTATTTTTGAAAATAAAACCACTCTCCCGGAGTATAGAATGAGAAACGAAAACCCGGTTGCAGCAACTACTATTTCCACACCACATGCCCCTGCAGCCAACTACGAAAGCACTATCGCGGAAACAAACAGTGTGCCCAACGAGAAGATTTTTTATATAATCATGGGCGTTTACGAGGTAAATAAAGTTGCCGAGCAGATTACGGAAAAGCTAAAGAGCGAGGGATTTAATCACACGGCATGGTTGCACCGTTCCGGAAGAATCAACGTGTATGTAGATTCGTTTTCCGATAGAGATTTGGCAGAAACATATCTGCGTGAAGTTCGCAAAAAACATCCCGAATACAGCGATGCCTGGGTACTGAAATATGACAAATAACAAGACAATATAAGGTAGAAAATACCGAACTCTTCTTACAAAGACAGGGCAGCAGTTGCACACAAGCAGCTGCTGTTTTTTTGCAGAAGTATCAATACACCTCTTTTGCTACCCGATAAATGCTTTCTACCGCCCCCAAAGCATAATAATGGATTCCGGGTACTCCTTTTTGTAACAACTCTTTGCTTTGCTGCAAGCACCACTCCACGCCTACCTCTATGGCATCGGCATCCGATTGGCACAAGCGAAGCTCTTTTTCTAAATCTTGCGGCAATTCTGTTCGGAAAATGCGTGGCAACACGTTGAGTTGGCTCATGAGGTGTACCGGTTTTATGCCCGGAATAATGGGAATGGTTATGCCTTCGGCCCGGCAACGGGCAATAAAATCGAAATATTTTTGGTTGTCGAAAAACATCTGAGTAACCAAATAATCGGCTCCGTTATCGGCTTTCATTTTGGTGTAATAGATTTCGGAATCCATGTTGGGCGACTCCTCGTGTTTTTCGGGATAACAAGCCATACCGTAGGTAAACGCTTTTTGGGGTTCGGCAAAACGGGAGCCATCTAACGCGATACCGCGATTGAAGTTTTCTACCTGTTGTTGCAAATCTACGGCATGCGCGTGGCTATCCATGCGGCGCTGGGAGGCATCCAATTTGTGTGTATCGCCACGCAACAGGAGCAATTCGGTAACATCCAGAAACTCGAGGTCGATGAGCGCGTACTCTGTTTCTTCTTTCGAAAAACCGGTACAAACGATATGCGGCACGGCTTTTATGCCATACTTGTTTTGTATAGCCGCGGCAATTGCCACCGAACCGGGACGTTTGCGGATGTTTATTTTCTGAATTTGACCGAACTCATCCTCTTTGTAAATATTTTCGCTGTGGTGCGTTGTGATATTGATGTATTTCGGATTGAAATCTTTCAAACGGTCTATGGCACGAAAAACCTGGTTGATGCTGTTTCCTTTGAGCGGGGGCAGCAACTCGAATGAGAATGAGGGCTTTTCTTTGTTATGTATCCAGTCTGATTTCTCCATAGCGTGTTTTTTATATGTGCATGCACGTGTATTTGTTCTCTACTTGAAAATGGCTCGTACTATATCCATCCCGTTGGCATATAGCAGCAGTGCCAACAACAAGAACATACCAACCATTTGGGCATACTCCATCACTTTTTCGCTTGCCTTTCGGCCCGAAATCACTTCGTAGAGAAGAAACATAACATGCCCTCCATCCAATGCCGGGATGGGAAGTATATTCATGAAAGCAAGTATCACAGAGAGGAAAGCGGTCATCTTCCAGAAAGCGAACCAACTCCATTTGGCGGGAAACAGATTTCCCAATGTTCCGAATCCGCCCAGCGAACCGGCTCCCTCTTTGGTAAACACGTATTTGAATTGCGAGACATATCCTTTTAAGGTGCGAATGCCATAGCGGATACCTTCGGGAAAGGATTGGAAGAAAGAGTATCTGTTGGTTTGGACAAATGTGCGGAGATTGAAGCCGAGAATGGCATCGGCACCTATTTGTGCTTGCTTTTGGAGTAACGTGCCTGCCCGATATATGCTTAGGGTAATGGCTTGTTCTTTCTGTTTTTGTAGCTCGTTGGTGAATTCGTTGAACGTATTTGTAGGTATATTATTGATAGCCACGATACTATCGCCCGGAAGTAAACCAATTTTATCGGCTTCGGAGCCTGCTTGAACTTTTCCTACAACCACGGGCACATCGTTTTTGTATCCGGCAAATCCTTTTTTCTCGCGCATGAGTTGTTTCATGAAGTCTTCGGGGATGGCGATATTCACTTGCACGCCTTCTCTGAGCACGGTAACTTGCTTGGCATCTATTACTTGTGCTGCAAAATTGTCCACTATATCGCCACGGTCTATGATATCTTTTCCATCGGCATAAAGGAGTATATCGCCATCGCGAAAGCCCACTTCTTTTGCCGGTTCGCTATAAATCATACCCGATTTCACATTTTTCATGGGCACGAACGAGTCGCCCCAGGTAAATACAATCATGGAATAGATAAAGAACGCCAGCAACAGATTGAACAACACGCCTGCCACCATAACCAGTAGTCTTTGCCATGCCGGTTTGGAGCGGAACTCCCACGGTTGGGGCGGTAATTGCATCTGCTCTTTGTCCATGGACTCGTCTATCATACCCGAAATTTTCACGTACCCGCCCAATGGTAACCAGCCGATACCATATTCTGTTTCGCTGTTTTTTGGCTTGTATCTGAAGAGTGCGAACCAAGCGTCGAAAAAGAGATAGAATTTCTCTACCCTTATCTTGAAAATGCGTGCGAAAAGGAAGTGTCCAAACTCATGTACGATAACGAGTATGGATAAACTCATGATTAGTTGTAATGCTTTAATAAGGAATGATTCCATCAGAATATTTGTTTGTTGTTTGTAGATAGCTCGCGGGCAATTTGTCTCGCTTGTGCATCCGTGTGAATATAATCTTGTAGTGTTGGGTTTTGTATGAACGTGGTTTTTTGCATGGTTTGCTCGATGAGATGTCCCATATCGAGGAAGCCAATTTTTTCTTCTAAGAATAGTGCTACAGCCACTTCGTTTGCCGCGTTCATGATGCAGGGCATATTGCCGCCTTTGTCTATGGCTTGGTATGCCAAAAGCAGATTACGGAACTTGCGGGTGTCCGGTTTTTCGAAGGTGAGGCTAGCCAACTCGAACAGATTAATGGGTTTTGCTTCTGACCGAAAGCGGCGGGGATAAGAGAAGGCATATTGTATGGGCACACGCATATCGGGCGAGCCCAGTTGCGCCATGACCGAATGGTCTTTGAACTGCACCATGGAGTGTATGATGGATTGCGGATGCACCACCACTTCTATTTGTGTCGGTTGCACACCGAATAGCCATTTGGCTTCAATCATTTCTAAGCCTTTGTTCATGAGAGAGGCAGAGTCTATGGTAACTTTGGCTCCCATATTCCAATT
This sequence comes from uncultured Dysgonomonadaceae bacterium, assembly GCA_964631255.1. Classification (GTDB taxonomy): domain Bacteria; phylum Bacteroidota; class Bacteroidia; order Bacteroidales; family Dysgonomonadaceae; genus JBGZFC01. Next base: position 857 of record CAZVWS010000081.1, on the reverse strand, counting down.
TGGATGGAGCAAGGCTTGCGATTTGGTGGCGTTTTGTAGTTGTTCGTCGGTGAAGCAACGGAACGGTCCGCCCGATGCGGTAAGCAATATTTTATCGATTTGGTTCGTTTCTTCGCCCTGCAAGCATTGGAAGATGGCAGAATGTTCGGAATCGACCGGCAGAATGGGTGTTTTGTGTTGCATAGCGAGTTTGGTTATGAGCTCTCCGGCAACTACCAGCGTCTCTTTGTTTGCCAAGGCAATAGTTTTGCCTGCTTTGATGGCGGCTATGGTTGGTTTGAGACCCGAAAATCCTACCATGGCGGTTAGTACCATGTCTATTTGTGCATCTTGCACTACCTGTTCTATGGCATCGGCACCTGCCCAAACTTTGATGGGCAAATGAGCTAAAGATTGTTTGAGGTATTGGTATTTCTGCTCGTTGGCAATAACCACTATTTCGGGATGAAAGGTGTGTGCTTGCTCCACGAGTTTTTCGACCTGGTTGTTGGCTACCAAGGCGTATGCCTCGAATTTATCGGGGTGATTGGCGATGACTTGCAAGGCTTGTGTGCCAATGGAACCGGTGGAGCCGAGTATTGCTATTTTCCTTTTTTTATTGTCCATCTATTTGTTTTACAGAAGAAGTGTGCAAAGGTAATTAAATTACGTTTGGGAAACAATATATCAAACAGAAAATAATGAAAAACCCGTTGCATAGTTATGCACTTTATCTACTACCCGTTTTGTCATGTTGAACGAAGTGAAATAGCTGTTTTTTTGTTTAAAGTTTAAGGTTTAAGGTTTAAGGTTTAGAGTTCATAATGTCTTGTCCTGAAATAGGTTGACAGTTTTTTTGTAAAAAACAGGTCAAAATG
>CAZVWS010000080.1:0-6026 GCA_964631255.1 uncultured Dysgonomonadaceae bacterium | reverse complement strand
AACGGTATGAACAGCCATAATGAGATAAAAGAACACAGCGAAAAAATGACTGAATTATTAACAAAATAAACGGGGCAGCCCATAACACAGGCGTAAAAATAATGGTATAAATAGCATTATGTTAAATATATTTATTATTTTTGCCAAAATGTATTTGTTGGTTGCGGAATATGATAAGTTTAATATTGACGAATATTGTATATTTGTTCGCAAATAAAATGTTGTATGCAATTTCATTACACAATTATATATACCAACAAATGAGAAAAAAATTATTAGAAAACAATTTTATCTTCCCAAGTCATACAAGCAATTTCAAAATTGTGAGTTGGACAAGACTACTTTAATGAAATTCTAAAAGAAATGACTTTAGATTCGTACTTTTTTGTGGGTTATTAGGTTTACTGATATATGATTTTATCTTGCTAATTATAAACTAATTACCCTATGAATACTATAGTTTGAGAATTTTATTATTAAGCCTAGCATTTTTATCAATGCAGGGACTGCTCATTTACTATTAATTTGTCTTTTTTCGACATAAATACATCTTTTAAATAATGAATAAATTTTCAAAACCCTTTTGGGTAGCCAATTTTGTAGAACTCTTGGAGCGTTTGGCATATTATGCCGTTTTTATTGTCATCACGTTATATTTGTCCAATGTTTGGGGATTTTCTGATATTCAAGCCGGAATCATCGCCGGACTTTTCTCGGCATTTCTCTATCTGCTTCCCACTTTTACAGGCGCCATTGCCGATAAAATGGGATTCAGAAAAGCAATCATACTCGCTTTTTCGTTGCTCACTATCGGCTATGCCGGATTGGGCATATTGCCAACCATGTTGCAAAGCGCCGGTTTGGTAAACTATGGCATGACGGCACATTTTACCGGCCTCACGGAGAGTATCTATCAGTGGTCTATCATTCCGGTACTTATTTTTATCGTGATTGGCGGCGCATTCATCAAAGCGGTTATTTCGGGCACCGTTGCTCGCGAAACCACGCCCGACAACCGAGCAAAAGGTTACGCCATTTTCTATATGATGGTAAATATTGGTGCATTTCTTGGCAAAACCGTGGTGGACCCACTTCGCAAAAGCATGGGCGATGAAGGTTTGGTGTATCTGAATTTCTTCTCGGCATCGATGACGCTCATGGCTTTGGTGCTTGTTTTCTTGTTTTACAAATCGGCACATACCGAAGGACAAGGCAAAACCGTTTCCGAATTGTTGAGCTCGTTGCTGAAAGTGATGAAAAACGGTCGTTTGATGGTGCTCATGCTCATCGTGAGCGGCTTTTGGATGATTCAAAGCCAGATGTATTCTACCATGCCCAAATACGTGATTCGTCTCATTGGCGATGCGGCAACTCCCGGTTGGTATGCCAACGTGAACCCGCTCATTGTGTTTATCAGTGTCAATTTTATCACCTCATTTATGAAGAAAAAAAGCGCGCTCACTTCCATGATGATTGGTATGTTCATTATCCCGCTATCGGCACTTATCATGTCGTTGGGCAATCAAAATGGCGGCGAACTTATTTTGGGCATGCACCCCGTGGCATTCATGATGATTATCGGTATCGCGTTTCAAGCCATTGCCGAGTGTTTTATCTCGCCGCGTTATTTGGAGTATTTCTCGCTGCAAGCTCCCGCCGGCGAAGAGGGTTTGTACTTGGGATTTAGCCATTTGCATTCGTTTTTCTCCTATCTTTTTGCATTCGGTATTTCGGGATTTCTACTCGAAAAATATTGTCCCGACCCACGCCTATATACCAATGAAGCCGGCATACTCGACACGGTGCAATATGCATCGGCAACTGCAAATGCCCACTATATCTGGTATGTGTTTGTAGCAATTGGGGCCTTATCGGCTTTGGCATTGATTGTTTATGCCAAGGTAACCAAAAGCATCGATGCCCGAAAAGAGTTGCAAGCAGCAAGCAAATAGTTGCTCCGTTTTTTTGAATTAAAACCAATATCCCGTTTTTATGACGGACAAACAGATGCGGTAATTTCGCCTTTTTAGGGGCAAATTGCCGCATCTCTTTTTTTTTCTATGGTTTTGCAGCAAGCAAATAACCAATTATTTTGCCAATAAAAAAGCAACATTTTGGCTTTTGATTTGTTTCTATAATGACGTGTGTCTGTTCTCGAAATCAGATGATTTTTCCCAATCGCTTTTCGGTGGAAAATGAATTTTTTCGGGATAAGAACCAAAAAAAATCAAATGTGCCCATTTTATACCGTTTACTTGTATGCAATTAGATCTTAGTTCATCCATCACATTGGAACGAATACCCAAAAATTACTACCGCCCCGAAACCGATTTCGACGAATATACGTTGACTCGTTTCGAGAAAATGCCGGTTTTTATCTACGAAGAGGCCCAAAGAGCCGCCAAAAAAGTAGCCAACAGCATCGTGAAACGAATGTTGGAAAAGCAAAGCCAAAACCAACCCTTTGTATTGGGTGTCAATGGGGGCGAAACGCCGCTGGTCGTTTATCAGGAATTGGTAAAAAAACACCAAGAAGAGAAGGTGAGTTTCCGTAATTTGGTAGTTTTTAATATCTACGAGTTTTATCCCATTTCCGACTCATCGTTCAGCTACATCAAAATGCTACGAGAGATTTTTCTGGACCACATCGATATCGACCCACAAAACATTTTCTCGCCCAATGCGGCAGTAGAAAAAGACCTCATATCCGATATTTGCGAAGAGTATGAAGAAGAGCTGAAAAAGCAGGGCGGATTAGATTACCTCTTGTTGGGATTGGGTAGCAAGGGAAATATCGGTTTCAATATGCCCGGTAGCAATTTGCACTCCAAAATGCGATTGGTGATGCTGGATGGCGATTCGCGAAACGATATTTCGTCCAATTTCGATTCCAAAGACAAGGTGCCCATCAGTGCCATTACCATGGGCATTGCCGATATGATGGCTGCCAAAGAGATTGCCTTGCTGGCATGGGGCGAGCAAAAGGCATTGAGTATTAGCGAAATGGTAGAAGGTCCGATAACCGAATCCATGCCCGCATCGGTGTTGCAAACCCATCCCAAAGTGAATATTTATATCAATTTGGATGCTGCAGCAGAACTTACCCGTATCAGTCATCCTTGGCTGGTAACCAATTGCGATTGGACCAACAAATTGATAAGGCGAGCCATTATCTGGTTGTGCGATATTGTAAACAAACCCATTTTGAAACTAACCAACAAAGATTATAACGACAATGGCTTGAGCGAACTCATCACCCTGTATGGCTCGGCATACAATGTCAATATAAAAATATTCAACGATTTACAGCACACCATAACCGGATGGCCGGGCGGGAAACCCAATGCCGATGACACCTATCGTCCCGAAAGAGCAAAACCATATCCCAAACGGATAATTATTTTTAGTCCGCATCCCGACGACGATGTTATTTCTATGGGCGGCACATTCCAGCGATTGGTCAATCAAGGACATGAAGTGCATGTGGCTTACCAAACATCGGGCAATATTGCCGTGGGCGACGAGGAGGTAATTCGTTACCTGTCGGTATTTCAAAATATGCAAAAAGAGTTTGACCCCAACAACCAAAAACTGAAACAAACCAACTCCGATATGCTTCGTTTTTTGCTGCACGAGAAAAGAGACGACGATATCGATACACCCGAAATTCGCCTGATAAAAGGCAGAATACGCCGCGAAGAAGCCCGTTCGGCAAGCAGATACGTGGGCTTATCGACAGAATACGTGCACTTTCTCGACCTCCCCTTTTACGAAACCGGCAGAGTAAAGAAAAATGAAATTTCGGCAAAAGATGTTCATATCGTGCAAGATTTTATCGAAAGCATCCAGCCACACCAAATCTATGTGGCAGGCGATTTGGCGGACCCGCACGGTACGCACAAAGCCTGTTTGGATATTGCACTGGCAGCGATAGAGTTACTCAAAGAGCAGCCATGGTTTCGCGATTGTCGCGTGTGGATGTACCGCGGCGCGTGGATGGAGTGGGAGATAGACCACATTGAAATGGCTGTGCCAATCTCGCCCGAAGAGTTGCGACAAAAAAGAAATGCCATTCTCAAACACCAATCTCAGATGGATAGCGCACCCTATTTGGGCGACGACGAGAGACTGTTTTGGCAGCGCTCGGAAGAGCGCAACCGAGCCACTGCTGCCATGTACGACAAATTGGGATTGGCATCGTACGAGGCAATAGAAGCATTTGTGGAGTATAAACCTGCCAAATCGTGATTTTGCCGTGCCACGAGAGTGTGGTATCTATAATTGCAAACGTATGATAGAAATGTAAACGTATGGTACTCCGCGTGGTCAGTATCATGTAGCAATAGAATATATTGGAACGCGTATCGGTTCTTTTGTTTTATTCCATGTTTTTCAATCGATACCCCTTGCCTCTATGAAGTGAAACTTCCAGTCCGGTGTCGTTGTTTTCCAGCATTACACGTACCCTGTGGATATAGTTATTTAGGCTTTGCTCATTGTAGTAGGACGCTTCTTTTTTCCATATAGCCAAATAAAAATCTTCTCTCGATACCGTTTCATTGAAGTTATCGGTTAGTTTTTTCAAAATCACGTACTCCATCGGGCGTAAATCCAGCATAGAGCCATTGGCAAGTATCAGCGTTCTATTGCGGGTATCTAACAAAATTTTACCAATAGAAATAATATGTTCGGATGTTTCGGGCGTTAGCTTTTTCATTCGCGAAAAGCGGTCTATGTGAGCCGAAAGTAGTTTTAGAGAAAAAGGTTTCTCTATGTATGCCATTCCTCCAGCCATTAGCCCGGCTTCTTTTGTTTCATCTTCGTGATAAGATGAGATGAAAATGATGGGCAAAGACGGACTTCCTTTAAAGAGCTTTTCTGTTACTTTAATGCCGTTTTCTTTACCTATCTCCACATCAAAAACCAGAACATCCGGCTTTAGTTGTTTTATGGCTTCTTCCACTCCGTATGTAGCGCTCAGGTAGGTAGCATCGTAGCCGCGTTTATTCAGTTCGCCCACTACGCCATTGCCCAAAATTACATCGTCATCCACGAGCAATACTTTTATTTTTTTGAATTCATAGCTTTATCTGTTTGGTATGGTTATAACAAAAGTAGAGCCTTTACCCTCCTCGCTTGTAACGGAAATGTTGCCCCCGTGTGCTTTTACAATGCTTTGAGCATAATACAGCCCAATGCCGTTTCCTTGCATTTTATCGGACGAATAGTAAGGCTTAAATATATTTTTAAGTTGTTTCGCGTTTATTCCTATGCCCTTGTCTGTAATAAAAATCTTCAAATCAGACACGTTGCGGATGGCGGTTATTTCCACGTTTGGATTGCTGTCGCTGTATTTCACGGCATTTTCTATGATAATGCGAATGGATGCTTCCATCAAATCGGGCAGAACCATCAACGTGTAATCGGCATCTACCTTATTCTCAAAACGGATACTTTTATCGGCATACATCGTGCGTATTTCTTCTTCTATTTGCTCCAGCATATCGTAGAGCAACACCTCTTTTTTATCGGCTTCTTCTATTTTTTGGATATTTTGGCTCGATTTTAATAAGCGTTGTATCTTGTTGCTCAAAAACAATACCCGGTTTGCACTCTGCGATAGTGCTGTTTTTTTACCCATATCCAATTCGTCTTCTTCCATAGAAGAGAGGGTGAAATAGACGTAAGCCAGGGGCGATTTCAAATCGTGAATAGCACCGTGAAACGAACGTTCCATTCTCGATATTTCGGCATAACGGCGGTTAATTATCAACAACAAGTAGAATAGTACGGAAACAATAATGATAGATGCAATAATGGAAGTAAGAGTAACAATCCCCAATCTTTTTAGGTAGCTTGGCTGCTTTATCCGGTATTCGGCTTCAATCAGATAGCTGTTAGAAGGTATCTCGATAACACGTTCAGCGGTATATGTTTTTACAAAAAACAGATTATTGGTTGAAATATACTCTTGTTGTACTTCATCTAAAACCCTATTTTCTTTGGTATCTTGCAATACAATATGT
>CAZVWS010000079.1:0-6049 GCA_964631255.1 uncultured Dysgonomonadaceae bacterium | reverse complement strand
TGCAAAGGTAAAAACTATTTTTTATATGACAAAATATTTTTGTGGGTTTTTTCAAATTATTTTCAAGAAAAATCAAAACATGCTGATTTTCATTGAGTTTTAATTGAAAAAATTCTTTGCATCAAATATTTTTTTCTGAAAACTCTCCAAACTCTTTTGGGAGCGAAACAGAATGCAAAGGTAATACATTTTACCAATTCAATCCAAATGTTTCAGCAATTATTTTTACAAAATATGGAAACTTTTTTTGCCAAAGCCTATGACCGAAAACATATCAATCTGTATTACTGAAAATTACATGAAGGCAGTATGTACAAACATTATTAGAAAATTATTCAATACAAGAATAGAACAATCGATTCAATAATCGAAAGGTAGAAAGTTGCTTTCACAATATAAAAATGCAAAGAAAGATGCACCTCTATATATAATGTGTAAATTACATTTTTGCTGTAAAAAAGAATTTTGCAAACAGATATTTGACGCATATTTTAGTTACATTTGTAAAATAATGGCGTTTCGCACCCAACAAAATGAAATGCAAAAAGACAACGGCTCTATCTTTTGCCATAAACAGCGAAAATAATATTAAGATGAAATTTTTACACACTTCTGATTGGCATATCGGGCAACATTTTTACGATTACAGTAGAGAATACGAACACCGAATATTCTTGAATTGGTTGATTCGGACTATTACCGACGAAAAAATAGACGTTCTACTCATTAGCGGAGATATTTTTGATGTAGCCAATCCTTCGGCGCAAGCCAATAGAATGTTTTACGAATTTTTGGTAGAGGTTACGGACGTTTGTCGCGATTTGCAGATAATTGCCGTTGCCGGAAATCACGACAGCGCGACACGATTCGAAACTCCCCAGCCCTTTGTGGAGAGAAAAAATATCCATCTGATAGGTTCGGTGAAACGAGATCAAGAAGGAAATATCGACTTCGACAGCGTAATCGTCCCATTAAAAAACAAGAATAACGAAACAGAAGCATGGTGTATTGCCGCTCCGTTTTTGCGCATGAGCGACTATCCCACAGTGGCAGGAAGCGAAAACGCCTATAGCGCGGGAGTTGCCTCTTTTTACAAACAAGCGTACGAAGCAGCTAATATGAAACGTACGCACAACGAGGCCATTATAGCTATGGGGCATCTGCATACCAACAAGGCAGAAATAGGTGATTTGCAGACCCACGAGCGGGAAATTATGGGGGGAATGGAAGGAATTTCGGCCGATACTTTTCACCCAAATTTGAGCTATGTGGCATTGGGACATATTCATAAAGCGCAGTCAATAAACGATTCGCAACACATTAGATACTCGGGCAGCCCGCTGCCAATGTCGTTTTCCGAACTGAATTACAAACATAGCGTTACGCTATTTGAGATTGTTGATGGAAAAGCACAGAATCTACAGATGGTAGCTGTGCCCGTCAGTATTCCATTAAAAAAAATAGCGGGAACCCGAGAGGAGATTTTGGGACAAATAGAGAATATAGAGAGAGTGGACGAAAAAACCAATGATGCGCCTTATCTGGAAATTCGGGTTAGGATGGATGCGCCCGATCCTTCGCTCAAATACAGAATAGAAGCGGCTTTGGAAGACAGAAATGTGCGATTGGCAAAAATTGCTGCCGAAAACAATCACCACACAGAGAACGAGGAAAGTCAAATGTTTTGGAATATGGATGATTTGAAACAGATACAGCCCATTGATTTATTGCAAAAAGCATACAAGAAAAAACACGGGAATGACCTACCCGAACATTTGAAATCTCTATTTCACCGAGCGACACAACAAGCTATGGAAACGGAGGATGAATAAACTGAATTTCCAATCGCATCCAACACGGAAGAAAAGGTAAACATGAAACAAGCCTATAAATCAGTTACACACAAGGATATGATTATTGCGAGTTCCATCTGACCATAATGTGAAAAATTTAAATATAAACAGATGAAAATATTAGCCATTCGCATAAAAAATCTGGCATCGTTGCACGGGGTTTCCGAAATAGATTTTACGACAGAACCCCTGCTTTCGGCAGGAATTTTTGCCATAACCGGACATACCGGTGCCGGAAAATCGACAATTTTAGATGCGCTTTGTCTCGCTTTTTACGAGAAAACGCCCAGATATATTTCGGCTGAAACACAGACGGATATAGCAGACACGCAAAACTCGACCATCAAACAAAACGATGTGCGAAGCATTTTGCGCAAAGACACAGCTGACGGATTTGCCGAAGTAGATTTTGAAGCACTGAACGGCAACAAATATCGGTCAAGATGGTCGGTTCGTCGCGCCAGAAACAATAGTTTGGGGAATTTACAGTCCTCGGAAATGAGTTTGATCGATTTGCAGACGATGCAGCCACTTCCCGGCAATAAAACGGAGATTTTGAAAGAGATAACGCAGTTAATTGGACTTACCTACGAGCAATTTATACGTTCGGTTCTTTTGGCACAGGGTGATTTCACGGCATTTCTGAAAGCGGCAAAAAAAGAGAAAGCATCGTTGCTGGAGAAATTGACAGGTAGCGATATTTATAGCAAAATTTCGATACAGATTTTTGAAAACCAACGCTCCCAAAAAGAAATCCTAACAAAATTGGAAGATAAAATAACCAGTATTAATATTTTTTCGGAAGAGGAATTGGCGGAAAAACAAGCGGAAAAAGAAAACCTGAAATGTCTGCATAAAAAACAAGATATCGAACTCAATCTACTGACAAAAGAGAAAAATTGGCACCTAACATGTAGTCAATTAACCGAAAAGAAAGAGAACGCCAAAATCAATGCTGAAGCCACAACTGCCCAAATAGTAAATGCAAAACCACGCTACGAAAAACTGCAGGAAATAGATCGGGTGCAGCCGGCACGCAGTTTACTGAAGGATTTACAAAACGAACAAAAAAAATGGGAAGAATTGACGGAATTGTCGAAAGCGCAAAATGAAAAATGTTTGCAGCTGCAAATTCTCCAAGAAAAAGAGCGGCTAAAAAAAGATGAATGGGAACAAATTTGGCACAAAAAACAGCTTGCCCTCACCCATGCAAAACCCCAATTAGACAGAGCAAAAATATTGGACTCCAAATTAGAGACAACAGGTAATCAAAAGAAAGAAGCCGAATTAAACGTAGAAAAGGAGAAATCCGGAAAACTACAACACGAGAATCATCTGTCTGAAAAAATCAAACTCATAGAGCAATTAACGACTGAAATAAACGCCATCGAAAATTGGTTTGCTAAAAACGAAAGCAGAAAACAAATTGCCGAAGAAGAAATTTTGCTAAAAAACAAATTGTCGGAAGCTACCGCTACATTGGATGAAATGCATGGCATTGATTTAGCGGCAAAGAAAATCGAATTGGCAATAAATGAAGAGAGACAAAATTTAAATAAACTAAGCGAAAAATCGGAAGAAATTGAATCGGCCATATCCACCAAACAATCGGAAACAAACAACCTTCATTCTGAATTAAAAGAGATAGATATCACCCGATTAGAGGCATTAGAAGAACAACAAAACCTCGCTTTGAAAAATCTGGAAGAGAGCGAAAAAATCACAACACAACTATATGATGCGCAAGTTTTGCTCCATAAAATAGAGGATAAAATTGAAACCTACACAAGCGAGCAGACAAACAAAGTTGAATGGTTGCATGAGCTAAAGAGAGAATTTGAAAAAATAAAAATAGAAAAAGAGATACTGCAAAAACTGTTTAATCAGTCGCAAATTGAATCGACAAAAAACGCGAAAACCTTGCGCGAACAATTGCAAACCGACCAACCTTGTCCCATTTGTGGCAGCACCACACATCCGTATAAACAGGAAAATCGCGACTACGACAGCACGCTGCGAATAGCAAAAGCGCAATTGGAACAGTGCGAAAACAGGCATTTGGAACTCCTTTCGCTCCTCAGCAAAACGGAACAAGAAATAAATAATTTCACTGATAATATAGAATCTTTATCGGACGAAAGATTGGAAAAACAAAATTCTGCCCGGTCTTTGCAAACGCAATGGGAGAAATGCGTTTTTTACGAAACAGCAAAAAACCGAGAGCCGAAACTTCTCATTCAATTCTTCCAAGAACAAATGGCGGAGCAAAAAGCCAGGCTTGACAACACGCAAACACTCCTCAAAAAATACAAATCGGTAAAAGAGAAGTGGGAGCAAACGCGCGATTCTTTAGCGCAACTAACTGAAGAACAGATGCGAATATCGAATAAAATTCTCGATTTGAAACATCGTATCCAATTGAAAGAGCTCGACCTGAAGAACTCCATGCAAAAAAAAGAGGATTTGCAAAGTAAGTTAAATCGGATGCATGCCTCCATTGGCACCTATTTCAAGTCTGATAATTGGTATGCCAATTGGGAAGAGAATCCGGCACTTTTCAGGGGGAAAATTGAACAATTTGCACTTGTCTGGCGCACAAAAAAAGAAAGTTTGGCTGCAAACAAAACCCAATTAGGAATAGAAACGGCGCTGCTCGCGAATCTGCAGTTAAAATCGGAAGAACTGGATCAAACTGTAACCGAGAAGGAAGAAACGCTCCATCATTTTGAGCAATTATGGAACGAATTGCACAAGGAGCGAGTTGCCATTTTCGGAGGAAAACCGGCAGAGGAGGCTGAGCAAGAGCTACATGAGGCTGCAGAACAAGCAAAAGAACAACTGAACAATTGTGTTGAAAATCTGCAACATTGCACCGATGAATTGCTGCAATGGAACACCCGAAAAGAGGAAACTCTCAAACAGGTTGCTGCTGCACAACAGGAGACAAACCACCGCCAAGAGGCGTTCAGCACCTGGCTTTCGTCGCGCAACGTCGCGCAAAACAACGAATTATCGGAAAGCACGGTGGTAGAATTATTGTCTTTGGACGACCAATGGATTGCGGACGAACGTGCCCTTTTACGCCAACTGGAAGATGCACACGGGCAAGCAAAATCGTTGTTAGCCGAACGAGAACGAGAGTTGGAAGAACACCTAACAAGAAAAATTTCCGAAAAACAGGCAGATGAAATTGAGCAACAGATTTTGGAAATACAAAACACCCGGGAAAACTGTTTGAAAAAATCGGCAGAAATTGGGTTGGAACTGGAGATAAACGAACGGAATAACCAACAAACCAAACAGTTGAGACTGCAAATTGACCAACAACGAGCAATATTCAACGATTGGCAAATTCTCAACGATTTGATTGGCTCAAGCGACGGCAAGAAATTTCGTGAAATAGCGCAAGAATTTACCTTAGACGTGCTTATCAACTACTCCAACCAACACCTGCGCACTTTGAGCCGCAGGTATATTTTAGAACGCACGCCCAACTCGTTGGCAATGCAAGTACGCGACACAGATATGGGCGACGAAGTGCGTTCGGTTTATTCCCTATCGGGTGGCGAAACGTTTTTGGTGTCGTTGGCTCTGGCGTTGGGATTGGCATCGCTTTCGTCCAATCGCATTCAAGTAGAAACGCTATTCATCGACGAAGGATTCGGCTCATTAGATGCCGACACGCTCCATATCGCCATGGATGCCTTAGAAAGTCTGCATAATCAAGGTCGCAAAGTGGGCGTTATCTCCCACGTGCAGGAAATGACCGAGCGCATTCCCGCCCAAATTCACGTATGCAAACAGAGTTTTGGCAGAAGTAAGATTTTGATAAAGGGGAGATAGAAAAGAGTTATTATTCTGACAGACAATAGATTATTAGACTTTTAGACAATTGGGACAATGGTTGATTACCCCGTCAATTATCGTTATCTTTAGGCAACGGATGAAAGATGCAGAGTACCGAAAATATTTGTAGCAACCGGATGGAGGATTCAAAAGAGGTACATCGTACCGAAATAATTGTAAAGAGAACCAAGAGCCAAGTATCGGAAAAATTGAGATTTATTGACCGTAGATGCTGTTTTTCTTTTCAACAGAAACCGTCAGAAATACCGTTTGGGAACAAATTAAAAATCAAAAAACCCTAACTGATTAATTATCAATTAGGGTTTTGGTTTTCCGAGTACCCAGAGCCG
>CAZVWS010000078.1:0-6365 GCA_964631255.1 uncultured Dysgonomonadaceae bacterium | reverse complement strand
ACTTCGATGCGATCGACATCGCCTGTACCAATTTGTTCCAAACCATACACACTTGCCAATCCCGAATAGATGGGTTGCCCGTTGATGAGAACTTGCGTGTGTTCCGCACCCAAACCCTGCATGCGCACCATGGTAAAGTTGCAAAACTGGCATTGGTTTTCTACACGTATGCCGGGCACTCCTTCCAAGGCATCAAACACGTTCCAGGCATTTTTGCTTTTCAGGGCTTGCGATGTAACTACCTCGGTTCTGATAGGTACATTTTTTACATAATGTTTTGTTCGTGTGCCGGTTACAACTACTTGTTCCAAGTTGAAATTGTCTTCTTCCAGCTCAAAATATACTTCGGTGCCTTTTCCTTTCGACATATCGACCTCTATTTCTTGCGGTTTGTAACCCACAAAGTTGGCAATCACGGTTTGTTTGCCCAAAGGTAAATTAGCAATTTTAAAATGTCCCGAAACGTCTGTTGCGGTGGCTATTTTCGTGCCTTTTACCGTGATAGTCGCGTAAGGAATATGTTCTTTTGTATCTTTGTCTTTCACATCGCCAAACAGCATGGCATCGGTTTTTTGCGCGAAAAGAGCAACGGTGATAAATGAACAGAAAAATAATAAGGAAAGTTTTTTCATTTTTTTGTTAGGATTATTTTTATTTGATGCTGCAAAATTATTCCTAAAAAATGAGTTGTGTAATCCCTATTTTTGGCTATTTCGGACATGAAAATATCCCTTTTTTATGGGATATGACACAGAAAATAGTACAAAAGTATTGTTTTTCTGAAAAAAAGAGGGATGAAACACCTATGAACGGAATAAATATTTTCTACCCCAAAAAAGATGATTGAAGTCAGAAATTGTTCAAAGAAAGGCGACGTCTATTTTTCTACAAATCTAAAAAGCTTAGCTCTTGGCTATTAAATAATAAACAGCTAAAATGTACTCTGCTATTGGGAGAATTGTTAGTGATTCGTCAGATCGATATCTTCGATAGATATTATTTTCTTCGAAATGGCATAAATGGTCAATCCCGATTGGCTGCGAATGCCGGTTTTGTACGTGATGTTTTTCCGGTGGCTGATTACCGTGTGCACGCTAATGTGTAGCGTGTCGGCAATTTCTTTGTTCGACAAACCATGCACCAATCCCATCAGTACATCAATCTCGCGTTCGGTAAGGCTGTCGTCATCAGACGTATTATTGGTTTTCGATTTGTTTTTTTCGTTGAGCAACGAGAGCAGTTGTATAAAATGCTCCGACGTGTCGTATAACGAAAATGTGGCGTCCCACAGCTGGGGTAATGTTTGCATCAACCCAAACTCTAAACCCACCAACAACAAATTGGGGTGCGATTTACGAATTTTTTTTACATCTTTTTCCCTATTTGCTACAAGCAAGGTGTTTACAATGAAAATATCTACCGGTTTGTTTTCACGCAACTCGTTTAGCTCTTCCAAGCAAGTGAGTCGATACATTTTAATCGATTTCCCCGAGCCGAACAGTACAGATTGAATGCCTTCGCAAATAATTTGTGATGTTTCTAATATAGCAATGTGAATGTGTGTGTTACGCATTTATTTTCCTCTCTTTTTCGCTACCTAACGGTATCAGTATGGTATCTTCTATGAGCGAGTGGATATACAAATCGAACTCCAATTCAAAAAGTGCCGTTAGCAATTTTCTGCGCGTACTATAGTTCTGATTTATTTGTATGTGGTTAATTAATAGGCTTTTGAGGTCGGCTAATTTTAATTCGATATCGGTATGGTGTTCGCTGTATTCTTTGGATGAATAGAGTGGCGATTTTTTTTTGTTGTCGTTTCCATTTATCAAAGTCAAGAAATAAGGAAACGCTACATTGTCTTCATAATCCAAATGTTCTATTACTTCAGAGAAATATTCGTTGAAAAATTTCTCCAATAGTTGTATCTCTTTATCCGAACTGCCTTGCTTAAGTTGACTGATATAGGAGCTAATTTCGGGATATTTTTCGGAACGATAATAGTGGTGGCTGTTTTTAAGAAAACGGATAATTTGTAGCGCATCGTCATCAGAAAATCGGACTCGTTTTTGGGGACGCAGCCCGTTATACAAATTGGTCACTAAAATAAACAAATCTTCATGTATAGCGTATTGTTTGCAAATATCACCAACCGACAAATCGTGCACACAAAAATCAATTTCAAAATGCTGCATCATGAGCAAAACATACGGATTTTGTTGCATAATATCTGCCATTTTCATGGTAGTAGTAATACAATTTTGACTTATATAATACATAGCGGAGAACTGTTCAGGATGCAAAATTACAATAAATATTTTATTTATTTAGAATCTTTCTAATTAATTGTCGCCAAATGGAGTCAAAATATTCTTCGTTTTTTGTAAAGTTTGCTTTCCTTTTGGGCGAAATGAGCATTTTTAACGAACAATAGTTATTTTCTTTGAAAAGAAAAGGTTAATTTTGCAGATAATATCAAGATGTGCTTATCCAAATAAAGAAAACTAATCAGAATCTGTTAGATGAAAATAAAAACATTCGAATTTAATCCGATTTTTGTAAATACATATGTGTTGTACGACGATAGCAAAGAGTGCGTTATCATAGATGCGGCGTGCTACTATCACGACGAGAAAGAAAATATTTTCAATTTCATTATCGACAACGAACTCCAGCCCAAAATACTCATCAACACCCATTTACATTTTGATCATTTATTTGGGATAAACTATTTGGCTTCGCAATTTGACTTACCGTTTGCGGCAAATCAAAACGATGCCTACCTCATCGACGATTTGCCCAACCAACTGCGGATGTTTGGTGTAGAACCCAATGCCGTGCAGAAACCCAAGATTGATCGGTTTTTGACAGAAAAAGATACCATTCGCTTTGGCAACCAAGAGTTGAAAATTTGGCACGTGCCGGGACATTCGCCCGGAAGTATTGTATATTACAATGAACAAGCTGGTGCACTATTCACGGGCGATGTTTTGTTTCGTCAAGGTATTGGACGCACCGATTTGCCGGGAGGAGATTATGAACAACTTGTTGACGGAATCAGAACCAAACTGTTTACTTTGCCCGACGAAACTATTGTTTATCCCGGACACGGACCGACATCTACCATCGGGTACGAGAAAGCAAACAACCCGTTTGTGGGTTCAGATATATAATTATTGAGAAACTATTTACAAATTATTTTTTATCCCGAACTCGCACAAAAAACAGAAAATATAGTAATACATTATAAACTTGAAACATAAATAATAAATATGAAAACAGATCTATTTAAAAACCGACACATCGGTCTCAATGAAGCCGATAAGGCTAAAATGCTCGAAACCATAGGCGTTTCAAGCATCGATGAGCTTATCGACCAAACCATTCCGTCAGATATTCGTCTTCAAGCACCTCTTATGTTGCCCAAAGCACTGTCAGAACAAGAATATGCCGAAGAAATTGCGCACATCGCTTCTCAAAATCGTGTTTTTGCATCCTATATTGGTATGGGTTGGTATGACACCATTACACCGGCAGCAATCTACCGAAACGTTTTTGAAAACCCGGTTTGGTACACCTCATACACGCCATACCAGGCCGAAATTTCACAAGGTCGTTTGGAAGCATTGTTAAATTTCCAAACAGTGATTAGCGAACTTACAGCACTTCCTTTGTCCAACTGTTCACTCCTGGACGAAGCCACAGCGGCAGCCGAAGCTGCAACCATGATGTATGGTTTGAGAACGCGCGACCAAATCAAAAACAATGTTGAAACTTTATTTGTGGACGAAAATATATTTCCACAAACATTGGCAGTGCTTCGCACAAGAATGAAATATGTTGGGATTGATATTGTTACAGGCGATTACAAAAGCGTAGATTTCAATAACAACTATTTTGGTGCTATTATTCAATATCCAAACAACGATGGTACGATAGAAGACTATCGTGATTTCGTAGAAAAAGCACACGCTGCCGACTGCAAAGTAGCTGTAGCTGCCGACTTGATGGCATTGGTTCTGCTCACACCTCCGGGCGAGTGGGGCGCAGACATCTGTTTCGGTAGCAGCCAACGTTTTGGTATCCCCATGTTTTTTGGCGGACCTTCTGCCGCATTTTTCGCTACACGCGAAGAGTACAAACGCAACATACCCGGACGCATCATCGGTATTTCTAAAGATGCATATAACCGCGATGCTTTCCGTATGGCTTTGCAAACTCGCGAGCAACACATCAAACGCGAAAAAGCAACATCCAATATCTGCACGGCACAAGCATTGTTGGCAACCATGTCCGGTTTTTATGCTGTGTATCATGGCCCCGAAGGATTGAGAAATATTGCTCGTCGCATCCATTCCATCACATCATTGGTAGTAGATGAGTTGCACGAAATGGGATACAAAGTCCTCAATAGTAGCTATTTCGATACCATTAAAATTCAATTGCCCGAGGGCGTTACCCAAAAAGATATTCGTGAAAATTCTGAATTGCGCAACATCAACTTGCGTTATTTCAAAACCGGAGAAGTGGGATTGAGTATTGACGAAACTACCAATGATTATCGTGTACACGAGTTACTGGCTGTATTCGCGATGGCTGCCGGAAGCTCCAAAGTATTCATGATTGATGAGTTGCCCGAGAAAATCACTTTAAAAGAAAATCAAATCCGCAAATCAGATTTCTTGACACATCCAACCTTCAACTCATACCACACCGAAACCGAGTTGATGCGTTACATCAAAAGACTCGAACGCAAAGATATTTCGTTGGCACACTCCATGATTTCACTTGGTTCATGTACCATGAAATTGAATGCCGCATCCGAATTGCTGCCACTTGGCTTTACTACTTTACAAAGAATTCACCCGTTTGCACCCGAAGATCAAACTGCCGGATATTTGCAACTGATGGAAGAGTTGAGCTCCCTTTTGGCAGAAATTACCGGATTTGCAGCAACCAGCTTGCAACCCAACTCGGGTGCAGCCGGCGAATACTCCGGACTGATAACCATTGCCGCATATTTAGAAAGCATTGGACAAGGACATCGCAAAGTTGTTTTGATTCCCGCTTCGGCACACGGAACCAACCCGGCAAGTGCCGTGCAAGCAGGTTTCACTCCTGTTACAGTAGCAAGCGATGCAAAAGGAAACGTGGATATGGACGATTTGCGCAAAAAAATTGACCAACACCGCGACAATCTTGCAGCATACATGATAACTTATCCTTCCACACACGGTATTTTTGAAGTAGAAATCAAAGAGATGTGTCGCCTCATTCACGAAGCAGGCGGTCAAGTATATATGGATGGAGCAAATATGAATGCGCAGGTAGGTATTACCAATCCGGGAACTATCGGAGCCGATGTTTGCCACCTCAACCTACACAAAACATTTGCTATACCTCATGGTGGCGGCGGTCCCGGAGTTGGTCCAATCTGCGTAGCAGAACATTTGGTGCCATTCTTGCCCGGACATCCCGTTATGTTGTCGAAAGAAGAAAATACCGTATCGGCAGCACCTTACGGTAGTGCCGGTGTAGCAACCATTACTTATGGATATATCCGGATGATGGGTGCCGAAGGATTGACCGAAGCCACCAAAGCAGCTATTTTGAGCGCGAATTATTTGGCTGAAAAACTGAACGACTCATACGGTATTGTATATCGTGGTGCAAATGGTAGAGTAGGGCACGAACTGATTTTGGAATGTCGTGGACTGAAAAACACATCGGGCATCAGCGAAACAGACATCGCCAAGCGTTTGATGGATTACGGTTATCACGCTCCAACACTTTCGTTCCCTGTACACGGTACACTCATGATTGAGCCAACAGAAAGTGAAAGTTTGGTAGAGCTGGATCGATTTGTAGAAACAATGGATCAAATTCACAAAGAAATTATCGAAGTTTCGAGAGGCGAATACACTGCAGAAGATAATGTGTTGGTAAACGCTCCACACCCCGAATATGAAGCCGTTGCCGATGAGTGGAAACACGCTTATCCTCGCAGCAAAGCAATCTATCCGTTGCCATTTGTAGCAGGAAATAAATTCTGGATTAACGTGGCTCGTGTAGATAATGCTTATGGTGACCGCAATTTGGTGTCTTGCCTTTGCGAAGTGCCAATGGGCGACAATGAATAAATAAACAAACCGTGTCGTAAAGACTCGATTTATATATGAAATAAATGCGCATCGCGGGATATCCATGGTGCGCATTTTGTATCAATTCGGAAATGTGAATTTACAAAAAAATTGCTATTTAACCAGACAATAAAAAATGCTGTAATATCAAATATTACAGCATTTTTTTACAAGTGGTGCCACCAAGAATCGAACTAGGGACACACGGATTTTCAGTCCGTTGCT
>CAZVWS010000077.1:0-6399 GCA_964631255.1 uncultured Dysgonomonadaceae bacterium | reverse complement strand
TTAATGCTTCTTTTGAACCTTTTGCCATCTTCTTTACCTAACTTATAAAATTAAAATCTGAAATGTGCAAAAGCGCGGTTTGCTTCTGCCATTCGGTGCATATCTTCTTTGCGTTTGTATGCTCCGCCCTGGTTGTTGTAAGCATCCACAATTTCGGCAGCCAATTTATCTGCCATTGTTTTTCCTCCTCTTTTGCGAGCATAAAGAATAAGGTTTTTCATTGAAACGGATTCTTTTCTATCTGGTCTGATTTCTGTAGGAACTTGAAATGTAGCTCCACCAACACGGCGAGACTTCACTTCTACCTGAGGAGTAATATTGTCGAGTGCGGCTTTCCAAATTTCGAGAGCCGATTTTTCTTCGTTAGCCAATTTGGCTTTCACTGTTTCTAACGCGGAATAGAAAATGCTATATGACAAGCTTTTTTTCCCGTCGTACATAAGGTGGTTAACAAACCTGGTTACCCTTACATCACCATAAACAGGATCGGGCAGAACCTGTCTTTTTTTAGGTTTTGTTTTTCTCATTGTTTTAAACTAATTTGTGTTGTGTTTGGTTGCCTTTTTATTTGTCTTCAATAATTCCTCTGAATTATTTACTCAACCTATAGAGTAGCTTTATCCAAAAATTTCAACAGCGATTTTACATTATTGTTACTTTAAAAAAATAGTTAGCGTTTCTATAACTCCGTGTTATTTCTTTTTAGCTGCTGCAGCTGCACCGGGTTTAGGACGCTTTGCTCCGTATTTGGAACGACGTTGGGTACGACCGCTTACGCCGGCTGTATCCAATGATCCACGTACAATGTGATAACGTACACCCGGAAGGTCTTTTACACGACCACCACGCACCAACACGATAGAGTGTTCTTGCAGGTTGTGTCCTTCGCCCGGAATGTATGCGTTCACCTCTTTAGAGTTAGTTAAACGTACACGAGCCACTTTTCTCATCGCTGAGTTTGGTTTTTTGGGAGTAGTTGTGTAAACTCTAACACACACGCCGCGACGTTGCGGACATGAATCAAGTGCGCGAGATTTACTTTTCTCTTCAATTACCGTGCGGCCTTTTCTTACTAATTGTTGAATTGTAGGCATTTTCTGCTTTCTTTTTACGTAATTTATTTAGTTATTTGTTTTGTTGTACAAACAGTTTGCACCCGCAAAAGCGATATTTAATGCATTGATTATCATTAAATAACCTTTTACTACGAGTGAAAAACGGCACAAAATTACAAAGAATCAATTAGATATGCAAGAAATTGTATCTTTTTTTCACTTTTTTCTTTTCCAATAAATTATTTTCAATTCTATAATTATATTTTCGGCAGTGTTCAATTTTGTCTCTTTTTCTTTAAGTTTCTAATATAAAAAAGCAGAACAATAACTATGGGAATTATTATACTGGAGTATATGAAGAAATTCATTGTTGAAGTAAGCTCTGATGCAATATCAACAATATCTCTACATTCATCATCTATAAATCTGGTTTGGTCTCCGTATAACGCCATAATATTGACAATTTCGAACAGAGAGAAAAAGAAAAACAGAACAAGTAGAAAAATTGAAATATAAAAAAGTGTTCTCTTCATAACCTATAGGATTCTTAAAACATTATTTTCACATTGGCAAATTAGCACATTAATTAATTCACATTTTTCATACTCAACTGAATCCTCTTCCTTTCCAAATCCACCGAAATCACTTTCACTTTCACGTGCTGATGCAGCGAAACCACATCGGTGGGATTCGACACAAATCGGTCGGCAAGTTCCGAAATATGCACCAAGCCGTTTTCTTTGATACCAAAATCCACGAAACAGCCAAAATTGGTAACGTTGGTTACAATGCCGTTGAGCACCATCCCCTCCTTCACATCAGCAATGGTGCGGATATTTGGGTCGAATTCCAGCATTTGCACCTTGGTGCGCGGATCGCGAGCAGGTTTTTCCAGTTCTTGCAGAATATCGGTCAGCGTTTCGGTGCCGGCGGTTTCGGTTTTGTAGCGGTGGATGTCGATGGTTTCGATAAGCGATTTGTTGCTGACGAGTTCGGCCACCGAGCATTTCAGGTCTTTTGCCATTTTCTCCACCAGCCCGTAGCTTTCGGGATGCACGGCCGAGTTGTCCAGCGGGTTTTCAGCATCGGGAATGCGAAGAAATGCGGCACATTGTTCAAACGCTTTTTCGCCCAATCGAGGCACTTTTTTCAGCTCCTTCCGGGAACGAAACGCGCCATTTTCGGCACGATAATTCACGATGTTTTGCGCCAACGATTCGCCCAATCCCGACACATACATCAATAAATGCTTGCTCGCCGTGTTGAGATTGACACCAACCAAATTCACGCAACTCTCCACGGTTTGGTCGAGCGAACGTTTCAGTTTCGACTGGTCCACATCGTGCTGGTACTGCCCCACCCCGATGGACTTGGGGTCAATTTTCACCAATTCCGCCAGCGGGTCGCTCAGTCGGCGACCGATGGAAACGGCTCCACGAACAGTAACGTCGTAATCGGGAAACTCTTCGCGTGCGGTTTTCGATGCCGAGTAAACCGACGCGCCGTTTTCGCTCACCACAAACACTTTCACCTCTTTGTCGTAACGAATATTAGCGATAAATCGCTCGGTTTCGCGACTTGCCGTTCCGTTTCCGATGGCAATGGCATCTATATTATAGGTAGAAACCAATTTGGAAACTTTGCTCGCCGACTTCTGAAACTCGTTTTGTGGCGGATGCGGGTAAATGGTTTCGTTGTGCAGCAGATTGCCCTGTTCGTCCAGGCAAACCAGTTTGCAACCGGTGCGATAACCGGGGTCAACGCCCAAAATACGCTTCTGCTCCAATGGCGGAGCCAACAACAACTGCCGTAGATTTTCTGCGAAGACTGAAATGGCCGTTTCATCGGCTTTCTCTTTGGAAAGATTGGCAAATTCGGTTTCGATGGACGGTTTCAAGAGCCGTTTGTAGGCATCTTCCACCGCGTTTTCGATGTAATCGGCAGCTTCGGTATCGTTTTTGGCGTATCGGGGAACGAGTTTGTCCAAACATTTCTCGTCGTCGGGCGAAATGGCGACACGCAAAAAGCCTTCGGCTTCGCCACGCCGAATCGCCAACACCCGATGCGACAGACAGCGCGACAATGGTGCCGAAAAATCGAAATAATCTTTGTATTTTTCTCCCTCTTCCTCTTTCCCTTTTATCACTTTGGAGGTAATCACGGCTTCGCGAGCAAAAACGTTTCGCACCATTTGTCGCGATTTTTCGTCCTCGTTCACCCACTCCGCAACAATATCGCACGCACCTCTCAGGGCAGCATCGGCATCAGTAACCTCTTCAGAAATAAATTGCTTGGCTTTGGCCTCTGCCGAACCGTTTTGCTGCAACATCAGCCATTGCGCCAAAGGCTCCAATCCTCGCTTACGAGCCATTTCGGCACGTGTTTGGCGTTTGGGCTTGTAGGGCAGGTAAATATCTTCCAATTCGATGGAATCCCAACAATTCTCGATGCGGGAGCGCAATTCGAGAGTCAATTTTTCCTGCTCTTCGATGGACGAGAGAACGGTTTGTTTGCGTTTTTCGAGTTCGATAAATTTATCGTTCAACGCATTTATATCGGCAATTTGCACCTCGTCCAACGCCCCGGTCGCTTCTTTTCGGTAGCGGCTGATGAAAGGAATGGTGGCGCCTTCGTCGAGCAGTTTTACGGTATTTTCAACGCTTTTGAGCGATATATTGAGTTGTTTGGATATGAGTTGATGGATGATGGACATATTTTTATTTGGGATTTGGGATTTGGGATTTGGGATTTGAAAGTGCAAAAATAGAAAAAATGTTCTAAATAAGAAAAACTGCATTTATTTCTTAATTGCTGCAAAAAAGAATACTTGTCTATTTTCCATCAAATGAAGCAAATCATCTGTAACAAGAATATTTGCCCGATTTTGTGTGGAAAAAAAGAGAAAATCCGGCTTTTACCCGCACTTTTTTCTCCGATTTATTGCGTGTCGCACTGCTTTCCACCTACGGGGGCGTATGGCTGGATGCAACCATACTCTTGACGGATAATCTGCCCAACAAATATGCTGAAATGGATTTCTTTATGTTTCAAAGGTCGGATGAAGAAAAACATAAAAAATATTGGGAAAACGTGTATGCCTATTATTTCGACTGGCATCCGCAATTCAAGGTAAAAATGTTGAGCAGTATTTTGTTTGCCCAAAAAGAAAGCAAAGTAATAACATCGCTCCAAGATTTAATGCTCTACTATTGGAAAACACAGAATACTTTATTTGATTATTTTGTGTTCCAAATATTGTTTCACGAAGTTATAAACGGAAAATTATCCGGATACAATTGTCCCGTTGTGAATGACTGCATTCCGCACATCATTCAAACAAAAATAAACGGAACATACAAATTTGCTTCTTTCGAAGAGGCAATGCAGCTAACTTCTATGCACAAAATGGCGTATTACGACAAAAATGGTACGGATAAACTGAAAAAAATCCTCTCACCCTAATAGCACCCAACCGATTGCCGGTCTGAGGCGTAAGTAAAACAACAAAAAAAGAATTTGTCGGACGGGTAATCCGTCAGACACAAGCACAACCCAATGACAAAAACACTACCTACACAAAGCACTCGAATCGAGTATCTCGATTTCATCAAATTCATTGCCATCTACTTCGTAGTTTGGGGGCACGTTACGCAATATGGCATCAAAGATGCGGTGGATAGCGGGCTGTGGCATCCGGCATCGGAGTTTATTGTTTCGTTTCACATGCCGTTGTTTATGTTGTTGAGCGGTATTTTTGCCGGCTCGTCGCTCAAACTATCGTTGGGCGGGTTGTTGAAAAAGAAATCGTTGCAATTGTTGCTGCCGGCATTTGTATGGACAGCTTGCGCGCTGGTTATACTCTTTGCACGGGGCAAAAACCCGTTCGAGATTTATAATTTTCAGGCCTGGATGGGCGATTATTGGTTTTTGAAATGCCTGTTTATCTGCTATTTGCTCTTTTATGTTTCGATGAAGCTCTTCCGAAAAGACGTGTGGGCTGCCGCCGCATCTATTTTGCTGTTGCCGCAAGGCTCTTTTTTGTGGATAAACGTGATGTTGCCCTTCTTTTGGCTGGGTTATTTCCTCAAAAGCCACCTGATGCAGGCAAAAATTGGGCGAAAGGTGTTTTTTGCGGCAACCGCTGTTTTTGTGCTCCTGCTTTTGGAGTGGAACATCAAAGAATATTCCATCTACACAACACCCATCAAACTAATTGACTACAAACAGCTTTCGTTCGACCTCCGCAATTTCTATGTTATGCTGTTTCGGTTTGTATTGGGGCTTACCGGCTCTATCAGCATCATCTATTTGTGCAAAACCATTTACGAGAAATTCCGACACACACGTTGGGTAAAGCTGCTCTCGGTTTACGGCAGAGAAACGCTGGGCATCTATTTGGCGCAACAAATTGTGATTGTGTTTTTGGCCAATTTATACGCTTTCCCACAAACGATAAACATTTATGTTTTTGATTTCCTTGCAGCCCAAATTTACAATATACTGACAATAATAATTTCGCTGTTCATCATCAGAATTTTTGACAAATACAAGGTTACGAGGGTTTTGTTTTTGGGGAAATAAGGTTTTAAAAAGGAAAAAACACATTGTAAATGCATATCTGATTAAAAAAATCTCTAAATTGTTAAAACATAATTTCTACTACAGACGTTCTATTGTGGAAACTACACTTAAAAAATAGAACTCAATGCGAACAAACGGCGTAATGATGCAGTACTTTGAATGGTACTTGCCAAACGATGGGCAATTATGGAACAGACTAAGAGACGATGCACAACACTTAAGCCAGATAGGCGTTACAGGCGTTTGGATACCGCCTTGCTACAAGGGTACGAGCTCAGATGACGTGGGCTACGGTGCTTACGATATGTATGATTTAGGCGAGTTTGACCAAAAAGGCACCGTTCGCACCAAATACGGAACAAAACAAGAACTGCACGACTGCATAAACGCGTTGCACGATAACGGAATTGCCGTTTATGCCGATGTTGTACTCAACCACAAGGCCGGAGGCGATGAACCACAAGCGTTTCACGTGGTGGAAGTTGACCCGCACGATCGCAACAAAGGAATTACCGAACCATACGAAATTGAAGGATTTACCCGATTTACTTTCCCCGGACGACAAGGCAAGTATTCCGAATTTCAATGGAGTTGGGAGCATTTTTCGGCAACCGACTACAATTATCGCGACAGCAAAGATGCCATCTACATCATTCTGGGAGAAAACAAAGGAATCGATGTCCACGACCAATCAGTTAGCAACGAGTTTGCCAATTTCGACTACCTGATGTTTACCGATGTAGATTACAAGCATCCCGATGTG
>CAZVWS010000076.1:0-6428 GCA_964631255.1 uncultured Dysgonomonadaceae bacterium | reverse complement strand
AACAAGAATAATAACTGACAAAAAGTGTCCACTTTTTTTAGGACGTGACATGGTGAAAATAAAGAAATGAAAAATTCGGTATATTTAATGGTGTTTTTTCTCTTCGTGTGCTCGTCTGTATTCTCGCAAGAGATAGATTTCACGAAAGAAGACAAACAAATTTTTGACAAATACTTAGCGTATATCCAACCGCACAGATGTTCATCGAAAGAGTTGGTCTTGGAGAAAACGGCACTTTTTTTTGTAAATACGCCGTACAAAGCTGCCACGTTAGAAAAAAACGATGCCGAAAAGTTGGTTATCCATTTGCGCGGTTTTGATTGTGTAACCTACGTGGAAAGCGTGATGGCTCTCACGCAAATGGTTTTGGCGGGCGAGAATAAGCTGGAGGATTTTGCATGGCGTGTACAAAATATTCGTTACCGAAACGGGAAAATAAACGGCTATCCGTCTCGATTGCACTACACTTCGGATTGGGCTTTTGACAATGCAGCCAAAAAAAATATCCGTATTTTAACCCGCTGTTTGGGTGGTATTGCCGAGAAAAAACAGATTCATTTCATGAGTTCCCATCCCAATGCCTATCGGCAATTGAAGAACAACCAACCCCTGATTTCCGAAATAAAAAAGATGGAAGCCGCGATGAACTCCCGGGGTGGTTTTCTTGTGATTGACAAGGGGAAAATTGCTAAAACGGAGAAGCAGATACCTCATTTGTGCATCGTGGCATTTGCCACATCGGTAAAGGGTTTGGATACTTCGCATCTGGGTTTTGCTTTTCGCAAAAATGGCAAACTGCACTTCATTCACGCATCGAGCAGCCAAGCCAAAGTGGTGGTGGACAAAAGAACGGTTGCAGAATATTGCAACTCGCAAAAATCGTGCACGGGAATTTTGGTTTTTGAGGTATTGTAACAACTACTCAAACGAGTCCTCTTTTGGCTTGTTCTTGTTTTTGTTGTTGGCATTCATAAAAATACGGTCGGTTACTTTAAATGCCGTATTTATGATGATAATGAGGGCAGTAGCCACTATAGTCTCCAAGAAAAAGCCCAATCCCGCCAAAACACCCAACGCCGCGCTACACCAGATAGTGGCAGCGGTTGTCAGTCCTTGCACATTGATGCCTCTGTGCAAAATAACTCCCGCGCCCAAGAATCCGATTCCGGTAACAATTTGCCCAATAATGCGGGTTGGGTCGCCACCGGTTTCGGTCAGTTTCGCGTTTATCAACATATAGATGCACGCGCCAACAGCCACCAAAGTATTGGTGCGCAAGCCGGCACTTTTGTTGTTTATCTGTCGTTCCAGCCCAACAGCCCCGCCGGCTGCCGTAGCTACCAAAAGTCGGATGATAAAAGTGAGAATTGTCATAGTTGTATAGAGTGATTATCCGATTTTTTGCTTTCGCTATTTATGTACATTTCCTCTTTTTTTAACGTGAGTTCGACGTAATATTTTTAACTAAAAAACAATTGAAATTCAATAAAGTAATAAGGTCGAAGATCTCGATTAGTTACAATGCTACTAAGGTTTCTTTTTGAAAATAAGGTTTTTAGATAAAAAAAGGAACCTTATTTGTATTTCTTTCAACCTTAGTAGAAATAAACGTATGACATAACAAAACCTTATTAGCTTATATATAATATAGTAACAGCATTGTTTTATATTGAGCTCACGTTTTTTTAGTAAAAAAATCGCATCAGTTCAATGAAGAATATTGCTCCTTCAATTTGTCTTTTATCTCTTCGGCAGAAGGCATATTCTCGGGTACGGGTTGCAAGGTGGCATTATACAACTGCCTGTTTTTTAGCACTTCGAGGGCTTTTTTCATAACAGGGTCGTTTTGCAACTGATGCATCAGCACGCCCTCTTTGTAGTAATATCGTTTCACGATTTCGGTTTCCAGATACGAACGAATATCTTTCTCGAAAAGCTCTAAATCTCTATCCAAATTGGGTTTCAGCTTGTTTTCTAACGCTTTGAACTCTTCGGAAGCATTATCGAAATAGCGTTCGAACTCCATGATGCTTTTCAACGATTGCAACGAACGAATACTCATTTGGTCGTAGTCAAAATCTTTGCTTTTCACGAATGTTTTAAACGCTTCGTAATCGGCATCCGACACTTGGAATTGGTTGGCCGGTGCTATGTTGGGATGTTTTTGTACCCAATCGGTAACGAAATCGAAAATGATGTTATCTGCCATGAGGTAGTAAACAATGGTTGGGCTGCTCTCTTCGGGGATGATGAAATCGGGGGTGATGCCGCCGCCATCGCGCACTTCGCGTCCGTTCACGGTTTTAAACACGTTGGTCAGGCTATCGGGAACGCGAGCAACAGAGCCGTCGGAGTTGCGGTGCGAGTAATCCAAAACCTGGATGCTTCGTCCGCTGGGGATATAATATTTGGCAGTGGTTATTTTCACGTTGTAGCCGTATGGCAACTCGCGGGGCGTTTGCACCAATCCTTTGCCAAACGACCGATTGCCCACGATAACCGCTCTATCTAAATCTTGCAAAGCACCCGCCACAATTTCGCTTGCCGATGCCGAGCCGGTATCTATCAGCACAACAATGGGCATAATGGTATCGATGGGATGCGCCTGGGTGCTGTACACACGCTCCCACTGTTTCACTTTACCTTTGGTGGAGACAATCTCTTTGCCTTTGTTTACGAAGAAGTTGATAATATTTATCGCCTCTTCCATGATGCCGCCGCCGTTACCTCGCAAATCGAGAATGAGCGATTGCGCGCCTTTGTTTTTCAACTGGAGATACGTATCCTTCACTCGTTTGGAGCTGCCATTGGTAAAGGTATTGAAGTGGATATAGCCGATGTTGTCGTCATAAATATTGGAGTAGGAAATGGGATCCATCTCTATTTTTTCTCGAATAACGGAGAAGTTGCGCGGTTTTTTTTCGCCGGGGCGTTCTATTTTTAGTTTCAAGGTGGTGCCGGGAGTTCCTTTCAGTTCGTCGCTCACCTCTTTCACGGTGGCATTTCGTTTGTCTTTTCCATCTATTTCGAGAATAATATCTCCGGCTTTCAATCCGGCTTTGTCTGCCGGCAACCCTTTGTATGGCTCGTTTATAATTACTCTACCGTTGTTGTAAGAGATGATGGAGCCAATACCGGCGTACTCTCCGGTGGTCATGAATCGCAAATCGTCGATATTCTCTTCTGAATAGAATTCGGTGTAGGGGTCCAATCCGGCAAGCATGTTGCGAATGGTACCGTTTACCAAGCTATCTACCTTCACGCTATCTACATAATACATATCCAACTCCTTGATTATGTTGCTAAAAACATCGATACTTTTGTAAACATCGTAGTATCTTTTATTTTTGTCGTCTTGTTTTTTTTGGGCTTGAACGGTGAATGCAAGAATGGCGATAACGGTGAAAAGGAATATTTTTTTCATTTTACAGGTCGATTCATTTATTGTGAAATATCCGACAAAGAAACAAATTTTTTATGAAAATAACCGATTGTTTTAGTTATATGTTTTTAAATCGGTAACAAGATATTCAAATTCTGCATATCTTTGGTGTTAAATTTTAGTTTGAATGAAAAAAGCGAGTAGATATTTGCGATACATGGCAGCTCCGCTAATAATCGGTTCGGTTATTTTTGTGGGAACATGTCTGTTGGGTTCGGGCGATATGCCCAATTTGCCAAATATTTTGGCATGGGACAAAGTGGGACATTTTGGTATGTTTTTTTTACTGTCGGGTGTATCTTTTCTCAACTATTATTTGCTGCACAACGGCAAGCCGCAAACTTGGAAATGGATTTTTTGGGGTATCGTGATTCCTGCTATATATGGCGGTGCTATTGAGTTGATGCAGCAATACCTGTTTCCGCATCGCAGTGCCGAATGGGGCGATTATATTGCCGATATTTTGGGCACATTGGCGGCCACAGCCTTGGCTTTCGTCTGGCTCAAAAGGCGAAGCAAACGATAATTATTATATTTTTTTATTTCTATCTTTGTAAAAAAACAGCATTGCATCATGATTGATTTTTCTAAAATACCCTCTCCCTGTTTTGTGCTGGAGGAAGATTTGTTTCGTAAAAACCTGCAACTGATAAAATCGGTAAAGGAGCAAGCCGGTGTCAATATCATTTTGGCATTCAAAGCGTTTGCACTTTGGAAAGCGTTTCCTATCGTGAGAGAATATATCGGCTACTCCACGGCAAGTTCGGTAGCCGAAGCGCGGTTGGCTTTTGAAGAGATGGGCAACCCGGCACACACCTATGCCCCGGCATATACCGACCGGGATTTCCCAATTTTTCTCCAATACAGCAGCCATATCACATTCAATTCGCTTTCGCAGTTTCACCGTTTCTATCCACAAGTGTTGGCTTCGGGCAAAAAAGTAGAATGTGGCATTCGCATCAATCCGGAATTTTCGGTTGTAGAGACAGATTTGTATAACCCGAGCGTGCCCGGTTCGCGTCTGGGTGTTACCGCCCAACACATTGGCGACCGACTGCCCGACGGAGTTACCGGATTGCATTTACACAACTTGTGCGAAAGCAACTCGTACGAGTTAGAAAAAACGCTGGAAGTGGTGGAGAGCAAATTCAAACATCTCTTTGCTCAAATAAAATGGCTCAATTTGGGTGGCGGACATCTGATGACTCACAAAGATTATGACACAGCGCATCTGATTGCGGTGCTCAGAAAACTAAAAGAGCGGTATCCGCACATCGAAATAATTATGGAACCGGGAAGCGCCTTTGCATGGCAAACCGGTGTGCTGACAGCAACCGTTGCCGATATTGTGGAGAACAACGGGGTAAAAACCGCCATGCTCGATGTTTCGTTTGCTTGCCACATGCCCGACTGTTTGGAAATGCCTTACAAACCCCACATTCGGGGTGCATATCAGGAGCCTGTCGCGGGTAAACCGACTTACAGAATGGGCGGAAATAGTTGCTTGAGCGGCGATTTCATGGGCGACTGGTCGTTCGACGAGCCATTGGAAGTAGGTAGCAGAATCATTTTTGAAGATATGATACACTACACGATAGTGAAAACTACTATGTTCAACGGTGTTTCGCATCCCTCTATCGGGATTTGGAAATCGGATAACACTTTCGAGTTGTATCGCACGTTTGGATATGACGATTACAAAAACAGGATGAACTGACAAAATATATATTGCAATCAATCGGAAAATCGCACCACAACTCTATTTCTAAAAAAAATATAAATATTTTTATAAGAGATATGCCGCGATAAACAATCGGCTCTGTTTTCGTGTTAATAGATAAGTGAATAAGACAAAAACGGTCTGCTTCACGAACCAATTTATTAACTAAAAAAAATTATCAATTATGGGACTATTATGGTGGATTATTATCGGAGCAATAGCCGGATGGCTGGCAGGTAACCTGATGAGAGGCGGAGGTTTTGGACTTCTTGTAAACATTATTGTGGGAATTATTGGTGGCGCAATTGGCGGATGGGTATTCGGTCTATTGGGTATCGGCACAGGAGATGGACTCATTGGCAGTTTGATTACGTCGTTAGTTGGAGCAGTACTGCTACTGTGGGTGATTTCACTTTTCAAACGAACATAGCTAACACCTATACCCACAAGTGAAAGAAGAAAAATCGGTGTTTCTGCACAGACACATCGGTTTTTTATCGTTTTATAACAGAAACAACAGATGAATAAACCAAAAATTGGCATTTTTCCCGGCTCATTCAACCCAATTCATGTCGGACATTTGATATTGGCAAACTACATGCGCGAGTTTACTTACTTAGACGAGGTCTGGTTTGTAGTAACTCCGCACAATCCGCTAAAAAAAATCGAGAGTCTGCTCGACGACTACATTCGCCTGCAAATGACAAGGTTGGCACTTGCCGATTTCGACAATTTATCTGTATCGGATATCGAGTTCTCGCTGCCACGCCCCTCCTACACCTTCCACACACTCGAAAAATTAAGTGCTACTTTTCCCGACAAAGAGTTTGTTCTCCTCATTGGCAGCGACAACTGGGGCACGTTTGACCAATGGAAAGAAAACGAACGTTTGCTCGAAAAATACCGAATATTGATTTATCCCCGATTGGGGTACGACGTACAACTCTCGCCCACGCTTGCCCCATCCGTTCAAATGGTGGATGCGCCTGTTGTGGAGTTGTCATCTACCTTTATCCGCAAGAGCATGGAGGAAGGAAAAAACGTGCAAGCATTTGTACCGACAAAAGTGTACGATTTTATCCGGGCGAACCGGTTGTACCGAAAAGAATAATCCCGGACAGACTTGGCACAAAAAAAATGAATCTCTACGTATAGACATTCATTTTTCGCATTTGCTCTGTTGCAAATTAACCAATTATTTGACTGATGTGGTGGAGAATATCGGAGTCGAACCGATGACCTTTTGACTGCCAGTCAAACGCTCTA
>CAZVWS010000075.1:0-6533 GCA_964631255.1 uncultured Dysgonomonadaceae bacterium | reverse complement strand
GATAAAATGTCAAATGGAGTAAAATATGACGATTTATCACAGCAAGAAAAAGACGTTCTTTCTAAAGTTGATGAAACAATGGAAGACTACTGGTATATAATCGGAGGAGGTTGCAGTTGGTATTGTGGAGGAGGTCCGAAGGAGGTTACTGCATCAAGTTATTTAAAATCACAAGGAGATAATAATTACGAACCTAAAAACGCACATGACTTAAACTATAAAAATGTTTGGATTGAAGGAGTTGACGGTTATGGAATTAGAGAATATCTTTTATATACATTTAGCGGAGCTTCCCCAAGAATTAATGAAATTATCGTTGTAAATGGATATGTAAAAAGTAAAACAGCTTGGGAGAACAACTCACGAGTAAAAAAACTAAAAGTTTACATTGACGATAAACCTTATGCAATTCTCAAACTACATGATATTCGAGGCTCACAGAGTTTTAAGATTGAGCCAATAGGGAATCGCGACAGAAATAATTGGGATGTGCTTAAAAGAAAACCTGATTGGACTTTGAAATTTGAAATACTGGATGTTTACAAAGGGCTAAAATATGATGACGTTGTAATTTCCGAAATATATTTTGACGGACTTGATGTTCATTGTTTTGCAAAAGGCACAGAAATCAAATTAGCCGATAATACCATCAAAAACATTGAGGACTTACAAGTAGGTGATTTGGTTGCTTACATGGATTTTGATACAAAAACGATAAAATCTGCCAAGATTGAGAAAACGGAAAAAGTAATACATCATGGACTTGTAACTTACCGATTTGAAAGTGGATTGACAATAACTTCAACCCAAGACCATCCTTTCAAAATTGACAATAAAGGTTGGGCTTCGCTAAAGCCGGACAAATCAAAACAATATAAAGGATTTGAAAACATTGACAAAATAAAAATTGGAGACTTCTTTATAACAGCAAAAGGAACACAAAAATTGGTTGCTATTGACTATTTAGAAGGAGAGCTAGAAACTTATACGATTTCTAAGCTAAGTTCGGGTGATAATTTTATAGCAAACGGACTAATTGTTGGAGTCGAAGAATTAAACGATTGAAATAAAAATGGTTGGAAACACGTAGTATAAAAAATTGCCGGGCAGTAAGTTATCCAAGGGTTGTATCCCGCATCAAACTTTGTGTAACTTGACAGGAAATAGCCCGCAATCGGCAACTTTTCATACCACCACCGCCGTCGGCATGCAAAACACTGCTTAAAAGACACTTAAACAAGAAGAAATAAAATATAAAACAAATTAAGATGAATACTAAAAACAAATTTTGTCAAAGTTGCGGAATGCCATTAAAAAAAGACCCACAAGGTGGCGGAACAAATGCAGAGGGCAGCAAAATAGAAAACTATTGTAGTTTTTGCTATCAAAATGGTGAGTTTACGTTTAAAGGAACAGTGGGCGAATTTCAAGAATTTTGCCGTAAGCAAATGATAGAAGGCGGGCACAACAAATTTATGGCGTGGTTCTTTACACGTGGTATGAAACGATTGCAAAGGTGGAAAATAAACTGATTTTCTGATTTATGGAAATAGCAATAACAAAACCCGATTTGAGAATCGCAGCAAATGAGCAATTTTAAAAGTTGTGGAATCTTTTCGAATCGATGAACGAAAATATCAAAAAAAAGAAATGAAAAATTTAATAATTACGTTGTCAATTTTTGTAACATTGACAAGCTGCAATTCTACAACAAACAGATCTAAAGATATGGCTGAACAAATTAAACAATCAGACAAAACAACTTCTCAACAAGACACAACACCTAAGGTAACCGGAATAGGAGGAATTTTCTTTTTTTCCGAAAACCCCGAAAAGACGAAAGATTGGTACGCAGAAAATTTGGGTCTTGAAGTAAATGAATGGGGTTCAAGTTTTGAATTTAGAAACGCCAATAGACCCGACGAAATAAATTATTTGCAATGGAGTCCATTCAAGCAAGGCAGTGAATATTTTTTGCCCTCCGGCAAGGAGTTTATGATAAACTACCGTGTACAAAACTTAGAGGGACTCGTGAACAAACTCAAAAACAACGGTGTAACAATTCTGGACAGCATCGAAACGTATGACTATGGCAAATTTGTACACATTATGGATGCAGATGGTAACAAAATAGAACTTTGGGAGCCCATTGATAGTGTGTTTACAGAAATGGGTGGCAACACAACAAAATAAGTCCCAGAAGTACCTGAAAATGAAAACAATGAAATATATACTAGCTATTTTAATTCTATTCGTTGCTGAGTGGGCATCCGCCCAAATGAGCTTTCCTTACTTTTTATCAGGTACATGGAAAGTGGAAAACAGTGAAGTTTATGAACATTGGGACAAAATTGATAAAAACACATTAAAAGGATTTTCTTATAAAATAACCGACGGACAAATGTTCATTTCTGAATACTTAGAAATCAGAAAAGATGGTAAGAAAACAATTTATTCGGCAACTGTCATCAATCAGAATTCGGGCAAAGCTGTAGATTTTAAATTAACCCAAACAGATAGCACTTTTACTTTTGAAAATCCCAATCACGATTTTCCCAAAAAAATAGTTTATCATAAATGCAACGATAATGAGATATATGTGCAGATTTCGGACGGAAAACAAAAAGAATTTGCATACAAAATGCTAAAACAGTTTCAAAAAGATGAAGTAAACGACTTTACAATTACCAATCCAAATTACGATAAAGCATTAGCCGAAAAATTGGGCGCCGATGACTATGGAATGAAAAGCTATTTTCTGGTTATTCTGAAAACAGGAACTAATACAACTGCCAACAAAGAACTTACAACAGAGAGCTTTAGAGCACACTTGGACAATATAAACCGTTTGGTTGGCGAAGGTAAACTTGTAGTTGCAGGTCCATTGAAAAACAATGAAAACAGATACAGAGGCATTTTTATATTACACAATATTAAGACTTTAGAAGAAGCCTCAAAACTATTACAAACCGATCTGGCAATTAAAAACGGACTTTTAGATTACGAAATATTTACCTGGTATGGCTCGGCAGCACTTCCCGAATATTTGCCTTTTTCAGAAAAAATAGCCAAGAAAAATCCATGAGATTTGTGTTTATAAAATATATTTCAATCTAAAAAACCAAAAAGTAAGCAGAAATGGCAAAAATAAAATCTACATACACAACGGTTGATGTGGAAGAATTTATCAACTCTTATGCCAATACCGAGCAAAAGAAACTTGATAGCTTTGAGCTGATAAAAATATTGAAAGAAATATCCGGAGAAGAACCCAAAATGTGGGGTCCATCCATTATCGGGTTTGGTAATTATCACTACAAATACAAAAGCGGACACGAGGGCGACGCACCTATTTTAGGATTTTCGCCTCGAAAAGCTGCTATTTCTCTTTACATCTATTCCGATACAGAAAAAAGCAGGGCAATCTTACAAAATCTCGGAAAATTTAAAATGGCGAAGGCATGTATTTATGTTAACAAACTCGCAGATATAAACATTACTATCTTGAAAGAGCTATGCATTGAGTCAATAAAATACATAAACGAACACCACGAATGCTCGTGTAAAACAAAGTAAACTTTTAACAATTTCAAAAACGATGTTTCAACTCATCCGTTACTGCATTCGTTTTCGGTGTTGAAACTATAGCAATAACAATTATTTTAATATCAACATTAAAAACAATTATTAACGATTTAAATGATTTAGACAATGGCAACAACAAACATTTATTTAAACTTTAACGGAAATTGCGAAGACGCATTTAATTTCTACAAATCGGTATTTGGCGGAGAATTTACCTACATCGGACGATTTGGCGATATGCCACCACAAGAAGGTGTTCCTGAAATGAGTGAAGCCGAAAAAAACAAAATAATGCACGTTGGACTTCCAATCGGAACATCTCTTTTAATGGGAAGCGACACCGGTGGAGAATGGGCGTCGTCGTTTGTACAGGGAAACAATTTTTCCGTTTCCATTACCGCAGACAGTAAAGAAGAAGCAGAAAAATTATTTACTGCTTTATCTATTGGTGGAGAAATTACAATGCCGCTTGCAAACACCTTTTGGAGCGAATATTTTGGTATGTTGACAGACAAATTCGGCATCAACTGGATGATGAGCTTCAGAGAGCAACCAAAAAAATAAAAAAGTAAAAAGCTACTTTACAATACAGATGTTTGGTAATATGGCGGATTCAGCATTTACTCCGTTTGGATTATTTTGCTTCAAATCCGCCACTTCGCTATGCTAAAAAGACGAAGTGTTCAACTTTTCAGATTCAATTAACGAATTGACAAACAAATCGGTCAATTCATTACAACAAATAAATTGAGGCTAAAACTACTTCCTCAAACACAAACTTACGCCGAATATAGTTTTATAAAAAAGTAAAGCAGATAAAATGCCACGAAAACAGCACCTTGCCAACGTCTTATTCGCGTTCCAATTTTCATAAAGAAATACAACAAAAGGCTCATTCCCAACACAAACAAACTATCTATTAGATTGATATCGCGTGTTTCGATAGGATAAATAAATGCAGAAATACCGATAATCAACGTGATATTAAAAATATTGGAGCCCACCACATTGCCAATGGCAATATCCGATTTTTTCTTCAGAGCCGCTACCACAGAGGTTGCCAACTCGGGCATACTGGTTCCGGCAGCAATTATAGTTAATCCGATAAGCGCGTCAGACATACCCAGTCTTTTTGCAATAATTATGGAGTTATCTACCAGCAAATTCGACCCCAACACCAAGCCGACCAAACCTACAACAATAAATGCAATATCATAAGCCCAATGCTTGTAAACCCGGATAACTTCTTCTTCCGAATTCTCTTTTTCGTCCTTTACCGATTTTACTATCAAATAGATAACATACGTAGCAAAGCAGGCAATAAAAATGAGCGATTCCACAAACGAAATTTTTCCATCTAAAAACAACACCAAAAACAGCAGTGCCGTGCCAACCAATACCGGTGTATCCAATTTTAGCAACTGTCTTTTTACATAAAGCGGATAAATTAGTGCCGAAGCTCCCAAAATGATGCCAATATTAAATAAATTGGAACCCAATACGTTCCCTATCGATATTTCGCTCTGACCCTGAAGAGCTGCCTTTGCACTCACCAAGAGTTCGGGCGCGCTGGTGCCGACAGATACAATGGTCAACCCGATAATCAACGGGCTAATTCCCATTCTGGCAGCCAACGACGATGCCCCTCCTACCAACCATTCGGCAGCGAAATAAAGCACAACTAAAGACACTAATAACCAAACTATTTCCATGAATAAATGTATTTTGAATAATATATTTTAATGCTTCTCCACCCGCGGCGGTCTCGCTTACGGGGCACAAAAGTAAATCTTTTATCAGAAAATGGCAAATAAACATTTGCCCGAAGTATGCTCCAATGATAAGTTGGATGAAATGAAGTCTGTTTTCTTACGCGAGCGAATTCCAACCTTGCGCCCGAAGCGGCATCTCTTGTCCGTCGCGAGTTACCAACAAACAACCGTGCTCCGGCGCGGTAATATGCCCAACCAGATGCACGCCCTCAATAGCAGACATAGCCTCGTGCAGATGCAACGGTACGGTAAACAACAGTTCGTAATCTTCGCCGCCATTCAGCGCAACGGTAGTGATGTTCATATTAAAAGTTTCTGCCATCACTGCCGTTTGATAATCAATGGGTATTCTATCTTCAAAAATCTGACATCCAACGTTGCTCTGCTTGCAAATATGCATAATGTCCGATGACAATCCATCCGAAATATCCATCATGGCAGTAGGCAAAATATGGTGTTCGCGCAGTTTCTCCACAATATCTTTGCGGGCTTCGGGCTTCAAGCTACGTTCCAACAGATACTCTTTGCCGGCAAAATCGGGTTGTGGGCTGTTGTCATGGGCAAACACACTTTTCTCGCGCTCCAGCAGTTGCAATCCCATGTAGGAAGCACCCAAATCGCCCGAAACGTAAATCAAATCGGTGTTTTTTGCGCCACTCCGGTAAACAATGCTCTCTTTGTCTGCACTACCTATGCAGGTTATACTGATGGTAAGCCCCGTTAGCGACGAAGTGGTATCTCCCCCCACAATATCCACGCCATATATTTGGCAAGCCAATTTTAATCCGTCGTAAAAGCTCTCCAAATCCTCTATCGAGAAACGTTTGGAAATGCCCAACGAAACGGTTATTTGTTGTGGTTTGCCGTTCATGGCATATATATCGGAGAAATTAACTATGGCCGATTTGTAACCCAAGTGCTTCAACGGAACATACGTCAAATCAAAATGGATGCCTTCGAGCAGCAAATCGGTAGTTACCAAAATCTGTTTCTCGCCGTAGTGCAAAACGGCAGCATCGTCGCCAATGCCTACTTGCGTGGTTTCTTGTATGGGCTTTATATCTTTCACGAGATGGTCTATCAAACCAAACTCGCCAAGTGTAGATATCTCTGTGCGCATGATTTTTATTTTTTTGTTTGGAAAGTTTGCATTTTATTTTGCCAAGTGCAAACACA
>CAZVWS010000074.1:0-7457 GCA_964631255.1 uncultured Dysgonomonadaceae bacterium | reverse complement strand
ATTTTTATTTTTTTGTTTGGAAAGTTTGCATTTTATTTTGCCAAGTGCAAACACAATAAAGAAACACCAATTAATTGTGTCAATTGATTGGTGTTGTCTTTATTTTCTTTTTCGCAGTTTTATTTTATTTTTTGTACAATTGTACGCATTATCTCTGCCATTTTGGGTTGTGCTATTTTGGCAGCTTCTTGCACCTCTTCGTGTGTAACTTCCACAATTTTGCCTATCACGCCCAAATCGGTAATAATGGAGAAAGCCAACACTTTCATTTTTGCGTGGTTGGCAACAATAACTTCGGGCACAGTACTCATACCCACGGCGTCACCACCTATTACTCGGAAGAAATTGTATTCGGCAGGAGTTTCAAAAGTTGGTCCTGAAACACCAACATACACACCGTGTTGCAATTTGATGTTTTTCTCTTTTGCTACTTCCATTGCCATCAGACGCAACTCTTTGTTGTAGGCTTCGCTCATATCGGGGAAGCGAGTACCGAGTTCTTCGTGATTTTTTCCGTGCAACGGATGTTCGGGAAACATATTTATGTGGTCTTCTATAAGCATGATATCGCCCACATCGAAGCTGGGGTTCATACCTCCGGCTGCATTCGACACAAAAAGATACTCTATACCAAGTGCTTTGAATACTCGAATCGGGAAGGTTACTTGTTTCATATTATAGCCTTCATAGAAGTGGAAACGTCCTTGCATTGCCAACACTTTTTTGGTTCCCAACATACCCAAAATCAGTTTCCCGCTATGTCCTTCTACCGTAGAAACGGGGAAGTTTGGGATTTCGGTGTATGGGATTTCTACTTTATCTGTAATTTCGTTGGCCAATTCGCCAAGTCCCGTACCCAAAATAATGGCTGTGTTAGGGATTTCGGTTATTTTACTTTTTAGATAATCGGCTGTTTGTTTTATACTTTCTAACATGATTAAAAATTATTTTATTGAGTGAATCTTGCTCTTCTTCCGACAGAAACATTACCTCGATGGGTATGTAATAGAGCAGTTTTTTGAATTCGTCGTCCAAAAACGGCAAATCTCTAAAGCGGACTGCATCTTTTTCTGTGGTGATGATTATTTTATTATCGTTGTCTATCTCGTTCAGCATCATTTTGATATCTTCTATATCGGAAGATTTAAAAAAATGGTGGTCGGGATAAAATTTGGTGTACAAGTTGTAGGTTTTGAGTTCCAATTTCTCGACCAATGGGTCAGGCGAAGCTATTCCGGTAACGAGAAACACATGTTTCTTTCTCAAATCGTCGGCTTCCAAATTCTCCAGCCCCATATCGGGAAAAACCGGAATGATGTCGCCATAATTGTTTGTAGTGAAAAAGAGGTTCTGATATGGGAACAGGCTTAATCCGTTTTCGTAAATTCGGAAATCAATCGGGTGCATATCGTGGCTGCACTTGGTTACGATAACTACATTTGCCCTATCCTTTCCTTTCAGAGGTTCCCTTAAACTACCGGCAGGGAGCAACACATCTTCAAAAACCGGACGGTTGCTATCTACCAATAAAATGGAAAGCGACGGCAAAACGTAGCGATGCTGAAATCCGTCGTCCATCAAAATAATATCGGGGCGTTCGTCCGCTTCAATCGAAAGTATATTTTCAATGGCTCTGCGTCGGTTGCTATCAACCACGACCAAAGTATCGGGAAATTTCTGTTTTATTTGTAGTGGCTCATCGCCTACTTGCTGTACTTTAGAGTCGGTATCTGCTATGAGAAATCCCTTGCTTTTTCTTTTGTATCCTCTACTTAAAACAGCCACTTTGTATTTTTGCGACAGCAACCGTATCAAATACTCAATGTGTGGTGTTTTGCCAGTTCCTCCAACCGTGATATTCCCGATACAAATTATTGGAATATCGTATTTGGTAGATTTCAATATTTTGGCATCAAACAATTTGTTGCGCATCCTCACGCCAAGTCCGTACAACCACGACAGTGGCAGCAACGAGCGCTTGATGAGTGGAGGAGGCGTTTTGTCCATCTTGTTGATTATTATTGATATAAATTATTTGATAACTATATTGTAAGGAACACGTGCTTGTATGTAATCTTGTTCCTTCACGTCTTTTAGCAAGCTAAACATTTCGTAGCTTTCGCCCAAATACTCTTTCAATGTTTTGGCAGCCAGTTCATCTGTTTGTTTGTTAAACATCTCTTCAAACGGTGTTTTCATTTTTGGATATTCAAAAATAACGTAGCTTTTGCCCAAATTTGCCAAGTCGGCAGCAATTTCTATAGCTTTGTCAATGCCGCCCAACTCGTCAACCAATCCAATTTCTTTCGCTTGGTTGCCGGTCCAAACTCTGCCTTCGGCATATTGTGCCAAAGTGTCCTTGTGCATTTTTCGTCCGTCGGCACAACGTTTCAAGAACAAATCGTAACCGCGGTTGATGTGCACTTGCATCAGTTCTGTCTCTTTTTGGTTGAAAGGTCTGTTCACACTACCAAAATCGGCAAACTCGTTTGTTTTTACCACATCCATATTGATACCTAATTTTTTGGTAGTTCCTTCAAAATTGGGAATCATCCCGAAGATACCGATTGAGCCGGTAAGTGTGGTAGGTTGGGCTACAATTTTATCGGCGTTGCACGCGATGTAATATCCACCCGATGCAGCCATGTCGCTCATCGAAACAACAACCGGTTTTTCGGCTTTCAAATCGGTAATTGCTTTCCATATTTGTTCCGATGCGTAAGCACTACCACCACCCGAGTTAACACGCAAAACAACCGCTTTTATGTCTTTATCTTTTCTTAGCTTTTCAATTTCGTTTACCAAATATTTGTCTTGTATGCCTTGCGAACCATTACCCGACGTGATATTGCCTACGGCATAGAGCAGGGCGATAGAGTTGCTCGTTTTCTTGATGGTACCGGTTTTTACCGATTTCATATTTGCCACCGTTGCCGATGGAATTTTTGCATCTTCATCCAGTTGCAAAAGTGAGCGCAAATAAGATTTCATTTGTGTTTCGTACAGCAATGTATCTACCAAGTTGGAAGTAACCAAAAAATCGGTTCCTTGCAAAGCAACACCTTGATTGGCAAGCGAATCGATTCGTTCAACGGGCAAATTTCTGGAGGCTGCCAAATCTGCTTTTATAAAACTCCACATATCAGTCAGATATGAGTTAACCTGGTCTCGATTGGGACCGCTCATTTCTGTTTGAATAAATGGTTCAACTGCCGATTTGTATGTTCCTACCTTAAAAATCTGCATCTTCACACCGAGTTTGTCCAATGCATCTTTAAAGAAAACCAAATTAGAAGCTAAACCGTGCACATCTACCATGCCTTCGGGATTGGATACCACCTTGTCGGCAACCGACGACAGGTAGTAACCGCCTTGCGTGTACGCATCTGAATAGGCTACGATAAATTTGTCGCTTTCTTTAAATTTCAACAACTCTTGTCTGATTTCGGTAAGCGTGGCCAACGAGGCACTGAAAATACGACTATCGATATAAATACCTTTTATTTTGTCGTCATTTTTTGCTTTTCTAATGGCTCCCACTATATCGTTCAGTGCCATGTTAGATACTCTGCTGTTGCTAAACATATCGGAAAAAGGGTCATTTTCCGGTATTCGCTCTTGGATAGCTCCTTCCAATTTGAGGTGAAGTACTGAGTTATTCTCCAAAAGATATTTCTCTTGTGTGCTAAATGAGCTTGCAAATGAGCCTACCATGGCAGTCATTATCAAGATGGAAATAAAAGAGAATACAATACTTGCTATAATAACTCCGACGACAGAAGCTGCCACCATTTTCATGAAATTCTTCATAACTAATTTTATTTGGTTATAGTATTAAACAACAAAAATATAAAAAAAGTATGTATATTGCAATTTAATGATTTGCATTTTTGTTACTTTTGAACTTTCTTTTGAGTAACACAAATAAAGAAAAAGGGTTCGGGTGGGTAATTGACACAATTATTCCCTCACCAAAATGGTTAATTATTTATAAAATGATGGAAAATCTACGACGCCATGCAGCGTTTTCTTTTTTTTTTCATCTAAACAAATGTAAGCGGCAGTAATGAACGATACGCAATTGATAGCAGCATGTAAGAAGCAGAACCGTAGCGCACAAAAAGCGTTGTACGATTTGTATGCTCCCAAAATGATGGCTGTCTGCTTGCGTTATTGCACAGACAGAGATGCCGCAAGCGATCTGTTACACGATGGGTTTATCAAGGTTTTCACACAAATAAATTCCTATCAAGGGAAAGGCTCGTTCGAAGGATGGATGCGGAAAATATTTGTGAATATTTCTATCGAAAATTATCGGAAAGAAAAGCAGAAATTTTCTTTTTTCGATCCGGTTACCGATATTGAAACAATAGAAGAAGAGACAGATATTGACTATTTCGACTTAGAAGGTATAAGCAGAGACGAAATTTTGAAACTGATAGAGGAGTTACCCAATGGCTACAGAACTATTTTCAATTTATTTATATTTGAAGATATGACACACAGAGAAATTGCACAACAATTGGGGATTACAGAAAATGCATCCCGTTCGCAATTTTATAGAGCAAAAGTGGCTTTACAAAAAAAAGTATTCTCGGCTCTCGAAAAAAACAAACGATAAAAGATAAATGAAAGAGAAAAATAACATAAAAGAAAGTTTTCAATCTAAATTCAAAGACTTTGAGGCATTGCCGCCAAGCGATGGATGGCAACGGATTGAAGAGACTCTTTCGCAAAGAAGGAAACCGATACTGCTCAAGCAACGCATTTGGGGTGCAGCCGCGGCTATCGCTACCTTGCTGATAGGAAGTCTGTTTTTCTTGCAAACACCGCGTAATATCGACCAAAACGTTCGTGTTGCCCAAACAACAACCGAGCAGGATACAGCACTTGCAGTAACCGAAAACAATACAGCAAGCCAAAATATCGAAAACTCGACAATTCAAAACAACACACAGGCAGATACCGAAATTTTGCTTGTCCAAGCCTCGCCAAAAGTACAGAATAAAAAGCATACAAAACGCTCTTACACAGAGACAACAAATAATACCTTGCCGGATAACGATATTAAAGAAGACTCAAATACCGTATTTGCAGAAGAACCAACCAAACCAAACGAACCGCAAAAACAGGAACAAATTTCACAAGCAGAAGCAGAAAAACGTATGCTGGAGTTTGTAGAAATTGCAGAAAAAGAGTTTTTTGTGGACGAAGAGTCGGACCTGACACAAGACCCGATGACATTGGCAATCAATGCAAAAGGCGGACTATCGCCATTCCAGAAAACGGTAAATACACCCATGACTTTGCGCAATTCATTGCCCAGTATAACTCAAACAGAAAGCACGTATGGCAATAACGAAATGTTCACGACCAACATACTTCCGGCAAAAAATATTTCAGAAATGCTGCACGCGCAACCCGTATCTTTCGGAATTACCGCATCCAAAAACTTGACAGACTACCTTTCTATAGAAACCGGATTGGTATATACATACCTATTTTCTAAGTTAAAAAACAGCAACAATGTCCGCCAAAATCAGGTAACGCAAAATATCCATTATTTGGGAATTCCGTTGCAGATAAACTACAACATCCTCACATACAAGAAATTTAATTTTTATGCATCGCTCGGGGGAATGGTGGAAAAAGATTTCGGTGGCGAATATAAAAACGTGGTAAACAGTGGCGATGAGAATACTCTGTACAATGCGCCTATATATCCGTCTATAATAAAAATAAAACAAAAAAATCCGCAATATTCCATCAATGCAGGGGTTGGGGTAGCCTATCCCATTCTCTATAAATTGAATTTATACGGAAAAGTAGGCGGTTCGTATTATTTTGATGCCAACAATGAGTATAAAACATTTTATTCGGACAAAAAGATAGTTTTGGATCTCAATTTGGGCGTCAGATACAGTTTTTAGAAAATTATAAACACAAACATAAAACAGAATATTTATGAAAAAAATGATTTTACTTCTTGCAATTTTATTGGTTGGACTCACCTTTACTTCT
This sequence comes from uncultured Dysgonomonadaceae bacterium, assembly GCA_964631255.1. Lineage (GTDB taxonomy): Bacteria > Bacteroidota > Bacteroidia > Bacteroidales > Dysgonomonadaceae > JBGZFC01. Next base: position 1,436 of record CAZVWS010000074.1, on the reverse strand, counting down.
TGTATAAAAGACGGCAAAGAGCAAATTTCAGGAAAGGATTTTGCATACATAACCAAGAGTCCTTTGGGCGTCAACGTGGCTCGCATTTTCAATTGGGATATGGGTTATTTAACCATTACTTCTAATGAAATTCAGAACGATATGGAGTCGGGCGAATGCTACTTCCTATCCTACAATTGGACATCGGAAATGGGGACACTCAACGAGGAAGACTTGTCGTTTCTTCAAGCACAACTTATTGGTGACCCGGTATCAATTGACCAAAGTACGCTACAAACGGTTGTTGAGTTACCCACTCTGACAGATACCATCTACTTTAGCATGCGCCCATCGGTGTATGACGTATCAGATTATTTCAACGATAACTGGCTGATTGAATATACGTTTGAAGCAAGAGAAGGAGAAATTACCTCGCTCGATTTTTACTTGGCTCAGCCACAACCGATTGAAGACGAATATGTAATTGATGTAGTGATGACCAAAACCGGTACCGCTACCGGAAAACTGGAGAAAAAGACAAAATTTATAGCTGCAAATTTGAAAGAAATTCGCAACCTGTATCCATCAACTGGAACAAAATTAAAAGACATATTTATCAAATTTAGATTTTATAATTCTGACTTGAACGATTTATTCACGACGCCTTCTTACACGATGAGAGTATTTCACAACTGATACAACACAAAATATTTTCTTCATTATACACTATCAGAAGAGCTGATTTGTTGGGGTGATTACAAAAAAATCGGGTCAAAAAAGTCCGAAGCAATGGTGCAATTAGTACCAAAACTTCGGACTTTCTTATGCATCACGAGCCATTTAAGAACTCTTGCGCACAAAATTACCTTTTCTATCGAAATTAAGTTTTACATCGTTGTCCAACTCAATTTTCTGGTATCCCCCGTCGCGTTTCCATTGCCGGATAATTCTGCCGGGATGATGGGTAGATACATAATTGGCAATACGTTGCGGAATAACACTTGCCGGCAATTCATTATCGCTTTCTATCTCCTTGATGCGACATCTTCCGTCAAATTCCAGTTTCACATCATCGTTTAATTCAATTTCGTATTCCACTTTTTTGCCTTGCACCTCTTTTTGCGCTTCCGTTATCTGCAGTTGCGGAAAATGGGTGCTCACGAATTGATGGATTGCCGCGGGCAGTTGCTCCAGAGGCAAAGGTTTGTCATCTTGGGCAAGCGCAGGTAATACGAAGCAAACGATGAAAAGAAGTGCCGTTGTGAAAAATTTATGCTTCATCAGTTTATAATTTTTAGAACCAAGAGCCATGAACCGAGATTCAAGACTTTTAGATTGGTAAACAATTAGACTTTTTTTCTTTTATTTCAAATAATCCTCCGTCAACGCTACCCAATACGCGGCACCGTAGCTGAGCATATCTTGGTTGAAAACGTATTTGGGGTGATGCACCATAA
>CAZVWS010000073.1:0-7495 GCA_964631255.1 uncultured Dysgonomonadaceae bacterium | reverse complement strand
ATTCATCAAATTGAGTTGTTTGACTTGAGCAGCAAATCGGTGGTAAACATATCCGCGGGCTTAGGCACAACAAACAAATCTGTTGACTTAAGTGCATTGAATAGTGGCATTTATCTACTCAAAATTACCACATCAAACAGAGTAGTAATTGAAAAAATAGCCAAAAACTAAATCGATAGAAACAGCAAATTTTTACAGTTGATATTTTCAACAAAATCGTGTTTCGATAAACAAAGTTTCTGGTTAAACTGTTTTATATGAATAGCATCAAAGTACATATATAAACAGACAAAAAAGCATCAAAATGAGAAAAGGTAACAGATTTAAAATTGGGAAACAGCTCCTGTTTATTAGCCTAACCGCACTTTTCCTTTACAACTGCGGAAGCGTGCCGCTCACGGGCAGACGACAATTGCAACTGGTTTCTGACGAGCAAGTGTTGGCGCTCAGTTTGCAACAATACGAACAGTTTATTAGCAGCGCGCCGGTAGAAAGAAATACCGCTAACGCGCAAATGGTGGCACGTGTAGGCGAACGAATAGCCAACGCCACAGAAGCATTTTTGAAGAACAACGGTTACGAAGCGGAGTTGAAAAACTTTGCTTGGGAGTTCAATTTGGTAAAAGACAACAGTGTAAACGCCTTTGCTATGCCGGGCGGTAAAATTGTAATTTTTGAAGGGCTACTGCCCGTTACCCAATCGGAAGAAGCGTTGGCAGTAGTTGTTGGGCACGAAGTGGCGCACGTGGTAGCAAAACATTCGGCAGAACGCATGAGCCAACAAATTGCGATGCAATATGGCGGAGCTATCACCGGAAGTTTGCTTGGTACATCGGCAGGTTCGCAATTGGGACAAGCGGTTTTTGGATTGGGCGCACAATATGGCGTTATGCTTCCTTATGCTCGTAAACAGGAGTATGAAGCCGATGAATTGGGGCTTATATTCATGGCAATGGCAGGTTACAATCCGCAAACGGCAGTTCCGTTCTGGAAACGAATGTCACAAGGCTCGCAAGGTAACACACCTCCCGAGTTTTTGAGTACCCACCCTACCGACACCAAACGAATTGCATACATCGAGTCTATCCTGCCGGCAGTACTGCAATATTACAAAGGCAGCGGCGTGCAAAACACTACACCTACAACCAACACACAAGGTAAAAAGCCAAAAACTTCGCAAGAATGGAGTTTCTGATAATACCGGTATAAAACAAAAAACCGAGGAAGATTTTTTTCTTTCTCGGTTTTTTTGTTTTAGAAAGGCTGTTGCCAAACGAGATGATAATTTGCAATAAAAAAAATTTTTTCACTTGGATAAATTCCACAACACGCTGTGCAAAAGCAAATTATCTTTTAGTATTCTTTATAATCTACTGTTTTACAATCTTATAAACACCACGCTTGCCGTCAATTTTTACTTGCATGTTGTAAACCGCTTTGGGCAAGTGCGACAAATTGACTAATCCGTTGTGGGTAGTAGTTTTATATAATTCGCGACCTTCCATATCGTAAATGGTTACTATCATTCCTTTTTCGGTGGAGATAGACAGATCGTCCACTTTTATTTGTATGTGCGCAGTAAACGGGTTGGGATATACCCAAACGGTATTTGCTTGCAACTCTTCGATGCCCGAAATATCTCTAAAATTGGCTTTGATAAAGGTATCTTCTTTAATCTGAAAACTATATACACTGTCTTCCGACAAAATAGTACCAACTGCCGATGTCCAATTGGCAAATTCAAAATCGGTATTTGGTTTAGCTATGAGTTTAACTGTTTCGTTGAGATGATAACTGTCATTGCCTTCTACTTCCCCACCATTGTTGGGAGTTACGGAAACCATTACCGTGCAGGTTTCACCGGTTACGGGATATGCACTTCGCAAAAGATATCCTCCTCTATACAACGCGTATAAATATCCATCGGCAGATGCACAAAGTGAGTATACAGACGGATTCTGCTCGCCATCTAAAGTGTTTTGCAATTTACTCCAGCTGTTGCCATCATTAAATGAACGATAAGTTGCTCTTACTAGCTGATTATTGCTATCATAACCGTTTGAGAAGTTGGTATAGATCACGTCGTTAGGTGTCATGATTAAATTGTGATCCCATCCAATTGTAGGATGGGAACAATGTTGCCAACTTGCTCCGTTATCTTTAGACATGTGAATTCCATTCATATCCGGATAGTAAAAATACGTTGCCACAAAAAGGTGATTTTTAGAATTTTCCACTACCTCTTGTATATTACCGGGACGGTCGTAAGAACCTTCCCAATATTGCCAATTATCCCCCTCATTTTCTGATTTATGCAAGCCCAACCCATAATCCTTATTATTATCTTCACTTTGTTTTCCTACGATAAAAGAGGACGTACCAAGAAGAAGTGTACCATTGTTTCGCTCATATACAACCCCAAAATTAGCTCCCAATAGCAAATAATCATTATCATCATCGCTTAAAACTTTTGTCCAGGTTTTTCCTGAATCATTGGATTTCCAAACTCCACCGTTGTATGAACCTCCGCAAATCACGATATTCCCTTTCACATAAAAAGATTCTATCGGGGCACCGATTACTTTCGATTTCTCAGCCGATTCCGGTTGTTTATTTTTGGAAAAAATAGGAGCCAAATCATTAACATTCCAAGTATTGCCTTCATCTTCGGAATAGTATAATTTTCTTTGGTCGTACGAAATGGCGTAAATATGGTCTTGTTCGTTTATTTGCAATCGATTTGTGATTTCGTGCAAATTTGTACGAGTAATCTCTTGTCCATTATTTTTGGCAACATATACTCCTTCGGAAGTTGCAATATAAACCCATCCTTTGGAGTTTGCGGCAAGATAGTTTGCAGCCGAAACGTCGGGTATTTTTGTTTTTGTCCAAAAATCTTGTGCCGAGCAAACAGTACTGATTAGTACCAATAGCGAAATAAAAATACTTTTTCTCATGATTATTGTTGTTTTATATTGTTTATTGTCATGCCATTATCGCTACATTATAATTGACTTTGATTATTTTAACAAATATTGATTGACAAATGTATAACATTTATTTAGTATAAACAAAAATAGGCTTGGAAAAATCCAAACCTATTTTATTCATACTATTTTATCAGTTGCTATGCTTAGCCTCTGAGTCTGTTGAGTGACCGAACCAGGGTTTCGTCAGCCCCAATTTTTCGTATCGCCAAAATTGTCAGAATAATAGCAATTGCCGGCATAATTACACCAATTCCTACCGTCTGGAATTTGAGTGCTACAGTTTGGTTGGTGTAGTAAACAAGAAAAGCCAGATAAACATAGAAACATGCCATGAGAATGATGTTAAAAATAGACATTCTGATTTGCAGCATTCGTTTCTTGTACAAGAAAACGGTTATTAGCGCGATGATAGAGCTGAGACTTCCCACCACAAACAGTGCCCAAGTGTATATTTTTTGGTCTGCCACTTCGTACATACCCATTGCCTCGAAAATGAGTGTCCCTTGCACGTGCGTAAAAACAAGTAGTTTAGTTACCGATGCGGTAAGCATGCAAGCGGCTGCTAACAACAGGAAAACGGTTTGGATTCGTTGCAACATATCTTAAAACTGGTCTTTTTCTTTGGAGGGATTGCGATAAAAGATTTCGTTTTCTTCCCATTCTTGTATGGCGATGAGCGATGGTTTGGGAAGTTTTTCGTAGAAACGAGAAATTTCTATCTGTTCGTGGTTTTCAAAAACTTCTTCCAAATTATCGGTGTACGAAGCAAATTCCTGCAATTTGGTATCGAGGTCTTGTTTCATTTCGGTTGATAATTGGTTAGCTCTTTTGCTGATAATGCGCACCATTTCGTAAACATTGCCTACGGGTGCCGAGAGTTTCATTACATCGCGAGTTTCGGTATTTGTGCTCGCATTTACTTTTCTGTAATCCATTAATTGATATATTATTATGTATTAATTTAAAAATATTTTATCTGTATTTACGATGGCAAAACTTCTATTTTTGATAATGCTTGCTTGTAATATTTTTCCGCTTCATTGGTATATTTGCCATTGGGATATGTATTTTTGTAGTTGAAGTATTCGTCCACCACTACACGGTATCTTTCGGGTTGCAGTTTCAGGTTGCTTCTCACGGCAAACTCATACCTGGCTCGCAATATAATCATCTGGTAATCTTCGGCATACTTCGAGTAAGGGTAGTTTTTCAACGCCTCGCGTGCCACTATTACTGCCGATTCGTAGTTGTTACCCATGTAGTTCCCCAAATTCAAATACAGTTGTGCCGATTTCAGTTCTTTGAGAGCCAATTTCTCTTGCAACTCAAACATATATTGCTTGGCTTGTTCGGTTCTTTCGCTTTGCGGATAGGTATCCAGATAGCGCGAAAATTCGGAGATGGCTTTGTATGTTTTACTTTGGTCCAACAGTGCTTCGGGCGAGTCCAAATACATGCCGTAGGCAGAGTAAAATAGCGACGGCTCGGCATATTCGCCACTTGGAAATGTATTGTAATAGGTGGTAAATATTTCTGTTGCCGAAATAAAATCTTTGGAGTTGTAGTAGCTTTGCGCCAAAAGGTAAAGCGACTCTTCGGCTTTATCTGTCCCTTTGAAGAATGGCACCAATTCTTGCAGTAGCGTGATAGAACGGTCGTATTTGCCTTGGTCGAAATATTTTTTCGCGTAGCTATATTTCAAGTCGCGGTCTGTACTTTTTATAATCTTGTTGTATTCTCCGCACGCGCCCAAAAGCAGAAGGCTCAGCAGGAGAAAATAGAATGATTTTATCTTCATCTTTTACTGAAAATCGGTTTAATCTGCAAATTTACGGAAAGTTTCTTATTCTTCGGTAATCATCTGCTGTTTTTATTCAATTTTAGGATTTTATGCCAAAAAATTCGCGGATGCTATCCACATATTTCCTGTCGTTAGCGAGTTTGGGTACTTTGTTTTGTCCGCCGGCTTTTTCTCTCGATTTCATCCACTTATAAAATCCGCCCTCTTCAATTACTCTTACCACGGGCTTGCCAAGCGACAGGTTGTACGATCTTTTTGCCTCGTAGTCCGAGTTTATTTTTTTCAGCGTGTTGTCCAGCACATCCACAAAAAGATTCATATCCGATGGTTGCGTTGCAAACTCGATCAGCCACTCGTGTGCCCCGTTGCTTTTGTCGCCAAAATAGATAGGTGCAGCGGTATATTCGGTTATTTTCGCCCCGGTTTGTCGGCACGCTTCGTCTATTGCTTTATCAGCATTGTCCACAATTATCTCTTCGCCAAAGGCGTTGATATACTGCTTGGTACGTCCGGTAATTTTGAACAGATACGGATTGGTGGATGTAAACTCGATGGTATCGCCAATTTTGTAACGCCACAGTCCGCCACTGGTAGATATCAGCATGGCATATTGCTTGCCCGCCTCTACTTCGCTAAGCGGAATGGCGATGGGGTTATTGCTATTGAATTGCGATGTTGGGATGAATTCGTAAAAAATTTCGTTATCCAACAGCAGCAGTAAATCTTTGGATTGGGGCGAAAATTGCACACCAAAAAATCCTTCCGAAGCATTGTATGTTTCCCAGTAGCGCATATTGCTTGATGGGATAATCTTCTCATACTGTTCACGAAACGGGGTAAAACTAACACCGCCGTGGAAGAAAACTTCCAGATTAGGCCACAATTGGGGGATGGTTTTTTGCGTGTCGTTCACTATTTTTTTCAGCAAAACCAGCAACCACGACGGTACACCCACAAATGCACGAATATCTTTGGAAACAGCATAATCGGCAAGTTTTTGCAATTTCACTTCCCAATCTGTCAGTAGCGCGATTTTTTCGGGTGTGCGGGCGAGTTTTGCAATGAAGGGCAAGTTTTTCATCAAAATGGCAGAAACGTCGCCCGTGTAAATCCCTTCGCCAATGGCGTTTACCTGCTGACTTCCTCCCAAAACGAGTGTTTTGCCGAGCAAGTATGCCGAGTCGGGATAGTGGTGTCCGTACAGCCCAAGCATGTGATAACCACACCTATAGTGGCAATTGTGCAACGACTGTTGGGTAATGGGGATATATTTGCTCTTGTCTTCGGTAGTGCCGCTCGACATAGCAAACCAGCGCACGGGCGTATCCCACAACACGTTGGATTTTTTATCTACAATTATTTTATCGAGATAGGGACGCAACTCTTCGTAAGAAGAAACAGGCACATTTTTCTGAAATTGGGCAACATTTTGTATTTGGTCAAAGCGGTGCTCGGTTCCAAAAAGTGTATTTCGTCCATGTTCAATGAGATACCTTAAAGTTGATTCTTGTGTACCAATGGGGTTTTCTAAAAACTTATCAATTGGTTTGTAGTATGATTTTATAACAGCACTTAAAATTTTTCTCATTGTTTCGTAATAATTGGTTTGAGCCTTTTGGAATGACAAACGTTAATTTTTTATTCATTAGAACAAATTCGAGGTAAAAAAAGTTATCCGATTTTGCTTATTTTTCGCAGTTTGTCTTCGTCAATTATTTTTATTCTTCGCCCATCGGTCGTTATAATTCGTTCATTTACAAAGGTTGTCAATGTCCTGATAGCATTAGAAGTGGTCATATTTGACAGGTTTGCCAAGTCTTCGCGTGCCAAATATATATTGATGGTTGCCCCGTCTTCTTCCAGTCCGTAGCTCTCTCTCAAAAAGATAAGAGACTCTGCCAATCTTCCCCTGATATGTTTTTGGGTTAAGTTGACCACTCTTTGGTCTGCAATTCCTAAATCTACCGAAAGCAATTGTATGAAAAAGAAGGCAAATCGGCTGTTGGTCGAAATCAGGTTGTGCACCACGCTCATTGGAATTTTGCAAACGGTAGATGATTCAAAGGCAGAGGCAGCCGTTACAAAAGGTTCGTTCGCAAAATATGCCCGATAACCGAAATACTGGATGGGGCGTATCATTCGGATAATCTGGGTGCGTCCGCCGATACCGTTTTTATAAATTTTTACTTTGCCTTTGCAAAGCACCAAAAGGTCGGTAGCATCGTCTCCTTCGGTATAAATCATCTCGTTTTTCTTGAAATGAACGATACGCGCGTTTTTTGTAACAACCCCTTGCGCCTCCTCATCCAATACGTTCCAAATATCGGCCAACAAGATTGGCAATTCCGTTATTTCTTTAGCTTTCTTAACCATAAATTGTTTAAGAACAATGTTCTAATGCACAAAAGTAGCATATTTTTTTCATTAGGTGTTGCATAATTGTTTTTTTAATATCTTTTCAAATATTCGTTCAGGCAATCTGACGTTGGATAAGGACAAATGGTTGTCTCGAAACAATAAAAAATGAATCTCTGCGCAAAAAAGCGGTTTTCATTCTATAAAATAGTTGTATCTTTGATTCGGAAATGATTAGTGATTGGTGGTTGGTGAGTGATGGCTAGTGAATAGTGATTGGTGATTGGTAATTGGTTGTCTTGTCCTGAAATAGGTTGACAGTTTTTTTGTAAAAAACAGGTCAAAATGT
>CAZVWS010000072.1:0-7611 GCA_964631255.1 uncultured Dysgonomonadaceae bacterium | reverse complement strand
ACATTTTGACCTGTTTTTTACAAAAAAACTGTCAACCTATTTCAGGACAAGACAAGGTTCCCCTCCATCTCCGGTCCCTCCACCATCTGCGACCAAGCGACTTATACGATGGATGGTTTTGAAAACCTGCCTCCGGGAGCTTCTGTGCAGTGGAGTGCGGGCAATGGAAACCTGCAATTAATCTCCGTTCAGGGAAGCATCACTGCTGTATTCAAAAAACTCTCGAACGGTCCGTCCTCCATTCATGCCTCTGTCCAGGTCGGCAATCAAACTGTAGGGATAAATCCATTAACAGTTTGGGGAGGAGATACGAAAACCATTATTATAGAAGATGACGGCACCACATCCATTTCAACGAGCAGGAATCTTACCTTGTTTTCTTCGATAGGAATGGAAAATATGGTGCAAGTCAGTGCGCGTAGGTTTGACGGTTCTCCCTTCATAAATCCTCAATTCAACATAGAAAATAATTCTCCAGCACTGTTTAGTCTGTCTCATTCCGCCGAGTTAATAGAGATCTTTCCAAGGAAAGCAGGTTCAGGGAGCTTTACCGTAACAGCATTAAGTGACTGTGGCAGCACCTCCGCGTTTGTTAGTGTAAACATAAACGACAGAGTCCCTTTTCAGCTTTCCCCTAACCCAGCCGCCTCATTCGTAACTATTACTATGAGTGCAAATGAAGGCACGGATGGAATATATTCTTTACCGGCATCGCCGACGTACCGAATCCAGCTCTGGAACTCGTTCGGCCTGGTGAAAACCGTACAGACCGACCGGTCAAGTTATCAGCTGGATTTAACGGGCGTACCCGCAGGATTCTACTACGTGCACGTGATCAAGGACGGGCAGACTTATAGACAACAGTTAGTGGTAAAATAAAATATCAACAAAATCAACACCTTGCATACACAGCACAAACCGATTGCTTTCATTTAATCCCTAACTCCGCCTTATTTCCCGTCTAAAATTTAAAAAAAAAGTGATATAATGTTTGTTATATCACTTTTCTTCCGCATCTTTAAGCCACCCAATTATGTGGCTTATGTAATTACCGGAATAGGTTCAGAAATTCAAAGAACCAAGAACAGAAATAAAAAAAGTAGGCGGTCATTATTACAAATATCAAGTGGAATACCGCTACAACAAGCAGAAAAAAAGGACTGATAAAATAACTGTAGGGCTGCTCGGAAAAATTACAGAAAAAGAGGGATTTATTCCATCAGAGAAACACCTGCTGAAAAAGCAGGCGGAACGAGACATTGACCCTGCAAAGGTCGATATCAAGATGTTCGGTGTATATGGCTTGTTTAGTGAACTTTTGGATGAATAAATTCGAGGAATGAGAGCTTTTTTCAATTCCAAAGATTTGGAAGTTTTGCTTTACGTTGCCATGATGCGCTTTGCTCACGAATCGCCGATAAAACGAATGCAACATCTCCACCACCAAGATTATTGCTCATTATTTTGGTACAAAAACGCATTGACCGACAAAATAATAACAGAAACGTTAAGGCACATCGGGGAAAATCGCCGGTTGATTTTAGACTGGATGAAATCACGTATCTTCGGAGACCCCAAAAGTCTGACACAGGAGTTTGTGATGATAGATTCCACCCATGCAACTACAACATCGAATCATTTGCACATCAATGCTCCGGGATATAATCCCGATAGAAATTTTGACGAGCAAATCCGCATTATGTATATGTTTGTCTGCGAATTTAAACAACCTGTTTATTATCGACTGATAAATGGGGGCATTAACGACGTCAGCTCAATGAAGCTTTGCTTAGAGGAGATGAAAACAGACAACGTTGTTTTTATTGCAGATAAGGGTTTTTACAGCAAATCAAACATAAAAGCACTAAATAACAACGGATTAAAGTATATTGTTCCGCTCTACCGAAATAATAAACTGACTGATTTTTTTCCATTGGAACAAGTAAGTTTTTCGGAAAGTCGCGATTGCAAATCCATTCGACAATAGAATCGGGTTTAACCTTATCCCATTGTTTAATGTCTTAGAAATGCAACAAACTGATTTTGAACCGTTGGTTGCTATGCTTTTGCTCGTGCCATTTTGTTAAGGTGTGTCGTGAAGAGAATAGTTGCCTATCGGCAGACACGCCTTGCAAAAGCGTACCTGCTATATATAAATTTCTTAGAGAAACTCTATGTTAGACTTGGCGGGATTTGCGGTTAATCTTTGCGACCTTTGCGTGAAACAAAAAAACGTCGCGATTACAAATCCCTATGACAATTGTGTCTTAATTCTTGCATCTTGTGTCTATTATAACGAAGGCAAAGCCATCTTCTCCCACTGCCAATATCCCGTAGTTACAACATACATCAACTCAATACTCAGAACTTCTAACTAAAAAATAGATACTTTAGTTGTAGAAGTGAACTCTTCGAGGAATAGTATTCCTTTGTAAGAATTCCCTTTTTTATTTAGACGTGGACTCCAAACAGTGATGGCGTAATTTTCGGGCAAAATAGCCACGATACCACCGCCTACGCCACTTTTGCCCGGGAGTCCCACTTTAAAAGAGAACTGCCCCGCTTCGTCATAAAAACCGCAGGTTTGCATCAGCGCGTTGGTGCGTTTGGTGCGACTTGGCGATAAAATCCGTTCGCCACAATAAGGGATTACCCCGTTGTTTGCCAGAAACAGATATGCTTTCGATAGCTCTTGACAACTCATTTCTACCGAGCAAATATTTGTATATAAATCGATTACGGTATCAATATCGTTTTTGATATTTCCAAACGATTTCATCAAATTGACCAAAGCATAATTGCGATAACCTGTGTTTTTTTCAGACAAGGCAACTTTGGGATTGTAGTTGATAGAATCGCTTCCGGTCAGCTTGCGGATAAACGACAAAATCTCCTCTTTCGGATTCTCCAATTCGCTTACCAAAATATCGCACACAACTATCGCTCCCGCGTTGATAAACGGATTGCGAGGAATGCCCAAATCATATTCCAACTGCACAAGCGAATTGAATGGCGTGCCCGCAGGCTCCAAATCCATCCGTTTCCAGATATTGCTTTTTTGCCGCGAATAGGCCAAAACAAAAGTGAAAACCTTAGAGATACTTTGAATGGAGAAGCGCTTCTCGCAATCGCCAAAACCAAACGATTCTCCGCCTATCGTAGTCAGGTTCACGCCAAATTGTTCGGGATCAATCTTCGCCAATTCGGGAATATAAGAAGCCACTTGCCCCAAATCTTCCACTTTTTGTAAGTCGTTATAAATAGATTTGAAAATTTTTTCGTAATTCATAATTTTCTTTGATGTATCATTCGTAATCAGATAAATATTTGTAAAACGTCAGTTTACAGAGTTTTTGCACAAAACCATAGTCCTTTTTGCAGTTACAAAGATAAGCTAAAACCCGGTGAAAATACGATTATGCCAATTTTTTTTAATATCTTTATCGGCTTAAAAACAAACAATTAAATAAATATATAAAGATGAAAAAAACACTTTTTACCACCCTTTTTGTCTTTTTGCTCTTTTCGGTTTCAGCCGACGAAGGCATGTGGATGCTGCATTTGCTTAAACAACAGAAACTTTCGGAGATGCAAAAACTTGGTTTGCAACTGCAAGACCGCGATATTTATAACCCCGACGGCAGTTCGCTTACCGATGCCATCGGGCAGTTTGGAAATGGCTGTACCGGCAGCGTTATCTCGTCACAAGGCTTGCTTCTCACCAACCACCACTGCGGCTACGGGCAAATTCAAAGCCACAGTTCGTTAGAAAATAACTATCTCGAAAACGGATTTTGGGCAATGACTAAAGAGCAAGAATTGGCAAACCCCGGACTGAAAGTTACCTTCATCGAAAAAATTGAGGATGTAACAAACTACGTCAACAGCTGTTTGCAAAGAGACAAAAAGCAAGACACGGACGGAGTTTTGTATCTTTCGCCATCGTATCTCAACAGAATTGCGCGCGAAAAAGCAGAAGATTATTTAAAAAACAACGCGGGAACAGATGTTGAGATAAAATATTTTTTTGAAGGTAACCGCTACTACCTTTTCAAGAAAAAAATTTATACCGATATTCGTTTGGTAGGTGCACCACCCAGTTCCATCGGCAAATTTGGAGCAGACACCGACAACTGGATGTGGCCCAGACATACCGGCGATTTCTCCCTATTCAGAATCTATACCGATAAAAATGGAAACCCGGCAAACTACTCGCCCGACAATATACCTTTCGCTCCAAAAAGATGGTTGCAAATTGCTTCTAATGGTGTAAGCGAAAACGATTTTGCCATGATTATCGGTTTCCCCGGCACCACAAATAAGTATTATACCTCGTGGGAAGTAGCCGAACGAAGAGATATAGACAATGCCGTGAGAGTCAATATGAGAGAAACCCGACAAGAGGTGATGTTGGACGAAATGCTTAAAGACCCGCAAGTAAATATACAATACGCCAGCAAATATTCGGGTTCTACCAACGGTTACAAAAGTGCTATCGGCTCCAATTGGGCAATAGAAACTCGCCAATTTGTTGACCTCAAACAGCAACAACAAGACCAAGTAATAGAGTGGGCGCAAGCAAATAAGAAGCCACAATACATCAATGCTTTGGACACGATACAAAAAATTGTGATGCAACGTAAAGAGTTGCGATTCAGAGAAAGAATGCTCAACGAAGGCTTGCAACGAGGCATAGAATTTGCGACCATTCCCACGGCAAATGCCGACTCGTTGGTGGCAGCTTTTGATAGGAAAAACGAAAAGAAAATTGAGGACTACACACTGCTTCTGCTCAACGATTTCCGCAACTTTGCCAATAAAGATTACAGTGCCGAAGTGGATAAAAAAATAGCCAAAGCCATTATCAAAGAGTATATTCGATTGATTCCAAGAGAAAATCAGCCAACAAGTTTTACCGATTTACACACCAAATACCGGGGTAATGTGGATGCGTTTGTGGATGATATTTTCAAAAAATCGCTATTTGGCAGCGAAGCCAATATGCAGAAATTTATCAGCGAAAACCATATTGCAGAAGTAATTATCAACGACCCGATGTTCAATTTTTCGCGTTCGCTGTATCAAGAATCGCTCAACCTCCGACGCCAACTCAACAACTTCAACAACCCGTTTGCCAAAGCACGCAAAACCTATTTAGAAGGCATTTTGGCAAAAGATGGTGAAACGGCACATTTCCCCGATGCCAATTTGACTTTGCGACTGACCTACGGTCAAGTAAAAGGATACTATCCGCGCGATGCCGTGGTTTACCATTACCAAACTACCATGGACGGAATCATGCAAAAAGAAGACCCCGATAACTGGGAATTTGTAGTGCCCGACAAACTCAAAAAACTATATTCAGAAAGAGATTTTGGCAAGTATGCCAACAAAGAGGGTAACATGCCCGTCTGCTTCTTGGCAACAACCCACACCACCGGCGGAAATTCAGGAAGCCCCGTACTCAATGGGAAAGGCGAACTCATCGGGCTCAATTTCGACCGCAATTGGGAAGGAGTTGGCGGAGATATTGAGTATTTGCCCGATTACCAAAGAAGCATTATCGTGGATGTGCAATACGTGCTTTTCATTATAGATAAGTACGCCGAAGCAAAACATCTGATTAATGAAATGAATATCAAATAGCTTACAAAATCTTATTCAATAAAAATATCTCGCTATTCGGGTTTGTTTTATGCAATTTTATTCCTACCTTTGCACCCCATTTAGGAAGGAGGTTAAATAATAACACCCGGAAAAGTAGCTTAGAAAAATAAAAATAATCACGATAAAAACAAGAGAATCAGGTAAAAAGATTTCTCTAAGTTATAGGTATGTGCTTTAAATAAAGATGTTTGCACATATCTAAAACAACAATAATTAAATAATAAATAAACAATAAACAACAAAATAAATTATGATAGTAGTACAATTAAAAGAAGGTGAAAATATAGAAAGAGCCTTAAAAAAATTCAAACGTAAATACGAAAAAACAGGTGTCGTAAAAGAGTTGCGTCGTCGCCAGGCATTTGCAAAACCGTCGGTGCAAAAACGCAAAAAAATGCAACACGCCGTTTACGTGCAACAAATGCAAGAAAAAGAAGATTAGAATTGCTTTTTTACGTTTTTTTTTCTTACGTTTGTCATTCAGTTTATGAATTGCACTATGTTGAAAGAAAAATTTATACAGTATCTCCGTCATGAGAAGAATTATTCATCTCATACGGGGATTTCTTATTTAAACGACCTAACGCAATTTCAAAACTACTTATCGGCAGAATGCCAAGTGCTGCACGCTGCCGATATAGAAAAAGACCACATCCGTATGTGGATAGCACACCTGGTGGAAGAGGGTGTGAACCCCGTTTCTGTAAACAGAAAATTGAGTGCCGTCAAATCTTTTTTCAAGTACCTGAAGAGAGAAAATATTGTGTCGGCAAATCCTGCAGATGGAGTGTCAGGACCAAAGGTTACACGCAAGCTACCATCCTTTGCCGGCGATAGCGATTTGACAAATATTTTGGATGAAAATGTAGAACCATACCAAGATTTTGAAACCTCGCGAAACACATTTATTCTGGATTTTCTGTACCTGACCGGCATGCGTAGGTCTGAGCTTATTTCGCTGAAAGATAGTGATATAGATTTTTTTGCAAAAACCATACGCGTACTCGGGAAAAGAAACAAAGAGCGAATCATACCCCTTGCCGATGCAACCATAAGCAAACTGAATCAATATATTGACATAAGAAATAGAGAAGTTGAAAACAAATCATCTTTTTTGTTTGTTAAGAAGAATGGAGACCCAATGTATCCAAAAATGGTTTATAACATCATACACCGGCAACTCGAAAGCATTCCGACCCTGTCGAAAAAAAGTCCGCACGTGTTGCGGCACTCATTCGCCACCGAAATGCTTAATAATGGCGCAGAAATAAACGCTGTGAAAGAGTTGTTGGGGCACTCCAGTTTGGCTTCAACCGAAATATACACACATGTAACTTTCGAAGAATTAAAAAAAGTTTATCACAATGCTCATCCTCGAGCAAAAAAATGAAGGAGGAAATAATATGGAACTAAGAATTCAATCGGTAAATTTTGACGCGACAGAACAATTGAAAGCGTTTGTAGAAAAAAAAGTAAAAAAATTAGAGAAAATGTACGATGGCATTATTCTTGCCGAAGTAATCATGAAAGTAGTGAAACCCGATGCCGCACAAAATAAAGATGTGTCTGTGAAATTGGGAATACCTAATGGTGAGCTATTTGCAAATAAAACAGCAGACAGTTTTGAAGAAGCTGCCGACCACTGTGTAGAAGCTCTAGAGAAGCAAATTAGAAAAACAAAAGAAAAAAAAGAGAGATAATCGTAAAAAAACGACTTGAAAATTTTGGTAGTAAAAAAATAATCACTACCTTTGCGTCCGTTTCTTTCCAATGTGTTGGATGAAACGGTGAGCAAAAGCCTCTTTAGCTCAGTTGGCCAGAGCACGTGATTTGTAATCTCGGGGTCGTTGGTTCGAATCCGACAAGAGGCTCAAATAATTTTTATTGTAGGGCAGTTACCAGAGTGGCCAAATGGGGCTGACTGTAACTCAGCTGACTTCGTCT
>CAZVWS010000071.1:0-7827 GCA_964631255.1 uncultured Dysgonomonadaceae bacterium | reverse complement strand
GACATTTTGACCTGTTTTTTACAAAAAAACTGTCAACATATTTCAGGACAAGACAGCAACTTCAGACTTCGGACATCCGTCTTCGGACTACAATTATCTTCTTGTTTGTTGAAAATTTTTTTATTTTGCTCATGGCGTTTCACTACTATTGATTCTTTTATTTAATAAAAACTACTTTGTAATTGCTTGTTGTTTCGGGCTTTGAGACCTCCAAAACAAAGAGTTTCTGTTGCCAACCCAATCATAAATTGGTGAGTATTTATTTTTGTTTCCAAATTGTTGACTTTTGTTTTACCATAATCGCCCAAATATCCAACCCGAAATGTGATTTTTTTCAAATGTACATCCACAGTAAAATAATTTTTCCATGCCAAAAAATTGTGCAATGAAGCAAATTTCACGACATCAGACGTATTACCTAACGAAAAAATTTCGTAATACGATTGTCCGTAATGTGGCGAAAAAAAGATGCCAAGAAATGGTGCTCCCAACTGCCATCGAAACGTGCATCTGTTCCAATTATAAACAGCCATTGCACTGATTTGCAGATTTATTGACGTTTTTAGTGAAGCGGGATTGTTGGAGTTGCGCGAACTATAGAGTCCGCCCAAAGAGGCATCCAATCCGCCACCGGCCAAAATACGCAATGGTCGGTTTTCGAGAATCGGATACAAAGCGTTGGCATTATATGAAATTTCGCCCAACAACGTAGATGCTGTTCCCGAGGGATTTTTGCTCCATGCAGTTTGCAATTGAAACTGTTGTTGCAAAACGAGTTTTTGTTGCATAAATCGTGTTGGAGCAATTCTATCATGCAAAACCGACATAGATAGTCCACGATATTGCAAAGGCGATAAATAGGTATCTACCAGATTACTCCCGCCAATACCCAACATCGTTGCCCGATTAGTTGGCTTATATATAGAATCTTGCGCTTGTAGAGTAAAACAAGCGAGCAAAAAAATACAGATGAATACTTTGTGAAATTTAGCTGATGATTTTCCCATTTTTTTGTTTCGGAAATAATTCTACAAATGTAGTAAAATTATTGGACAAAAATTTGGGAATGGAAAGGAAAATTAAACAAATAAAGGCGAGTTGCCCCGCCTTAAATGTTTTCACAACGGAATAATCCTTATTGTGAATTGCTTCTAAAATTTGTATTGGCAAAGATATATTATTAATTTTATATGCACAAGTTTTTTTAGGTTAATTTTTATTTTTATCTTTGGAAAATTAAAATTTAATACATCGGTTATGAAAAGAATTTTAGGATTAGATTTAGGAACGAACTCTATTGGTTGGGCATTAATCCAACAAAATTTCGATAATAAAGAAGGCGAAATCCTCGGAATGGGAAGTCGGATTATTCCTATGTCGCAAGACATATTAGGGAAATTTGATGCAGGACAATCAATATCACAAACTGCCGAGAGAACAGGATTTCGAGGTGTAAGAAGATTGTTGGAGCGAGATTTACTTCGCCGCGAACGCTTACATCGTGTATTGAATGTTCTTGGCTTTTTGCCCAAGCATTATGCAGATGAGATTGACTTTGAACTTCGATTAGGGCAATTTTTAAAAGACAAGGAGCCAAAAATTGCATATAAGAAAAATTCTGATGGTAAGTTTGAGTTTATTTTTCAAAAATGTTTTGAAGAAATGGTGGTTGATTTTAGAGAATCCCAACCACAATTATTTTACATTAAGCCAAACGGAAAAGAGACCAAAATCCCATACGACTGGACCATATATTATCTACGCAAAAAAGCACTTACTCAAAAAATTGAGAAAGAGGAGCTTGCTTGGATACTGTTGAATTTCAACCAAAAGCGTGGTTATTATCAACTTCGAGGGGAAGAAGAAGAACGAAATGACACAAAAGAATATTGTGCATTATTAAAAATAGTGTCTATTGAAAAAGGTGAAAAGGATAAAAAAAACGACCAAAAAAATTGGTATAAAATGACTTTTGAAAATGGTTGGGAGTATTCTGCAACATTTTTAACAGAACCTAATTGGTTAAATACAGAAAGAGAATTTTTAATTACAGAAGAATATGATGACTATGGAAATATAAAAATTGTAAAGGATAAAAAATCAGATACTACAGGAAAAGAAAAACGTAAAATTACACCTTTGCCATCTTTTGATGAAATCAATTTGATGGAGAAAGAAAAACAAGACAAGATATATAAAAAGATTAAAGCTAGAACGGAGATTACAATTGCAAATAGTGGACTAACCGTTGGGTCATACATTTATGAAACGCTTCTACAACAACCCAATCAAAAAATTCGTGGTAAATTAATACGTACAATTGAACGTAATTTTTACAAAAAGGAATTAGAGCAAATTCTTAGTAAGCAAATTGAATTTCAACCTGAATTATTTACAAATGAAAAATTTAATTTTTGCATCAGAGAATTATATAGAAACAATTCAGAACATAGAAATAGTCTAAGTGGTAAAAATTTCATTGATTTATTTATAAAAGATATTATTTTCTATCAACGTCCATTACGTAGCCAAAAGTCTAATATTAGCAATTGTTCTTTGGAATATAGAGAGCACAAAATCAATAAGAAAGATGAAAATGGGAATGCTCTAAAAAACATTTTTGAGAAGGACAAAAATGGGAATGATATTATTGTAAAAGAGTATTTAAAAGGTATTCCAAAGTCTAATCCCAATTATCAAGAATTTAGGATTTGGCAATGGTTGTATAATCTTAAAATCTACACAAGAGAAGACGACAAAGACGTTACTTCTGAATTCATTAGTAACATAAGCGATTTAGAAAAACTTTTCGAGTTTTTGATGACAAAAAAAGAAGTTGGCAATAAGGATATTATTGAGTATTTGATAGAAGAAACCAATAGAGAGGCTACTGAACAGAAGTTGCTGGAACAGTTCCCTAAATTAAATGAGGGAAAAATCAAGACAAAAGTAAATACGGAACTTGCAAAGAAAGTCAAAGAATTATTGCCTAAATATCGTTGGAACTATGTTTTTGATGATTCAAAGGAAAAAGAAGAAGAAAAATCGAAAAAATATCCTTGTAATTCAACTTTTTACGAAATCAACAAAAGGTTAAGAGTTATACCAAATCTCCCCTACGATTTTCTAAAAATTATCGACACAAAAGAAATTGAAAATAAAAAGACAAAGACAAAAGAAATTGTACACATAGGAACAAAGGAGCATCAGCTATGGCATATTATTTATTCGGTAACTGATAAAAATGATTTTGAAAAAGCAATTAAAAGTTTCGCGGAAAGAAATGATTTAGATGAAAATACTTTATACGAAAATTTTAAAAACATAAAACCATTTGAAAGCGAATACGGTTCATTTTCGGAAAAAGCAATTAAAAAATTATTGCCTTTGATGCGCACTGGCAAGTACTGGAACGAAAAAGAAATACCAGAAACGGTAAAAGAACGAGTAAAATCAATCAAAGAAAGATTGAACAACATAAATGACGAGAACGAAATTGAAAGTGTATCAGACGATGAAATACCAAAACCAGTACTTAAAAGTTTTTTTAAATTCAAAAATTCTGAGTTAATCAATTTTATTAAAGGATTACAATTATATCAAGCAAGCTATTTAGTATATGGTCGTCATTCAGAATCAGCATCATCTTACAAATGGACAATGTCTTTTGATATACAACAATATCTGAATGATTTTAGACAACACAGTTTAAGAAATCCAATTGTAGAACAGGTTGTTACAGAAACATTAAGAGTTGTAAAAGATATTTGGGAACAAGAGGCTATTAAAAACAATATCCAACCCACAATAGTATATGATGAGGTAAAAAAGAGAGATGTAAAAAGCTATCCAAGCGTTTTCAAAGAAATTCACATTGAATTGGGGCGTGAAATGAAAAATACGGCAGAAGACCGTAAAGCAATTACGAATAGTATCTCAACCAATGAGTCTACTAATCTTCGTATAAAAGAAATGCTATTAGAATTTTCACAAGATGATAGTTTCAAGAATGAAATAGATTTTTCAAGTTATTGCAAAGAAGGAGAGAACCTTGATAATTATCAAAAAGGGAAAAATCCAATAAGACCATACTCTCGATCCCAACATGATATTCTTAAAATTTTTGAAGATGATATTTTAAGTCAATTTTCAGAACAAGAACTTAAAAGTCAGGTTTTTGAAAACCCTGGAAAAAATGAGGCAAAAAACGTGTTTGAAATATCCCGCAAATCAGTACCTACAAAAGCCGAGATAATTCGATACAAACTTTGGCTTGAACAAAAGTACCGTTCACCTTATACTGGAAAAATTATACCTCTCGGTAAACTATTTACACCAGCTTACGAAATCGAACACGTTATTCCACAAAGTCGCTATTTTGATGATAGTTATAATAATAAAGTTATTTGTGAGACAGAAGTAAATTTGCTAAAGGGAGGTCAATTAGGATTAGAGTTTATCAAAAAACATTATGGACAGAAGGTGCAAATAGGTAAAGAAGTGGTTACAATATTCACAGAAGACACATACAAAAAGTTTGTTGTTGACCATTATAAAAACAGCAAAAAGAAACGTAGTAATTTGCTACTGGAAGAAATTCCTGATAAAATGATTTCCAGACAGTTAAATGACACACGTTATATTAGCAAGTTTGTTAGTCAATTGCTGTCTAATATTGTTAGAGGCGACAACAATGACAATGGAATTAATTCCAAAAATCTAATTACTGTACCAGGTAAGATAACTGCAAAAATTAAACAATGTTGGGGACTAAACGATAAATGGAATGAATTAATTTTACCTCGATTTGAAAGGTTAAACGAGCTAAATAATACAACAGAATTTACAGCTAAAAATAATGAGGGACATACAATTCCGGCAATACCATTAAAATATTCAAAAGGCTTTCAATTTAAACGCATTGACCACCGCCATCACGCTTTAGATGCTCTTGTGATTGCTTGCATTACACGCGACCACGTTCAGTATTTAAATAACGAAAACGCAAAATCTCAAAAATTCCATTTACAAAAAGGACTTGCTCTAAAATTAAGAGAATTTGAATCTGTGAAAATAAAGAAAATGGTAAAAAAAGATGGAGTTTGGGTAAGATGTGAAAAGTATGAAACAAGAGAAGTTCCAAAAGCGTATTTCAAACCCTGGTCAAATTTCCCTATTGACACTAAAAACGAACTGGAAAAAATAATTGTAAGTTTCAAACAAAATTTGCGTGTAATCAACAAGACAACCAACTATTATCAGCATTTTGAAAATGGCAAAAAGGTAATGATTAAACAAGAAAAAGGCGATAGTTGGGCAATTAGAAAGCCGTTGCATAAGGCTACGAATTTTGGGGAAGTAAACTTACGTATGCAGAAATCAGTTTCTCTAAAAGAAGCATTGAATAAGCCTAAATCAATAGTTAAAAAAGATTTTAAAGAAAAAGTACTGGAATTATTATCTCAAAATAAAAATGAGAAACAGATAAAGAAATATTTTGAAGATAATAAAGACACTTATAATGATATAGATTTTTCTAAAATTAATATTTATTATTTTACAAATGATATAATAAATGATAAAGGGGAAATAAAAGAACGATATTTTGCCACAAGAAAAGAGTTGGGCTCTATCTTCAAAGATGATAAAGGTAAATTTAAAGAATATGATAAGGTTGTTAAAACAATTAGAGAAAGCGTAACTGATACCGGTATTCAGAAAATACTTTTAGCTCATTTATCCAATAAGGATAATAGCCCAAAAATAGCTTTTTCTCCAGAAGGTATAGAAGAAATGAATCAAAATATTATTCAACTTAACAAAGGAGTGAATCGTTTACCAATTATAAAAGTCCGTTGGTATGAAAAAGCTGATAAATTTGCAGTAGGTACCAAAGGAAATAAATCTACCAAATTTGTTGAAGCTGCAAAAGGAACAAATCTATTCTTTGCAATCTATACAGATGAAAATGGAAATCGAAGTTATGAAACAATACCTTTTAATATTGTAATTGAACGGCAAAAGCAAGGCTTGTCCCCTTGTGAAGAGATTAATGAAAAAGGTTATCGTTTACTATTTCATTTGTCCCCATACGATTTAATATATGTACCAACTGTTGAAGAACAAGAAAATCCAGATTCATTTAACTTTAAGGAATTGAATGAGGAGCAAATTAAAAGGATATTTAGTGTTAATGATTTTTCAGGTGTAACGATATATTTTACACCAAATTCATTTGCAAAAAATATTGCACCCAAAGAATTAGATACGAGTTTTGACTCAAAACAGTCAAAATTAAATGGCGTTGCGATAAAAGATGTTTGTTGGAAATTAGAAATAGACAGATTAGGTCAAATCAAAAAAGTATTCCGATGATTAAAAAAACGCTCTACTTCGGTAATCCGGCATATTTAAGTTTGCGAAACAAGCAGTTGGTTATTCAGTTGCCCGAAGTGGTAAAAAACAATACTTTGCCCGAAACTTTCAAGGCAGATGCTGTGAAAACCATTCCGGTGGAAGATATTGGCGTGGTAATTCTTGACAATAAGCAAATCACCATCACACACGGATTGATGGAGGCTTTGCTTGATAACAATTGTGCATTAATCACTTGCAACAGTGCACGAATGCCTGTTGGACTGATGCTTCCACTCGTCGGGAACACCACACAAACCGAGCGATTTCGAGACCAAATTGACGCGTCTGTTCCACTCAAAAAACAACTTTGGCAACAAACCGTGCAGGCGAAAATTGAAAATCAAGCTTATGTATTGGAAACCAAAGCAAAGGTTGTTGTGAAAAATATGCGCGTATGGGCAAACGATGTTAAAAGCGGCGACCCGGACAATTACGAAGCACGTGCCGCGGTCTATTATTGGAACAATATTTTCCCGACAATTCCCGGTTTTACACGCGGTAGAGAGGGCGATCCGCCCAATAATCTGCTCAATTACGGTTATGCTATTTTGCGAGCAGTGGTTGCCCGTTCATTGGTTGCAAGCGGACTTCTGCCCACTTTCGGCATTCATCATCGCAGCAAATACAACGCCTATTGTCTGGCAGATGATATAATGGAACCATATCGACCTTTTGTGGATAAATTGGTGTTCGAGATAATGGAAAGCGGTGCGGATATTTCGGATTTATCACAAGAAATAAAAGCTCAATTACTGAATATTCCGGTATTGGATGTAACTATCAATGACCAACGCAGTCCGCTAATGATTGCCGTGGGGCAAACCACCGCATCGCTATATAAATGCTTTTCGGGCGAATTACGAAAGATAAAATATCCTTCATTTGGATAGGAGACGGTTATTTTGAGAATTTTCAGCAAGTATGGAACGATTTAGCGAATATAGAATTATGTGGGTACTTGTATTTTTTGATTTGCCGACTGAAACCAAAAAAGAACGAAAAATTTATACCGATTTTCGGAAGAAGCTTATTCAAGATGGCTTTACCATGTTTCAGTTTTCGATTTATTTACGGCATTGTGCCAGCAGGGAAAATGCCGATGTACACATAAAACGCGTGAAAAGCTATCTACCGCCCGCCGGGCAAATCGGCATCCTTTGCATTACCGACAAACAGTTTGGAAATATGGAACTGTTTGTCGGGAAGAAAGAAAAAGAAGTAAAAACGCCCTATCAACAATTAGAACTGTTTTAGCATAAAAAATCCCGCCTTTCGAGCGGGATTTTCTATTTCCAAACAACCATTTTTTAATTTCTAAAAAACCTTACAACATATTGTGTTTTAATAAAATACTGACATCCTGTTGTTCAGAATATCAAAGATACAAATTTTTGAAAGCAATTCACAACA
>CAZVWS010000070.1:0-8486 GCA_964631255.1 uncultured Dysgonomonadaceae bacterium | reverse complement strand
AAGAGAAAAAGTTAGCAAAATTTTATAACGTATTATTCAACAATAATTAGTACTACAATAATGACAACAAACAACACCCATACAAAACAAACCCTCAAACAACGCCTGCAATCTGCCACTCGTCGGCAATGGATATGGTTTGGCGTTTGGACTTTGGCAACCCTGCTTTTTGCCTTTTGGGCAAGAAGCGGCTGGGTTTTACTGCTGATAGCCCTGTTTTTCGACATCTATATCACTAAATTTGTGCCGTGGACTTGGTGGAAAAAATCGAAGAACAAAACCGTTCGCAAAACCATGGAATGGGTAGATGCCATCCTTTTTGCATTGGTGGCAGTCTATTTCATCAACACGTTTTTCTTTCAGAATTACCAAATACCCACCTCCTCACTGGAAAAATCGTTGTTGGTTGGCGATTTTTTGGCGGTAAGTAAGATGAGCTATGGTCCGCGTGCGCCCATCACACCGCTCTCGTTTCCGCTGGCACAACACACGATGCCCATTATCGGTGGAAAATCGTATATCGACAAACCACAATGGAAATACCGCCGCTTGAAAGGTTTTGGACACGTGCAACGAAACGATATTGTAGTTTTCAATTTCCCGGCCGGTGACACGGTGGCAATGAATATGCAGGCCGTTGACTACTATCTGCTTTGCAAAGCAAACCCCAACGGAAGCGCGGGCGTACGTTCCGACAAAAGAACCTACGGAGAAATTGTTTATCGCCCCATCGACCGCCGCGAAAACTACGTGAAACGTTGCATCGGCTTGCCCGGAGAAACCATTGAGTTGCGCGACGACTATGTTTTCATCGATGGCAAACAGATTGAAAACCCCAAATTGTCGCAACAAACTTACATGATTCATACAGACGGAACCAATATTTCGGAAACCATATTCAAAGAATTGGGCGTAAGCAAAGACGATTATATGAGCAGAGACAACTACGGACAAGTAACGTACAAAATGCAAGATCTCACCGGACTGGATAGTTTGAGCATGGCGAATGCCGGTTTGAAACAGCACAACAACAGCAACGGCAAAATCTATTTCAACATTCCGCTCACGGAGGATATGCTTGCCCAATTGAAAGCAAAACCGTTTGTGTGGGAGGTGGTGAAAGAAAAAGAGCCGGTAGGCAACGGATACTATTATCCGCTGGATGCCCAAACCAATTGGACCAGCTCAGATTTTGGTCCGCTGTGGATTCCCAAAAAAGGAGCAACCGTAACCTTCGACTCCGATATTGATTTTAAAGTGGCGGCCTACGAGCGTTGCATCAAAAACTACGAAGGAAACGATTTCGCCTATCGCGACGGAAAAGTTTACATCAACGGACAGCAAGTGGCTTCCTACACTTTTAAAATGGATTACTATTTTATGATGGGAGACAACCGACACAACTCTGCCGACTCGCGCGTGTGGGGATTTGTGCCCGAAGACCACATCGTGGGAAAACCGATTTTGGTGTGGCTCTCGCTAGAAAAAGACAACGGTTGGTTCGACGGAAAAATCCGCTGGAATCGTCTGTTCACGAGTGCAAAAAAATAGCCTCCTCCAACTCCTCCACAAGGAGAAAACAGACTTTGCCTAATAATGAACAGGAATAACTTCAACCATACACAGCCCCTTCATTCTCCCTTTTCGGGGGGAATGAAGGGGATTTTTAGTTGCCTGTATCTGGCTCCCATAGAATACTATTCGGCACTTTTTCGCGCCGAAAGCGCCGTTATCGAAATAAACGACAACTACCAAAAACAGTCGTACCGAAATCGGTGCAACATATTGGGTGCAAACGGTGTTATGCCGCTTAGTATTCCCATCGAAAAGCCTGCCACGGCAAAGTGCCCGATGAAAGATATTCGCGTGGCAGACCACGGCAATTGGCGGCACCTGCATTGGAATGCCCTAATTTCGGCATACAATTCCACTCCGTTTTTTCAATATTACGAAGACGATTTTCGCTCTTTCTACGAAAAACGATACACTTTTTTGCACGATTTCAACGAAGAGTTGCGCCAACTCATCTGTCGGCTTATTGGCATCGCAACTCCCGTTTCTTTTTCCGAAACCTACCTCAAAGAAATCCCAATCGAAGTAGATTTTCGCGAAACCATTCATCCCAAACGTATCTCCCACTTCGTGGCAAAGCCGTATTATCAGGTATTTGCCCAAAAACACGGCTTCGTTCCCAACCTGAGTATCGTGGATTTGCTCTTCAATATGGGCAAAGAAACCCGATTGTGGTTGTAAAATCACGGCTACAAATATTTTTTTCGTACCTTTGCCCACTCAATATCAAAAAGTATGAATAGAAAACCCAGAGTCCGCTTTGCTCCATCTCCCACCGGGCCATTGCACATTGGCGGCGTGCGCACAGCACTTTACAATTATCTGTTTACGAAAAAAACAGGTGGCGACTTTATTCTCCGCATAGAAGATACCGACTCCACACGCTTTGTCCCCGGCGCAGAAGAGTATATACAAGAAGCTTTTAACTGGTTGGGATTGCAATTTGATGAAAGCCCGACCCAAGGGGGCAATTTTGGTCCTTACAAACAATCGGAACGAAAAGATATTTATAAAAAATATGTAAACCAATTGTTGGACGAGCAGAAAGCGTACATTGCCTTCGACACGCCTCAAGAGCTGGAGAGCAAACGTGAGCAAACACCCAACTTTCAGTACGATGCATCTACCCGAAACGAGATGCGAAATTCATTGACACTCAGCTCCGAAGAAACAAAACAATTGATTGACAACGGTGCACAATATGTTGTTCGCATCCGCATCGAACCCAATATTGACATCACCGTAAACGATTTGTTGCGCGGCGAAGTGGTAATCAATTCATCGGTTTTGGATGACAAAGTGATATACAAATCGGCTGACGAACTGCCCACCTACCATCTTGCCAACATTGTAGACGACCACCTGATGCAAATAACGCACGTGATACGCGGCGAAGAGTGGCTGCCATCGGCACCGTTGCACGTGTGGCTCTATCGCAGTTTGGGTTGGGAAGAGACCATGCCGCAATTTGCCCACCTACCGCTGCTGCTCAAGCCGGAAGGAAACGGGAAACTAAGCAAACGTGATGGCGACCGCCTCGGGTTTCCGGTATTTCCGCTGGCGTGGAACGATCCAAAATCGGGCGAAACTTCATCCGGTTATCGCGAAAGCGGATACCTGCCACAAGCAGTTATCAATTTTTTGGCACTCTTGGGATGGAATCCGGGAACGGAACAGGAGATTTTTTCCTTAAACGAGTTAGTGAATACTTTCTCTTTCGAGAGATGCAGCAAGAGTGGCGCAAAATTTGACGTAGAAAAAGCCAAATGGTACAACCACCAATACATACAAAAGATGCCAAATGCAGAATTGGCAAAACTTTTCGCGCCCATTCTCGCGGAAAAAGGCATTTCTGCCACCAATGAAAAAATGGAGAAAGTGGTTGGAGCTGTAAAAAACAGGATAAATTTCGTAAAAGAGTTGTGGGAACAATCTTCTTTCTTCTTTGAAACACCTACTTCGTACGACGAAAAAACGGTAAAAAAACGCTGGAAACCCGATTCTGCCACGCAGTTAAATGCCCTATCGGGAGTATTGCAAGAAATGGACGATTTTTCGGCAGCCAATCAAGAACATATTGTAAAACAATGGATTGAAGAAAACGGATTGCATTTAGGCAACATCATGAACGCGTTCAGATTGGCGTTGGTTGGCGAAAGTAAAGGACCGCATATTTTCGACATCACGGAGATTATAGGCAAAGCAGAATCTATCGCACGCATCCAACAAGCAATTGCTAAATTGTCTGATTCAGAAACCAAATAAACGCTTTATTTCAAAAACAATACTCCTATTCATTTGTTTAAGCGTTGAGTAGAGATATTTTAAATGAAGAAAAAATCAAAAAGAAAGTTTAGAATCCGCACCCGATACTTCGTGCCGGACATATTTGTAATTGCTATTTTGCTCATTACTTATCTGTTTCCCAGACAAGGAAGTTTCAAATACTCCTTCAACGAAGGTCGTCCGTGGCAATACGGATTGCTCACCGCACCCTACGATTTTCCTATCTACAAATCGGCAGAACAGCTGGAATTGGAGCAAGATAGCATTTTGAAATTTTACGAGCCATATTACAGCATCGACGAAAAGATGCAAGTAAATGCCATGGCTGATTTTGACTCGGATGTGAACCTCAGTTCCAAGCTAAAGCAGCTTTCAACATCCGACTTGCTCTACATACGCAACAAGTTGCAACAGATTTATGAAAAAGGTATTCTGCGCTCAGACGATTACGACAAGATTCAAGAATCAGAAACCAAATCTTTTCGTTTGCGCGAAGGCAATACTGCCAAATCTAAAAACATAGAAGAGGTAAACACCATCCGTTCTGCCTACGAAACAATATTGAAGGGTGCGCCAAAATCTACCGACGCTGCCCTACTCCGCTCTGCCGATTTGAACCGATACATTCGGGAAAATATTGTTTATGACGAATCGACTTCCGAAAAGGCAAAAAAAGAGTTTATACAGCAGGTAGCCACTTCGTCGGGTATGATACAAGCCGGGCAAAGAATCATTGACCAAGGCGAAATAGTTGACGGACAGACATACAAAATATTATCGTCGCTGAAGAAAGTTGCCGAAGAGCGTTCGGGCGGTGCATCGCGCAATAGTTGGACTATTTTGGGACAATTTTTGCTCACAACCATGATGTTTGGCGCATTCTATTTTTACCTGCTCTTTTTCCGCCCGATAGAATACCGCAACAAGAAGCACGTGCTTTTCATGCTTCTGCTCATCGTCTTTTTTGTGGTGCTCACGGCAATTTCAGTGCGGTTGAAACTTTTCAACGTTTACTTTATCCCGTATGCTATAGTAACCATTCTTATCAGAACATTTATCGATTCGCGAACGGCACTTTTTGCCAGTATCATCACCATTATTTTGAGTGCGCTCATGGTATCGTTCCCGTTCGAATTTATCGTAATTCAAATCACGGTTGCCATCGTTTCTGTATTCATGCTGAAAGAGTTATCGGAACGTTCACAACTGATACGTAGCTCGTTTTTCATCCTACTTACCTATATTTTCATGTATATAGGTTTGGTTATGTACCAGGAGGGCAGCATCGGCGAAATAGATTGGAAAATATTGATTTATTTTCTTATCAACTTCATTTTCATCATGTTCTCTTACTCTTTGGTTTATCTTTTCGAGAAATCGTTCGGATTTATCTCAGGTGTGAGTTTGGTAGAACTCTCCAATATCAACAAACCGTTGCTCAAAGAGTTATCGGAAAAAGCACCCGGCACATTTCAACACTCTTTGCAAGTATCTAACCTATCGGTGGCAGCAGCAGCCAAGCTTGGTGCAAACGCGTCGCTCATCCGCACCGGGGCGTTGTATCACGATATTGGCAAGATAACCAATCCGGAGTTTTTTACCGAAAACCAAGTGCCGGGCAACAATCCGCACGAGGGATTGCCATTTGAAGAGAGTGCACGCATCATTATCAACCACGTACGCGATGGGATAAAAATTGCAAAAAAATACAATTTGCCGCAGCAAATCATCGATTTTATCGAAACGCATCACGGCACAAGTATGCCCAAATATTTTTATATCTCGTGGAAAAATGCCAATCCGGGCAAAGAGATAAACGAAGATTTGTTTCGATATCCGGGACCAAACCCGTTTAGTAAAGAGACTGCCATTATGATGATGGCTGACGCCGTGGAGGCAGCAACCCGCAGTTTATCGGTTTTCACCGAAGAGAGTATTCGCAATTTGGTGGATAAAATAATCGACTCGCAATTGGCCGAAGGTTATTTTAAAGTTGCTCCAATCACGTTTCGCGACATACAGATGGTAAAAGATGTATTTGTTGAAAAACTGAAAACCATTTACCATTCGCGCATCTCCTATCCCGAACTGAACAAATAGCGCAAACCGCGGCTTAACCAATTTGCAACAATAATTTCATTTTATCTTAACAACAAGGTAATCAGTCTGTAACATTCTATATATATTTTTGTAGTGTGAAATTTACAAATAATAAATTTCGGCATTATGAAAAGAATAATTACAGCATTTATCTTGTTATTGGTTGTCGCTCTGGCTCATAATTGCAAGGCACAAGAGACCAAAATCGGGGTTATTTCCGACCTCCACTACACCCATCCGTCGCTTATTGTAGAAGCAGGTAAAGCGTTAGACCAATATTTGCAACAAGACCGAAAACTCTTGTTAGAAAGCGATGCCATTTTGCGTAAATCGGTAGAAAATTTGTTTCAAGAGAATGTAAATATCGTTCTCATTCCCGGCGATTTAACCAAAGATGGAGAGCTCGTTAGCCACCAAGGTGTAACCAAAATATTGCAACCGCTCATCGAAAAAGGGGTAAAAATATTGGTTGTGCCGGGCAATCACGATATCAACAATCCGGATGCCGTTAGCTTTCACGGCGAGGAAACACGCGATGTGCCAACAGTAACTGCAGCCCAATTCAAAGATATTTACGCCAATTTTGGATATGCCGATGCCATCAGCAGCGACAAAAATTCGCTTAGCTACGTGAGTGAACCTGTCGAAGGACTTCGAGTAATCTGCATTGATGCGTGCAAATATTACGACAACACGTTTGTATCGCGCGGTGCGAAACGAGATTCGTGCGTTACAAACGGGGCGATAAAACCTGAAACCATGCGTTGGATTCAAAATGAAGCACAAACC
The DNA here is from genome assembly GCA_964631255.1 of uncultured Dysgonomonadaceae bacterium. GTDB lineage: Bacteria > Bacteroidota > Bacteroidia > Bacteroidales > Dysgonomonadaceae > JBGZFC01. The sequence goes on along the minus strand of CAZVWS010000070.1, from coordinate 1,739 downwards.
GCCAAATCGCTTGACAAGCAAGTTGTAGCAATGATGCACCACGGTGTAGTTGAACATTTCGATTATCAATCGTTTTTCGCAGCACCCTATCTGGTTGATAATTTTGAATGGGTGCAACAATCGTTTATGGAAAGTGGCATAAATGTGGTATTTACCGGACATTTTCACGCCTCGGATATTTCTAAAGCCGAAGACCGGAAAGGCAATTTCTTATATGATATCGAAACCGGTTCCATTGTAACCTATCCATCGCCTTACCGGATAATCGATTTCGCCAACAACCAACTGAATATAAATACATTGCGAATAGAAGAAATAAATTATCCGCTACCGGCGGCAAACAGTTTTCAGGCGCATGCCGAAAAAATGATTGAGATTGGATTTGACGAAATGGTTGCTTCGCTCATTGATGAATACCACGGCACATTGTCGTCGCACTTGCCCAAATGGCTTAGGCGGATAGTGAAATTTCCGGACTCGGAGAGATTGACCGATATGGTTTTAACCAATTTATCGGGTTCTGCCGTGAAAATGTTGGTTGCACACTACGGCGGAAACGAGCACCATGTGGAAGAGGCGTATCGCAATAAAGAAGAAATATTGGTATCGATAGACAACTTTGTTGGCGAATTTTGCCAAGAATCCATGGGTGGTTTTTCGGGAATTGCACAAAATATTGTACTGCGAAGCAGCACCGTGAAACGAGCAAAAATGGCAGTTTCCAGCATTTGGGAAAACGCAATTTTAGCTGATTTCGAACAACAAAAAGAGAATATTGTGTTAAAAAACTCCATCGACGATTTAAACTATTTGTTAACATTGCAAGTCAAAGAGAATAGAAACAACAATAGCTTTTATGCTAACATAGATGAAAGTAAAAGTGGAGAGATAAAAGCGAAGTTGTTTTCAACCAATCCGCACAAGGATGAACAAGTTGCACAAAATGTAGAAAGAGAAAAAGAAAGAAAAGAAGAAAAAGGAGATTTATCACAAAACCAATATATTATTCTCTACAGAAGAGATAATATGTTTACAGAATAAAAAAACACATTTTCATTACTCTACAAGTTTAGTTATAAAAACCGAACACAGCCCGCAAGTGATTTGTAGGCTGTGTTTTTTATTAAGTTAAAATTCTGAATAAGAATATTTTGATTGGTATTTTTCAGGAATTATTCCTGTTACTCCCACTCGATGGTTGCCGGCGGTTTCGACGAAATATCGTACACCACACGGTTCACACCTTTCACTTTGTTGATGATTTCGTTGGATACTTTTGCCAAAAACTCGTAGGGCAGATGCGCCCAATCGGCAGTCATTGCGTCGGTTGAGGTTACGGCACGCAAGGCGATGGTATTTTCGTACGTGCGTTCGTCGCCCATCACACCCACCGATTGCACGGGTAACAAAATAGCACCCGCCTGCCACACTTTGTCGTAAAGTTCATAAGCCCGGAGATTGGAGATAAAAATATCGTCGGCATCTTGTGCTATGCGCACTTTTTCGGGTGTAATATCGCCCAGAATTCGGATTCCTAAACCGGGTCCGGGAAACGGATGGCGATGAATGAGGTGCGGCTTCATACCCAATTCCAAGCCAATTTTTCGCACTTCGTCTTTGAAAAGCAATTTGAGCGGTTCGCACAACTTCAGATTCATTTTTTCGGGCAATCCGCCCACGTTGTGGTGGCTTTTGATAACCGTGCCGGTGATGGATAGCGACTCGATGATATCGGGATA
>CAZVWS010000069.1:0-8716 GCA_964631255.1 uncultured Dysgonomonadaceae bacterium | reverse complement strand
AATTTGAACGTGGCAAAGAAATTCAATCGTGGCTCAATGCAAACAAGGTGGATAATTACTGCATAATTGACGACGAATATGAAATGCTTCCCGATCAAGTGTTCGTGCAAACCGATCCCGAATTCGGATTGACGTATGAAACCGCAAAATTAGTGGTGGAGTATTTGAAACGAGGATAGCAATGAAAAATAAATTTACCCATCTGTATATCAAATAATCACTTTTTGAAAAATTTAGGGATGTTTGTTTCGGGAAGTAGAAAAGATAAATTTTTAAAATATTTCGACAAAATCCGTATCACCCGTGTTATCCGTGTTCTAACAAAGATTACCTGTACAGATTCCATCCAAGTAGCCCAGCCGGGAATCGAACCCGGATCTAAAGTTTAGGAAACTTCTATTCTATCCGTTGAACTACCGAGCCTTATTGAATTGTGGTTGCAAAATTAATATTTTTTCCTGTAACAACAAATAATATCCATCTTTGCATGTGGTGGCTACATGCTTACGCTTCCGGAAATTATGTACCTATCCCAAATCTGAAATCCTCAATCTTTTATGAAAAATAACACCGTTGAGCATCGCTCTGAACCTAATTTTTGTAATTTTGCACGATGTATTACTTCAATCCCGACAACGATTTGGCATTGGCAAACTTTAGTGCCAACTACACGCCGCCGGCTTCCGCTTTGAAAATAGCCGAGGACTTGTCGTTATTGCCAATGTGGTACGCACCCACGGGTTCTACAATAGTTGCACAAAATGCAGAGAATCACCCGTTTTTTGATGCGATGAAAAAACAATTTTCTTTGTCGGTCTCGTTAATTCCTTTCTCCGAAATAGGACTACATACTCCTTCCAAAATAGTTCCCTGGGGATGGAATCCGGCACTGAAGAAAAAACTATCCGACGCGGGTGTGAGAGCCGAAATTTTGCCTACGGCAACAGATTTGGAACTGTTGCGACAATATTCGGGCAGGCAAAACGCAGTGAAAATGCTTCACGAACTCAAGTTACTGGATGCCGATTTTTGTGGCGAATCGGCACTATACGCCAACCACGAGGAGGTGCTGGCACATCTTGCCGCAAGGTCGGGAAACAGCGTGTTGAAAATGCCCAATTCCGGTAGCGGAAAAGGTTTGATGTGGGTTTTGGGTACGATTACCGAAAAACAAATCGATTGGTGCAAACGAGTTGTCCGGTTGCAGGGAGGTGTTGTGGTAGAACCCGTTTTGGATAAAATAGTTGACTTTGCCATGGAGTTTTATTTGCAGGGAAACAGCACCCGATTTGCCGGTTATTCTCTTTTCAAAACCTTTGCATCGGGTGCGTATACCGGTAATTATCTTCTTTCGGACGAAAACATCGAGAAGCGACTTTCTGATTATATAAGTTTCGAAAAACTGGTTTGGCTGAAGAAGTTTTATCAGGAAGCACTTCCCCGTTATTTCCCCAATTACCAAGGCTTTATCGGTGTAGATATGATGATTTGCCATACCGCACACGGATGCAGCCTGCAACCTTGCGTAGAGATAAATATGCGGATGAACATGGGCATGGTGGCGCACATTTTTTACGACCGATTTGTTTCGCGTGGCTCGTCGGGAATTTTTGTAGTCGATTTTTTTAAAAATAAGGGCGATGCGTTTGCCAAGGATATCGAAATGCGTGAAAAATATCTTTTGCAAATAGAAAATAACAGAATTATTACCGGTTACCTCCCCCTCACGCCCGCGCAGGAACAGTCCAATTATGTGGCTTATGCAATAGTGGGTGAAAACGATATCGATTTTGAATAAAATTGATATCCATCCTGTTTTTAACAACTTTTCTGCCACCTACATGCCAAATGAAAACATATTTCACACCAAAGATATAGAGGTGAAAAATAGAAATAAAAAATTCCGAGAATATATTTGTATGTTATGATTCAACCGGATAACAACTGTTTTTTATTGGAAATTGAATCATAACTTTTACACTTTCTGCCAATTTATTTCAACCTACTTTATAGTTAAAAACCGATAAAAGGGTTGTATGTGTGATTATTTTATTAATTTTGCGACGTAATATTTTTTATTTATAAATCAAAAACAAATCAAATGAAAAAAGTTCTATTATTTTTGACCTTAATGGTATTTGGTTTTAGTACATTTGCACAAAACGGTACAATTACTTTACGTTCAGGCGCATCAAAAGCCGAAGTAACTAAAGATTCATTCTACGGTTTTAACGCAGTGTTTGCTTTTGATAAAATTGAAAGCAGTCAACTAATAACCGAAAAAGGTACATTCTCAGAAATTAGCATCGACGGTACATTCCCCGCGGGTGCTTACGGTGAGCCATCTCTACCGGTTGCTCGTCAACTTATCTCTATCCCACAAGGAGCAACTCCAGTGGTAAAAGTAGTAAACTACACCGAAACAGTGTATTCACTCGAAGATTTTGACATTCAAACCATTTATCCTCAACAACCATCGGTACGCAAAGACATGCGCCCCGAAGACGTGAAATTTATTTACAATGAAAGAGCATATACACAAAAAGGATATTCCGAACGTCCAATAGCACAAGTTGAGGTGTTGGGAAATATGCGTGCTGCACGCATTGGTACAATAACTATCAATCCGGTAGTGTATGATGCAAGTACAAACACAATTAAAGTTCGTAACAATGTAGAAGTTGCAGTAGAATTTCAAAATGCAGATAGAGCCAAAACAGAACGTCTCTATGCTCAAACAACCAATCCTTATTTCGCTCCTTTCTACAATAACTTCTTCAACAAAGACGTGTATACCGATCACCCCGATTTGTATAACACACCTGTTAGAATGCTTGTAATTGCCAACAGAATGTTTGAAGAAACGCTTCAACCTTGGTTGCAATGGAAAACTGAAAAAGGTTTCTACTTAGATGTAAACTATACTGACCAGATTGGTACAACTTACGCACAAATCAGAGATTTCGTTCATGGCAAATACAATGCCGGTATTGAAAACGGAACAGCTCCTACATTCGTAGTTATCGTTGGTGACGTGGGTCAAGTGGCTAACACTGTTGGAAACTCATCGCAAAAAGTAACCGACTTGTATTACGGTTCTGCCGATGGTGACTATTTCCCGGATATGTTCTATAGCCGTATGTCTGCCGAAACTACTCAACAATTGGCAAACATCATTGAAAAAACATTGGTGTACGAAAAATTCACTATGGCTGATCCTAGCTATTTGAACAATGTATTGCTTATTGCAGGTGCCGATGGTTATTGGAATCCAAGAATCGGACAACCTACAATTAAGTATGCAAAACAATATTATTTTAACGAAGCACATGGTTTTGATAATGTACATACCTATTTATCAGCACCTTACTCCGGATGTTATTCTCACTTAAGCACAGGTGTTGGTTTTGCTAACTACACTGCACATGGTGACAACACTATGTGGGCAGACCCAATGTTTACTACCAGCAACGTGAACACGTTGACCAACCAAGACAAATACTTCCTTGCAATGGGTAACTGCTGTTTGGCAGCAAACTTCGGACACTCAAGCCCGTCATTTGGTGAAGCCATGATTAGAGGTGACAAAAAAGGTGCTTTTGCATACATCGGTTCTTGTCCTAATACCTATTGGAACGAAGACTACTATTTTGGAGTTGGAGCAACCAACGTACATGGTGGTACAGTACCTACATTAGACAACTCTTCTATGGGCCTATACGATGCTATGTTTACTGAAGATGCTTATCACACAGTAAGTTCGACTCTATTTGCTGGAAACTTGGCAGTAACACATGCGCATAGCGGTGGTTATCAAACACACTCTTCGCCACTATACTATTGGCAAGCATATCACGTGTTGGGTGATGGTTCGGTTATGCCTTTCTATACTGTTCCTGAAGACAACGTGGTAGAACACGCTGCAGCATTCCCAATCGGACAACCAACATTTACAGTTAGTGCTCTTCCCGGTTCTTATGTTGCTATCTCTAAAGGCAATGTATTGCACGGAACTGCACAAGTAGGTGCTACAGGTTCTGTTGATGTTGAATTGGTTGAACCAATCACATCGGGTGGAAGCGTACGTATTGTAGTAACTGCTCCACAACGTAAACCATATATCGCTGATGTAGAAGCAGCTTCTGTAGATGGTGCATATGTAATAGTAGATTCTGAAGGTGGAGTAGAACTTGCCGGCGACGGAATTTTGAGTTATGGCGAAACTACCGGTTTGTCTCTGAAACTTAAAAATATCGGTGCACAAGCTACATCCGGAAACGTAACTGTAACTATCAGCAGCGAAAATCCCAAAGTAACTATCGGTACAGCTACTGCAACTGTAAACCAAATTGCTCCAGACCAAATACAAACAGCTACAGGTTTGAACATCACAGTAAACAACAACGTGGAAAATGACGAAAAAATCACTTTCAAATATGTTGCTTCTGATGGTGGAAAAACTAATTGGGAAGGTGAATTCTTTTTGATAGCTAAAAAACCGGTTATCGATTATGTTGATTATGCTTGGAGTGGTGCTTTCACTGCAAACTCAGAACAAGAAATAACCGTGAACTTTACCAATAATGGTGGTTTCCAACTTGCTAATGCAACTGTAGCATTGGCAACAGAAATAGCTAACGTTACTGTCACAAACGTGGATAATGCTCTTGGAACAATTGCTCCGGGAGAAACCAAACCGGTTAAATTTAAAGTTGCTTTTGGAGATGTTTCTTTAACTCAAGCAATTCCTTTCACTGCAACCGTTTCGGGCGACAATGGAGCTTACACTTCTACCGCACAATTTACTTTGGCAAACGAGTGTAACTTAACCTTTACATTGAATGATTCTTACGGCGACGGATGGAATGGTGCAACATTGACCGTGTCGTTCAACAACGATGCAGCCTCTGTTACAATGACTGGTCCAAGCCAAGGCCAACAAGTGGTAGAAACCTTAACTGTTGCCTCTGGCACAGAAGTTACTTTAACTTGGAAAAAAGGTTCTTACGACGCAGAAATCAGCTTTACAGTTACCAATGAAGCAGGCGAGGTTCTTTTCGAACACAAAAAAGGTGAAGCAATCAGCTCAGGTGTTATTGGTACGTTTGTAAATGTTTGTGGCAATGCATTAAGTATCAATGATATGGAAGGTGTTGTAGGTCTTAGAGTTTATCCAAATCCTGTTACTGATATCTTGAATGTACAAGGCGAAAACATCAAAAATGTTGTGATGTACAACTCGCTTGGTCAAGCAGTGAAAGTAGGAATGGAAAATAACCAAATCAATGTTTCTTCGTTGAACGGTGGAATCTATTATTTGGTTATCATGACTAACGACTTCAGACGCTCAGTAGAAAAAATTGTTATTGCAAAATAATAAATTATTCATATAATTCAGATAAAGGGCGGGTTCAGAAATGAGTCAGCCCTTTTTTTGCTCTTTTGTTTTTTCACGTTTACTTTAGATGAATTAAGAAATCGGATATCTGGTTATTTCGGGAAAGAATATATCTTTGCGAAAGTATTTTGTCAATTTATTTTTTGATATAAGAGAACAAAAAGTGATATTAATAATAGGGGAGGATGACTGTCATATTTAACTTTGAAAATATTGCCAATATTATAGTAATAGTAGTTGGAGCCTTTTTGGGGATTCATTTTCTATTTCTAAAAGAAGGAAACCGCAAAGCCAATATACTTTTTAGCACCTATTTGTTGTTCGTGTCTATCAACGTTTTAGCGTATTTTCTAAAAATACATTTCCCCGACAACATCTACGTGCGTGTCTTGTATGCACTTCTATCGCCTTTCTTCTGGTCATTAATTCTATTGTACTACTCTTTTAGTCTGACCAATACTCTGAGTATCAAATATAAAAAGTATCTGTGGCTGTTTATCCCAATCGTGGTAGATATTGTGTCGTATTTTATTATCAAAATATTCCATTTGTCAGATGATACAACCGCCATCCTGGCATTAGAAATTCTCTCCTACCCATACAATTTGTTTATCTATTTTCTGATACTAAAAGAAACGATAGAGCACAATAGGAATATCCAAAAGATTTTTTCCTCCATTGAGAATAAACAGCTCAACTGGTTCAAAACATTGATGATTTTCAATATCATCTTCATCAGTTTCTGTTTCCTGAGAAAATTGCTTATCGTCTATGAAGTTGATAGTTTTTTTGTGGACGAAATGACTTGGATATCATCTTTCATCACCCTGACCAATATTTTATGGATTGGTTTTTCCGGATTGAGACAAGCACCTATTTTTGATTCGTACGACAACGAAAATGTGTTGGATATTTATCAAGAATCGGGAAATTATATTCAAAAAGAGAACATGGAGGAGGTTCTTGTGCCATTTATCGATTTAAGCGCTCCATATAAAGAAATAACCGGCACGATTGAAAAACAACAACTCTATTTGGATAATAACCTATCTCTTAAAACCCTGTCCGATAAACTCCAAATACGAGACAAAGAACTCTCTAAAATTATAAACCAATGTTACAATGATAATTTTTACCACTATATAAACTCTTTCCGAATAAATTATTTCAAAGAAATAATCAACGACGAAAAATACAAAAATATGACCTTAGAAGCTATTGCTTTTGAATCCGGCTTCAATTCTAAGTCCTCCTTCTATAGTGCGTTCAAAAAAATGGAGAACAGCACGCCACAGCAGTACATAAATAGTTTGAAATCCGCCATTCAAACTAAATAGAACCCTTTTTTTGGTGCAAATCTTGCTTTTTGATATAATTTTGCGATTAGTGATTGCAATATTTATCTCAGAAGCATAAGTGAAGAAAAGCAAAACAGAAAAATCTATCCTTTTCACATTTTGAAATCTGATATATTGCATTTCGCAAGGACTTAAACACATCAGGTTATAAACACTTTTTTTAATTTAAATAATTATGGATATGAAAAAAATTATCTTTCACCTATTTTGTTGTTTGTTTCTTTCGACATTCGCATATAACGTGTCTGCACAAACAATTGAACCCGTTACAATCCCCTCGGCAAGCGGATACATTCGCTCCATCGAGTTTGCAAATGAAAACGTTGGATACGCTGTTGCCAGTTTTGGTGTTGTATTGAAAACCGAAGATGCCGGAAAAACTTGGACTGCGCTTACTGAAGACACATCGGTAGATGATGAGTATGTAACCAGTGTACACATTTTGGATGCCAATAATATCTACTTAGGACAAAGAGGAGGCTCTGTAAAATATTCAAATGACGGCGGCGAAACTTGGACTACTACCGCTTCTTTTACCGGAAACTCTTTGTTAGACGTTTGTTTTACTACGAAAACCGACGGATATGCCGTTCAAGATTACGGTATCGTTCACCGCACAGTAGATGGTGGTTTAAATTGGGAAACCATGTCATTGAGCACGATCGACGGGGCATACTCCATGTTATACCCATCGGCCATACTTTTTACCGATGTTAACACCGGTTATATTTTTGGTGCAGGCTTGACGATTGGCGATGGCGGTGCCATTTTGAAAACAACCGATGCCGGCGACTCATGGCAAGTGATTACTCCTGTAAATGATAGCCAATCGATGAACAGCGCATCATTTCCATCGGCAAACGTGGGCTATGGAGCCGGTGCCTACGGCAAAATGATAAAAACTACCGATGCCGGAGCAACTTGGGAAATTCTGAATACTGAATCAAATATTACATTTTGGGATGTGGAGTTCGTCAATAATGACGAAGGCTTTGCTGCTGCCAAAATTTACACGGTAAACAATCTGTTGAGAACCATCGACGGTGGTGCTACATGGCAAACAATCGATTTCGGCACATTCAATGTACAATCAGTAGGTGTTGTCAATAAAGATTTGGCATATATTGGAGGTTACACAGAGTCTGCTAATGGAAATGTTGCTGCAATTATGGTTTATAAAAGTGGAGAAGAAACCGGTATTATCAATCATGCGGAGTTAAACCTAAGCGTTTATCCCAATCCGGCAACCGATATTTTGCATGTACAAGGTGAAAACATCCAAAAAGTAGCAATATATAACTCGCTTGGTCAAATGGTAAAAGAAGGCATGGCGGATAGCCAAATAAACGTATCTGCACTAAGTGGTGGTATCTACTATTTGGTAATTACTACAAACGATAACAGACGCGCTGTAGAGAAAATTGTTATCGAAAAATAATAAATTATTTACAATGTCATATTAAGGAGTTGATTTATAGATAAATCAGCTCCTTTCATGTTTATGAAAAACTATTTCCTAATCGTTGCAAAGCGTCTGATTTGAACTGATTTTTTTTAAATTGCAATAATTATTTACTTTTTACTTTCAATTTATCTACTTTGCCAATAAAAGACGCAGTCTTTCATTTTTAAAAATGGGGAAAAATGCAACACCATTCACACTATTTATTATTCAAAGAAAAGTATTTTATTCCCAAATAAGATAATTTTTTTATTGATTTAGAGTGTTGAAATATAAATATATATCTAATGTTTAAAATGATTTTGCTGATTTTATTTTTAGTTTAAAAGAAAGTTTTTTAATGTTATAGAAAAATAATGCTGTAAAATAGGTTTTGTGTGAAAATAATTGTAACTTTGTTTTGTATTATAAGGGTTGTAGCTTTTTTTGAAATCTGATGTGTGAAAAAATAGACAACCCCTTTATGTTGAGTGTTAATTGCATCTGAAACTTGTTTTT
>CAZVWS010000068.1:0-8727 GCA_964631255.1 uncultured Dysgonomonadaceae bacterium | reverse complement strand
TCCGTCAACCATGGTTTTTACTTTGGCGCTGTTTTGTGCATCGTCAATAGAAACAACAATCACTTCTACGCCTGTTTCGTCTTGCCAATCGGGATAAATTTCGTGAATTGCTTTAAGCTCTCTTAAACATGGTTTGCACCAAGTAGCGAAAAAGCTGATTATAACCGGTTTACCCATCTGGGAGATTTCAGCGGTGTTAAAGTCCGCTCCCTCTATTGTTTTTAAGTGCCTTTCAGGCAATTGTGCGAATGCGCTCTGTAAAGAGGCAAAAATAATTAATGATAAAAAAATTACACGTTTCATAAGCTGATTTCAATTTTTCATTTAATCAATAAAATCGTACAAACGTACTATTTATTTTAAATGTAACAAGTGGATTAGTATTAATTAATATTTTTTTAACTGATTAATATTCGAAATTCATATTCTCAATCATTGCCTTTGACATCTGTTTTGGCAAACGGTTTAATCGGATTTCAAAAAAGAAAAAGAAAATTTTCGTTTCCAGTTTTCTGCAACTTTTCGTTACCATACAGTAGCTGTTGGCTTTTAGCTTTTAGCAGTTAGCTGTTGGCGTGTGAATAGGTACTAAGGTTCAGAAAACGAGAGGATAAGGTTTTAAAAAATAGAAAGAACCTTATTTATTTCAATAATACCTTAGCGTTACAATAAATAGCAGTTGCTTTGGAAGTAACTGCTATTTTTTTGTCGCGCTGTTTTGGTTATGAATTTCTATCAACTCGTTTGCTCTATCCATAGCGAGGTGTATGTTTTCGCAAATATTGTCTTCGCCCACCAAAATGGGAACTTTCGATTTGTGCAGACTTTCATAAACCGGATGATTGACACCCGACAAAATGATTTGTATTTTTTCTTTTTGCGAGCTTTTGCACAAATTTTCTAAGTTATTTAAACCGGTAGAGTCAATAAATGGCACTTTTCGCATGCGAATGATACGTACAACCGGTTTCTCGCCAATTTCGCGCATCAGTTCATCAAACTTGTTGGCGATACCGAAGAAGAACGGCCCGTCAATTTCATACACATCTACCCCTTTGGGAATATGCAGAATTTCCTCTTTTAGATTTCCGGAGTGTGACTCAATCTCTTTCGAAATATCCAGTTTGCCCAATTTGCGTGATATGCTGGAGCTTTCGTTGATGCGTTTCATGAATGCAAAAACAGAAAGTAACAAACCCACTTCTATGGCGATAGTGAGGTCGAATATGACGGTTAATAAGAAGGTAACCAATAGAATGGCGAGTGTAGAACGCGACTGTTTGCTCAGCGATAAAAACGAACGCCACTCGCTCATGTTGTAGGAGACAACCACCAGAACGCCTGCCAGGCATGCCATGGGGATGTGGTGTGTCAAATTGCCCAAAAACAGCAAAATAAGCAGCAGAACAATGGCGTGAATGATGCCGGCAACGGGCGTGCGTCCGCCATTGTTGATATTGGTCATGGTGCGAGCTATGGCTCCTGTGGCGGGAATTCCGCCAAAAAACGGGGTAATTATGTTTGCCGCTCCCTGCGCTACCAGTTCCATGTTGGAGTTGTGTCGGTGTCCGGTTACACCATCGGCTACGGTTGCCGAAAGCAACGATTCTATCGCGCCCAACATGGCAATGGTAAATGCCGATGGAAACAGTTGTCGAATACTATCGATACTGAACCCGATAGGCATTGCCGCGGGCAATTTGGCATTTATTTCGTATCTGTCGCCAATGGTTTCGATGCCTTCAATTCCCCAAAAATGGCGCATGAAATATGCCAAAACCGTCATCACGATGATGGCAATGAGCGAGCCGGGTATTTTTTTTGAGATGCGCGGAGTAAGGAAAATAATCAAAACACTAACTATACCAATAAGGGTTGGCCACAAATGGATGGTGTGGAAATTCTGAAAATAGATGCCCCATTTTTCTAAGAAGTTAGACGGTACATGGTCTATTTGCAACCCGAAAAGATCTTTTATCTGGGTGGAGAAGATAGTGAGTGCGATACCGCTGGTAAAACCCACGATAATGGGAAAAGGGATGAATTTGATGACCGAGCCCAGCTTCATGAAACCCATGGCAAGCAACATCACGCCCGCCATTACCGTGGCGATGGCGAGACCTTGCACGCCAAATTTTTCGACAATGCCATAAACGATAACGATGAACGCTCCCGTGGGACCGCCAATTTGTACCGAACTGCCACCCAAAAAAGAGATAAGAAAACCGGCAATAATGGCCGTGATGAGCCCTTTTTCGGGCGTAACACCCGAAGAGATACCAAAGGCGATAGCCAAAGGTAAGGCAACAATGCCCACGATGAGCCCCGACATGATATCGGCAACCAGTTTTTGTTTGTTGTAGGTTCTTAAAGACTCAAAAAGTGCGGGCTGAAAATCTTTGAGAAAATTTTGTTTCATACCTGTTTTGAAAATTGTTGCAAAGATACGTGTTTTTTTTTAAATTTTCGTTACAAAGACGGGCTTTTAGCTATTGGCTGACTGTATGACAAAAAACAAGTGCAACCAATGTGAGATAAATTGGTTGCACTTGATGCTAAGAAAATATTTTGAGTTTGTCCGGATGGAAGGCACTCGTCAATGAGAAAATTTCGGGAAAGTTATTTGATTTCTATTTTCTCTGTTTTTGTTCTGCCCGCGCTCATTATTTTCAATAGATAGATACCTTTGCTCAATGAGGAAACATCTATCTCGGTATCTGTTGTATTTACCTGTTTTTGCTGAACACGTATGCCGATGGTATTGTACAACTCTATGGTTGATTTGCCATCCGGCAGGCCTTCTACGCGGATATAGTTGGTAGCAGGATTGGGATAAATTTTCAACGTGTGTCCCCATTGCAAATTATCGATAGACGTGGTGGCAAATTGCAGGGTTTTGCATACCGCCTCAGATTCATCCAATTCGTCGTAAACGGCAGTAATGCAGTATTCTACCGGCATTGTGCCTCTCGCGAAATAGGTGCTGTCGGTATATTGCAAGATATGCATATCGTTTAGCTCGGCAAGCAACGTGTTATCAGCGTAAATTTTATACCCGGTCAATTGTACTCCTTTGTTGTTTGTTTGATAGCCGTTTGGATAGTTCCATTTCAGGCTTCCAATATTATTTTTTACACGAGTTGCGGTGAAATCGGTAACCGGTTCCATTACCGGTAGAGGCGTTCCATAAACCGTTACCTCGTCCAGTTTCAAGAAATACATATCGGTGCAGTTGTAATGGCGCCAAGCAATGTATCTGGTGCCTTCGGGCAAAAATACGGTTCTCTCGTACCAAGCACCGGGACCTTTTGCTGTCATGGTCTCTTCAAACACAGTAACAAAGTCCTCAGCCGCAGTTCCTGTAGTAGATGCCATAACCGCGTAGTGTTCTGCCGCCCAAGCTTCATCTTGCGCACATACCCAATAATTCACGCTTTCTGCACCTCTTACCAAAGGGGAAATCAGGTAGTTATCGGGAGTTAATCCACCGACATTGCCTAAATAGGATGCGGAATAGGTACAATACTGGCTGTTGTATCCTAAGTATTCTCCATAATAATAGTTAAAGTCGCCCCATCCAAAATTGTCTCCATCAGCATCTATTGTTGTCCAACCATTGGGTATGAGTTCTTTCTCAAAATCTTCGTGTAGGATGATGTCCGGTTCTGCCGGTTTGTTGTAAACGGTGATGTCGTCCAGTTTCAAGAAATACATATCGGTGCAGTTGTAATGGCGCCAAGCAATGTATTTGGTGCCTTCGGGCAAATTCAGGGTTCTCTTATACCAAGCACCGGGATCTTTGCCTGTCATGGTCTCTTCAAACACCAAAACAAAGTCTTCTGTCGCAGTTCCGGTAGTAGATGCCATAACGGCGTAATGATCTGCCGCATAAACGGCATCTTGCGCACATACCCAGTAATTCACACTTTTTGCACCTTCTACCAAAGGAGTTATCAAGTAGTTGTCGGGGGTTAGTACACCGTGATATCCAATATATGAACCGGAAAAAGCACAGTGCGTGCTATTATAACCTTCGAACACCTCATACGAACTCTGAGGGTTACCCCAATTAAATCCATCTCCATCTGCATCAATTAAACTCCATCCTTCAAAAATGATTGAACCGTTTTCATTAATTCCATTTTCAAAATCTTCATAAAGGATGATGTTCGGTTCTGCCGGTTTGTTGTAAACGGTGATGTCGTCCAGCTTCAATACAAACATATCGGTGCAGTTGTAATGGCGCCAAGCAATGTATCTGGTACCTTCGGGCAAATCCACGGTTCTCTTGTACCAAGCGCCGGGACCTTTGCCTGTCATGGTCTCTTCAAACACCAAAACAAAGTCCTCAGCCGCAGTTCCGGTAGTAGATGCCATAACCGCGTAGTGTTCTGCTGACCAAGTTGAATCTTGTGCACATACCCAATAATTCACACTTTTTGCGCCTTCTACCAAAGGAGTTATCAGGTAGTTGTCGGGGGTTAGTACACCGGTATAGCCTATATATGATGCAGAATAAGTACAATGTTGGCTGTTGTGTCCCTCATATGCATTGGCATTGCCCCATCCAAGACCATCTCCATCTGCATCTATTGTTGTCCAACCGTCAGGGATAGAGCCATTTTCAAAATCTTCATAAAGGATGATGTTCGATTTTTGGGTAATGTTTTTCCTGTTTTTTTCTGAAAAAGTATCATTTTTCGCAGAAAGGGTAGTAACAGTTATCAGCAGCACCAATACGAAGGCTGTTTTTAAAAAGTTTACGTTTTTCATTATGATAGTTTTTTTAATTAATATCTTGTAATAAAAAATATTCAATCATCTCAATCCGGTATTGCTATGGAGGTGCTATTGAGCTGTAAAACACAATCCATCCATCATTTATACCCGGTGGCGAAGTTATAAATTAATATTTGTATTTGCAAAAAAAAACTAATTAAATAAAAGAGTTAACAAATAGCGGGTGCGGTTTCTATTTGGGTATGGGTAGCATGTTGGCTAAAAAATGGGTAGGATGGCGTGTATAATGTATCAGATAGCACCTTGTTCTACTAACACGCACACCCGCTCGGTAAGACGGTCGTCGCCATACGGGTTGTATCTCTTTTTCAGGCTGTTGCCAAATAGACTGGCAAATGTGTTGTAGAAAATGGCTTTGCCGCTGCCCATAAAAGCGTCCACGATATGGTAGGAGGAGGAGTTGGTTTCGCGATCCACCAATTTGATGAGCAGTTGCCCTTGCGAACGAGTTAGTTTCTTCATTTTTGGCGTATATACATCTTTCAGATGGCGTTCCATTTTGTTCAGGTGTTCCTGTTTTGCTTTTTCGTTGGGTAGAGTTTCCATGTATTCGTATGTTTCTACTATGATATTGGATATCTCTTTGGCGTAGGGTAGGGTTTTACGTACATCGCGAATCAGTTTGTTGTAGGCTTTTTTCTCTTTATTAGAACTGAAACGGATGTTGGAGTATTTGATAAACTCGTGTAGCCACATGCAAGCAACCGTGTCGTTGCCCAACACAACCGCCGGATAAACATGCGGCATGAGATAGATGGTGGAGGTTTGTTGCTCCAATTCGGGTGTAATGTTTGTTGCATACTGCACCTCTTGCTGCCCTTGTGCCAATGATGGCAAAAGAGCCGCTATGGTGGTGGCGAATATCAAAACATACCTTTTCATTGCGACGCAAAGATAGTTGCATTGTTTTATTGTGCAATGCAATTTGGCGTTAAGTGTCGTTAATTAAAGAGCGCATTTATAGATTGTTAAGTGAAATTTTCGGAACGGTAATGTGAAATAATCCATTTTTTCTTGAAAAATAAATATTGTTTTAGGTTTGATGTAAATAAATAAAAAAGTATCTTTGGATGCGTCAATTTGCATTCACCCCAAAAAACAGATAAAAATGAAATATCACTTAGGAGAATTAGTGCATCAGCAAGCGCTGCGTTATCGGTCTAAAACGGTTCTCAAATACCAGTATTTCCCCGGTACTTGGAGCGATATGTCGTGGACAGAATTTGCCGATAAAATAATGAAAACCGCGCAAGCAATGGCAGAAATGGGTGTGCAGCCAAACGACAATATTGGTGTGTATTCTCAGAATTTGGCAAAATATCTCATTACCGATTTTGCTGCTTATGCCAACAAAGCCGTGATGGTGCCCATGTATGCTACCTCGTCGCCTTCGCAAGTAAGTTATATTGTGGAAGATGCTAAAATTGCGGTGGTTTTCGTGGGCGAACAGTTTCAGTATAACAATGCCTACAAGGTGCAAACGGAAAGCCAAACGCTGAAACGATTGATTATATTTAGCCGAGATGTGGTGCTGCATGCCGACGACAAGACTTCGGTATTTTTTGACGATTTCATCACTACCGGCGACAACTCCCAATCGCTCGCTTTGGTAAATGCCCGACGACGACAACTCAAAGAGACCGATTTGGCAACCATCATCTACACTTCGGGCACAACGGGAGAACCCAAAGGCGTGATGCTGACACATGCCAACTTTTTGCATGCCATGGAGATACACGATATGCGGCTGACCACCGTTTCGGACAAAGATTTGTCGATGTG
Source organism: uncultured Dysgonomonadaceae bacterium (assembly GCA_964631255.1). Taxonomy (GTDB): domain Bacteria; phylum Bacteroidota; class Bacteroidia; order Bacteroidales; family Dysgonomonadaceae; genus JBGZFC01. The sequence continues at coordinate 2,145 of CAZVWS010000068.1, read as the reverse complement.
CTTCTTGCCACTCACGCATATTTTTGAAAAAGCGTGGACCTATTACTGTTTGCATCGGGGAATGACTGTGGCAATCAACCGCGACCCGAGCGCGATACAGAACACGCTCAAGCAAATCCGCCCGACGGTGATGAGCAATGTACCTCGATTTTGGGAAAAAGTATATACCGGAATCAGAGAAAGAACCGATTCCTACACCGGCATCCTGAAATGGCTGTTTACAGATTCTGTAAAAACCGGACGTTTGTACAAAATAGAACTTGTCAATCAGGCTAAAAAACCCTCCATGGCTCTAAAAATGAAATTCTTGTTTTATCGATACACCATTTACGCACTTATCAAAAAAGCGGTGGGGATAGAACGCGGCAATTTCTTCCCGGTGGCAGGCGCACCGCTGTCTGACACGGTAAACGAGTTTATGCAATCTATCGATGTGCGCATCATTTACGGTTACGGACTTACCGAAACCACGGCAACGGTGAGTTGCTTTTTGCGTCGAGGCTACACCATTGGCACGGTTGGCACCGTCATGCCCACGCTGGATGTGAAAATTGGAGACGACAACGAGATTTTGGTGAAAGGGAAAACGGTTATGTCCGGCTATTACAACAAACCCGAGGCAAACAAGGCAGCATTTACCGAAGATGGCTATTTTAGAACGGGCGATGCCGGTGCCGTTACCGAAAAAAATGAAATCATCATTACCGATCGTATCAAGGATTTGTACAAAACTTCCAACGGAAAATATATTGCTCCGCAAATGATAGAAACGTGCATCAGTGCGGACAAATATATTGAACAAGTAGCAGTGATTGGCGACGAGCGCAAGTTTGTGAGCGCACTTATCGTACCCAATTTTGAAGCGCTGCAAGTGTATGCCGATGAGCATGGAATTGATTTTACCTCGAACCAAGATTTGATAAAATCTGATGTTATCCACAATTTTATTTTTGGGCGGGTGGAGCTGTTGCAATCGCAATTTACCAATTACGAGAAGATAAAACGATTTGTGTTGCTACCCGAGCCATTTAGTATGGAGACAGGCGAGCTGACCAACACGCTCAAACTGCGTCGGAAAGTGATTTTGGAACATTATGCCGATTTGATAGAGGGCATGTATGCCGAGTAGCGTTTAGGATGAGACAGAAATAATGCGAAACGTGTTTTTGCTGATTACAAAAGCGAAACAGTTTCCACTATGTTATATTACAAACAAAATTCTATTTTTCACCAATTTAAAAAAATGTATGATTATGAAAAAATTTTTACTTCTTTCCATTTCTCTTTTTTTATTTGTTAGCGTACAGTCGCAAGAAACAAAAAAAGGAGCAGCATTGACCAATTTGTTGGTTTATCCCAACAACAAAGTGGTAGAAAACATGACTACCGACAGAACCAACATCACGGCTATCCCGTTTTTCGACGGTTTTGAAGAAGCTACCAGTTGGAATCATTGGACTATTTTGAACACTGCCGACATTGTAGATGAAGCCTTCGTCAATTTGGTTACAACTTATTTGGGTGCCGATCTTTCTTACGAAGGAGAGCGTTGCGTTTGCTTTTCGTCTTACAACGAATCGCAATATTACGACCAATACATTGTTACTTCCACCATCGATTTGCCCGACAACGACAAACCGCTAAAAGCATCGCTCTACTACCGCAAATATATTTATGGAGATAGCGAGCAGTTCAGAGTGGGTTACTCTACTGACGAGGAGTTCAATCTGGACAACTGCGTTTGGGGCGAAACCGTGAATGCTACTACCGAAGAGTATCAACTATTGGAGTACATGTTGCCTGCCAATGTGAAACATTTTGTGGTGCACTATTTCTCCAATTACTCTTATTATCTGTTTGTGGACAATATCTCCATCGACTACTCTACGTCTATCGATAACACCGATTTGCCCAATGTGAGCATCTATCCCAATCCGGCAAAAGATTTTGTGCGTATCGAAGGCGAAAATATCGCGAATGTAACTTTGATGGATGTATCCGGAAAATATGTTGCCGCCAAACAAAATTGGGATGCAACGTCCCAAACAATTGATACCGGCAGATTGGCAAATGGCGTTTATTTTGCAACCATTACGCTACAATCCGGCAAAAAAATGACCGAAAAAATCATTATCGCTAAGTAGT
>CAZVWS010000067.1:0-8834 GCA_964631255.1 uncultured Dysgonomonadaceae bacterium | reverse complement strand
AAGAAATACCAAACAACGCGGATTTGCCATCATATAATATTAGAGGTTTTAAATCTGATGGAACTAATATTTTTGTTGGTACAACCGATAAAGGAGTTTTTTATACTCCTGACGAAGGAGTTACCTGGCATGGAACTGATGATTGGCCTCCTTACCTTGTGATACCGGATGTGGTTACTTTCTTAAGCATTCCTATGGATTTTTGCTTTATAGATGATAAAATATTTGCAGCTTCTTATGAAAAAGGAATTTATCAAATGGATCACCCAAATTTACCTACATCAAATAATGTTTTAACAAATAATTGGAAGATTTCAGTATTTCCTAACCCAGCTACAAATATACTTTATATAAAAAGTGCAGATGATTTCGGATTTGTTAATTTTGAGATGTACAATATTACCGGAAAATTGATAAAAAGCCGACTTATAAAAAATGAAAGTCATATTGACGTTTCAGATATTCCTTCCGGAATTTACACAATACTAATCAAATCCGCTACAGAAAAAAAGTTTGTAGGTAAGATTATTATTAAATAAAATTTCTGATATAAAAACGGAAAACTAAATCAGTAATTCCATTATTATTAAAACTGAAGAGTAGTTTTTTTAAAGTGATTTTAGCGTACAGGTAGTGATATCCTCTGACCTGTACGCTGTTTATATATAATACACTCTAAAAACTGGACACCAAGTTAATTTATAGAATGAGAACTATTCCACTTCCAAATTGGAAAGGTTATTGTTTGCACTCTCATATAAAGGTACGAAATTAAACCGTTAAACATTATTAAATTTAATCATTTGTTTAAAACATAAGATTAAAACATACGTTCAAATTTAAGAGTAAAATATATCTTTGCAAAAAAATAGTTTCTTCACGTCTTTTGTTATTGTATTGATAATAATTCTAAGAAATGTTTAGTCTGATAGTCGTTATGTGATATAAAAAAAGTGCCGAAGATAAGCATATTCTTCTCCTATTACGGTCTGGAGTTCAATTTGTCAGTGTGTTCCCTAACAACATTCTTTATGCTTATCTTTCGGTACTTCAATAGTATGTAAATTCTATGATTGATTATAATTTAACGAAACGTTCTGTGTATGTTTTGCTTCCTGCAGTTAATTTAACTATATAGCTTCCTGCAGCGATTCCATTTAAATTGATTGTGCGATTGTTGTTAGATGTTAGAACTAAACGACCTGACATATCAAAAATCTGAACTTTGAAGTCTTCTTCAAATGCGATGTTCAAGACATCTTTCACCGGGTTAGGATAAACTACGAAAGAAGTTTTGTCTTGAATAGCAGGATTGATATCTGAAGTTATATCTGATATGTATCTAACTATGGTGAAAGGAGTTCCGTTTGATCCGTATGAAAAAGCACCTGATAGAATTTTTCCGTCTCTTTGTATAGCTATACATTGAGAGTGATCTTCTTCGTTAAGGTCTGTTATTATATAACCTTGTCCACCGAATGCATCGTTTAATGTACCATCTTCATTAAGACTTACAATACCAATGTCATATTTGTTAAATTCTTTTGCTTCTGCCGACATGGCTGCATAAACTTTTCCATTGGCTGCAATATCTAATCCTGTAAGGTAGCTACATCCTTCCTCTATGAATTCTTTTCTGAAAACACCGTTGTTTCCGTAGCTTGTGTCGTTTGAGCCGTCTTCGTTTAGTCGGGCAACAGCTAAACTATATCTTAAAGTTGGAAGGTTGGCATCCCAAGAGTGTCCTCCTACTATTATTTTACCATCTTCTTGAACTCTGATTCCTAAAACGAAATCATGACCTTCACCTACAGACATTTTTCTTAATCCGTTATCAGCAAAAGATGAGTCTAAAGTACCATCAGCATTTAAACGTACGATAACCCATTTCCAAATTCCGGCTTCGCTATAAAAAGCTCCGAGCAATATTTTACCGTCAGATTGCAGTGTTATATCTTTAGCAAAAGAGAAGTTCTCGGAACCTTGTATAACAATCTTGCTTATACCGTTTTCACCAAAAGATGTATCTAATGAACCATCGGCATTGAAACGTGCAGCCATGATATTATCTTCAAGATAACCTGCTATAATCACTTTTCCGTCGTCTTCTTGTAATACCATTTTCTCACCTAAGCCAAATTGGATGTTTGTAACGACAAGTCCGTTATTGCCAAAAGATGTATCTAATGCACCATCTTTTATTTTTGCCAAGAATGGGTATGTCATATAAGTGTAAGGGTTAAAAATATAACAACAAGATAATATGCTTCCGTCAGCCAATTCAACAGCATCTAACGCATAATTGTCGAGTTCGGGACTCGGAGCTAAAAGCAAAATGCCATTTTCCCCAAAAGTTTCATCAATAGAACCGTCTGAGTTGTACATTACGTATGCCACTTTTTTTCGTGAGTCGAATCGAGCAGAGCCGGAGGCAAGAATTTTACCATTGGAAAGTTCTAATACATCTTTAACCAAGTCAGCTTCCCAAGACTGATTTGGTGCAATTACTGTTTGAACTATACCGTTTTCTCCAAATGTTGGGTCTAAATCACCCGGATATTGTGCATAAGTCAGCTGAAGAGCTAATGCTAATGCCATAAAAAATGTAATTGTTCTCATTTTTATAAATATTTAAAATTAATATATGAATTGTCTGTTTTTTAATCTAATTATAAGGCAATGAAAAAGTTATTTCATAGTTAAAAAGAAGACAAGCGAAATTTTTCTATTATTATATTAGATTTTTATTATTAGGAACCAGTCTCTTTTTATATCATCCTTAAAAGATGCGGTCGCAAAGATATGATATTTTTTTGTATTCCACAATTATTTTTATATTTATTTTTATATTTTGTGATTTTTTTGTATTTCCGTGTTGAAATTGTTATTTTTTTGTGGAATTTAGAACAAAGTTATTTATTTTGCGGGCAGTAAAATATAAATAATCGGACTCAATTAATCACAATTTTTCTAATTAAACTTTTTTCCTGTTTGATGACTTTAATAATGTGAACTCCGGCATTAAATATGTTTGAACAAAAGTTTCGTCCGTTTTTCTTGGGAGGTATTCGCTTATCGTGGAATATCGGCAACCTATACACCTACGGCAACCAAAAGAAAATCATTGACTTACAAAAAACAGCCGTGGATGTACAACGCGAAACTTTTCTACACAATTTAAATATGCAAATACCGCAACAACAAATAGAAATAGAGAAATTTCGGAAAACAATGAAAGATGACGATGAAATAATCCGTCTGCAAAAACTTATTCGCGAAGCGGCACAGGCAAAAGTAGAAAACGGCACGATGACCGTATCGGATATGTTGCGTGAAGTTTCATCGGAAGAGATGGCAAAACAAGCCAAAGCACTGCACGAAATTCAGTTTCTCATGTCCATCTACAACCTGAAATACTTGACAAACAGTGAAAATAATAATTAGATTTTTTTTGATAAAGACAGCAAATATGAAGACAACACAATTTGTAATTATCGGAATCGCCTTGCTTTTTTTGGCATCGTGCAACAACAAAAACAACACATTTGACGCGACCGGCTCGTTTGAGGCTACCGAAATAATTGTTTCTGCCGAAGCCGCAGGAAAAATTTTGCAATTGCAGGTAAAAGAGGGACAAAAGCTGCAAAAAGGAAATGTGGTTGGAGCAATAGACAGTACGCAACTCTATCTGCAGAAAATGAGTTTGTGGAGCAACGTGCGCGGAATACGTGCCCAACTACCCAATATTGACACGCAAACGGCTGCATTGGAGGAAAACATACAAAATTTGCAGCGAGAAAAAGAGCGCACACAAAAACTCATCAACGCCAATGCCGCCAACCAGAAACAGTTGGACGATATTAATTCGCAAATAGACGTGCTGCAACGGCAACTATCGGCACAAACCTCGTCGTTGCAAAAAAGCAGCGCGAATATTTCGGCACAAAGTTCGGCAATGGAAATACAAGTGGCTCAGTTAGAAGACCGTATAGCCAAATGTAGAATAGAAAGTCCCATCACGGGTATTGTTTTGCACAAGTATGCCGAACAAGGCGAATTGGCAAATATTGGTACTCCGCTTTTTAAAATAGCTGATATAGAAACCATGTTTTTGAGAGCTTACGTTACCAACGAACAATTGGCACAAATAAAACTAAATGATCAAGTTACGGTACGAACAGATGCCGGTAACGACGAAATGCGTTCTTATAATGGCGTTGTAACCTGGATTTCGGACAAGGCTGAATTTACACCCAAAACCATCCAAACAAAAAACGAACGTGCCAACTTAGTGTATGCCATCAAAATTGAAGTTCTAAACGATGGATTTATCAAGATAGGAATGTATGGAGAAGTGAAATTTTAGTAAACGTGAAACAGAGTTTCTAAATCAATAGATAGATTAGAAAATGATTATTGCCAAAGATTTATGTAAGAAATATGGGAATGTAGAAGCACTTCATAACCTGTCGTTTACGGTAAACGATGGCGAAGTTTTTGGTGTAATTGGTCCAGACGGTGCCGGCAAAACCACGCTGTTCCGAATTTTGGCATCTCTTATTTTACCTGATAAAGGATGGGCGAAAGTAAACGGGTTAGATACGAAAAAAGATTTTCAAAAAATTCGCCAAATAATCGGTTACATGCCCGGCAGATTTTCGCTCTACCAAGACCTATCGGTCGAAGAAAATTTGCGTTTTTTCGCCACTGTTTTCAACACCACGATAGAGGAAAATTATCATCTCATCAAAGATATATACCAACAAATAGAACCGTTCAGAAAACGCAGAGCCGGTGCCCTATCGGGTGGTATGAAGCAGAAACTGGCTTTGAGTTGTGCCCTGATTCACAAACCCGAAGTGCTCATTCTGGACGAGCCCACAACAGGCGTGGATCCCGTGTCGCGAAAGGAGTTTTGGGATATTCTGAAAAATCTAAAAAAAGAAGGTATAACAATTTTAGTATCAACAGCATATATGGACGAGGCCAGCTTGTGCGACCGCATTGCTTTGATGCGCGAGGGCAATTTTATAGCAACAGACACACCGCGAGGCATCATACAAGCCTATTCAGAAGAGCTATGGGCTGTAAGTGCCATGAAAATGTCGGCTCTACTATACGATTTGCGGCTCAACGAAAACATCAAAACTTGTTTCGCTTTTGGCGACAAATACCACATAACGGTTGCAAACGGTTACACACAAGCCGAACTGAATCATTTTCTGACACAAAAAGGTTACCAATCGGTACAGATTTCTTCCATCACACCAACGGTAGAAGATTGCTTTATGGCTCTTGCAAACAACAACTTACAAAATAATGAAATAACAGCTTAGAAACATGAATATCGAAGAACTGAGAGAATATTGCTTATCGGTAAAAGGAGCCGGCGAGAGTTTTCCTTTTGACGACAATACATTGGTTTTCAAGATAATGGGAAAAATGTTTGCCTATGTCGGTCTCGACCCCAAAGATGGCAATTTCCGGGTAAATTTGAAATGCGACCCTGAGAAATCGGTTGAGTTGAGAGACAAATACGAAGGAATTACACATGGTTACCACATGGCAAGCAATTTGTGGAACTCGGTTTATTTGGCAAGCGATGTTCCCGACGAGCTGATAAAAGAGCTAATCGACCACTCGGTGGAAGAAGTTTTGAAGAAAATGCCAAAAAAGAGACAAGCAGAATATAAAAATCTCTATTTGTAAGTAAAAAAATATTCCGCAACAAAATGAACAAAGTAATTGAAGTATCGAACTTGACAAAAAAATTTGGGCGATTCACGGCTGTCGATCATATTAGTTTCGACGTGAAAGAGGGCGAAATTTTTGGTTTTTTGGGTGCAAACGGTGCCGGAAAAACCACGGCTATTCAAATGCTCTGTGGCATTAGCAAACCAACGAGTGGACAAGGCAAAGTGGCAGGTTACGATATTCTGAAAGAGAACGAAAAAATAAAAAGAAATATTGGCTACATGAGTCAGAAGTTTTCTTTGTACGAAGACCTAAAGGTTTGGGAGAATATACGTCTATTCGGTGGTATTTATGGACTGACAAACAAAGAGATAGCAGAAAAAACCGACGAGCTGCTATATAGACTGCATTTTGAGTCGGAACGCAACACCATGGTCAAGTCCCTACCCCTCGGTTGGAAACAAAAACTCGCTTTTTCGACCGCCATTTTTCATACCCCGAAAATAGTATTTTTAGATGAACCCACCGGCGGAGTAGATCCGGCAATGCGTCGCCAATTTTGGGAAATGATTTATGAAGCGGCAGACCGTGGCATCACTGTTTTTGTAACCACGCATTACATGGACGAGGCTGAATACTGCAATCGGGTTTCGATTATGGTAGATGGACGTATCGATGCACTGGACGCACCTCACGCACTTAAAAAGCAGTTGCAAGCCGACTCAATGGACGATGTTTTTAGAAAATTGGCAAGAAAATCTACTCGTTTAGAGTGAAAAATGTAACTTATTTGATATGAGACAGTTCATCTCGTTTGTAAAAAAAGAGTTTTACCATATTTTTCGCGATGGGCGCACAATGTTGATACTGTTGGGTATGCCCGTGGTGCAAATGCTCCTTTTTGGGTTTGCAATCAATATGGACGTAAAAAATGTTCGCACGGTAATTTACGACTCCACCCAAGATGCCACCACAATAAAGATTGGTCATAAAATAGATGCTTCATCCTATTTTCATCTTTTGGGTTATGTGCATTCTGCTCAAGAAATAGACGATTTATTAAACAAAGGCAAAATAGATATGGCAGTGGTTTTCGAGAACAATTTCAGCCAAAATCTCATTCATTCCGGACACGCTCAAGTACAGATAATTACCAACACATCCGACCCCAATTCCGGCACTATTGCAACCATTTATATGACTGCTTTGTTGGGCGATTTCGGTAGAGAATTGTCGGCCGACGGAGCACAAATTCCATACCAAATAAATATTGAAAGCAAATTGCTTTACAATCCCGAAATGAACTCTGCCTACACGTTTGTGCCCGGTATCATGGGACTTGTTTTAATGATTATTTGCTCTATCATGACCTCTATTTCCATTGTTCGCGAAAAAGAGCGCGGTACCATGGAAGTGCTTCTTGCCTCGCCATTAAAATCGGGTACAATACTCATAGCTAAGATAATACCCTATCTGGCATTATCCATTATAAACCTGATTACCATTTTGTTGCTGTCGGTTTACGTGCTTCATGTGCCTATAAACGGCAGTTTAGGATTAATGATTTTTGTATCGATACTTTTTATATTTCTTGCCCTTTCGTTGGGATTACTCATCTCTACGGCAGTGAGCACACAGGTAGCCGCAATTTTGATTTCGGGGATTGGTTTGCTGATGCCAACGTTAATACTTTCGGGAATGATTTTCCCAATAAACAGCATGCCCGTGGCTTTGCAATGGTTTTCTACCACAGTTCCGGCACGTTGGTACATCTCTGCCATGAAAAAAATCATGATAGAAGGATTGGGGTTTGTTTATGTAATAAAAGAGATTGGTATAATTCTGGGCATGATATCTCTGTTTATTAGCCTGAGTATCTGGAATATAAAAGAACGACTTAACTATTAAAGGAACCGATAAACTACCATTTGGATGCCTTTATAAATGTAAAGCAACAAACAAAAACAATTATGAGTCAACTGAAATTTCTTGTCGAAAAAGAGTTCAAACAGATAAAGCGAAATGCCATTATCCCTAAAATGATAATTTTTTACCCGGTTTTGGTGCTTTTATTTCTTCCTTGGGCGATAAATTTTGAAGTAAAAAACATAAAAATTCACATCGTTGATTACAACAAAAGCACCTACTCACAACGTTTGATAGACAAGGTAAATGCGTCTACCTATTTTGCTTTGACAGGAGTTTCTGCCGATCATTCGAGCTCAATAGAAAAAATAAAACGAGAAGAGGCCGATATTATTCTCGAAATTCCATCGTCGTTCGACAAGGACATGGTGAAAGAAAAATCGACAGATATAATGGTGGTGGTCAATGCTGTAAACAGTACGCAGGGCTTATTAGGTAATAGCTATTTAACACAGATTGTAAACGATTTTTCGAAAGAGATACGCACCGAATTATTTCCTACAAGTGCTACCGCAAGACAAACCAGTATAGAAATTGTACCCGATTTCAGATACAACAAACAGTTGGATTACAAACTATTTATGCTTCCTGCGTTTATCGCGCTTATGATTACTCTGATTTGCGGAATTTTGCCGTCGCTCAATATTGTTCTCGAAAAAGAAACCGGCACCATCCAACAGATAAATGCCACACCGGTTAGCAAATTCAATTTTATACTCGCCAAACTTATCCCCTACTGGATTATCGGGTTAATTATTTTAACTATCTCATTTATTATTGTTTGGCTTGTTTATGGAATGATTCCGGAAGGTAGTTTTTTCACGTTATATTTAGCGAGTATAATTTTTATCATTGGTATTACCGGAATGGGAATTATTGTTTCAAACTACTCCGACACCTTGCAACAATCGATGTTTTTGATGATGTTTTTCATTCTTATTATCATACTGTTGAGCGGATTATTTACTCCCATCTCCGCCATGCCCATTTGGGCACAAGTTATTACCTACTGCAACCCACTCACCTACTACATCCAAATCATGCGTTTGGTATATCTGCAAGGCAGTGGACTGAAAGATATTATCCAGCCAATGGCTATTTTGGTTTTGTTTTCCGTAATTTTAAACGGATGGGGATTAATTAGTTATAAGAAAAGGGGGTGAATTTTGCTATGAAGACTACCAATGTATTTAATGGATTATTTCCCGATACAG
>CAZVWS010000066.1:0-9007 GCA_964631255.1 uncultured Dysgonomonadaceae bacterium | reverse complement strand
ACACGCGTACAAAAGTCATATTTTGACCAAAAAAACCAAAAAGCAAAAGAGAAATCTGACGCACACAGGTATTGTTCACAAATCTGACGAGAAAAATGTAAAAACACTTTTGGGTTTGAGATAATCATACGTACGTAAACGTTTCAAAAAAGTAAAAGATTTAATAACCGGATGCATGTGCTCAAGTTTCCCAAACTAATAGGGAACGCCATCATTCAAAACAAGTAACATTATGCCAAGATCAGTCAATCATGTTGCATCACGCAACCGCAGAAAAAAAGTTCTGAAACTTACAAGAGGCTATATCGGTGCGCGCAAAAATGTGTGGACAGTAGCCAAAAACACGTGGGAAAAAGGGATGACCTATGCCTATCGTGACCGCAAAAACAAAAAACGCAATTTCCGTGCCTTGTGGATTCAACGTATCAACGCCGGTGCACGCGAACACGGAATGTCTTACTCTCGCTTGATGGGTGCGTTGCACAAACACGAAATAAACATCAACCGCAAAGTTCTTGCCGACTTGGCTATGAACCACCCCGAAGCATTTAAAGCAATCATCGAAAAAGTAAAATAAACAATTTTTCGTGTCTCATATAATAGGAAAGGAGAAATCTATCAACGGTTTTTCCTTTTTTTATTTTATCTTTGTTATCACAACAGACAAGAAGTTCAACATTATATCAGAAACAAAATGAAAACATTCGCCATAGACGAATTAGAAAAAATTGAAGAAGTATTACAAGCGTGCAAAGTGTGTTATGTGGGTGTAGCCGAAGAAGATGGAACCCCATACGTGCTGCCGATGAATTTTGGATATGCCGATGGCATCATTTATTTGCATTCGGCACAAGAAGGACGCTCTATCCGTGCAATGGAGAAAAATCCGAAAATTTGTGTTACTTTTTGTACCGACCCGCAACTCATTCGGCAACATCCCGATGTAGCTTGCAGCTACAGGATGCGAGCCGCGAGCGTTATTTGCGAAGGGGTGGTGCAGTTTGAAGAAGATTTTGCCCAAAAAGAGGAGGCGTTGCGTATCATCATGAAACAATACATCGACAAGCATTTTGAGTTTTCTGTGCCCGCCGTGAACAATGTAAAAATTTGGAAGTTGCCACTACAAACCGTTTCTGCAAAAGAATTTGGCACAATGAAACCCGGCATTGTTTCGTACAAAAATAGGACAGATTTTTAAAAATAATAGGATGAATTAAACTTTTTGCAAAAACATTTATCTATAAAAGTGTGTTTAGCTATCAATTACATTTTATCAATCACACTTTAACAATTACTTTATTGCACAATGAAAAAAATAATAATCGCGATTACCGCACTTTTTGTAGCTTTTTCCCTTTCATCCAAAAATCCCGTGAAAACAACCAAACCGGTGAAAATGGATGCGAAAATGTTTAAAGAACAAGTATTTGACTACGCCAATAATCCCACAGAATGGGATTTTAAAGGCGATAAACCGGCAATTATCGATTTTTGGGCAGCATGGTGTGCGCCTTGCAAAAAATTATCGCCCATTTTGGACGAATTGGCGGCACAATACGGCGATGAAATTATCATATACAAAGTGAATGTGGACGAAGAAAAAGAGTTGGCTGCCACGTTTGGTATTCGCAGCATACCTACACTTCTGTTTATTCCCGTAGATGGCAAACCGCAAGTTGCACAAGGAGCTTTGCCCAAAAACACGCTGATAGAACTCATCGACTCGTTTCTGCTGAACAAAACCGATACAAAAACAAAATAGTGTTGCCATGCTTATTTCGAGCCTGCAAAACCCATCGATAAAGAACATCTTGAAACTCTCCAAAAGCAGAGAACGAAAAGAGCAGGAACTATTTGTTGTCGAGGGAGCGCGCGAATTGTCTTTGGCTCTGCAAAGTGGCTATCAGATTCACTCGGTGTATGTTTGCGAAGATAAGTTTTTGAAAACTAAATATCCGAATGTGCTCGACGCGATTGTCGCAAATCTGGTTCACCAAATTACTCCTCCGGTATTTGAAAAAATAGCCTATCGGGAAAACTCCGATGGGCTGGTGGCGTTGGCAAAACCCAAACTACACAACTTGAGCAACCTCCAATTATCGTCCAATCCATTTGTTATATTACTGGAGACGGTAGAAAAACCGGGCAATTTGGGCGCGATACTTCGCACCGCAGATGCCGCGGCTGTAGATGCCGTTGTTGTGTGCGATACGCAAACCGATTTGTACAATCCCAATGTAATTCGGTCAAGCGTTGGCGGACTTTTTACCGTGCAAACGGCTGTTTGTTCGTCGGTGGAAGCGTTGCAGTGGTTGCAAGCAAACCAAATAGAATCGTATGCAGCTGAGCTGCAAGCTGCCGAATTTTACCAAGACGTGAATTTCAGGCAACCTTCTGCCATCGTGATGGGAACCGAAGCCGATGGGTTGACCGACTTTTGGCTAAAAAATGCCAAAAAGCGAATCAAAATTCCCATGCGGGGAAAAATTGATTCGCTCAATGTATCGGTATCTACCGCCGTGCTCGCTTTTGAGGCGATGCGCCAGCGCGGATTTTAAGTGTTTCTTGTAGTAACATCACCTGCCAATTTATTCACCGTTTGAATCATATTGCGTTGCGATTTCATCAGGTTTACCGATTGCAATGCAATATTTTTTGTTTCGTTCAAGATATTCATAAACAAAATACTGCTTCGTGTGCTGTTTTCGCGTACTTTCACCCGTTTGATTTGTTTTTTGGTCAGTTTGGCACACAAATCCAATATCTCATCACGTAACTCGGTAATGATCGGGAAATCAGTATAATTCTCGTTTCTCGATATTTCCATAAACGTGTGATAAAGTTTGGTTACACTGTCGCTCAGTTCTTCCAAATCTTTTTCTTGATTCTCGTCAAATCCTTTGTGGTTGTTTTCGATATAGAGCGAGCTTTCGGATGTAATTACACGCAAGGCTTTGGAAATTTCGTAGGTATAATCCACAATCTGTACGTATTCTTGTTCAATATCCAACTCTTTCAATGTGATGGATTGGATGGTGGGAACCACTTCATAAATTCGTTTTACCTTGTATTTTCGATATAGCTCATCGGCTTTCGATGCCATATCTCGGAGCAAACCACGGTCTTCGTTGGTCAGTCCTTTTATATTTTCGTGGAAAATGTCCAATACCAAGTTGATGGAGTCACGCACTTCGGTAGTACATGCTTGCACCACATCCGATTCGCCTTCCAAAATCTGACCTTGTTCTGCTTCTGCCGATTTTCTTTTCTTGTGGAATTTAGATGATTTAAACAACAAGAATATAACCAATCCCAACATCACAAATATAGCAATTTTACCACCCCAAACCAAAATGGCTGCTACCACACCGGCAACGGTAAATGCTACCAAAGCGGTAATGAACCAACCGCCAATAACGGTAAGTACGCCGGTAATGCGATATACCGCGCTCTCGCGCCCCCAAGCTCGGTCAGCAAGTGAAGAACCCATTGCCACCATGAAGGTTACGTAAGTAGTAGAAAGAGGAAGTTTTAATGATGTTCCCAACGAAATGAGCAATGCCGCGATAGTTAGGTTTACCGATGCGCGAATCAAATCGAACGAGGCATCAGAATCCACAGCATCTTGGGGTAGTGCAAATCGGGAATTTATTTTTTCTATCAAGGAGATTGGCACCAATTTGCTGACAAAGCGATTGGAATCTACACCCATGCGAACGAGAGAACGTGATAGTTGGGTGGACGAAAAGCGTTCTAATCCGCTTCCTTGGCGACCCAAATTGACTTCGGTTTCGGTTACTGAACGCGCTTTTTTGGAGAACCACAACGCCAATACCATCACAACACCCGCTGCCAGCAACATTTTTATATCTGCTTTTATCGGTCCGTTCAACGAATCCATATACATAGAATCTAACGAACCTCCGGAAGCAACCAAAGCATTGGCACTGTTATACGCATCCAATCCTGCCAACGAAACTCCGATGAAGTTGACCAGGTCGTTGCTGGCAAAAGCCAATGCCAATGCCATTGTGCCAACCAGTACAATCACTTTCAATATATTTACACGGAAAACGAATTGCAAAATAGCCATGATGATAGTCCATCCCACGAAAGTAATCAAAAGTGTTTTTGCCATGTTTGCTTCAATCATATCCATGAATTCGGTTACTACAAAAGGACTGCCCTTCAATCCTTTGAATACAATAAAATAGGTAACTGCCGTAAGTGCGAATCCACACCACAAGGCACCCAAATAACGGAAAGATTTTTTGTAATTGAATGAGAAAATTACCCGTGAGATAAACATGATAACACTACCCACCACAAAGGCAATTGCCACCGAAACAAATATTCCGGAAATAATGGCAAGTGCTTTGCCCGTGTTGATGTATTCTACCAAATTGCCGCCATCGGCTTGCCAAATACTAAAAAGTGCCACTGCAACTCCGGCTCCCAACAATTCGAATACCAGCGAAACGGTGGTAGAAGTGGGCAGCCCAAGTGAATTAAACACGTCTAATAGAATGACATCGGTGAGCATGACCGCCAAAAAGAGCATCATGATGTTCTTGAATGTGAACATTTCGGGATGAAACACACCACTTCGGGCAATTTCCATCATACCGCTCGAAAAAAGTGTACCCAGCATGACGCCAACCGATGCCACGGTGAGAATGACCCACAAAGGGGCTACTTTTGAGCCGATACTGGAATTGAGGAAATTGACGGCGTCGTTTGCTACGCCCACTGTTAAATCGAGAACCGCCAATCCTAACAGGATGATGACGATAATAAGATAAATTGGATCCATAAAGAGAAACTTTGGGAACTAAATTATAATAAATAAACTATTTTTTCAATTTCGGTTCAAATTTACTCAAAGATTTTATAATTCTCTCTACAATTTGTCTTGTTCCTTTGCATTTACGTTAAAACTTAACAAAAACGAAACAATTTTGTAGTTGCTCTGAACCACGATTATTGTTCTGTTTTTATATTTGACAAAGTGAAAACTTCTCTCTTTTAATAAAGGATTACAATTTCAAATATCCCTTCAGCGAATCCACATATTCCTCAAAAGCTTCAATACCCGCCGATGTAATCTTGCACACGGTGCGGGTGCGTTTTCCGACAAAGCCGCGCTCTACATCTATATATCCCGCTTCACTCAATTTGTCGATTTGTACGCTTAAATTTCCCGAAGTAGATTTCGTTTGCTCTTTCAGATAAACAAAATCGGCTTCGTCCACAGACAAAAGGATGGACATAATTGCCAATCGGAGTTCGGAGTGGAGGAGGGGATTGAGTTCCTTAAACATAGCTTTTTTGAAGTTTAAAACTGTCAATTAAGACATAAAGTGAAATTAATAATAAGGGCAGATGATAGATTCCAACGTAAACGGTTGATGGATTGAAAAAACTCATCATATTCCAAAGTCCGATAATTGTTCCCGAAATGCCGGTAATCCGATACACCGGTAAACTGATTGTAGGCTTACAATAGATGAGGATAATCAAAAAGATAGGTGTCATTGGGCAAAATTGTATGGATTGCGCCACATGTCCTGTAAAAAAATGAAGCGGATTGAAATAGGGCGTTCCTGAAAAATCCATCGGCCACCAAAAGCAGAATAGTCCCACAAACAGCAACCAGAAATTCTTTTTGTTGAAGTTCTGAAACGTATATTGATTTTTACTATTCCAAGTATCTTGCAACCACACAAAAGAAGTAAGCAGACACAGAACAATATTCGATAAAACCATACTCCATCCATATTTTTCGGTAATGGCAATATTTTGAGCGACAGCATACATTAAATAAGAAATTCCAACAAAAAGCGTGAATGCTTTTCCAAATTTATTTTTCCAAACAACCAATCCCACAAAAAAGAATAATGCTATAAGTTGAAATATAGTTGAATATGGCAATAAGTCGCGCACAAAAGAGTTGGACAGTGTTATTGCTACAATATCTGCTATATTTTGCGGAGCGAAAGCTCTTTCCGCGTATGGTGGTAAAATAAGTGCCATCAGAAACAGAACAACAAAAAACCAACGGGACAACAAGATTCCTTTCGATTTCATTTTTCTCGTCCTTTCCAATTCAAAATATGTCCCGGGATAACCATCATTATGAGAAAAAGTAACGCAAAAATCAAAATAGAATCGTATCCTTTTACAATGAGGCATAGAACCGAGAGCAAAATTGCGAAAAATCCTGCTATGGCAATCGGTTTAAACCGGATTACCAATCCGGTAATGGCTGTGCCGATTCCCATCAGCAAAACTACCATAAATAAAATGGGTAGTTGCCAAAAAAACATGGCGGTTATTGAGACTACCAAGCTCCCCACACCAAATGTAATCCAGATATAAGCAACTATTTTATCGATGTATGTTTTCACGCCATTCTCCTGTTTTTTTAATGCCCAAATCATGCCCGGAATACCAATAACGGGAATGAGAAACCACAAGTAGTTCCATTGCGGATTCCCGGTTGTAGAAAAAAGATACCAGACCAATACCGAGACTACGACAGTAGTATAGCCCCAAATGAGAAATGGGATGCCATTGCCTTTTTCCAGTTTTTGTTGTGTGTTGCGAATCATTTGCGAGATGAGCTCCAAGCTTTCTTTCTCATTGAGTTGTTTTTCTTCCATTTTTTTGTTTTTTTGAAGATGAATAATTTAGTTTACGAATCGACTCTGGTGCAAATATAAATCAGTTTATATTATAAACCATAATCAACTCAAAAAAACCCCGATATTTATATATATTTAACAAGCGGATTATTCCTCTTCGTCTGCATCTTTCAATATTGGAACCTCGCGTTTCACGCTCTGGCTAAGCGAAATCATGGTTTCTGTAGCTACAACACCGGGTATTTCTTGGATTCTGTTATTTAACAATTCCATCAAATGTTCATTGTCTTTGGCATACAGTTTTACCAACAAGGTATAAGGACCGGTAGTGAAATGGCATTCGGTAACTTCTGGTATTTTTTCAAACTCGGGAATGACGGTTTTGTACATAGAACCTTTTTCTAATTTTACGCCGATATACGCACTCGAAGCGTAGCCCAAAGCTCTGGCATTGAGCCGATAGCCCGATCCGGTAATGGTGTTGTTTTCCGTCATGCGCTGCACGCGCTGATGTATGGCTGCTCGCGAAACGCCACACTGTTCTGCCACATCGCGAAAGGGAATTCGTGCATTTTGAGAGAGAATTTCTAATATTTGTCTGTCGAGTTTGTCCATCTTTTTTTAAAAAAAATAGTTTGTTCTATGTATTTGCCTCGATTGGGTTGTCGCTTTATTTTACTTCGGTGAATATGGATACTAATTGAGAACTGAAAATCATTTCAACCGCGACAATTAGTCAAAAGTAATCATTTATTTTGATTGTTTGCTGAAAACGCCAAACATAATATGGCTGCGAAGCAGAAAATATCCCGATTATTACATTTTTTGTATCCAATTTGCAATGCTTTGGTGTTTTGTTACCATGAAGTAGCCGATAACGAGAGACACGATGCTACTTCCCAACGAAAGATAATCCATCATGAAACTATTTTCAAGCATGCTGTTGTTGCCAATTACCGATTGCAAAAATAGAAAAAGTATAACCAATAATCTTGGCAAATATTTGATAATAAGAAATATGCCTATAATCAAAATAGATAGTTTTAATAGTTGCGAAAAATCGATTGTTTGCACCGAAAAAGTGTCGTTATCAAAATTCTTGTCCAGTTTTAACCAATTAATCACCCTATCGGGTTTAAAGATAAGTAAAACAAACACGAGGGCAAACACGGCGAGCAGGGCAATGGCAAGTGCCGTATCGGCAAATTGACTTGACCTAAAAAATGCGAGTAAACTTGGCAATTGGAAAAGTACTATTGTTACCAAAAAATACAATCCTGCTATTTTGATGATAATTCTGAAAAGGTCTTTTTTTGTCATGGTTCAGTAATTTTTTAATAAATGATTATTTTCTATTTCTCGTATTGTATTAAAAATTAGATTGAAAAGTTATGTGTGTAACTGATTTTTCAAAATCAATTCACCAATGGCGAAATCGAATGCGGTGGTTATTTTTATGTTTTCTTCGTCGCCTTGCACCAATATTATTTTCATTCCAACTTTGTCTGCTACCGAAGTGTCATCGGTAAAGGAAGCATCGTAATGGGTTTGGTATGCTTCTTTGATTTTATCGGCAGGAAAAACTTGTGGTGTTTGCACAATTTTTATCGAATTACGGTCGATATTTTTACTGCCGTTTTCCATGATTTGGCGGATACTGTTTTTCTCATCAATTACCGGGATAACGCCACATTTATGCTTATAAGTTTCTTGAAAACAGCGACCAATCACCTCTTGCGAAACAAACGGGCGTGCAGCATCGTGAATGCCTACAATCTGTTTGTCGTCAATTGCCTGCAAGCCATTTTGTACCGAATGAAATCGGGTTTCACCACCACCAACAATGGTGTGGGCAATTCTGAAATGATATTCGCTGCACAAATCGCGCCAATAGTCGTGAAACTCTTCGGCAAGCACAACCACAATCTGCATCCGATGGTTGTAAGTATAAAATGCCTCGATGGTTCTCATCAACATAGGCTTGTTGCCTACAAGTTGAAACTGTTTCGGTATTTCGCCACCGGCACGCAATCCTTTGCCTCCGGCAACAATGATGATGCTCAAATGCTGTTCGGAACTCATGTTTAATGGATATTTTCGAGAATTTTTTGCAGTTCGTCGTCGGTTTTCGTCAATTTATCTTTGCAGAATGAGATTAATTCTGACGCGCGTTTCACTTTCTCGGTAAGCGCGTCCACGTCCAACTCATTGCTCTCGATTGATTCTACAATTTTCTCGAGTTCTGCTTTTGCTTCAGAATAGGTTAATTTTTTCATTATTCGCCATATTTTTCC
This sequence comes from uncultured Dysgonomonadaceae bacterium, assembly GCA_964631255.1. Lineage (GTDB taxonomy): Bacteria > Bacteroidota > Bacteroidia > Bacteroidales > Dysgonomonadaceae > JBGZFC01. The sequence goes on along the minus strand of CAZVWS010000066.1, from coordinate 69 downwards.
TTAGTAATAAACAAAAGTAATGAAAAAAGCCAACTTACGGCTCATCTCTGATTCATTTTATTCTATTGG
>CAZVWS010000065.1:0-9329 GCA_964631255.1 uncultured Dysgonomonadaceae bacterium | reverse complement strand
ACAGAAGATCAAATATAATTGTGCTATCTTTGAAGTCTGTAATGAAGAATTTGTACATGAAGTTAATTTTGGAGGGAATAATATGAGTAAAAATGTCAATAGTAAAACGCTTTCACAACTCTTGAATAAGAGATGGGAGACTGATATCCCCAGTAAAGAAGATTCTTCCGTATCTCAACATTTGTATAGATTATATAGTACAAAGATAAACGACTTTAGTTATGAGGATTTGAGGTTTATTATTGGGCAGGGTATATTACTTCATGTATTTGTACCTATTGCAATTAATGTGCTGAATACTGACATATTGGCTGAAGGAGATTTTTACGATGGAGATTTGCTAAACTCCGTACTTGAAGTAGAAAGTACATATTGGGATACTTATCCGATAGATTTAAAACGGCTCATTGAAATTCTTACCAAGAATCAAGATATAATGTTCTCATATGATGGACCCAGAAAATTGAGACGAAATTATGATAACTTTTTGGCAAAATGGAAGTAATAAATTGTATTTGGTAATTTGAATAATACTTATGGAAGCTTTTTTTGCCTATTTTATCTCAAACTTCCACCAGTTTTTAAAATGCTAATTTTGAAATGGTAAACCAATCATGCTACCGATTATTTATCAAAATGAACAAATAACAGTACAGAAAAAATGCAATGAAAATTATAGAATTAATTTTACGAAATCTATTTATTCTGCAGTTAGGGATTCTTATAAGATTGGCTTATTTACGATTAATAAAAAAGAATACTAAAGTTACTTATAGCAAATTACTACATGGTATAGATCCTGTAAAGACAAAAGAAGATGAAATATTCAATACAAGAAACGAATTTGTAAATAGAATATATTCTCTTGTATTTTTATTTTTGTTGGTAGTTATTATTGTTTTATTGACATGGAAATAACACTTCAAAAAATCAGCGGTGTAACAGTTTATTAATAAAACTCCCATCACACAATATTGCAGCCATACACAAAATAAAATCCCCTGATAATTGGGTAATTATCAGGGGATTTGTCTTTATTTAAGGAGTGACCTCGGAGGGACTCGAAACAAAAAGCTTATAGCCTGATTTATTATATCTTAGTTAAAAAGAACGAGGCATATCCATGTCTAATACCACGAAATTAGGTGCACAATTTTACGATGGTTTTCATTATTGTGAAATACACGAACAAAGATAAACTATTTCTTTTAAAACGGAGAAATCCTCACAAAACTTTTTTGATAGAAAGGAATTTTACATCGTCCCAATCATTCCATCTTCCAATTGTACAATCCTTTCGCCGTAGGCTGCAAATTTGTCGTTGTGAGTAACTTGTATAATGGTCATTCCATCGTTGTGCAACTCTTTGAGGGTTTCCATGATCATTTCACCTTGCTTGCTGTGCAGGTTACCGGTGGGCTCATCGGCAAGCAGCAGTTTAGGTTTACCCACAATAGCACGAGCTATTCCTACCAACTGTTGCTGTCCGCCCGATAGTTGCTGCGGGAACAAATCTTTTTTGGCCACCATCCCGAATCGGTCTAGTAAGTCAGCAATCATCGCCTGGCGGTCTTTGCGCTTCACACCCTTGTACACGAGTGGTGTTTCGATATTTTCGTACACGGTCATTTCTTCGATAAGATGATATGCCTGAAAGATGAAACCCACGAAATCGCGGTGGTATTTTCCCCGATTTTTTTCACTGAGTTGCGCCACGTTAGTGTCGTAGAGCCAGTATTCGCCGGCGGAGGGAGAATCCAGCAGCCCGATGATGTGGAGCAGCGTTGATTTGCCCGAACCACTGGGTCCCATAATAGATAGAAATTCCCCTTCTTTTACTTCCAGATTAATTCCTTTGAGCACAAATGTGCGTTGAAATTTGGAATCGTAATATTTGTCGATATCCTTTAAATGAATCATATTTTTAGATTATTAGATGTTAGACTATTGGATGACTAATGTCAGACTTTTATTTATATTGTTTATTCGTAGCGAAGCGATTTTATCGGATTTTGCATTGCCTCCTTCAAAGAATTTAGCACCGATACGGTAGTAGTTAGCAGTAGAATAATAAAGCCAGCCAGCACAAAAATCCACCAATGCAGTTCTATTTTCATCGTGAAATTGCTCATCCACATTTGAGCTAAATACCAAGCTCCTACCAATCCGATAATAACACACGGAACAGCCAGTTTGCCAACGCTAAGGACAAAAATCTTCACGATATCTATTATCGTTGCACCGTTTATTTTACGAATGGCAAGACTTTTGCGAAAACGTGCAATCTCGTCGTTCAAGTATCCCAATAAACCCATTATAGTAACAAGCAAAACAACAAGGGAACCTGCATAAATTGCATTTCGGAAACCCTTTTGCGCTTGATACGAGTTTTCTTGTACTGCCGCCAAACTTTCTACTTCGGCTTCGCCGCGAGGAATGGCATCGTTGAAGATATTGGTAAACGTTTGAATGATATTGGGATGCTTGCCTTGCGTCGTCTTTATTAATACATAAAATCCGAAACTCGGGTATTGTTCAAATATCTGTATCATTCTTTCACGAGGCAAATAGAAAAACACCGAAGGACGAGTGTTCTGACTCATAGCAGAACCCACTATCACATCTGGGAATACGCCCGCGATACGCGAAGTTCCTTCATTGTTATGTTCCGAGATAGAAATATCGTGTCCTACCACGCCATCGTGCCAACCGTTGTTGAGAATGAGTAGGTCTGCGGCTTTTTGACTGATAAGTACATTGCCCGGTGAAGTTTCTCCTGCCCGGAACGGCTGCCCTTCGGTAACGGGAATTTCGAGGATGGAAAGATACGTGTCATCAATGTAATAAAAATCGTTCACGTTGAACAATTCCTTTTCTCCGTCGGGCGAAAAAACATTGTTACCCGAGGTTCCGAAAACAGGTAAAGTAACTCCCAGACCCGCCATTTCTACTTCGGGAAGAGCTGTTAGTTGATTGAGCACCGTTTGTATTTTGTGCGGATCCATTCCGCTTACAGAACCAAAATATACATTGTCAACAGCGTATCCGTGGTCGGCGTTTTTTACTTTCTCATACTGCATACTTACCACAAACAGCATAGCGAGAATAAGTGATGCACCTGTGAATTGAATGGCTAATAATGTTTTTTTCCATCGCGTACCTTGTTGACGATACGTGCGAAACGCCGCGGCAACCGGTGTTTGCGCAAAAACACGCCCGGGCACATAGCCGATAACCAAAACCAACACAGACAAAATCAACAAAATAGGAATAACAACGTGTGTATTGAGCATGGCGCTGAGGCTATGCCCTACTTGTGCTTCGGCAACGGGTTTTAACATCAGGATTAACCCAAAAGCAACCAATAACGAAATTCCAAAGATGAGCATACTTTCGGCAAAAATCATCCCTACTAAATTGTGCTTTTCGGCGCCGTAACATTTGTGAATGGCAGATGTTTTGGCGCGGTTTACCAACGTGCTTATCGTGAGCAGCATATAATTCATTACTGACACAAACAATACCACCAGCGCGATGGCACTCAAAATAAAGATCATATTCTTCACAGCATTGGGCATTACTTTCAAAAGCGGCTCGAAAGAGTATTTTAAAACAGAACCTTTGGCTTCCAAATCGGCAATGTCTTGGTGTTTTTCTTGCATGGCTCGTACGGCAGGGGCTAGACTTTCGGGGGTAATGCCTTTGGCAAGCTTCACTACCGTGTAATACCGGTCGTTTCCCAGCCAGTTTTCTGTACCGTCCCACGTGAAATGGCCAATAGAGGGCATAGAAATGGCTATGTCGAACGTGTAATTACTATTTTCCGGAAGTTTTTCGAATACACCACCGATAGTCAACTTTTTGCCCGGATAGTTTTTGGGTTCTATCGTTTTTCCTACAACATTTCCGCCCATATTCTCGGCAATTTCATTGGAAACCATGCACGTCATAGGAGTTCGTAAAATTTCGGATGCTGTACTTCCGGCAAGCATCGCGCGTGGAAGAATAGAAGGGAGATGTTCGTCGGCAAACACAAGTTTAGCTTGATAAATGAGATCATCTTCCGAGAAAAAAGCCTGTTTACCAATAGATGTCATACGGGTGGCAACTTCTACTCCGGGTACTTCGGCCTTCATGCCAGGTCCGATGGCACCGCTGACATTGTTGTAAGTGCTTAGTTTTTCTGATTGTACATCAGGATTAAAGCTTTCGTTCACAACAAATAGCCTGTCGGCATCAGCATAAAAACTATCAAAACTATAATAGTAAAACACTTCGGCAAGCAGAATCAAACTGAATGTGAGACCTGTAGCAAGCGATATGATCCGCGTGGCGGTGTGTTCTCCCTTGCGAAAGAGTTTTCGGATAGCTAAAAGAAAAGGATTCATATTTTTTAAAGATTATAAGATAATTAGACTAATAGATATTTAGATAGACCATAGTTAATTGATTTATTCATACCGCAACGCTTCCACCGGATTTCGGTTTGCCGCACGCCAGCTTTGCCAGCCAATTGCCAGTAATGTGATAATTAATATAATCAGTCCACTTCCTAAAAAATAAATGGGTGTTATGGTAATTCTGTTTGCAAAATTCTGCAACGTATCCTGCATCACCCAATAGCTGACAAAGAAACCTATGAGGCACGCGACAAATATCCATAAAAGTGCTTGCCCGATGAGCATACTCAAAATCTGCCATTCGGTGCTGCCCATGATTTTACGTACGCCTATTTCTTTGGTGCGGCGGTTTACGTTGAGTAACGAAAGCGCCACCAAGCCCGATATACACAGCAAAATAGCCAGAAGTGTTCCCGTTCCCACCATTTTGAGTGTTTTCTCTTCTTCTCTGAATTTTCCGGCATAAAGGTCATTTACTGTATGGCTTTCGAGTACATACGTATCGTCAAATTTTTTGAAAATAGAAGCAATTTGTAATCGCTGAGCCGCCGTCATTTCTTGTCTGGTACGAACGTATAACAACTCTTCCGAGTAAACATAAGGAGTCAAAACAAGTGGTTCAATATTTTTTCCGGAATTTTCGGTATAATAAAAATCCTTCACCACGCCCCGAACCGTTACCGGTTTGCCTTTGTATAGCACACGTTTTCCCACCGGATCGTCCAACCCCAATTTCTTGATGGCGGCTTCATTGAGAATGATTTCGTTTTCGGCGTTTTCGGCAAAGAAATCTCCCGCAACAAGGTTCAATTGCATTGTTTCCGCAAAGCCGGGTGTGGTGCGATACTCGTTTATGGGTATAGTCTTTTCGCTTCCATAGTTGGCGATACCTTGACCGCTTGGGCTTCCACCCATTTGATGGTTGGAGGTTGCCGCACTTTCAACGAAAGGCAAATTACTCACTTCTTCTTTTATGCTGCTCATTTTCTCACTTAATATTTGGCTTGTAGCAGGAAATTGTTCCAGATTATCGGGGTTGAAACCCAAAGGAATGGATTTCATATATTGCATTTGGGAATAGAAGATTATTACCGCCGTCAGTAAAAATGCCGTAATACTGAATTGCAACACCAATGCCGTTTGAGTAGCAAAACTTTTACGTTTTACCTGCCCGGTTTTCCCTTTTACGCCCAATGCCAAATTATTTTTTGATATGGAGAAAAGCGGATAAATGCCGGAAACGATGACGATTATCAGCAATATTACCACTACCGCAAGACTTCCTTCCGTGCTAAACAATTCGGAAATAGTAACTTTTGAGTTGAGTATTTTGGAGAAATAGGGAGTCACCAAGTTGGTAAGAAAAATGGCGACGGCGAAAGCTAATATTGCCATAATGAACGTGTCGGAAAGAAACAATCGTGCCAATTCGGCTTGTGATGCACCCAATGATTTGCGCATAGCCACTTCGTTTACGCGGGTATTGCTGTGTAAAGCATACAAATTGATGAAGTTGGCAAGCGCTATCAAAAGCACCAACAACGCAATAGCGGCTACTAACCACAAATACTTGATAGTAACTGTGGGAACGATTTCCTGACGTGATTGCGTGAAAAAATGAATATCTTTCAACAAACGGGTTTGAGAAACCGTTTTTAATCCGGTTCTATCCAAAAAAGCTTCATCACTTCATCATTTGCTTTCTCTATTTTTTTGGAAACTGCGGCAACATCGGCTCCTTTTTTGATAAGATAATAGGTTTGAAATTCCATATTGAACTCATTCAACGGGAGTGTTTCCATCGACACCAAGATTTCAAATTTGAAATGCGAATTATCGGGTAAATCCTCCACCACGCCGGTAACGATGTATTGCGGTGTGCCCCACGATTCCATTTCCAATTGTTTCCCTACACAATCGGTTGTGCCGAAATATTTGAGCGCGGCAGTTTCGGAGAGTACCACCTTGTTTTTTCCCCTCAACGCGTCGGCTGCATTGCCTTGAATGAGTTTTTGGGCAAATACATCAAAAAATTCGTTATCGGTGTATAGTGAGTGTACGTCTGAAAATGTTTCGCCGCTCTCTACAACCTTCAAGTTGCTTACACGGTCGTTGAAGATTTGCGCGGCAGCTTCCACTTCCGCCACCTTGGGCGGCACTTCTTCGTATGATTTGCGCAATGAGATGCCAAATGTGCCGTGCTCCCCGCTTGTGTCGCTATTATAGAGCCGTACCACGCGGTTTTTCGTGGCAAAATGTTTGTCGAAACTGTATTCGCGCCGCAAATAGCAAATCAGCAACAACACCACCGATAATCCGATTGCCAACCCGGGAATACCAACACGAAGCAATAATTTGTTGCGTTTTAATTTTCGGAGAGAGAAAAGAATATCTTTCATATTTTGATTTATTTGCGATTTACACCCCTGCCCGTCGGAGGTGTAAAGACGTCATAATATGGCGTCTCTACGGTTTCGGGCAGCGGTTGATTTTACTGATTACTGTTTACTGTTTACTGTAAACTGATAACTATTTTACTCATATCGCAACGCTTTTACCGGATTTTTGGTTGCCGCGCGCCAGCTTTGCCAACTCACGGTTATCAATGCTACCAAAAGAGCAGCAATGCCCGCAAGGGCAAAAATCCACCAGCTGAGCGTAGTTTTGTAGGCAAAGTTTTCGAGCCACTTGTTCATAGCATAATAGGCCAGCGGTGTGGCAATGACAAAAGCAATAATTATCCATTTGACGAAACTTTTGTTGAGCAGAGCTAATATTTCGGTAATGGTAGCACCGTTGATTTTTCGGATGCCGATTTCTTTGGTGCGCTGTTCGGCAACAAACATACTCAACCCGAACAGGCCCAAGCAGGCAATGAAAATGGAAATCCACCCGGCGTGCGTGAGTAATTTCTGAAACTGAGTTTCTTTTTTATATAGATTATCCCACTCGGCATCTAAAAAACGATATTCGAACGGAATATTGGGTGAGAGTTTATTCCATTTTTGTTCCACATCGGCAATCAATGTTTTCAGTTGGTCATATGTTTGGGTGTTGGTTTTTAGATAAATATGGTTGGATATATTTCCCTCACAGAAAAAACCTACAGGCGCAATGGGTGTATGCGCCGAACGCAAGTTAAAATCTTCCACTACACCAATAATTCTTCCGTTCCTGAGTACCCTCGCTTTTTCCAAATCGTCAATGCCAAACTCGCGAATGGCGGTTTGATTGAAGATGGCTTCTTCCAGGTTATACTCTTTTTTGGTAAAATTGTGTCCTTGCACAAGTTTCATTCCGAAAAAGTCAAAGAAATTAGGACTTACACCAATTTTATCGAATCCAATCATCTTCTCTTCTCCATCATAAGAGAAATTTGCGCCCCAGTTTTGCGTAATTTGCACCAAATCGCCATCGGCAAAGGTTATATCCGCCACGCCCGAAATGGATTTTAAATCATTTACCAATGCCTGCGATTGACTTCTAACTTCCGGATTGATAAAAGTATAAAGCACATGTTCACGTTGGTATCCGGGATTTTTGGCAAGCATCATATCATTTTGCTTTTTTATCGTAAATAAACAGGCAATAAGCGCAATGGCTATCGAAAATTGCAACACGGGCAAAGCATTTCTGAAGAATCCGCCGCGTGGCTTTTCCGCCATCGGCTTCATCAATCGCAAGGCTTGGTATCGACTGAAAATAAGTCCGGGCAGCAATCCGGTTATCAGCAACGTGAAACCCAGAATGCCCACCGCCAGCGCAATGTTTTGCGGCATCAGAAACAGCGACGGCGTATAGTGCGTATCCATCAATCCGTTGAAAAAGTCTAACACGAAAGGTATCGCGAAAACGCTCAATCCCGCCACAGCCAACAGCAGCAATGCCGCTTCGAAAAGAAAAATCTGCACCACGCCCCACGTTTGACTGCCCAGCATTTTAATGACTGCCACGCTTTTGTTGCGTTTTTGACGTTGTGCCGAAACCAAATTCACGTAGTTGATGCACGCCATCAAAAGAATAAGAACAGCTATTAGTTCCAATACATTTATCATTTGCAGGTTGCCCGATTTTAGTTTTGGAGGACTCATCGAAGCCGTTGGGTCGTGAAAATATATGTGGGAAAAAGGCTCGATAGAGAAATTAAGTCCTTCCGTGTTTTCTACCACGATGGAGCTTTTTGACAACTCAGTTAGTTGTTTGCTTATGTTATCGGGATTTACATTACTAGGCAGTCGGCAGAATGCAGAGTAATTTCGTCCTCCCCAGCGGTTGGCATTTTGGGCATACCAATCCAACCTTTTGTCGTTCAAGTAAACCGAAATGGCAGCATCGAATTGCCACGAAGAGTTTTCCGGAAAATCCTTCAAAACCGCACTTACTTCCAAAGGCTCGTTACCGTAGTACGATGTATTGAGGTGAACAATTTTACCAATAGGATCTTCGTCCCCGAAAATTTTCTTCGCTAAACTCTCTTTCAGCACAATTTGTGATGTAACATCCAACGCGCGTCGCGGATTTCCCGCAACGGCGTCGAATTGGAACACATTGAAAAAAGTAGAGTCTGCGTTGAGTAAATGATTTATTTTATAAGAATTTCCCGCATCATCTGTCAAAAAAGTTTGTTTTGCCCAATCTTCAGTACAATAAGTAATCGGCATATCTGGAAGGCTGTTCCTAAGCAGGTCAACCATAGGACGAGCAATTGTAGTACTATTGGGATTTATGGAGATGCGATAAATATTATCGTAATCTTCGATGAATTTGTCGGTATCTTTTTCCTGCTGTGCATACGACAAAAGCAGAATGCTGATAACAATGCCCAGCGTAAGCCCAAGCAAGTTGATTACACTTACCGTTTTTGATTTCAATAGATTGCGAAAAGCTATTTTTAGATTTTTCATTGTTTTGAGACTGTTAGATGTTAGA
>CAZVWS010000064.1:0-9414 GCA_964631255.1 uncultured Dysgonomonadaceae bacterium | reverse complement strand
TTTTTTAATCTATTTGAAATCAACAATTTGTATTGAATAATTGTTTGATATGTGCTAATTGCGGTTGTGTTAATGCGCAATTAGTCCTATTTTTTGCTCAAATAATCCTAATACTCTTGTTCGTCAAGTATTAAATTTGCACTATTAGTTAAATAAAGAAGAACAAGATATTTCGTTATTCGAGCAATTTATTTGATACAATCAAAGAGAAACGATTCTCTAAAGAAAATGAATTACTTGCAATAAAGTGCAGAAGCGATGAAAAAAATCATTGATAACTTCTTGCAAATAATGAAATACAAATATTCCGATTTTGATGGCGTAGCCAATAGAACGGAATTTTTATTATTTGCAACTACTTGGTTGTTACTAATAGTTTTAACATCTATTTTAGTAACAATCTCAGAAGGTATGCCGTTGTTTTGGATTATTTCTGCAACGCTGAAAGCGATAGTGGTAATAGTTTTGTTCCTACCATTCGTGGCACTGTGCGTGCGCCGAATGCATGATATTGGAAAAAATGGCAAATGGGTTCTGATTAACCTGATACCCGTTGTCGGCAATATTTGGTTCGTCTTCTTAGCATTAAAAAAGAGCGTACCAAATATCTACCGAACGGATGAATATGAATAAATATTTCTTACTGTTTTCCTGAAACAGTTACATTTTTATCTATTTTGGATACCAAACCTTGCAACACACTTCCCGGTCCGAGTTCAATAAATTCTGACGCTCCGTCAGCTATCATATTCTGAACAGATTGCGTCCATTTCACCGGTGCAGTCAGCTGCGCGATAAGATTCTTTTTTATGGTTTCGGGGTTGGTCTCGCCTTTGGTAGAAACATTTTGATAAACGGGACATATTGGTTCTGCAAAAGCAGTAGATTCTATTGCTTCAGATAGTTCGGCACGTGCCGGCTCCATCAATGGCGAGTGAAACGCACCACCTACTTTGAGGGGAAGAGCGCGTTTGGCACCGGCTGCTTTGAGTTGTTCGCAAGCAATCTCGATACCTTTCATAGAACCGGAAATAACAATTTGTCCGGGACAGTTGTAATTGGCAGGCACAACAACTTCGTCTATTTGTGCGCAAATTTCTTCCACTTTTTCATCGGGAAGAGCCAAAATAGCAGCCATGGTAGAAGGATTTTTTTCGCAAGCTTGTTGCATGGCCAAAGCCCGTTTGTAAACCAATTTTAATCCATCTTCAAAAGAGAGTGCACCGGCAGCCACCAAAGCAGAAAATTCGCCCAACGAGTGTCCGGCAGTCATATCGGGTCGAAAATCATCTCCCAACGTTTTTGCCAAAATTACCGAATGCAAGAAAATTGCCGGTTGTGTAACTTTCGTTTGACGCAAATCTTCGTCGGTTCCTTCAAACATCATGTCAGTAATACGGAAACCCAATATCTCGTTCGCTTTTTCAAACATCTCTTTAGCCAAAGTAGAAGTTTCGTATAGGTCTTTGCCCATTCCTACGAATTGGGCTCCCTGACCGGGAAAAACGTATGCTTTTTTCATAATTCTAAAAATAATAATCAGTTTTTGAAACTACAAAAGTAGCTCTTTTTTTAATAATGCAGGGCGAATAGGTCAAATAAACAAGTATAAGCTCGCTGCCATTATCGCCATTCCGGCAACCAAACCAATGATGGAAAGATGGTGTTTGCCGTATTTCTCGGCACTGGGCAGCAACTCATCCAACGAAATAAAAATCATGATTCCGGCAACGATGGCAAGAATAAGTGCATCTAACAACGGTGTCCAGAATCGGATAAGGAAAAAATAGGCGATAAGTGCACCCACCGGCTCCGCCAAACCGGACGAGAGCGAAAGCCAAAATGCTTTTTTACGACTTCCCGTGGCGTGATAGATAGGCACACTCACGGCAATGCCTTCCGGAATATTGTGGATGGCAATAGCTGCCGTGATAGGAATTGCCAGTTCAATAGAGTTGAGTGCCGTCATAAAAGTGGCAATACCTTCGGGAAAATTGTGGATACCGATGGTGAGCGCTGTAATAATACCGGTATGTTTTAATCGGTGATTTCTGTGTCGCAAATCTTCCACGCCAACCATTTCGTGCGGATTGGATGACTCGGGCACCAAAAAATCGATGAGTGCTATCAGTGCAATTCCACTAAAAAGCGCGATAATTGTATATAGATAACCGCTTTTCTCGCCAAATTGCTGCGTGAGCATGTCTAAAGAATTGGGTAACATCTCCATAAACGAAACGTAAATCATTACACCGGCAGACAAGCCCAAAGCAAAACTCAAAAAATTGGTATTGGTACGTTTGGCTATGAGCGCGATAAGACTTCCAATGCCGGTAGATAAGCCGGCAAAAAGTGTCAGTAAAAATGCGGTGAGTATAACTTGATTGTCCATATCATTCTCTTGGCAAAATAATTTTATCCATTAGTTCGCTGTGAAAAAGCCCATTTGTAGCAACCAACTCTCGTCCGAAAACAAAATTTTCCGTAGCAGAAAAATCGGTACACTGTCCACCGGCGCATTGCAAAATAAAGGTGGCGGCAGCCACATCCCAAGGCGATAAGCCCGAATGAAAATAGGCATCGTATCTGCCACAAGCAACATAGCACAACTCGATGGCAGCAGAGCCTTTCATGCGGAAACTGCATCGACGAAATTGTTGTACGGCATTCTGTACAATTCTTTCGCCATTGTCATCCAAACTGTAAGGTATGCCGTACCCGATAAAAGCATTTTCTAAAGCCGGGTGGCTACTCACTTGGATGGGTTTGTCGTTTAGATATGCTTTTCCATTTTCGGTTGAATAATACAATTCCTTTGCCACAGGGTCGAAAACAACGCCCAAAACGGCTTCGTTATTTCGCATGAGCGCGATGCTCACCGAAAATGGCGTATCGCCATGTACAAAATTTGTAGTACCATCCAGTGGGTCAATAATCCACATCCACTCTTTTTGCTCGCAAGCCACTGTTTCTTCTTCCGTCAAGAAACCGGCAGAGGGCAATAATTTTTGTAATTTTTCGACCAACTGTCTTTCGGCTTCTTTATCGATGTAGGTTACGTAGTTGCGTGTGCTTTTTAGTTCTATATCGTTCGTTTGCAATTTTTGTTGCTCTTCAATTAGGTATTTCCCAACCGATTGGGCAATTTGCTTTACCTGATTACAAATATGATTTATATCCATCTGTTCGTTCTGTTTTGTCTGACTATTTTTCTCGTGCCTTCGGCAAATTATTTCTCTTCGTACATCGAGTTCCACCAACTGGCATCACCTTTCAGCCATTTGTCGAACCACGCGTAAATGGCATAATTCCATTGAATACGCTTGTTGTAATCGTAAATGGCATGATTTTCGCCCTCCACTTGAATAAATTCTACCGGTTTTCCCAATAGTTTCAGCGCGTTATACATTTGGATGCTTTCGCCAATGGGCACGTTGGTATCGGCTGTACCATGCAAAAGCAAAAGTGGAGTATTTATTTTATCTGCCTGAAAAATAGGACTTTGCTCTACATACAATTTGGGATTATTCCATGGATAGCTGCCCGCACTGGCACCCGCGCTGTAGGCATATCCCCAAAATCCTTCGCCCCAATAGCTGGCAATATTGCTGATACCGGCATGCGAAACCGATGCCGAAAAAATATCTGTTTGTGTAATCAGGTATTGGGTCATGAAACCGCCGTAGGATGCCCCAATATTTCCAATTTTTGTTCCATCAACAAACGGATGCGCTGCTACAAATTTTTTAACTCCTTCCACAATTTCGTCGGCAGTTTGTTTTCCCCACGCGTTCACATGTCGAGCCGAAAACTCTTGTCCATATCCGGTTGTACCACTGGGTTGCAACGTATAAACAACATAATCTTGAGCGGCATATACGTGTAGTGGATAGGTGCTCTCAAAAGTGCGGGAAGTGGGACTTGTTCCGGCATAATAGTAAACTATGAGCGGATATTTGCGATTGGAGTCAAAATTGGGTGGCAAATAATATCTACCTTCAATTTTATCGCCAAACGAGCTGTTGAAACTCCAATCTTTTACCTCGCCAAGCACCAATTCGTTCAAACGACTGTTATATGGGTCAGCAATCAGGGTTGACTCTAAAGTTTTCAGATTGAGCAAATAACTTCTATTTGAATTGGATGTACTCACACCTGTGTAGGTTGCAAATTGGGCATTTTCTGCCACATCAAAAGAGCGAATAAACTCCTCGCGTAGCGGAATTTTGCGGAATTTTTTCGTTTTTACCGAATATTGATAAATATTGGAACAATCGCCCTCCTCTACATGCAGATAGATAAAATTGTCCATTTTGTTCCACTTTTGTGAATTAACGGAAGGGTCAAAATTTTTGGTTATCGGTTCTATTTGTTTGGAGGACAAGTTCATGATAAACGATTGGTTGTCGTAACTGTTTGCAATTTGTCCGGGTTTTATATTCAGCCCGATTCCATCAAAAGCTTCGGGTGCACCTTGGATAAGCAATTGTTTGCCATCGGGAGAGAATGTTGCCGAGTAGGCATATCGCTGATTTTGCCAGATTGTATCTACTTGCATGGTTTGCAAATGAAGCAGATAGAGCGAATTTTTGCGAAAAGGACGTTCGGTCAAATCTTCTTCCGACACACTTAAAAGTAGGTATTTGGAATCGTTGCTTATTGCATGGAGCGACGCGGTTTGTTTTCCAAAAGTGAGCTGTTGGGTAAGTCCCGAATCGAAAAAGTATTGGTACAGAAAATACCTATTCCTGTAGTTAGGCAATCTGTCATCAATGCCAATTAATCGGTTCAAACCCGTCGGACTATTGGCTGTAACTGTCTCTTTTGCCGAGTAAAAGAGCGATTTCTCATCGGGTGCAAAAAACAGGTTCTCTTTCGGTAATTTTTCCGCTAAGATTTTGGTAATATTTTGTAGCGGGTCTAATGTGTATAAGGTGCGTCCATTTTGTCCGTCGGCAACGTACCACAATAAATCCGATTGGGGCATCCAAGCCAATTGAGTGCGACTTGCAGCTTCGGTGAGGATGGTTCTTTTTTGTTTGGTATCGTACACTTCTATGGTGTTTCTGTTTTCGCCACCGGGCAGGGTTTCGTTCAGCTTGAGCAAAACAAATCTTCCGCTTGGCGAAATTGTGGAGTTGCTCACACGCTTGCCTTCCAATATATCTTTTATGTTGATGCGACGTGCTTTTGTATTGGAAAAAGTATATTGGGTAAGTGAATCTCCGGTTTCTGGTTTCAGTTCAATTTTTACCGACGGATTTATTTTGTTGCCTGCCGAAGCGAGCAGTTTAATCACAACCCTGACGTTGTTGGTAAAACCATTCAAATCGGTATCTACCGAGCCTGCTTGATGCAAACTGTCGTTTAGCTGGGTTTTGGTGGCGAGTTTTTCGTCGTCAATCCACAGTTCCAACAAGTTGGGCGAAGTAACGGTAAGTTTACCTTTTCCATACCTATTGGCGGAGACAAAGAAAGAGAATAGATGGAACGCATCTCCTTTTTGTGGTTTTTGCAGGTGGAAGAAGCCTTCGGAATCGGGGTTAGATAGGGTTGTAAAACGCTCTTGTTGAGGTACCGAAATTGTATTGGCGAGCAACAACTCGTTCGAGAATTTTTTGTCGCCCAAGTTAGTACTGTCCAGCATAATTGGTTTTTGCACCGCGATAGGACCAAAATGATAAATCTGGTTTGGAGAAAAATTTTGTTGGGCAGTAAGTGGCAGAACAGCCAAAATAGCACAGATAATGAATGTTTTATATCTCATATTTTTGTAACTTTGATTATAGTAGTGTAAAATATTAAAAATTGGTCCAAACAAAGCAGTTTTGAAACCGATTTTCTATATCGGGTATTTCTTTGAAAAAACCAAAAACAGAAGACCCGGAACCGCTCATCGAAGCGTATAGAGCACCCAAATTATATAGTTCTTGTTTGATGGTAGCAATTTGCGGATATTTGTCGAAAACGGGTGTTTCAAAATCGTTTTTCAACCATTTTTTCCAATCCTGTATAGGCTCACTAATTATTTCTCGGAGCGAATGGGTTGGTTTTTGTGGTATTATCATCGAGTAAGCATCTTTTGTTGAGACAAATACATCGGGTTTAACCAAAACAAACGGATACTGCTCCAATTGCAAATCTATTGGCTGCATTATATCGCCAATTCCGGTTGCAAACGATGGCTTATTTTTAATAAAAAAAGAACAATCGGCACCCAATTTTGCTGCTTTTTTACTCAATTCTTCTACAGAATATCCCAATGCGAAAGTTTCGTTGAGGAGTTTCAACATAAATACAGCGTCGGACGAACCTCCGCCCAAACCGGCTCCAAAAGGTATTTTTTTTAGCAAATGAATATCGATGGGTGGAATATTTTTTTCCTGCGCAATCAGTTTCCATGCTCGGATGACCAAATTGTCGTCAGAATTGCCCGAAATTTCTATTCCGCTCGGGAAAAATCGATATGCTTCGTTGCTATCAGACAGTACAATCTCCAACGCATCAGTCAATCCGATAGGATAAAAAACGGTTTCCAGATTGTGATAACCATCGGCACGTTTGGAGGTAATGTGAAGTCCCAAATTTATTTTGGCATTAGGAAAACAGATCATTTGATTGGTTATAAATTAGTTACACATCATTAGTCTTTACACTTCAATACAAAAAAATCAAATAGGCAGATAGACCAATTTTTTGGTTGCAAAGAAATCTTCTTCAAAATAGTTGGATAAATCTATTTCATCCACAATTTTCTTGAAAGGCTTCAACTCTTCGGTCAAATCGCCGCCTTTCAAACAGATAATGCCGTTTGGCAAAGCATTGGTTTGTTCGGAACAAATATTTTTCTTGACGCGAGTTGTCAAATCGGGCAAAGGCATAACGGCGCGACTAACGACGAAGTGAAATTTGCGCTTCTCCTCTTCTACTCTATCATGCACCGGCTCCACATTTGAAAGTTGGATAGCCTTAGATATTTCACGAGCAACGGTAATTTTTTTCCCGATACTGTCCAACAGTACAAACTGAGTTTGGGGAAAGAAAATAGCCAACGGAATGCCGGGAAAACCGCCACCCGTGCCCACATCCAGCACCCTTGTTTGTGGCGTGAATTGTATAAATTTGGCTATAGCCAACGAGTGCAACACGTGATGAATGTACAGATTATCGATGTCTTTTCTCGAAATAACATTTATTTTGGCGTTCCAATCGGCATATAGCGCAAAAAGAGCTTGCAATTGCTCTTTCTGTTGGTTGGATAAGTGGGGAAAATATTTTTTTACAATTTGCATGTTATTTGCTCAGATTTGAAACGGGGGAATTGTCGCGCAACAGCGATTTTATCGATTGATATGGAATAAAAACTACCGGCGCATCCAACTGATATGCAGAATATTCGCCCCTATTGAAAGTATAGGTTATACCTTTGTTGTTGACCAAGAAATTTTTGTTTGGCACAATCTCGTCCACACCAAAATAACCTAAATCTTCCAGCTCTTCCAATTTCTTTACGTTGTTTTGTTCCATTAGCGAAGCTTGAAAAATTGGCTGCAATGCTGTATCGTATCCCGACCTAAAAATATCGTTTTCGGTGAGCATCTCCATCCGATTCAAATCCAGACTGTGGTCTTGAAAAGAGTAAAACGTGGTGGCTCCGCCTTTGTTGTTGGTCTGTTTTACCTGAAACGATAAAATGCCATAGGCATTATAGAAAACAGTATCGGACAACGTTTCGTTGTAAGGATAGAATTTTTCTGAAATCAGTTTCATATCGTCGTCGTGCGTGAAAACCGGTGCAAAAATATCGTCGGTATTAGCGTTGTTCCAAGTTTTTTGGAAGGTGGCTGCATCTTGTTCGTAGTTAAGAATAAAACCATCAACATACTTACTAACAGCCTCTTGCACATCCAATGAATCGTAAGCAGAACCAAAAAAACGGTTCACAAAAATCTGCTGCAAACTATCCAAATTGGCATATTTACTGGAAACGGGATACACAAATTTAATCCGGATATTGCACGATGATTTAGAGGAGTCGCCTTTCAAAAAATGCTGTTTGTTCACAAAAATGGTATCAAACACAATCCCGTTATCTGCCCTGAATTTGCTACTTTTTGCTTTGTTGCACGACAACAAGAGAATCGATGCAAAAACAATTGTATATATAATAAGTATTCTCATAATAAGGTATCAAAAATTGATTCTACAAAAATACACTTTTTTATCCATTTGGGTAAATTTAGGGATGCAAATTTTTTAAGAACCAAAATTCATATCTAAAGTTGATTAACTTTTGTTTTTTCAAGTACACACAAAACTCTAAAAAATGAAATTATTTTGGTTTCAAGAGCGGAATACCTGATTACATCAAAAAGAAACAGATCATATCGCAAAAAAAATGCGGTGAATATTGTTTTTTCACCGCATTCGTGCATTTAGTTTATTTTCCAAAAAAGCTCGTTATATCAAAAAAATACTCCGTTGTGAAATGCCACATCAGCCTTTCTCTTTTTTTAAAGTGTTCTACAATATTAAAATTGGGGTTATCCTCACATCCAATAGCTTCATTTTTTAACGACAAAAAATCCTCTTCCGAAAAACAATGGCCTTTTATAATCAGATGGTCATAGCTTTTTCCATTTGCACCAAAACAAGATTGCTTATATCTTTTCCATATAATCCCCATGTACCTATCTTCCGGACGGAAAATGATTAACTCTTCCAGCAGCCTTTTATCTACCACCTGATACTCAATGACAACCCCCGGGAAAGGGATAGATTGGTCAACAATAGGGTCATTTTTATCAATAACAATCGCATCTTCAATACTATAGCCCCAACCACCTTTTATGGGTAGCTCACCGGGTAGTTTTTTAAAATCCTGCGCAATTACTTCCCTCAAAGATGGGCGGTTTTCTCCAATAATTTGGAAATCATTTAATTCTCTTTTCATTTGTATATTTCTTTTAAAGCGTCGTCGTATCTATTTTCTAAAACCAATGATTCAATTTTTTGTACAAAGTTTTCATCTATCCACATGCTGAAAATGCACAGAGAGCTTATCCGCTGGTTTTCAGTCGATTGGCGTATTGCCACCAAACACAGCCAAAATCCCATGAATCTCGCAATCTGTATTGGTTAAATCGTCCGTTGTATATGGTGTGGTAATTGCGGACTTTTGCAGTAAAATCACGCTCCGTAATCTCCATATCCTCCACTGTACAAATCGTAATATATCTCTCCCGATAGATGATTCTTTTACCGATTAGGTTTTTAAATTCGGGTGCATAAATTGCGCGTTTTATTTCCGTTTCTATTGCTAAATCCAATGCATCCGGAAAACCTTCTTTTCTTGCAAATCCGTTCTCAAATATTGGTTGAACAATTTTATAGTCTTTGTTATTAAAATTCATC
>CAZVWS010000063.1:0-9710 GCA_964631255.1 uncultured Dysgonomonadaceae bacterium | reverse complement strand
AGCATGAAGCTTGCAAATGTGCTGTGGCTCATAACTCAATTTCTGTTTCATTTTGAGCGACAGCATACGTTTCGGATAAAAAATCCCTTTTTTACGAGAACAAAAAATCGTTACACACCACCAGATGAAAAAAACTATCTTAGCAATTACGCTCGCTTTCACGCTTTTGCTGCCCTCCGTTTTGTTGGCGCAAACCGAACCCACTCATGTGCAAATAACCAATTCGACAACCGAGACAACTTGGATAAAAAAAGTTGAAAACTGGTACGAAGACAACATGAACTACGGTAGTATCGTGTTGTTGATGACGATTGAAAGTTCTTTTATTCCTTTTCCTTCGGAAGTGGTAATCCCACCCGCGGCTTATATTGCCAGCAAACCAGATAGTAAATTAAATATATTTTTGGTTATCCTTTTTGGTACAATCGGGGCATTGATAGGTGCTTATATCAATTATTTTTTGGCATTGTGGTTGGGACGTCCTGTTCTCTATAAATTTGCCGATAGTAAACTTGGTAAAATTCTGTTGTTGAGTAGTGCAAAAGTGATAAAAGCCGAAAACTACTTCAACGACCACGGCAAAGTTTCTACTTTTATTGGTCGGTTGATTCCCGGCATCAGGCAGCTCATCTCGTTACCTGCCGGTCTGGCACGGATGAATTTGGCGTCGTTTACCATCTACACCGCATTGGGTGCAGGTATTTGGAATATTATTTTGGCTCTTTTAGGTTATTTGGCGCATGGCCAAGCGGATTTAATCAACAAATATAGCCACGAATTGAGCTATATTATCCTCGTCGTGTTGGTTTTGGTGATTATCTACTTCGTGGGCAGGTATTTTATCCGAAAAAGAAACAGAGCCAAAAAATAAATTGTTTTTCCAATATATTCCCAGTTACTCAATAGTATTTCTTGTAAATTCGGTTGAATTTTTTGGAGTTGCGGAACTGCTCAAACCAGGCATTCAAACTGTCTAACAAGATAGGAGAGTTTTTTCTTACCGCCCACGACTGCAATTGGGTGAAAGTAATATCTGTTTCAATATCTATTTCTGGTAGGCGGGCAGCCAACTGTTTCGCTATTTTCTCGTCGCACACGGTAAAATCTATGTCGCCGGCAGCAACCATGATTACCAATTGTTCGGCTTCGTAAGTCTTATTCTCTTCAATGAAAATTGTATCGCCAATTTCGTCCGATAAATTTTGCAAACGGAGAATTACCGGCGAATTTTGGGCTACATGAATTGTTTTTTTTGCCAAATTGAGATGTTGGCGAAGTGGTTCAATTCCATCGTTAAACGCTGCTGTGCGTTGCACCAAAACCTGTTTGTTGAGCACTATCGACTCCACAAAATTGAAATTCTCGCGTAAAGCCATGTCAACCGGAATATTTCGTGCAACAATATCGTATTTGCCTTCGGACAAGCCAATCAGGTTCTCATCCAAGCTATTTTCTAAAAACAGGTTCACTTTTATCTGCCAATCGTGTTCCAATGCTTTGATTATCTCGTATTGAAATCCGCTTACTGAATCATCCGAAATGAAGTATCCTACAGAGTTGTAGTCTGTTGCTATGTTTAATTGTGCCGTGCTTTTTATCTCTGGAAAATCTCGATTCGCATCCACGTTTGTTTTGTTTTTTTGGGGATAAAGCAAAATCAAACCGGCGACCGAAATCAGCAAAAGTAGAAAATAGAAAACGAGCAATTTCTTTGATTTCATGGAGATGACGATTTTTTATTAATTGTGCAAATCGAGAGAAATACCAAATTTTATCATGAAAGGATTTACCGGATAATTGGGCAGGGAGAAGTATTCGCGTGGTTTCCAAAAAGTGGAAGCAACGTTGTATAGCATGATGAAAAAGCGCGCCTGTTTCAAGTGCATGTTGGCATAAACCGTTGCAATGGGATAGTTGCCAATCTCTTTTTCCCGTTGGTTATAAAATTGTAACAGAGCCGGCTCGTATCCCGGTGCAAAATAGCGGGTGTGGTAGTGGGCGTCCACGCCAAACTGCAACGTCAGCTCTTTCGCCAGCAGCGTTTGCAGGTATAGGTTGGTGTACAAACTCAGCTTTGGCAAAGGAATTACTTCGCTATTGCCCGTGGTTTGATAAGCCACCCGGTTGTTCCAATGCAGAATACCAAGTCGCAGGTTTTGATCTATTTGTGCCAAAAGTACTTGCAGGTTTTCGCTGTGTTGGGAAATTTGTGCATCCCGGTTGAAATAGATAAAGTTTTGCAAATTTTCTACTCCCAATTGCAGGGTAGTGTTGGTAAAAGGCACATGCAATTTTCCGCCGATATAAATTCGCCGAATATCTCCCAGCCGGTCGCCCCATCTGAAATATTTGGATTGATAATTTTCCTCAAAATATTTGGGTTTGATGTTCTTGATATAACTTTCGGCCGAAAGAGTGGTAACTTTTCCTCCCAATCGGAAAGCCGTTTCCACCGTTCCCATTACTCTAAATTCGCCCAAATTGGCACCCAGCACGCCCAAATCGGCTTGAAAATTGAAACGTAGATTTTTGCCTTGCTGTTTGTTGAGTATTCCGCCTATTGTAACTGCATTTTCGTTGTGTTTTATTCTACCATCTACGCTCTCGATACCAACCA
This sequence comes from uncultured Dysgonomonadaceae bacterium, assembly GCA_964631255.1. GTDB lineage: Bacteria > Bacteroidota > Bacteroidia > Bacteroidales > Dysgonomonadaceae > JBGZFC01. The sequence goes on along the minus strand of CAZVWS010000063.1, from coordinate 7,093 downwards.
TGGAATAGTTGCGGATGTCATATTCTAAGAATCCCGTCAATCCAAATTTTATCCACGGTTTAAATCCCTCGCGTAGCGAAAGAGCCAGCGTGTTTTTGAAAGAGGAATAAGTAACGCTGTCGTCCACTGCCTTGTTGTAGAATCTGTTTGGGTAAAACTGGTCTATGTGGTGCATGGATTGCCCGTTTACGTCAACGAAAGTTGTGTCGTATGAGAGAAATCGTCGGTTTTGTGATGTGAAATGCGATGTGAAAATAATACTTGCCACAGGCACAAAATCGCCCAAATCTGTATGCAGAGAGTCCGATAGTGATTTCTTGTAGCCCAAATTGTATTTTCCCGAAAAGAAAATTTGGTCAGTTTTTAGTTTGTTCCAAGTGTTTGTGAATTTGACGGGAATATCGTTCGATGTAAAATTCTGTCCCACCGAGTCGGGTTCCAGAATAAACAAATCGTCGGTAATGCCGCCGTTTTCAAACTGCATGATTTTGGAAGTAGACGCAAACACGTGCGCTTCTATTCTGTCGCTCAGGTAATTGCCCGAAAACAACCAATCGCTGTGTTTTACTGCTTGCGAGTTGTAAAAACCTTTCGAGTTGATTAAATCACCCTCGATAGCCAAATTTATTTTTTTATTCAGATTTAAGGTAATCAGTGGCTTCAACCTGTCTTCTCTGTTTTGTCGGTTACCTGCTCGTTGGTAATTGAGTTGAGAGTATGCCACGCGTGTGTTGTAGAACGTGTGGGTTTCGGGATGTTTGGAATAGGGGCGATAGGGGTCGTGAAACATAAATTGTCCCCGTTCGGCATTGTCAAAAAATATTTTAGATACCACCGGCGAACCCAAGGGTCCTAAAAAGCCCGAAGCCAAAAACAGCCCGTCGGGCAATGTTGTTTGCTGGTAGTTGTATTTGAGCGTGTCCATATTTATGGCATATCGGTCTCCGTTTCGTGGATTGTAGCGCCAGGCAGTTGCCGCAGGCAAAACCAGATTTACGGTATCTATTTCTTGCTCCGTGTTATTGTCGAGGATGGAGTTTGGAAGTAAATCCAGCGAATCGGGGTCGGTGGTTATTTGCGATGAGTCGGGCAAAATGATGCGCGCTTGCGACAAAGCTACTGCCGCAAACAGACTAAAAACCAATAATAGGGATAGTTTTTGTTTCATCGGATGCAAACTTACATAAAATTTTGCCATGTGAACAGATATCGGGCTTTTTTTCGGTGTTTTTTGAGTTTTTTTAGCAAGAAAAATAGCAGGTTTCAATTCGAAGAAACCGAAAGAAAATTTCGTTGGCAAATTGTTGTATCATCTATTTTTAACTTCGTTTTTATTTTATTCTGTAAACTATTGAATGACAAACTTGTTATTCAATGTACTTTTTATATCTTTGCGTCTCAAAAAAATGAAAACAAGAACAACTATATTTCTTATCAGCCTATTGGTAGCAGCAACAAGTTTTGCTCAAAATATCTCTTATTTCAGCGGTTCGTCTCATCGAAACACGCAGAGGATACCCGTTTTGGAGCATTTTACCACTGAGGCTTGCGGCAATTGCCCGCCCGTGATGCAGACTTTAATCGATCACTACAATTCCGAGCAAAATTTCTACATTTTATCGCATCACGCCGGCTTTTACTCCGATTTCCTGACTACACCCAAGCAGGAACAAATGCTCGATTTCTACATAGAAGGTTCTCAATTTGTTCCTGCCGGAATGGTAGATAGACATTACAACGGTATGGACAATGATGGCGATGGATTTGCTGACTTGACTCCCATTTTTCGGGATGGCGAGCAGTATGGTATAAACCGGATAAAAGGAAGATTGAAATATGCACCGGTTACGGTTGCCATTACGGGAACGTTCGACCTATCGACCAATAAATTGGATGTAGAAATTTCAGGCGAGTTTGTCAGTGATTTTCAACGCGATTTGGGTTTGATAGTCTGGGTTTTGGAAGACAATATTCCCGCCCAATCGCAAGTGGGTGTTCCCAACTATATCCATCGTTTTGCATCACGCGACGCCCTGACCGATGTGTTTGGCGATAAAATAACTACACCCACCCAAAGTGGCGATACGTTTACAAAATCTTTTTCCTACGAAATCAATCCGGAGTGGAACAAAGACGAACTGTATATTCTTGCCATGGTTGGAAATATGCATCCTTCCGATGTCAATGACCGAGAAGTACACAATTCACTTCGGGTGAAGCTCGTATCTATGTCTTCGCATATCGATGGGGCGGAAACTGAAACAGATTTTCGTCTTTCCTACAATCCCGCATCAAAAGAAATTTTGCTGACCAATGTGGACAATGCCAAAATTGAAATATACAATACTTCCGGATTGCGTGTTTCTGAAATATTTTCGTCTGACGATGTGCAAATAATGGATGGCAGCGCACTGCAGCCCGGATTGTATGTCGTGAAAGTTACGAAAAATAATAAAACCAAAACCGACAAATTTATTGTTGTTCGGTAAGTTTTCGTCTTAGTACTTATCGACTGAATACAAAAACGAGAAATGGAAATGCCTTACGCTTCCGTTTCTCGTTTTCTTTATTTGGATAACAAATATCTTGTTTATCTGCGACTTCCGCTCATTGCAATCATAATGTAATAAAACAGGGTTGCTAACGAGCTAATTGCTGCTACAACATAAGTGTAACCAGCCCAACGCAAAGCATCTACAGCTTGCGCGTGGTTGCTCACGTCGGTTATGCCCGCGCTGCTTAGCCAGCGAGTAGCACGATTGGTTGCATTTTTCTCTACCGGAAGTGTTACAAAACTAAACAGTGTGGTGAGTGCAAACATTGCTATTCCTATCCACAATAGGGTAGGGAAGGTTTGTACCACCAAAATTCCCGCTAAAATAATCCACATGACCCATTTGGAGGTGGAAGAGATTACCGGAACCAATGCCGAACGCATTTTCAACGGTCCGTATCCAACAGCATGTTGTATGGCGTGCCCGGTTTCGTGAGCTGCCACAGCTGCTGCTGCCACGCTATTGCTTCCGTAAACGGGTTCACTTAAGTTGATGGTTTTGTTCAGCGGATTGTAGTGGTCGGTTAGTTGTCCGCGAACCGAAATTACTTGCACGTCGAAAATGCCATTGTCGTGAAGCATTTTTTCCGCCACATCTTTTCCCGTCATACCATTGCGAAGCGGAATGCGCGAATATTTTTTAAAACGGCTTTGTAATTGAGCTTGCACTACCCAGCCGGCAAGTGCTACCAGCCCAAAAAGAATCCAAATTGGTGACATATACTTTAATTTATTTAGAGATTATAAAAAAAGACGAAATACTATTTCGACCCTATTAAAACATTTTGTTACGACAAAAGTTCATGCTCCGTTGGTTTTCGTGGATGCAAAGCAGAACCTCAAAAAAAATGGTTTGACCATGCATTCTTCGTCGTTACTTGTTCAAAGGTAACATATTTCTGCTTTTATTTCAGTACAAAAGAGAGATTCATTTATTAATTATTGCAAAAACAGCAACCCATCTCTTTTTTTATTCTATTTTTGTGAAAGTAATTTAGACCGATTATAATTTAAATGAACCGAATAATCCTGCTAATTATTTTGCTGCTGAGTTGTGTGAAAATGGTTACAGCAACAGAACCGCCTGCTACTGAGGTAAGAGCCGTGTGGCTCACCACCCATTTGGGATTGGATTGGCCACGAAATAAAATGAGCTTAGATGCCCAGAAACGGGAGTTGACGGCTATTTTGGACAAGTTGCAGAAAAGTAATTTCAATACCGTTATTTTTCAGGTGCGCACGCGCGGCGAAGTGCTTTACAAATCGCAAATTGAGCCCATGTCATCTTTGATAGTGCCTTCACGTGGTACAAAATCGGCTTTCGACCCATTGGCTTTTGTTATTGCCGAAAGCCACAAACGAGGCATGGAGTGCCACGCGTGGTTGGTAACTTATCCGTTGGGAAGCGAAAAACAGGTAAAATCTCTCGGTTCAAAATCGGTAGTCCGAACCAAACCCACCCTCGTCAAAAAACACAAAAAAGAATGGTTTTTAGACCCCGGAAATCCTAAAACGGATGATTATTTGCTGTCGTTGGTCAAAGAGATTGTAACTAATTATGATATCGATGGCATTCATTTCGATTATATTCGTTACCCCGACAATAGTGGTAAATTTCCCGACGCATCCACCTATCGGTTGTACGGAAAAGGCAAGTCCATCCACGATTGGCGACGAGACAACATTACCCGATTTGTTACCAAAGTTTACGATTGGGTAAAGACCAAAAAACCATGGGTGCAAGTGAGTAGTGCGCCGCTGGGCAGGTATCGCACACTGAACGGCAAAGGTGGTGGCTGGACAGCATTAGAAACCGTATATCAAGATGCGGGCAAGTGGATGAAAATGGGCAAATTAGATGCGCTCTTCCCCATGATGTATTACAAGGAAAGCCTGTTTTATCCATTTGTGGACGATTGGATGATAAACGGGAACAATCGCATCGTTGTACCCGGGTTGGGCGCGTATCAGATGATGGCACTCGGCTGGAGCAGAAACGATATTACCAATCAGGTGGATTATACCCGTAAAAAACAAGTTTACGGACAAGCCTACTTCCGTGCCGATAACGTGTTATCCAACACGAAAGGCATTTTGAATGCCTTGAACGAGTATTATCGGTATCCGGCAAAATTGCCTCCACTTACGTGGCTGTCCAACTCCAATCCCAATGCTCCGCTGGATTTGAAAGCCGAGAAACTCCCCAACGGAAAATTGTCGTTGCGCTGGGAAAAAGACAAACAAAACGCACGCGTTACATACAATGTGTATCGAACGCAAACCGATGATTTTAATCTGAATAAAGCCGAGAATATATTAGCCGTCGGGCTCAAAGAGCCGGTTTTTGAATATGCCGATTTTGAGAAAGAAAAAGCCTATTACTATTTTGTAACGGTGTCCGATTCCTATCACAACGAAAGCGAAATATCGGTACCGGCGTTCTTTTATCATTCCGACACAATTAAATAGTAGCTTGGCACGCCAAAAAATAAATAAAAAAAGCAACGAATTGTTGTATAAAAAATAAATAAGAAATATATTTGTACATATATGGATAACAACCAAAAATTGAGGAATCAAGTCAAAGGAGAGTTTATGGAGTATTTAACTCTGCACAAACACCGGAAAACACCCGAAAGATTTGCCATACTCGATCATATCTATAAAACAAAAGGCCATTTCGACATGGATTCGCTATACAAATCGATGATTGAAATGAACTTTAGAGTGAGTCGCGCCACGTTGTACAACACCATTGAACTGCTACTCGATTGCGGTTTGGTAGTGAAACATCAGTTTGGTGGCAATATCTCCAAATACGAAAAAGCGTATGGAAACGAAAACCACGACCACATTATTTGTACCAGTTGTGGCGACGTGTGGGAAAGCAAAAACGGAAATCTGTTTACCCCCGTGCAACAGCGAAAAATAAAAAGATTTACCGTTAGCTACTACAGCATGTACATTTATGGTATTTGTGGCAAATGCAGCCAAGAGAAAAAAATGCAATTGAAAAAATTGGAACGAAAATCGTCGAAACCAACACAACGAAAAGATACAATTTAATTTTTTATAAAAACATAATTATTCAGCAAACAAACAATACCGATGTCTGCAATGCGGGCATCTAAAACCCAATAAAAATATGAAAGTCGATGTAATATTAGGCCTGCAATGGGGCGACGAAGGAAAAGGGAAAATTGTGGATGTGCTCACGCCAAATTATGGCATTGTAGCACGTTTTCAGGGAGGACCAAACGCCGGACATACTTTGGAATTTGAAGGACAGAAATACATACTGAAATCTATCCCGTCGGGCATCTTTCAAGAAGGAAAAATCAATGTAATTGGAAATGGAGTTGTACTCGACCCGGCACTTTTCAAACAAGAAATAGAAAATTTGGAAGCTTCGGGGCACTTTCTTGCCGACAGACTTTATATCCCGAAAAAAGCGCACCTCATTTTGCCTACACACCGACTGCTTGACGCCGCTACCGAACAAGCAAAAGGCGACTCCAAAATCGGCACTACCGGACGCGGCATCGGCCCAACCTATACCGATAAAATAGGCAGAAACGGTCTTCGTGTTGGCGATTTGTTTCACAATTTTGACGAGAAATACAAAAAAATAGTGCAACGCCACACCAAAATGTTAGACCAATATGGTTTTGAATACAATCTGCAAGAATTGGAGCAAGAGTGGTTCGCGGGAGTAGAAAAACTAAAAACATTTCGCATCATAGACAGCGAGCAATTCATCAACAACTACATAAAAGAAGGTGGAAAAGTGCTTGCCGAAGGGGCGCAAGGTTCGTTGTTGGATATCGATTTTGGTTCGTATCCATTTGTTACCTCCTCTAATACCGTTTGTGCCGGCGCGTGTACCGGGCTGGGTATTGCTCCAAGCAAAATTGGCGATGTTTTTGGCATCTTCAAAGCTTACTGTACACGTGTGGGTAGCGGCCCGTTTCCAACCGAACTGTTTGACCAAGACGGTCAATTGCTTCGAGACAACGGACACGAATATGGCTCGGTAACCAAACGTCCGCGTCGTTGCGGATGGATCGATTTGGTGGCACTGCGCTACACCATTATGCTAAACGGCGTTACCAAATTGGTGATGATGAAAAGCGACGTTTTAGACACTTTTGAAACCATCAAAGCCTGTGTGGCATACAAAATAGACGGAGTAGAAACGGAGGATTTCCCGTTCGATATTTCAGAAAACGTAGAACCCGTGTATGTAGAATTGCCCGGTTGGAAAACCGATATGACCGCCATGCAATCGGAGAACGAATTTCCCGAAGAGTTCAATAATTATCTCACCTTTTTGGAAGAAGAGTTGGGAATACCTATTGCCATTGTGTCGGTTGGTCCCGATAGAGCGCAAACCATCCGGATGGGGCAAGAATAAAGAAAGCGATACTTTAAATTCGTAAAAAGTAGCGGTTGCTTTGGCAGTAGCAGCTACTTTTTCTATGTTTTGCCGTAAGTCAAAGCAAAGCGGCGAATCACGGTTATGAAAATATGGCTTTTCAA
>CAZVWS010000062.1:0-10105 GCA_964631255.1 uncultured Dysgonomonadaceae bacterium | reverse complement strand
GTTTTGCATCCGCAAGAAAGAGAGCAGCTTGTCGCTCACCGCTCCCGATACATACAGCCGTGTGCCAAACCGAAACACATCTTTCTCCCGTTTATCCAACAAAAACACCGATGGAATTTCCAAATCGTGTACTTTGCCTTCGGCATCTATCGCCCACATTCCACCGCGTAGCGATTGCAGCTTTTCGGCAAGGTTGTTATCTACCGTTGGAAGCTCTATGAGCTGCTGCACGAAACGTGTTTGGCGTACCAATTGCGGAATATTTGCCGAAAGTGCCGCTCCTGTTGCCAAAATCATAGCATCGGTAACGGCGGGCGAAGCCAAGCTGAGTCGCGACAAAGCGCCATCCACGATGGTAGTTTGCACGCTTAGCGACTGCATTTGTGCAATCAGTTTTCGGATGCCTGCCGTTTCCGACGGCCCCGACAGAATGACTTTGCCCTCCGACCGTGCACATGCCGTAATCAGTCTGCCAAGCGATGTGCGTGCATCGCTCACTTGCAGAATCTCCGACACTATTTTGCGCTCCAGGTAATGCTTCTCGGACGTAACAAAAACCATTCCGTCGAAAAGCGTTATCTCGGGTTTGTGCGTGCGTGTTACGACATCGGTTTTCTCGCCATCCACACCGATGGAGGTGAGTGCCACCTGCGCGCTCGTCGTACGCAATCGGTTGAGCACGTAGTTGAGCGTTTCGGTTTTGCCGGTATTTTTTTCCAACCCGACAATGGAAACGCTTCGGTGGGATAATATGTCGTTGATAAAGGGCAATACTATTGGGGATTGCGGATTTGGGATTTGGGATTTTGTTTGGCTTTTGCCGTTTTGATACTCGCAACCACAATCTTAAGAATTTCCTCCATTTCTGAATGCAACGGTTTCACTCTTTCGGGCTTGGAATAGAGTTCCATAATCATTTCAAGCCACAGCAACGATTCGTCGGCCTCTTCTTCTACAATTGTGAGTTTGTTGATGAAATCGGCATTGGACTTTGCTCGGCTTACAGCTCTATAATTGGCTGCTACAGATGACGCGGCACGTATTAATTGTTTTTCAATAACGAAAAACTTGTTAGTGCGGGGCAATTCATCACAAAAAAGAATGATGTCCAACGCCACACGCTTCGTCCTATTTTGCATTTCAAGTTTCATGCCTTATTTAAATCAATAATTCCCAAATCCCGAATCCCGAATCCAAAATATCAATGGTTTGTCCGTTTCTCTCTACTCAAGTTTTTCGGCTCAATCGACAACTGTTCGCCGGCAAGCAACGCTGCTACCCCTTCGTGTTTGGCACAATCCTGACAGTTGCAGTTTTCTTTGTAATCGGTAGGCTCGGTATAGGTGCTAACCACCCCTTCGTAGTTGCGCAACACAACCCGATTTGGCGATTGAGAAACCATGTAAGTAGGCATCACGGGAATTTTGCCGCCACCGCCGGGAGCATCCACAACAAATGTAGGAACGGCATAGCCGGAGGTGTGTCCGCGCAGGTTTTCGATGATTTCGATACCTTTGGACACGGGTGTGCGGAAGTGCCCGATCCCCATGGATTGGTCGCAAATATAAATGTAATAGGGACGAACACGGATTTTCACCAACTCGTGTACCAATTTTTTCATCACGTGCGTGCAGTCGTTGATGCCGCGCAACAATACGGTCTGATTTCCCAAAGGTACACCTGCATTTGCCAATTTGGCACAAGCTGCTGCCGACTCGGGAGTTATTTCGTTGGGGTGGTTGAAGTGCGTGTTGAGCCAGATGGGGTGATATTTTTTTACCATCTCGCAAAAACTATCGGTAATGCGTTGCGGCATAACCACCGGTGTGCGGGTTCCGAAACGAATGATTTCCACATGTGGAATGGCACGCAAACGTTTCAAGATATACTCGATACGGTCGTCGCTCATCAGCAGGGCATCGCCTCCAGAAAGCAGAACGTCGCGTATTTGTGGCGTGCGTGCAATGTAGTCGATGGCGTTTTCGATGCGCTCGGTTGGCGATGCGGCATCTTTTTGTCCGGCAAAGCGACGACGGGTGCAGTGGCGACAATACATGGCGCACATATCGGTGATGAGAAACAACACGCGGTCGGGATAGCGATGGGTAAGTCCCGGCACGGGTGAGTCGCCGTCTTCGTGTAACGGGTCTTCGAGATCGCCCGGCAATACGTGCGTTTCATTGATAGTTGGTACAGACTGCTTGCGAACTGGGTCGTGCGGGTCATTCGGGTCAATCAGGCTCAAATAGTAGGGCGTGATTGCCATTCGTAGGGTTTTGAGCGATTCGCGCACGCCATCTTCTTCTTCCGGCGTGAGTTGGATGTATTTTTTCAAATCTTCCAACGTTTCAATTCTGTTTTTTACTTGCCATTTCCAATCGTTCCATTGCTCATCGGGAACGTGGGAAAAGAATTGGCGGGATTTATTCATATTGTTTGGGGTTTGGTGGTTGGGATTTGGGATTTGGGATTTGGGATTTGGAAATTTTTCAATAACTCCCAATTCCGAAATCCCCAATCCGAAGTTGTTATGCATACAATTCCGTGAAAATATTGCGCAATTTTTCCGATTCGCGCAGTTCCTGCAATGTAATTTCGGCATGACCTTTTGTGTATCCATTACCGATAAGCATGGTTACATCGCTTCCCACGCCTTCTGCGCCAAGGGCGGCTTTGGTAAAGCTGGTTGCCATGGAGAAGAAATAAACAATACCGGTATCTTTGGTGATGAGAATACTGGTCATTTCCGTGTCGGGGATATTCACGTTGTTGATGGTTACATCGGCCAGTTGTCCGCCGGTGAGTTCTTCAATTTTTTCGAGAACTGAAACCGGTTGTGTGGCATCGGCAGAGAACACGTGGTCGCAAAATCCGAGATTCATGAGGCGGTCGGTACTTTTTTGCGAGTGGGTGATACCGATAACTTTACCGGTTACGCCGGCACGTTTTTGTGCTTCGTAGCAGCAGAGCATCCCCGATTTTCCACCGGCGCCGATGATGACTACCGTGTCGCCCGGTTTTACCAATTTGGCTGTTTGCGCGGGAGCTCCGGCAACGTCGAGAGCCGATAGTGCCAGTTTTTCGGGCAAATCGGTTGGGATTTTGGCATAGATACCGCTTTCAAAAAGAATGGCTTTACCATCGATATCCACCTGGTCTACATCGGCACGAATTTCCTTGATGTTGTCGATGCGAAGCGGTGTGAGCGAGAGTGAAACCAGCGTGGCTATTTTGTCGCCTACCTGCAAATCGGTTTTGCCGATGAGCGCGTCGCCAATTTTCTCTACCGTTCCCAACAACATGCCCCCCGAACCTGTCCACGGGTTGCGGTGTTTGCCTTGTTTGGCAACAATGTCGAACATAATTTCTTTGATTTTCTCGTGGTCGCCTCCGGCGCGAGCCGAAATATCGGTAAACGATGCTGAGTCGATGTTGAGCGTTTGCACGTCGATGAGGATTTCGTTGTCGTAAATCTCATCCATGTTGTTGCAGATTTTATTTGCGGGTTGTGGCAATACGCCTTTGGGTTCGATGACACGGTGCGTGCCGTACTTATTTCCTTTTTTCATTTGTTTTGCTAAGACTTTTAGAGCCAAGAACCAAGAGCCACGATGGTTGGCGGCAGGAGGTTTTTGGCGGATGTTATTTGTTATTGTATTTTTTTATTTCTTCTATTTGTACTATCTGGTTTTATACCTAAAATATTGCAACCAAATACGCGTAGGTTACAATATTTATCAGGTTTTACGCCAGAATAGGGAGTATTTATTTCAACCCCAATATCCTTCTTGCATCGGCCGGTGTAGCTATTTCCCTTCCGAGAAGTTTTGCCAACTCCACCACTTTGGCAACCAGTTCGCCGTTGGATTTGGCCAATACGCCACGCGAGAGATAGAGATTGTCTTCGAAACCCACGCGCACGTGTCCGCCCATCACGATGGTTGGAGCAGCCAATGTGAACGCGCTTCTGCCAATTCCGGTAGCTGTCCAGGTGCTTCCGGCGGGAACTTTACTTACCAGCCAAACCAGATTTTCTACCGTGGCGGGTGTGCATCCGGGTACGCCCAGCACAAAGTTGAACTGCATGGGTGCGCCGGGCACTTGGCCTTTGGCAGCCAGGCGAATGGCCGTGTCTAAGTGTCCCATTTCAAAGCATTCATACTCGGGTTTGATGTTGTTTTCTATCATGCGTTTTCCAAAATCGCGCATCATGGGGATGGTGTTTTCAAACACTTCGTCGCCAAAGTTGCACGTGCCGCAATCCAGCGTTGCCATTTCGGGAAACAGCTCGGTGGGTTGCAGGCGTTCTTCGGCAGTCATTCCCACTGCTCCGCCGGTGGAGGGGATGAGAATAACATCGGGACGCTCTTTTTTGATGGCTTCCATACAAACGCGGAAGCGTTCTTTGCTTTGGGTAGGCGTGCCGTCGTCTTCACGCACGTGTATGTGCACGATGGCTGCTCCGGCATCGTAAGCCGACACGGCTTCGCGCACTATTTCTTCTACTGTATAGGGTACTGCGGGATTGTGTTCTTTGGTTACTTCCGCTCCGCAAATGGCGGCTGTGATGATTAATTTTTCCATTAGCCTCACCCCTTAATCCCCTCTCCAATAGAGAGGGGAAAGTTGCGGGGATTTTTTTATTTATGTGAATAATTTTTTTACTTAGATGAATAGTTCAACGCTCTATTCTCCCCTTTTGGGAGAGTTAGAGGGGGCGTCTTTGGCATTTCTTCGGTACCACGCACGTTCCGCTGGCACGGCACACCAAGATGGGTTCTTCCAGCACATCGGCTGCCGAGGCAGAAATATCGGTGCGGGGAGCAATTACTTTGCGTGCTTCGAATGTCATTTTGCGTGATGAGCTGCCCACGTTCGTGATTTCGCCGGTAGCCTCAATATAGTCGCCCGCGAAAACGGGTGCCAGAAATTCTACATTGTCGTAGGCTACAAAGAGGCCTTCGTCGCCATCGTTGATGATTAATAGTTCGGTGGCTACATCGCCAAAGAGTTGAAGCATTTTTGCACCGTCAACCAGGTTGCCGCCATAGTGGGCATCGTGTGCGCTCATGCGCAGTCTGATAAGTGATTTTTTCATTATTCTAATATTTTAGTTTTTTGTTATAAAGTTAATAAAAATGTAGGGGGTATGGATGCTTTCGGGACTCAAGGAGTTAGCCGGAACTATTTCGTGCGCTTCCACAATTACCGTATCCGCAGCCATTGCCATGAGCGGGTTGAAGTTTTGCATGGTTCCTTTGTAGATGAGATTGCCCCATTCGTCGCAAATGCTCGCGCAAATAATTGCCACGTCGGCTCTCAATGGTTTTTCGAGCAAGAAATCTTTCCCGTCAATATGAATCACTTGTTTGCCTTCTTCAATTACCGTACCCAGACCCACGGGCGTGAGCACACCACCCAAACCGGAGCCTCCACAGCGGATGCGTTCGGCAAGTGTTCCCTGCGGGCTAAACTCTATTTCCATTTCGCCGCTGTGCATTTTTCGTCCCGAATCGGGATTGGTGCCTATGTGCGACACGATGAGTTTTTTCACTTGGTGATTGGACACGAGTTTGCCGCAACCTTTGTCGGGAAATCCGGAGTCGTTCACGATGAGTGTCAGGTCTTTTACTCCCGATTTAACGAGTTCATTGATGATTTCTTCGGGAGTTCCGTGTCCTAAAAATCCACCAATCATCACGGTCATTCCGTCTTTTATCTTAGATGCGGCTTCGGCATACGATATAAGTTTGTTCGTCATATTTATTTATTATTAAAATTATTTGTTGTTGAATTTGGGTAATAATTGTTTATCAAATAAAACAAAACAAAGCCTTATCGCTCTCCCTATAAGGCATATAAACACCTAATATCGACAACGATAAAACCAATGAAAAATTATAACTCCAATTTTCTCAAATACTTACTTGATAAATCTTGACAAAAATAAGAATTTTTTTTGTACCGTACATCTCTTTTCTGTTTTTTTATAGATTTACAAACCGTTTCTGATTATTTTTAAGTGGTATTTTTCTGTCTGGATGGTATAAAAAAACAGACTTAACTTTCATCTTCAAAATAGATATTTGATAAAAAACCTGCCGACACAAAACATTTTGCCCCATATTGGTTGTTATATGAAATATCCGGGAGCGAAATAGAGGATTTCGACACATAAGAAAATGATTGTAGCCCAAAATTGGAAGTTATTCAACAAAAGGATAAACATTTTAGAAAAAAGTATTGTTGTCTACCAATCTAAAAATCTTGACTCTTGGTTCTAAAATATTAAACAGAAGGGAACGAGAATTTTTTGTAATCTCCCTTGCATCAAATCAAAGAAATACATCATGACAGAAAAAGCCAAAACACCCGATGAATACGTACAAAGTCTTGCGCCCGAACGCCAAGAAATTATTCAAAAAATGCGTGCCGTTTTGAAAGAAAATCTGCCCGAAGGATATGAGGAAGAGATTAGTTACGGCATGATTGGATACGTGATTCCGTTCTCCATCTATCCGGCGGGATATGCCGTGAAACCAAAAGTTCCGCTGCCGCTCATTAATTTAGCTTCGCAAAAAAACCACATCGCGCTATATCATACCGCAATTTATGCAATGAAGGATGTATATGATTGGTTTGTAGCCGAATATCCAAAACATTGCAAAACAAAATTGGACATGGGCAAAGGATGTATTCGTTTTAAAAAACCTGACGATATTCCTTACGAATTGATTGGGGAATTGGCAAAAAAAATTTCGGTACAAGATTGGATTGACGTGTACGATAACCAAGTTCGCAGAAAATAATTCGGTATAAAAAACCGAGCTCTGCTACCCTATTCTACTTTTGGTAGCCAATAAAAAATAGTCGAGCATAACCATGGCAGCCATAGCTTCTACCACGGGCACAACTCGCGGCAGAACACATGCATCGTGTCTTCCACCGGCTTTCAGTATGGTGGCATTGCCTTGCGTATCTACGGTTTGCTGCTCCATCAAAATAGTTGCAACTGGCTTGAAAGCTACGCGAAAATAGATTTCTTCTCCGTTGGAGATTCCGGCCTGGATACCTCCCGAATGGTTAGTGATGGTACCTATTTTGCCGGCTTCGTTCACGAATGAATCGTTGAGTTCAGAGCCTTTTTTGCTGACATCGAAACCGCTTCCGTATTCAAATCCTTTTGCCGCGTTAATTCCCAACATGGCATTTCCCAAAGCGGCATGCAGCTTGCCAAAAACCGGCTCGCCCAGCCCAACGGACACGTTTTTTATAACACAAGTGATGGTACCCCCAATGGTGTCGCCTTGGTTTTGCACATCGTGAATAAGTGCTTCCATTTGCTTTGCCGTTTGCCGATGCGGACAACGAACGGGCATATCTTCCATTGTGGAGAAATCGTACTTGCTGTAATTTTTATCTAACTGAATATCGCCCACTTGCGAAATGAAAGCCACGATTGAAATACCCGTTTGGCGCAAACACAATTTGGCAACAGCACCTGCAACCACACGCGATATGGTTTCGCGCGCCGACGAGCGACCGCCGCCACGATAATCTCTGATTCCGTATTTCTGTTGGTAAGTATAATCGGCATGTGATGGACGAAAAACATCTTTCAGATTGTCGTAATCTGCCGGGTTTTGATTTTCGTTTTTCACCATGAATCCGATGGGAGTTCCGGTAGTTTTGCCATCGAATATGCCCGATAAAAAAATCACTCTGTCCGATTCTTTTCTCGATGAAGTGAGTTTGGATTGTCCCGGACGACGTCGGTTGAGCTCGTTCTGTATGAAATCGAAATCTAACTCGATGCCCGACGGACATCCATCTATCACACCACCAACGGCTTCGCCGTGCGATTCTCCAAACGAAGTGAGTCTAAATATATTACCAAAAGTATTCATCTAAAAATAATATACAGAGCGATGAGCAAATGATTTTCGGCATCGGCTCAACGCTCATTTTTTATAGAAATTTTTATTGCTCCGCAATATCAACATCCGCAACTGCAACCACCGCAATCGCCGCTGCTACAGCTGCCTCCTTGCGAAAAGAGAGCTGCAATTTCTTCGGGAGTAGCTTCACGCACACCTTGCACGACACCTTCGAAATGAAGCGTTTCTCCGGCAAGCGGATGATTGAAATCCATGGTTACTACTTCGTCAGAAACAGATACGATGGAGCCCATAAATTGTGCTCCGCTTTCGTCCATCATAGGCAATGTGTTGCCTTCAAAAAGCATCTCTTCGTCGATTTTCCCATCTACTTCAAAAATATTTTTGGGCAATTCCATGATTCTGTTATCGTCAAATTCGCCGTAAGCCTCTTCCGGTTTGAGCGAAAATTTAAATTTATCTCCTTCTGCCAATCCGAAAACATTGTCTTCAAAGGCTTTTAACATCGAGTTTGTACCGAAAATAAACTCCAACGGTTGTTCGGCAGTTGCACGTTCCATTAATTCTTGCTCGTCGCCTTCCCCTACGTTTAGGTCATAAGTTAATGTAACGAATTTGCTGTCTGAAATTTTCATATTTCTTTTATTTTATTGGTTTTTTATAAATAGTATTTAACTGAAAAATATCTAATAAAAGACTTCCTTTTTTACCATTTCGGTCACGATATGAAAAAAATTTGACCGAATGGTAAATCCATAAACTCTTCTTTAGAAGATACCATTTTCCTATTTTTATCCTTTTAGAACAATGTGCGCCCAAAATAGTTTGATTGGGTTTGTCAATCTTTTTTGCAAGGCAATTAAAATCGGCAATCCGGCACACAATTGTGTTCAAACGAATTTACAAGTTCCACAATTGGTCGATAGCGTTTTTTAAATTGTTGAGAGCTTTTTCAAGAACGGCAAGTGGCGTTCCCACATTCAGTCGCATGAAACCCTCACCCTCTTTGCCAAATGAGGCTCCATCGTTCAATGCGAGATGAGCTTTGTTTACAAATAACTGCACCAAATCGGGTTGCGACAACCACAATCCCCTGCAATCCAACCAGATAAGAAATGATGCTTGTGGCTGAATTATTTTTATTTGGGGAATATTTTTTTGTAAAAAATGCTGCACGAAATGAATGTTTCGTTCTATATACTTCATAACCTCCGTGAGCCACTCGTCGCAATTGTTGTAGGCGGCTTCGGTGGCTGTATAGGCAAAAACGGTGCCTTTGTTGAGCTCGCGGGGAGTTAGATAGTGCAGAAATTTTGCTCTGATTTCTTCGTTATGCACAACAGCAAACGAACTCACAATGCCCGCAATATTAAACGTTTTGCTTGGAGCCATGAGCGTAATACTATTGTTTTTGGCTTTTTCTGATACAGTTGCAAAAGGCGTGTGTTGGTAGCCGGGCAATGCCAAATCGGCATGAATCTCGTCCGAAACTACCAAAATTTGGTTGTCGTAACATATTTCGGCGAGTTGTTGTAGTTCCGTTTTATCCCAAATACGTCCACCCGGATTGTGCGGATTGCAGAATATGAGCATCTTACAATCGTTTTCGGCAATTATCTTCTTCAATCCTTCGAAATCGATGGAGAATTTTCCATCTTTCAAAATCAGCGGATTGTTTATTATTTGTCGATCCAAAGACTCTGTAACTGCTTTAAAAGGTGGATAAACGGGCGGTTGGATAATAATTTTATCGTTAGTTTTTGTGAATACATCTATCGCGAATGCGAAACCTTTTACCACCCCGGGAATAAATATAATTTCTTGTTCCTGAACGGGATATGCATGTTTTCGATGCAGCCAACCAATGATAGAAGCATAGTAGCCTTCGGATGGAGCAGTATATCCAAAAATACCATGCTTGCATCTGTCTATCAATGCGTTGGTAATTGCCTCGGGCGATAAAAAATCCATATCGGCTATCCAAAGCGGAAGCAATTCTTCGCTACCGAAAAATTCTTTCAGTTGCATCTGTTTCACACAGTTAGAACCGGAACGGTCTATTATTTCATCAAAATTGTATTTCATCTGTTTATAATTTTAAGAGCCAAGAATCAAGACCTGTAGACTTTTTGATATATATCCTTTCGTTAAGCATGTCACGTCCTAAAAAAAGTGGACACTTTTTGTCAGTTATTATTCTTGTTAAT
>CAZVWS010000061.1:0-10319 GCA_964631255.1 uncultured Dysgonomonadaceae bacterium | reverse complement strand
CGGATTGTGGTTCCGAAGGTCGCGGGTTCGAATCCCGTCTTCCACCCGTTAAAAAACACACACCAAACGCATCCTTTTCGGGTGCGTTTTTTTATTGCCGCCTTCTGAATTCGGAGCAGACTATTGCTGTGGCAACTGCCACATTCAGAGACTCAGAGGTAGAACGTTCTTTCGGGAAATTGGGGATAAAAAGTTTTTGGTTTACCAAATTGCTCACTTCGGGGCTTATTCCATTGCCTTCGTTCCCCATCACAATAAAGCCGTTTTCAGACAGTTTGGCATTGGTATATATATTTTCTCCTTGCAAAAAAGTTCCATAAACGGGCAAATGCGTATGCTTTTTCAAAAAATCTTTAATTTCGGTATAAACTGTTTTTACACGAGCAATGGCTCCCATGGTTGCCTGTACTGTTTTGGGGTTATACACGTCAACCGTGTTCAGAGAACAAACTACGTGCTCTATGCCAAACCAATCGGCTATCCGCAAAATGGTGCCCATATTTCCCGGGTCTTGTATTCCATCTAAAACGAGGGTCAAATTATTGTCGAATGAAATCTCTTCCAAATTTAAGTTTGCCATATAAAAAACGCCAATAATAGAGGGAGGTGTTTTCAGAAAAGTGGCTTTTTTGAGCTCGTCTGCCGATGCTTCTACACAATTCTGCTTGGTAAGTTGGGGGTGTGTGGCAATAATTTCGGGTAAAGCCGTCACAAATTGGCAAGGATACTGATTGTCTAGCAAATCGAAAACCAATTTCGATCCTTCGGCAACGAAAGTTCCGTTTTCTAACCGATATTTCCTCTCTTTCAGTGATTGTATGTATTTAATTCTGTTTTTACTTAATGACATGTTGATTTGTTTGTGGATGACCAATCGGGCATTTTTTTGTTTTTCACAAATATACATAACTTTCCGGAGCTGTACTTAAAAAAAACGACGAATTTATCAAATTTGCACCATAATTCTAAATTTCTCAATCCATCCAAAAAGACAAAAAAGAAATATCTTTCTATTTGAAAAACAATCCCATCTTTTTTTCTTTTCTTTTCCTTTTCTCTATTAAAAAATGTACCTTTGCGCTTGAACAATAAAAGAACATCCAACTACATTTTTATTTGGAAAATCGAACAACAAATAGAGCAAGCACCTACCACCGTGCCTTGAAATAATAGACGACCGGTGTGGTTTTTGCTTTTTTGAACTAAATAAGAATCAAATCAGTACAATAAAAATTATCACAATCAATAAAATACAACATATTATGAACAACAATGCAATTATGAATAAAGCGGCTGACAATATCCGTATCCTGTCGGCTTCAATGGTTGAAAAAGCAAAATCAGGACATCCCGGCGGTGCTATGGGTGGTGCAGATTTCATTAACGTGTTATTTTCCGAATTTTTGGAATACGACCCCGAAAACCCAAATTGGGAAGAGAGAGACCGTTTTTTCTTAGATGCAGGGCACATGTCGCCCATGTTGTATTCGGTTTTATGCTTGAGCGGAAAATTTACCATGGACGAAATCAAACAATTTCGCCAATGGGGCAGCCCAACAGCAGGACACCCCGAATTGGACGTGAAAAGAGGTATTGAAAACACATCGGGACCGCTGGGTCAGGGACATGCATACGGCGCGGGAGCTGCCATTGCTGCCAAATTTTTAGAAGCTCGGTTTGGCGAAATTATCGACCAAAAAATATACGCTTTCATCACCGATGGCGGCATACAAGAAGAAATTTCGCAAGGCGTAGGACGTATAGCTGGGCATTTGGGGTTGAGCAATCTGATTATGTTTTACGACTCCAACAGCATCCAGCTATCTACAACTACCGACAAAGTTACCAGCGAAAATATCGCGAAAAAATACGAAGCGTGGAATTGGAATGTGCTCTCTATCGACGGAAACAACGTGGATGAAATACGCGAAGCACTCACCCAAGCCAAAGCAGAAAAAGAACGCCCTACCCTCATCATTGGCGACACCATTATGGGGCGCGGCGCACTCACGGCAGATTGCAAATCGTTTGAAAAACAAGTATCTACTCACGGGCAACCACTAAGCAATGCCGGTGCCGATATGGTACAAACCATCAAAAATTTGGGTGGCGATCCCGAAAATCCGTTCACTATTTTTCCGGAAGTAGAGCAACTTTACGAAAAAAGAAGAAACGAACTGAAAGAAATTGTTGCCGCAAAAAAACGGAAACAAGAAAAATGGGCAAATGAAAATCCCGAGTTGGCAGCAAAAAAACAGAAATGGTTCCAACGCCAATTGCCCGAAATCGATTGGCAAGCAATAGAACAAAAACCCGATGCGGCAACAAGAGCTGCTTCGGCAAGCATCCTCTCCGTGTTGGCACAAAAAGTAGAAAACATGATTGTTTCTTCTGCCGACTTGTCCAACTCCGACAAAACAGACGGCTTCCTGAACAAAACCAAAGCATTCGAGAAAAATGACTTTTCAGGCGCATTTCTACAAGCCGGCGTATCCGAGTTTACCATGGCTTGCCTCTGCATCGGCATGAGTTTGCACGGAGGCGTGATACCCGCTTGCGGCACATTCTTCGTTTTCTCCGATTACATGAAACCGGCTATCAGAGTTGCGGCACTCATGGAAACTCCGGTAATCTTCATCTGGACACACGACGCGTTCAGAGTGGGCGAAGATGGTCCAACTCACCAACCCATTGAGCAAGAAGCACAAATACGTTTGATGGAAAAATTGCAAAATCACAGCGGACGCAACTCCATGTTGGTGCTACGTCCGGCAGATGTGCATGAAACCACCGTTGCATGGAAAATGGCTTTAGAAAACAGCAACACGCCCACCGGACTTATTTTGTCGCGACAAAACATAAAAAATCTGCCATCAAAAGAATCACGCTACCAAGATGCACTTCAAACAACAAAAGGAGCATATATAGTTGAAGACGATGAAAATATGGATGTAATTTTGCTTGCTTCGGGCTCGGAAGTTTCCACGCTCGTTGAAGGTGCAAAATTGCTGCGTGCCGATGGCGTGAAGGTAAGAATTGTGTCCGTTCCCTCCGAAGGGCTGTTCCGCTCGCAAAGCGCGGAATACCAAAATTCGGTTTTGCCAAAAGGTAAAAAGAAATTTGGACTAACTGCCGGTTTGCCTGTCAATTTGGAAGGATTGGTTGGAGCAGACGGCACCATTTGGGGATTGAGCTCGTTTGGATATTCGGCTCCGTACCAAGTCTTGGACGAAAAACTGGGTTACACGGGCGAAAATGTGTACAAAGAGGTTAAAAAACTGCTGTAATCGATTCAGCAAAACAGATAGATTAAATAATAAAAAACAAATACAAGCTATGTCATTATTTGATAATACAATAAAACCCATCGGGTTGGCTTCGGACCACGCCGGATTTGCAGCCAAACAATACGTGATTGGCGTACTCAAAGAAAAAGGAATTCCATACAAAGATTTTGGAACTTACTCGGAAGAGAGTTGCGATTATGCCGATTTTGCCCATCCGCTGGCAATTGCCGTAGAAAACAACGAATGCTATCCCGGAATCGCAATTTGTGGCTCGGGCAATGGCATCAATATGGTGATGAACAAGCACAGAAACATACGTGCAGCCTTATGTTGGACAAAAGAAATTGCCAGTTTGGCTCGTGCACATAACGATGCCAACGTGTTATCGCTGCCCGGTCGAATGATTTCGGAAGAGGAAATTTACGAAATATTGGTTACTTTTTTAAATACGCCATTTGAAGGTGGACGACACCAACGAAGAATAGAAAAAATACCGTTCGACTAACCGTTTTTTCATTCATTATTTCGGTTCATTCTTCCCGGTAAATTCATCCATTTTTCTGATGAAAACAAAGAAATCGGTAACCTCACAACTCCTTGTTATTGCATCTATCATACTAATGGGATGCAGTAACAAGGTTGATTTTGAGAATAATCCACAAGGAAATTTTTCTGCCCTATGGACTATTCTCGACGAGAATTATTGTTTTTTCGAGTACAAAAATATTGATTGGGATTCGGTATATCGGGCATACAAACCTCGTGTGAAAAACGACATGAGCAGCGATGCCTTTTTTGATGAAATGGCAGATATGCTATCCACGCTCAAAGATGGGCACGTGAATTTGATTGCACCACACGATATTGGACGATATTGGAATTGGTCGGAAGATTTTCCGGCAAACTACAACGCGACAATTATAAAAGACAATTATCTGGGCAAAAAATACTCCATTGTAGGCGGTATCCGTTACAAAATATTGCCTGCGGATAGCGTTGGCTACATCCGTTACGATAGTTTTTCAAGCAATATATCCAACAGCGGACTCACAGAAATCATCAAACGCCTATCGGCTTGTGCAGGAATAATAATCGACATCCGAAGCAATGGCGGCGGCAGCCTTTCAAACGTGGATATATTGGCTTCTCGTTTTTTTGAGGAGAAGACATTGGTGGGATACATCACCCACAAAACCGGCAAAGAACACAACTATTTTTCGGATTTCTATCCCAAATACATCGAGAGCTATTCGGGCATACGTTTTCAGAAAAAAGTAGTAGTGCTGACCAACAGAGGATGTTACAGCGCGGCAAACGATTTCGTGAACACGATGAAATATGCACCAAACACCATCATCGTGGGCGATAGAACCGGCGGCGGCAGCGGATTGCCTTTTTCGTCGGAACTACCCAATGGCTGGTCGGTTCGTTTCTCGGCATCGCCAATATATAATGTTGAAAAAGAGCATATCGAATTTGGAATTGAACCCGACGTAAAAGTAGAAATGAACAACCAAGATATGTTCAACGGCATAGACACCATCATTGAAGCTGCTCGACAAATAATCAGAGAAAACCAATCGTAACAAAAAGAATTAATATTAAAAATAACAGACACATGAAAAAAGTAATCTACATTTTAACTATCGCCTTAGCCATTTTGGCAACAAGTTGTACCAACAAGAAAACCAGTCAAGCAACGCTGCCACGTGTTGCCATAGCGGGTATTGCTATCGAATCGAGCACCTTTTCGCCCGCGGTAACGCACGAAGAAGCATTCAAAGCCAGAGTGGGCGACAGCGTTTTTACCTACTACCCGTTTTTCGCTCCCGATTCGGGAATTATCAATCGCGCCGTATGGCTTCCCTCCCTACGCGGACACGCCATGCCGGGCGGTATCGTTACTCGCGAAGCGTATGAATCTTTGGTTACCAAAACACTAACCATGCTGAAAGAATCTCTGCCGTTAGACGGTCTGTTTTTTGACATACACGGTGCCATGAGCGTACAAGGATTGGAAGACCCCGAAGGCGATTTCCTTGCCCGCATCAGAGAAGTAATCGGCACCGATGTTTTGGTTTCTACATCCATGGATTTGCACGGAAGTGTTTCGCCACGTTTGGCACAAAATACCGATTTGATTACCTGCTACCGATTGGCGCCGCACGAAGATGCCATCGAGTCTAAAAAAAGAGCCCTAACCAATCTACTCAATCGCTTAGAAAACGGCAAAGGTAAACCGGCTTACAAAGCATGGATCACTGTTCCTATCCTCTTGCCGGGCGAAAAAACAAGTACACGCATCGAACCGGGAAAAAGCTTATATGCACAAATTCCGGGCGTTATCAGCAACGACGATGTGATAGACGCAGCCATCTGGATGTCTTATCCGTGGGCAGATGAACCACGCAACACGGGAGTTGTGATGGCTTATGGCGACAATGAAGAAGCTGTTGGTAAAGCAGCCGAAAAAATTGCGGAATATTTCTGGAGTGTCCGCGATAAATTTGAGTTTGTTGCCCCAACGGCTTATTTAGACGAGTGTATCGAGAAAGCCCTGGCAAGTAACAAAAAACCATTTATCATCAGCGATATGGGCGATAACCCTACCGCGGGAGGCGCGGGCGATGTTACCTGGACCTTGACCGAGCTACTGAAACATCCCGAATTTACAAAACCCGACGGGAAATCGCTCATCTATGCGTCCATACCCGGGGAAGAGTTTGTAAAAAAAGCAAAAGAAATTGGTGTGGGCGGCACAATAGATGCAACAGCAGGAGCTAAAGTTGACAGCCGATTTGCTCCTCCCGTGAGAATAAACGGAACTATTACCGCCATTTACGAAGGACATCCAAACGCGAAAACCGAAGTGGTTGTAAAAAATGGAAACACATCGATTATCGTTACCGAAAGAAGAATGGCTTATCACTACGAAGAGGATTTCACCAAATTGGGTTTGAACCCGAGAGAAAGCGATGTGTTGGTTGTAAAAATCGGCTACTTGGTTCCCGAACTTTACGATATGCGCGGCGATTGGATTATGGCACTCACACCGGGTGGTGTAGACCAAGATTTGCTCCGTTTGGATTACAAACATATCAATAGACCGATGTATCCGCTCGATCCGGATATGGAAGATCCTGATTTAAAAGCAAAATTTATTCCGCTTTCTGACGAAATAAAATATTAAGAAAACGCCAAAGATGAGAAAAAAGGAACGTTTCGAACACGTAGTACGGTGGTTTGATCAAAATGCCCCATCGGCAGAAACCGAATTACAGTATCAAAACAACTACCAACTATTGGTAGCAGTGATACTCTCGGCACAATGTACCGACAAAAGGGTAAACATGATTACGCCAAAAGTGTTCGAAGCGTTTCCTACACCCGAAGTGATGGCTGCTTCGCACTCCGACGAAGTATTTGAGTACATCCAATCGTGCTCTTACCCAAACAACAAAGCCAAAAACTTGGTAAAGATGGCGCAAAAATTGGTGAGCGATTTTCACGGCGAAGTACCCGCTGAAATGGATGCACTGCTCACCATACCCGGTGTGGGCAGAAAAACAGCGAACGTTATCCTATCGGTGGCGTTCGATATTCCCGCCATGGCTGTGGACACGCACGTGTTTCGGGTTTCAAACAGGATTGGCTTGACTACCAACTCCAAAACGCCATTGCAAACCGAGCAGGAACTCATCAAATACATTCCGCGAGAATTACTATCGAAAGCACATCATTGGCTCATTCTGCATGGCAGATATGTTTGTATTGCCCGAAAACCCAAGTGCGAGCAATGCGGCATCAGCGCCTGGTGCAAGTATTTCGAAAAAACAAGGCTTCTGCTCAATGGGGATGTAAAGAAAGTCAATAAAAAAGTTCTGTAAGGCGAAATAATAAGTTTCATTATCGCCAAACACTCGCGACTTTGTTTATACGCCGGTATCTCTACTATAAAGCAATATGAATAATTTCGCCAAACCGTTCGTCAAAAAAACAGATAAAAACCGGTATTTTTTCAAAAAAAATATTAACTTTGCAAAGCAAGTAAATCATTAGACATCGGTCTGATTAAATAATAAGAGGTAGAAAGCAAGTGTATCGAGTCTCTCATTAAATGATAGGAAGCAGAAAGCATTCGTCCCGGACTTCCGATTAAATGATAGGAAGGAGAAACCATTCGTCCCGAGCCTCCGATTAAATGATAAGAAAGAGAAACCATTCGTCCCGAGCCTCTGATTAAATGATAAGATACGGAAAGCATACGTCCCGGGTTTCCTATTAAATGATAGCACGCGCATAATACCGGGAGCGAAACAAAATAACACGTTGCAAAACGCGATAGCCTGCAAAACATTTCACAAAACTAAAAATTTTTAACATGGAAAAATTAAGAACAAATGCCCGAACCACCGAAGTGGACGATACCTCAGACCGTCTGCTCGTGCTTTACCACGGCGAATCCACACTGGCAGAAGACACGTATCTGAAACCCGTGTTCACGAAAATGCAAACTATATCCAATCAAATTACGGAAGCCGTCAAGCGCGACCGCGTAATCTCCGAAATGGATGACTTGGATGTCGAAGTAGAAAAAAGATTTCGTGCCCTGGCAGCCGTGTTGAAAGGCTACCGAGCCATGCCGCTGGAGCCATACTACACCGCCGGAAAAGCATTGTATGCCGTGCAGCAGAAATACAAATCGAAACTGCTGAGATTGAGTTATGCCGACCAATCTTCCAACATCGAAGCCCTACTGATGGATTTAGCGGCTCCTACCCTCAAACCGCACATCGAAGCCCTACCCGGCGTAGCCGAAGCCATTGCCCATCTGCGCACGGCACAAACCAATTTCACCGGCAAACGCGTAGCCTACGAAAAAGCAGTGGCTGCAAACGCGGTAATCGATCCGGCATACAAACTCAAACAGCCTTTATTGGAAATTATTAACGATGAGTTGTTGCCCTTCCTCACCGCCATGCGTCTGGTTGATGCCGCCAAATACGGCCATTTTTCCGATGCCGTGGCGCAAATCATTGCCGATACCAACCAGACTATTCGCCGTCGTGCAAAAAAAACCGACGATAAGCAGCCGGAAGAGAATGCAGAATAGATGGATTTTCACAAACTCGTATATCCGGCGTGTCTTCACGTCGGATATACCTCTCTACCGCCGGTTTCCCCCCTGCATCCCAAACCCAACCAGATTTAAAACTGTATTTATAATCAACACAAATTGCAGACTGGCGCTAAAATTTGAAAATAAAAAGCACAAGATTTTATCTTTCTTTTTTCGTAAATAAAAAGAATTGAAGTAACTTGCGCGAAAATTATTATAACGCATCTCAATTTTACAGCAAAAGTTGCGCAAAGCCACCCAAATTTGGATGAATATGCGCAATGGAGTTGCGGATATTTATGAGTTGGCGGTAATAATAAAAAACGACTGTAGAAAATGAACATAGGTGACATAATAGACAAATACACTCTCCTTGACAAAATTGGTGAAGGTGGAATGGGTTGTGTTTTAAAGGTAGTTGACAATACAAGTGGAAACCATTTTGCTCTTAAGTATTGTAAAGAAACTGATGACAAATCAATCCGGAGATTTAAGAGAGAAGTTAAAGTTGCTTCCGAGACAAAACATCAAAATATAGTTGAAGTAGTAGAATCTAATCTAGACCATACTCCTCCTTACTTTGTTATGCCATTAGCCAAAGCAAGTGTTTATGACGTATTAAAAAATATTTCTGGAGATTTTGACAAAGTTTTAAGAGTGTTTGAACCAATTTGCAAGGGTGTGACAGCCCTTCATAATGCAGGAATGTTTCACAGAGACATTAAACCAAGAAACGCTTTGATTTTTGACAACGGAATAATAGCAGTAGCAGATTTTGGACTGGCAAAAATGGAAATCAGAGAAAGCTCAACACACTCTTCTTCAAATGACTTCCTTGGAACATATGGCTATCACGCACCAGAACAATTTGAAGCAAAAAATTCAGATGCTAGAACAGATGTATTTCAGTTGGGTAAGACATTTTATGAAATTTATACTGGTGACTATCCCTATTTAATAAACACAAAAAAAATTCCGACTGGACTTGCCTACATAATACAAAAAGCAACAGCACCTGACCCTGACGACAGGTATCAAACAGTAAGCGACTTATTACAAGCTATAAAAAGCTACGAGAAATCCTTAAACCCGAAAGAGAATCCAAAGGACGCTTTAAGCAATAAGTTAATTGAAATAAACAAGTTATTACAAAGTGGTCTTTACAGAGAAGAGTTATGTATTGAGCTAATTGACTTACTAGGTAATAATAAAAATGACACTAAACTATTTGTGGAGTTTTTTGACCAAATACCTAATCAAATTCTCAAAATACTTTCAAATCAGCTGCAAGACCGTTTTGAACCTTTACTAAAAGAATACACTGAACAACTTTCAAAATACATTTCTGAGAACAGACTAGACTTTTCTTATGCTGAAACAGTTGCCTCAAAAATGAGTGCCATATTTAAGAGCACCAAAAATATTCTCTTTAAAGGACTTGCAATCAAAAACATACTTCGTCCTGCCGTATGGTTCAACAGATTTAATGCTATGGACACATTTAATCAGTTACTCCAAGAGATAAAAGGAAATGAAGAAGCTGGAATTGTGGCACAAATTCTAGAAGAAGAAATTGAATTGTATTCTCGTATTGCAGACCAATCCGCTGACAATGTTTTGCACCCGACAATTGTTGAAGTTAAAAACAAAGCTTTTGATTATTTAAAAGCTGAAAAAGAAAAACGAGACAAAGAAAATGAAGAGTTTCTTAAGAACTTATTGGGATAGAATTACTACCGCCAACACGGGTTTTGCGTCAGGCGGGGTGACGTGCAAACTTGGAGCTTTGTGCTTCTATTCAAGTTCAGTGCAGGTTGACAGTTTTGTGCTCCAATACCCGCTCGAACGCAAAGCCCGAAAACGTTAGCGTTCATTGTAAAAAAGACAAAACAGACGACAGAATGACAAAGGTA
>CAZVWS010000060.1:0-10381 GCA_964631255.1 uncultured Dysgonomonadaceae bacterium | reverse complement strand
ATGAGATTTTTTTTAAGTTTATTGTTTTGTATTTCAGACAAAAAACAATATTATATCAAAAAAATGCCTGAAGAAAACGTAACTTAATCTTTACAAATCTTATGCGTTTTACTGCCGTTTTCTGTGGTGAGTTTCAAGAAATAAATTCCTTTCGGAAGTGTTGCCAGATGGATATTTTTTTCGGCAGCAGGTAGTAATATTTCCAGATTACCCGTGCTATTGTACACCTCTATTTTCTTGATTTTTTCCGTTGTGTTTATGTACAAAACATCAGAAACCGGATTTGGATAAATCTCGGTAATTGCGCTATATTGGATGCAATCGGTAGATGAGCCACACACGTGTCCGCCGGTAGTGGTTACGGGAGAAGAATCCTGGTAATATTGCACCGACCAGTTTTTGGACTTGGCATTTCTGTCGTTGGTGGCGACAACTGTTGCGTAATTGTCAGATTCTGTGTTGAATATAGGTTGTATAATACCTGGTTGTCCCTGATTTCCTCTATCCGGCAGCGCGCAATAGATGCTATCGATAACTGCCGTTGTGAAGAGGTTGTCGTGGCAAAACAGACGTTCCAGATTCTCGAATTCGCTGATGTCGATAAAATCAAGTTTATTGGAACGGCAGTTCAAAATCCGAAGACTGTTCAATCCCTTTAGTTCTAAAGACGTAAGCATATTGTCGGCGCAATAAACCTCTTCTAAATATTCCAAGTTTTTAATACTCAATGTGTGCAGTGGATTTTTGGAACAAGCAAAATTTACCAGATACTTCAACATATCTACGTTGAGCGAAGAAATATTGTTGTCGTAGCACCTTAAATCATGCAGCCCGGTATTGTTGGAAACATCCATCGAGGTAACATTCTCGCCATTTTCAGAGCAGTCCAATTTTTGGATATCACCATAAATTCTCATGGTGGTGCCTCCGGCATAAAACTGGGTGTAGCCATGCCATTGGTTATCAAAAGACATAGTCAAATCGGTTGTCCCGCAAACTACATTGATGAGGGTGCCCGGCTCGTCCATCCAAACGTCGATGTTGATAAACGAACCTTGTTTTACTTCCATTTCAATCCATCTGTTCATGTTTTGCGCTAATGAGAAGTTGCTAAACAGTAGCCCGATAGAGGCTAAAATGCATAGTGTGGTAATTTTTTTCATTTCTTTTGTGATTTGTAGATTATAAAACTGTTTTGGATAATAGTCGGATGTGGTAATTATTCAATTATTTGTGGCAATATTTATAGATTTTCACAAAAGTAATCATTTTATATAAATATCCGATATTTTCACGAAAAATAAATAGTCTATTGTCCCAATAGGGCATTCATATTCAGAAATATCAAAAAAACAATAGCATAATAACCAATCCTCGATAAACTAAACAATTTAAATATTGTTATAAGTAGATTAGAAAACTATTTGTAAATTTGCAAAAAACTAATAATTGAAATAACAATGAAAAATTTAAAGTACATCTTTATTATTGCCATTATCGGCACATTTACTTTGTCCAGTTGTGGATACAATAACATGGTAAATAAACAGGAATCTGTTGAAGCACAATGGGGTAACGTGCAAAATGCGTACCAACGACGTGCAGACTTGATACCCAATTTGGTAAACACCGTGAAAGGATATGCCACGCACGAACAAGAAACTTTGACACAAGTTACAGAAGCGCGTGCCAAAGCAACCCAAACTACCGTCGATCCGCAAAATCTGACCGAAGAAAGTATTCGCCAATACCAAGAAGCACAAGGCGAATTGGGACAAGCATTGGGACGACTGTTACTCATTCAGGAAAATTATCCCGACCTGAAAGCCAACGAATCTTTCTTGGCACTGCAAGATGAATTGGCAGGTACGGAAAATCGGATTTCGGTAGAACGAAACAAATTTAACCAAACGGCACAAGATTACAATGCCTACATACGCCAATTTCCGCGCATGATATATGCCGGTTGGTTCGGATTCAAACAAAAAGGATATTTCCAAGCATTGCCGGGTTCAGAAGCTGCACCAAAAGTTGAATTTTAATAAAAATAATTGTTCGCAATATGCTAAACAAGAATGAGTTATCCTTGGTAAAGGAGGCAATTCGCGATGCAGAATCTTGCACTTCGGCAGAAATCAGAGTTTGCGTAGCAAAACGCTGCTCCCAAACAGCATTGGAAGCGGCTTACCGCAAGTTTGAAAAGCTAAAGATGTACGAAACCGCTTTGCGAAATGCCGTGCTCATTTATGTTGCACCAGCCGACAAGAAGATGGCAATAGTTGGCGATGCCGGAATCAACAAAATTATCCCGCCTCATTTTTGGGACAACGTTTTGTCGGATATGCTTCCCTATTTTGCCAACGATAACATTTGCGAAGGTCTCTGTTTTGGCGTGCAAAAAGTGGGCGAACTGATAAAAGAGCATTATCCTATCGGCAAAGAAGATAGAAACGAGTTGGGCGACGAAGTAATAATGGATGAATCGGATGAAGAATAAAATACTATTCAGTTTCATATTTTCGATATTGTTTTCGATTGTGTTGGCGCAGGATATTCCCGAGCCAATGCAGCCTTATCGTTTGGTAAACGACTTCGCCCAAATTTTTTCACCCGAAGAGCAACAGGCACTCGAACAGAAACTGCTGGCATATAACGATTCCACATCTACCCAAATATATGTGGTTACCGTATCCGATTTGCAAGGTTACGACTCGTCTGATTTCGCTTTCAGACTTGGCGAAAAATGGGGTATCGGTCAGAAAAGCAAAGACAATGGTGCGGTTATTCTCATAAAACCCAAAACAGCCGATAGCCGAGGGCAAGCATTCATTGCCACCGGATATGGTTTGGAAGCTCGCATAAACGACGCCTATGCCGGACGCATTGTTCGCAACCAAATGATTCCCTACTTCGTAGATGAGGACTATTTTGGAGGTGTAAATGCTGCCGTAGATAAAATGATAGAACGCCTGTCGGGCGAATTTGATGACGAAGATGAGGACTTTAATGGCGGTCCTTACCTTTTTCTTCTTCTGCTGTTAATCATTTTTATCTTTATTGTTTTCAGTAGAAAAGACCAACACATAGATAGTGGCAGAAATGGCGGGCAAAGAAGAAGCACGACCTATTTCCCAACATCTACCGGAAGAAGTCGTGGCGGCTTTGGTGGTTTCGGCGGCGGCTTTGGTGGTGGCGGCTTTGGCGGCGGTTTCGGTGGTGGTGGCGGCGGAAGTTTTGGTGGTGGTGGTGCCGGCGGCAGTTGGTAAGAAAAAAATAAATCGCTCGTTATTAACTGATTCTTCCCCAATCGAACCTATCTCCATTCAATTTTTGTAGTTGCTGTTTCAGCACGGCATGGTTGGCGTGTGTCAATTGTGGGTCTTTCGCGATGATATCGTCCACAATTTCACGTGCTTTGTATAAAATATTACTGTCTCGCACCAAATTAGAAATCTTCAGATTAAAGGCAATTCCGCTTTGCTGCGTACCTTCTAAATCGCCTGGTCCACGCAGTTTCAAATCGGCTTCGGCAATGACAAAACCATCGTTGCTTTCGGTCATAATCTCCATTCTGCGACGCGTATCAGCCGATAATTCGTAAGGCGTGATGAGCACACAATACGATTGGTCGCCACCTCGTCCCACACGCCCGCGAAGTTGGTGCAGTTGCGACAGTCCAAATCGTTGCGCACTTTCTATTACCATAACCGTGGCGTTGGGCACATTCACACCCACCTCGATAACCGTAGTTGAAACCATTATTTGTGCTTCTTTTTCAACAAATTGGCGCATCACTTCCTCTTTTTCTGCCGGTTTGAGCCGACCATGCATTTTGCACACCTTAAATTCGGGAAAAATCTCTTGGATATGCAGAAAACCCGCTTCCAGATTCTTCAAATCGAGGGTTTCGCTCTCTTCAATGAGCGGATACACGATATATACCTGTCTTCCCGAGTTAATCTCTTTTCGGATAAAATCGTAGAGTTGTCCTCGTTTTTTATCGAATCGATGCAGCGTTTGCACCGGTTTTCGTCCGGGAGGCAGTTCGTCAATCACCGAAACTTCCAAATCGCCATAAACGGTCATTGCCAATGTTCTGGGAATTGGCGTAGCAGTCATGACCAGCACGTGCGGTGGATGCTCGTTTTTTGTCCACAATTTGGCTCGTTGCGCAACGCCAAACCGGTGTTGTTCGTCTATTACCACCAATCCCAGATTCTTGAACTGCACCGTCTCTTCTATGAGCGCGTGCGTGCCGATTAGTATATCTATTTCGCCCAATTGCAGGGCTTGGTGTATGATTTCTCGCTCTTTTTTCTTGGTAGAACCGGTAAGTAGGCTCACCCGAACATCCATATCGGCGAGTAGCGATAGGAAACTTTCCACGTGTTGCGAAGCTAAAATTTCGGTGGGAGCCATCAAGCAGGTTTGGAATCCGTTGTCAATGGCTATTAGCATGCACATGAGTGCAACCAGTGTTTTGCCGCTGCCCACATCGCCTTGTAAAAGCCGGTTCATCTGACTGCCTGTTGCTGTGTCTTTTCTTATCTCTCGGATAACCCTTTTTTGTGCATTGGTAAGGGAGAATGGCAGGTGCTTTTGGTAAAAAGTATGCAGCAAATTACCCACCTTCTTGAAAACAAATCCGTTGAGTTTGGCATTTCTGTTGGCAGCATAGCGAGCGATGTTGAGTTGCATATAAAAAAGCTCTTCAAACTTGAATCTGACCTCGGCATCGCGCAATAAAATAGGACTTTTGGGGAAATGGATATTTTCGATGGCTTCGTGAAACGAAAGCAGATTGGCACCGCGTATCACGTCGTCTGATAAGGTTTCGGGAAGTGTTGTTTTTATCATTGCCCAGCCATTTTCTACCAATTTCTGCATGGCTTTCGAATTCAGATAATGGTTTTTCATCTTCTCCGTGGTGTTGTAGAACGCGTAAAAACCATCGGGGCGGTCGTCTTCACTTTTATATTCGTCTATATCGGGGTGGGCTATACTCCATCGGTTGTTAAATAGAGTGGGTTTGCCAAAAACAATATACTCCTTGTTGGTGACGAATTTGCTTTCAGCAAACCTGATTCCTTGAAACCAAACCAAATCTACAAACCCGGTACCATCGGTAAAATGGGCGACGAGTCTTCTTTTTCTACCTTCGCCAAATGTTTCCAAAGCGGTTATTCGCCCTTTTATTTGGATGTGGAGCATCGAGTTGTCAATTTCGTGTATGTAGTAGATTCGGCTTCTATCGATGTATCGGTATGGGTAATAGCGCAGCAAATCGCCCAAAGTGAAGATGTCGATTTCTTTTTGCAGAATTTCGGCTTTTTTAGGTCCGATTCCCGGCACGAATTGTATATCTGTTTGAAGAATATTCACGCTCTACAATCAAAAAAAGTTTATATATGCTTTGGTGCAAATATAAACTTTTTTTATGAATTACAGGGGTTGTTTTGATACAAAACCCCAAAAACAATTTTCTATTCCCAATTCTGCATAAGACGTTTGATTTGTTTTGAAGAACGGATAATGTTTATAAGTTATTAGTTGATAACTACTTTTTCGGTTGCGATGCCTTTGCTTGTTGTAACGCGAAGCAGATAAACGCCGGTAGTGTATTGTCTCAAATCGAGCGTGTAAACATCGGCAGAAAGGTTATCGCGAGTAGTTAGCATTTTGCCGTTGATGTCGGTAAGTTCCACTTTTGTAATTACTTCGCGCGATTCAATAGTTATTTCGTCGCTTGCCGGATTTGGAAACATTCTGAAGTTGGTTTGAGAAATTTCGATATTTCCGGATGAATCGCAACCTGTTCCATCGCCATGGATATCTACTTCACCTTCAGGACTATAATCTCTGATGCGCCAGTTTTTATCGGTAGCAATTTTTGTATCGCTGGTAGCGATGCCCGGGTTTGTACCTGCATCATAAGCAGTGGCACTTACTTGTACAAAAAAGTTTTCTCGTATTGGGCAGTACCATCGCTCAGGCTGGTGTAAAGATCGTCTAATGCGCAAGCATCCAGTAGGTTGCCGTCGCAATAAGCGGTGTATAGTTTGGGCGTATTGCCTAAAGTGAGAGAAGTCATCTCGTTGTGGCGGCAGTAGAAACGGAGTAAATTTGGGTAACCGTCGATGTTTAATTCCTTTACTTTGTTCCAGCTAAAATATAATCTGGCTAGTTTTTTGTTTTGATCTACATTTATTTCAGACAAATTGTTTCCGTCCAATTCGAGCCATTCCAAGTCCAACAGTCTGGTAACGTCAATCGCGTTCAGATTTTCGCCATTACTGTTTGCATAGAATTTGTTGATATTACCATGTAAGGTAATTGTTTCACCTTTTGCAACAATTGTTTTGTCGCCAGTCCATTGTGTGTTTTGGATATCCATCGTTTCATATTCTCCGTTGCCCGGATTGATATAAAGAGTTCCGGCATTAAGCAAAGAAAGATCCAGTACAATTGAAGCTCCATTTTTTACACCAAGTGTCATAAATGGTAAGTCGGAGGGTGGGGTTGTTTGTGCAAAGGCAGATAAAACTACCTGAACAAAAAATAGAAGAGTAAAAATCTTTTTCATAATTAAAAAAATAAATTTGTAAATAATTTTGGTTGAAATATAATGATGTATCTTGGTTTCTTAATACAGAAAACGACAATACAATATATTCTTTCTTATGTGATGTAGGTAAAAGAGAAAAGATGCCGAAATATTACGTATCTGATTAAAAAATAATATTTTATAAAATAATTGCAGATGCTAATATCGGCTCCATTTCGGGTAGTATCAGCTAAAAAACTCCCCTCCAATATACAATTTGCAAATATAATAAATTTACTTAACTGTGCAAAAAAACGGGCGAAAATTTTATCTTTTGTAGAAAAATACCTCTGTAATTGGGAAAACTAATTCACCAATATCTTTTCGTTGTTGTTTGTCCCCGATGCACAATTTTCACTAAATAAACTCCTCGTGCTAAATTTTTATTTTCAACCTCCTTCCCATCTACGCCAAATAGTTGGATGGTTGAGTAATCGCCATCTATCGCGACACGACCGTTTTCAACGTAAATACGAATTGCATTACCAAGACTCTCCTCTATATCGGTTGTCCAGCTCAGTTTTGCTTTCTCTGTATTGAGCACCTGTGTGTTGTCTAACGCGTTCATATAGTTTTTTGCCACGAATGCCACCACTTCCATATTTTCGGCGTTCCAATTTTCTGATAAGTTACCAGAAATACGCACGTTGTAGCTGTCCCCATTCCAATTAATTTTGGTTCCGGCAACTCCGTTCAACACGCTTCTGAGCACGTGGTCGTGTGTATATGTGCCACTCGAACCGTTTTGTGTTTGAGAATTTATCCCGTTTTCCAACAGAAAAAGGACAACGTATAAGTCTTCCTCCGGAATTGCGTCCAAATAATTGCCACTCACGGTAATATCCAATTCGTTTTGCGTGTTGTTTTGTGCAATGTTCACGGTAACATTTGCCGAGACAGCCAAGCTTCTGCGAAGCCTGTTGGCAATTCCATCTTCCGAATTTGGTACGCCTGCCACCGGATAAGTGCCGCTAAAAATAGTGCGATCCAACATCATGGCAGGTGCAAAAGTGGAAGTGCCGTAAAAGAGAAGATATGTTTCCGACTCGGGGATGGTGTACTGGTCGGTGCCGTAGCCGGCGTGGTGTGTTGCCCAAATTATGTTGTTTGCAAATTCATCTTGGGCCACAACATTTTTGACGCGTTGAGTTGCCGGCGGGCAATTTCCGCATCCTTCTGTAGTGAAATATTCCAGCAGAACTTTGCGTTGTATGCTTTTTTCGCGGTTTTCAATTTTTGTGTCAGTCGATTGAGCCAAAAGCAAATTACATGCGCAATTAGCCACGAGAAGGAGTAAAAATATTTTTTTGTTCATCACCCAATTATTATGTTTCTGTCATGTTTTTTTTCGGGTTTCACCATTGATAACAGACGAAAATAATGACTAACACAAAAGTACCATTGTTTTTGTTGATTGGGAATAATAGAGCAGAAATATTTAAATTATAGTTCGTTATCTCCTATCTCCGAATGGTTATTATAATTTTATCGTGTTTGGAATACCAAATGGGGATACAAAAAAACCCGAGGAAGTTTTTCCCTCGGGCTTTTCAATTATAACAGTCTGTAAATAAGACTTTCTTATTTTACAAATACTTTTCTTACGGCTTTTTGTCCGTTGTTATCAATTTTTACAATGTAAAGACCATTAGCCAGGTTTCTGTTGTTGAATTCTTTTCCATCGATACCAAATACTTGGATTCCGGTATATTCGCCTTCAACAACAATAGTTCCGTTTTGTGCATACACTTTTAGCGCGCTGCCATAAACATCTTCTATGCCAGTATGGTTTGTCATAGCCAAAGCAGCTCTTTCTGCATTCATTACTTGTACATTGTTAATAGCATTCATATAATCTTTAGCAACGAAAGCTACAACGTCCATGTTTTCTTCTTTCCAGCTTGCAGGAAGTGTTCCTTCTGCATTTACGCTATAAGAATCGCCATTCCAAGTAATTTTTGTTCCGGCTACACCGTTCAATACACTTCTGATTAAGTTATTGTGAATATATCCGGCGCCGCCTCCACTTTGTCCGTTAGTTACGATACCATTTTCCAACAAGAAGATGAAAACATACAAATCTTCGGCAGGAGTAGCACCACTTAAGTTTTTACCATGAACCGTGATGTTAACGCCGCGGTCTGTAGCTACGGTGTTTTCTTGGGTAATATCTACTGTGAAATTGGTCGGTACTGCCAATGATTTTCTGAAGTGGTTAGCAATGGTTGATTCGCCGCCAACTCCCATAACCGGTGCAGCGCCTTCCAAGATTGTTCTGTCAACCATCATAGCGGGTGCATAAGTGCCACCAGCTCCGTAGAATCTCAAATAGCTTTCTGATGCGGGAATCGTGTATGGATCTGTATAAAAACCGGCGTGGTGAGCTACCCAAATTACTTTTCCTGCAAATTCGGCTTGATTCATCACATTTTTGATGCGAGCAGCACCTGCAGGGCAATAACCACAACTTTCAGTTGTAAATTGCTCTAATAAGATTTTGCGAACAGCTACGTTGGCCGGGTCGTAAACAGCGATTGGTTTTGTAATGGTGTTGCTGGTAGTAGCCACGTCATTTACTTTGGTAATAGTAACAGAAAAATCGCCTGCCATGTTGATGTTTACACCGGTCAACGTTACTGTTTTGGGGCTTGTATCGCCACCGGTAATATTGGCTGTAAATGTTTGTTGTACTGCAGCGTTAGTACCAAGTTTGTAAGTAAGTTCGATGTTGGAAATATTGTTGGTACCAATATTGTTAAAAATAACAGGTACTTCAATTGAGCTGTTCAGTGGTTGGTTGTCAGCAATTGTTACGTCAATCAATTGTGCTTTGTTGCCGAACATTTCATCGCTACCCGAGAGTAATGCTTGTATTGCCAATGCTCCAAATTGACCGGTGTAATCGGTAAAATCACCACCATTCACGTTTAACAAAAGTGCATCGGTTGCTGTTGTTGATTGCTCTGTGTAACCAATAGCATAGGTTGAACCGGGCAGTGAAGGAATATGATATCCAATGTAATAATCTTTGTTTTCTACTGCCAAAGGAGCATCGAAAACAACTTCGTTCCATCCAATATTACCTGTAGTTATTGTTTTGGAAGCAACATTGGCGCCTGTCATTGTTTCACGTACAAACACAGTAACATTGCTAACTACTTTACTAAAACCTACGTTGATACCTGCAATTTGAGCACCTGCGTAAGGAGCAATCATGTCAGCGGGAATTTTAGCCATCGCTTGGATTTCAGATGTTTGTTGTAATCCAAGTCCACCTTCTGTATCAAATTCGTATGCACAAAGTCCCAATTTGAAATAGCTTCTGCTATCGGATGAAACCATGTTGCTTGGGTTGTTATGCGCGTTCGGGTTTGTTGTGAACATTTGCGCAAATGCGGTGTTGCACATGAAAATGGCAACCAAAGTTAGAAATAGTACATTCTTTTTCATAAGAAATAAATATATTAAATGATTGAAAATTGGTTTTCTTTGTTGTGTACCGTGGCGAGCACGTCGCAATAGTACACAACAAGGAATGAAATTACTTTTTTATTTTATGATTACTTTTTCGGCTGCTTTTTTACCGTTTTTATCGGTAAATACCAAAATAGCCAATCCTTTGTGGTTGGTTGTCGGCAAATCGAAACTATTGCTTGAAGCGGGCAATACGTAGTTGCTTAATTTTCTGCCGGTAATGCTATAAATGTCCAACTGCACGTCTTGGTGGTTGGAGTAGAGGATGCGACAAATGCCACTGCCTTGCAAAATAGCAAATTG
>CAZVWS010000059.1:0-10645 GCA_964631255.1 uncultured Dysgonomonadaceae bacterium | reverse complement strand
TGTGCAAAACCGGCATCGTGTTGCGAGTGCGTAACCATGATAATGGTGGTTCCTTCTTTATTGAGTTCGGTAAGTAGGTTCATCACTTCGCGTCCGTTTTTCGAATCGAGGTTACCCGTAGGCTCATCGGCGAGGATGAGTTTGGGATTGGCAACCACCGCACGGGCAATGGCGACACGCTGTTGCTGACCACCCGAAAGCTGTTGCGGATAATGTTTTTCCCGATGTCCGATGTTCATACGTTTCAATACCGTTTTTACCATTTCCTTGCGTTTAGCAGATGGAATTTTCAGGTAAGTGAGCGGAAGCTCCACGTTTTCGAAGACGTTGAGTTCGTCGATAAGATTGAAACTCTGGAATACAAAACCGATGTTTCCCTTGCGTAACTGGGTACGCTGGCTTTCTTTCAGGTGTCCCACTTCTTCGGTATCGAAAAAGTAGCTGCCTTCGGTTGGATTGTCCAACAGACCTAAAATATTGAGTAGCGTTGATTTGCCACAACCGGACGGTCCCATAATGGCTACAAACTCGCCGTCTTCTACGTTGATGTTTACTTCTTTTAATGCCAAAGTTTCTACTTCTTCGGTGCGGAATGTTTTTGTTAAATTTTCTGTGCGGATCATATTGATAATTTTATGTTTATTTTTTTTGTGTTGCATTAAATGACGCTCAAATATATCATTGCCATTTTAGTGCCAAAATTGTAATAGGCTGATTCACTGCCTTATCATTGTTTTGTCCGGATACTGGTGTGTCAATTTTTTAGACAATCGATGTAAAATAATTTGACAAAACAATAATGATTATTCGTATCTTAGTGCTTCCACCGGATTTTTTGTCGCAGCTCGCCAGCTTTGCCAACTTACTGTAAGGAGCACCACGCAAAGTGTTGCCAAACCGCCCAAGGCGAAAATCCACCAACTGAGTGTAGTTTTGTAAGCGAAAGTTTCGAGCCATTTATCCAGCGCGTAATAGGTGAGCGGAACAGCGACGACAAAAGCCACAATAATCCAAATCACAAAACGGCGGTTGAGCATAGCGAGGATTTCCGAAATGGTAGCGCCGTTTACCTTGCGGATGCCTATTTCTTTTGTTCTTCGTTGAATGATTTGCATCGATAAGCCGTATAAGCCGAGCATTGAGATGAAAATGGCGAGAATAGACATAATGGTAAGCAATTTCTGAGTACGGATTTCACGTGTGTAATTTGCCCGAAGGTTTTCGTCCACAAAACTTATACGGAAAGGCTGATCGGGTTCTATTCGTTTCCACAAGGCTTCTATTTCGGCAATACTTTTTTGCAAATCTCCCGGTTGAAGTCGTACAATAAACGAACTCAGCGGCGGATGCAGGTAATAAATAGCCGGAAAACTTTCGTTCTGTAAGGAGCGGTTTTGGATGTCTTCAATCACGCCGCAGATTTCGTAATCACGCCCGTCAAAAAGGTTTTTCACTTTCATTCCAACAGGATTTTCCACGCCCATATTTTGCCAACACCGTTCATTGATAACGGCTTTCGCGCTGTCGGTTGCCGCGTATGAACCACCCATTAAAAACTTGGTTTGCATCACGGCGAAAAAATCACCGTCGGTGGGTGACTGTCTGACAGATATTCTCGCTTTCGCGCCGTTAGCATCAAATTCCATCGTGCCACCGTTATTCAACGTAAATCCCGGCGTATTCCACGTGCCGGTAACGCCCGAAACAGAGGGCAGTTTTTCCAATTCTTGTTTGTATAGCGCGTATCGGGCAACAATTTTATCGTTCCACGGATTATAAACAGTTACCAAATTCTCTTTGTCGAAGCCCAATTTCTTCTGCAATAACAAATCGAACTGCTTATTGATGCCGATAACGCCTATAATCAGGCAGATGCTGATAGCGATTTGTGCGACCGTGAGCGTTTGTGCCACGGAGATATTCCCTTTTTTGGGCAGCGCACGCCCTTTGCTTCGGATGGTGGCAGAAGGTATCACGCGCATTTGATGATACAGTTGTACCAACGCGGGCACAAAAATATTGAAAACGGCAATGGCAGCAATGGCAGTCCATAATACCGGATTGGTAAGGCTGAAACTGATTTCGGAATTCATCAGCCGGTTGAAATCGGGCAATAATGCAGCCGTTAAAAACAGCGCTATTGCCAAACATAAACCGATTAGCAGCGATGTTTCCGTGAGCAGGTAACCGAAAATATTCTTCGTGTCGGCTCCCATTATTTTTTGCATTCCGGTATTGAAATTGCGTTTGTTGCGCAACGCGACGGAAAGATTGATAAAGTTAAACACGGCTATAAGCAGCACCAACGCGGCGACAAGAATGAAAAGGCGCACGATGTTTTCGTCGGAACGCTCAATGGTTTCCCATAACGTATCGGACGAACGCAAGTGAATGTCGTTCAACGGTTGAAAGGAGAATGTACTTTTATATTCATCGAATCCGTAAGCCGTTTTGGCTTGTGTCCGTATTTTTTCCACGATTCTTTCTTTATCGGCATTTTCCGGCAAACGGAAAAAGAAAGTGATGGATTGGTTGTTCATCGAGGTATATTGGCTATTATCAGTCGTTTCTTTGGCGTGGATGTTGAGAACCACGTTGGGGCGGTAGTTTGCCGTGACGGGCGCGTCTTCAAACACGCCTCTCACCGTGAAATCGTAACGGTTGCGAAAACGGATGGTTTTTCCCACCGCCGATGTGCCGGGAAACAGTTTTTCGGCTTCGCTTCGGGAGATAGCGGCAGAAAAGGCGTCGGACAATGGACGGTCGCCGCCTTCGAGCATACGGATGTGGAACATCGGGAAAAACTCGTTGGTGGTGTGTATCACGTTGGGCAAAAACAGTTGCTCGTTTTCCACCACGAAGAATTCTTCGGGCTGTATTTGCAACATTACGCGATCGCCAAGCTCGGGAACGGCATCGGTTAGTTTTCCGAAAAATACAAGCGGATGAATCGGGTCGCGTTTTCCGTCTTCTACATTAAGCAACCGATATAGGTTTTTCGCGCCGGGATTATGCTTTTCGAACGAATATTCATATTGCACAAACAGGGCTATGAGCAAACACACAGCAAGGCTCAATGATAACCCGATAACATTGATCAGCGTTCCGGTTCGTTGTCGGAGCAAATTACGTATAGAGAGTTTCAGATTGTACATATTGACAGTATTTATTATTTGGAAGTATTGGGTCGTTTTGTCCGAATTATTCTTATCTGAATCTTAGCGAACCACTTTTACTTATGTTTTTTTCAATATGGCGTGGATTGCCGTAGCACACCACATCGCTCGCGCCGGAAACGGCAATATCTAATTTGTTGGAAACACGGATTTCGCCATCTGTCGCACCTGAAAAGGTAGCTATACAATTATCGGCATTAAAATCGGAAGCAGAAATATCACTTCCGCCACTGACATCCAGGGTAAATTCTTTTGTTTTGCCTGTTAACTTCACATCGCAGCCACCGCTTACAGAAATACGGCTCTGCTGTGCGTCAATGCCAATAAAATTAACATCGCTACCGCCACTCACATTTGCTTTCAGGTTTTGGACGGATAAGAAACGTATATCTGCATCACATCCACCCGAAAAGTCTCCGGTGAAGTTGTTGCAAGAGAGAGAAAGATTTTCTAAATCAGAACCACCGCTCATTTTTAAAGTAAAATTATTTGCTTTGATAGGTGTATTGAAATAAATATCCACACCGCCTGATGCGGTAATTTTTTCTAAATCGGTAACAGTTACGTAAACTTTTTGTGTGACGTTTCGTACTTTGTTCCACGAAAAAATATGCTTGCGGTTTTTGTTGTAAATATGCAGCGAGCCGTTTTTCACTTCGATAACAGCGCGGTCTAACATATCTTCACTGACCTCAATGGAAACTGATTGGTGATTTCCTTGACGTACAATTACATTCCATCCTGCGGATGCGGTAATGGATGTAAATTCACTTACATCGCGGTTTTGTTTTATTACTTTGTTGTTTTGTGCCTGTGCACTTACGAGTGTCAATAAGACAAGAATGATTGACAAGAATGTTTTTGTTCTCATTTTTTTTATTGTTATTATTTTTTAGTGTAGATTTATAATTAATTAAGTATCAATTTGTCATTATCGCCGAAATTCTCATATCCCGATGTAATGACTTGCTCTCCGGGTTTTAACCCTTCTATTACTTCGTAATATTGTGGGTTTTGTTTGCCTATGCGGATATTACGTTTGGTGGCAAAATTGCCCGATTTATCAACAACATATACCCATTGTCCACCGGTGCTTTGGAAAAATCCGCCACGGGGTAGCATCACGGCATCTTGCGGCTGTCCTAATTCCAAATTGATATAATAAGTTTGCCCGGTTCGGATATTTTCGGGCTTATCGCCGTTGAATACCAAATCGATTCGGAATTGTCCTTGTCGCACCTCGGGATACACTTTTCTTACCAATAATTCATACGATTTATCTTGCCGTTCGAGTGAGCCGATTAGCCCGTGGCGTACACGGTCGATATAATGCTCATCAATCATGGCTTGCACTTTGTAGTTGTCCAAAACGTTGATTTGTCCTATACGTGTTCCTTGACCGATGCTTTGTCCGATTTCTGCATCCAACATACCCAATTGTCCGTCCACCGGAGCTTTTACGTTAAGGTTTTCCAATCGTTCATAAACCAGTTGCAGTGTTTGTCGCATTTTGGAAAGGTCGGTTGACAGTTGGCTCATTTCCGAAACCATGATCATGGAATCGTTTTTTGATTTTAGTTCGTTGATCCGCTGTTCCTGATTGGCATACTCAAAATCTTCTTTCGCTTGCAGGTATGTTTCAGCCGGAACCAACTTGTCGTTGTACAAAGCCTGCTGCTGGTCGAAATTGCGTTTCTTTTTCTGAATATCGAAATGCGTGGACAACAAACGTCGGCGCGTTTCGATCATCTGATTTTCAAAGTTAATGCGTGTTTGCCGAAGCATATTTTCTTTCTGCGCCAGGTTGGATTCGCTTGCCATAATTTCTTGGTAAAGCGTCCGATTTTCGAGCCTCAAAATCACATCGCCCGCTTTCACGGTAGCGCCTTCCTCAATAAGACGCTCTTTTACCCTGCCTCCTTCTTCGGCATCGAGATAAATAGTGGCGATGGGCTCTACTTGCCCGGTAACGCGGATGTAATCGTTAAATTGTCCTTGCGAAACATTGCTAACCGTTATTTTATCGCGATCCACTTTCAGCGATTTCGTGCCTGCACCGGATATTATTTTGAATAAAAGGAAAGCGAAAACTAACCCTCCGGCTATCCAAAGAATATGCTTTTTTTGCAAGCCCTTCTTTTTTTCTATTTTTCTGTCCATAGTTTCTATTTTTTCTTTGTTTTATTTTAATATTAATTTGTTCATTTCATCAATAAATATCTTTTCC
Organism: uncultured Dysgonomonadaceae bacterium; assembly: GCA_964631255.1. Lineage (GTDB taxonomy): Bacteria > Bacteroidota > Bacteroidia > Bacteroidales > Dysgonomonadaceae > JBGZFC01. The sequence continues at coordinate 5,242 of CAZVWS010000059.1, read as the reverse complement.
AAGATAAAAGTCAATGGTTTTTTCCTTTACTTTAATTTGCAGTAATGTGCGCATCCAGTCGGCTTCGGCTTGTGCAAGTTGGTTTTTAGCAGTGTAAAATTCAATAACGTTAATCAGACCCTGCTCTAATTTTTTCTCTGCAATAACAAATGCTTCTTGTAGAGCCTCTTTTTTTGCTCCAAGCAAATTTCTCTCGTTATAAAGCGATTTTAATTGTTGGGTGTCTTCATTAATTAATTGAAACAGGTTTTGTTGTTCTTCTTGTTGACGGTTTTCTGCCATAGTACGGTTCAAGCGAGCCTGTTTTACCTGCGACATTCCGTTCCATTTATTGAAAATGGGAATTTGCAGGCTCAGGTAAATGGATTTTGCCATATTTTGCGACCATTGGTCGTTGAAAGGAACCGTATGCATTTCGTTATTATTGGGGACGTCGGGATATAAAAGTTCTTTTCGCGAATCGGCATAATTGGTATTAATTCCGGCACCTAATGACAATCTGGGCAAAAGATTGCCACGAGCAATTTTGAGTTCTTTTTGTGACACTTCTACATCCAACTTCGCACGCTGCACCGATGGTATATGTTGTAATGCCGTTTCGTAAACTGTTTCAGGGATAAGTAAAACATCATCAGCAGCAAGTATCGTTTCGTTTTCTATTTTCAGTTCTTCCTGTACGGGGTAATTCATCAGGTTTTTAAGCGTTAACATAGCCATATCACGCTGATTTATAGCTAATACCAAATTGTGCATTTCCGATGCTTCCTGTGCTTTCATTTCTAATAAGTCCGATTCGGCTTTTAATCCTAAATCGATTAACTTTTTGGTTTTCCCTAAATTCAGTTTGGTTAGTTCCACTTGTTCCTGCACGATACTTTGCAAACTGGTATAGTACAACACATCGTAATATTTATTCATAACGGCAAAGGCAATATCTATTTCCTTTTGTTTGATGTCTTCACGAATAATCAGATATTGCAGTTTTCTGAATTTTGCAGAATTTATACGAGTGAAACCACGAAATAGCTCCAATTGCGAATCAAGATAAAAATTCATAGAAAAAAAATCTTGATTGATAAAAGCATTAGTCGTTGGATCAATAGAACGCCCGTAACGCTTGTTGGCTGAACTTCCGGCAACGATCTCCGGTAAAAAGGCACGTTTAGATTGTTGATATTGTTCGTTGCTAATTGCAGCCTCTAAATTTTTATTGGCGTACGACAAGTTGTTTTCCAAAGCATAACGAATACATTGGTTTAAGCTCATGTCCTGTGCTATGATTGTAGTTACTGTTGTCAGGATAAAAAATATTGCAAAAAATTTACGTTTCATATAATTGGTTTATTTTTCCAATACTATATTCAATTTCGATGCCAAAAAAGCAATAATCTGATTATTAAAAATATAACATCTTTACGTTTCTTTAAAGTGTAAAATATTTAGACATTATGTGTCTTTTTTTTTGACAATCGATGAGGAAAAGTTACTTTTGTGATTAAAGTGATTAATTTCAAGGTAAGAGCTATGAAAAAAGAATATATCGCGGAGCTATTTAAAAAGTTTGAAGACGCTTGTTATGATTACGAAGGCATTGAGTGTTGGAGTGCCCGAGAACTGCAAACTATTTTAGGATATACACAATGGCGGAATTTTGAAAATACAATTGAAAAGGCAAAAAAATCCTGCAAAAATGTTGGAGAGAATATTTCCGATCATTTTGCTGATGTCAGCAAAATGATAGAACTTGCAAAAGGAGCTAAAAGAGAGATTTCCGATATTGCACTCACAAGATATGCTTGTTATTTAATTGCTCAAAACGGAGATACTTCAAAATCGGAAATTGCATTTGCTCAAACCTACTTTGCAGTTCAAACCCGTAAACAGGAAATAATTGAAAAAAGGCTATTGGATGTTGCAAGAGTTACAGCTCGTGAAAAACTGTCTCAATCTGAAAAGAAACTTTCGGGTATAATTTTTGAGAGAGGGGTGGACAACAAAAGTTTTGCGATAATCCGCTCAAAAGGCGATCACGCGTTATTCGGTGGAAGAAGCACGAACGATATGAAGCGCATATTGCAAATTCCCACAAGCCGCCCATTAGCCGACTTTCTACCTACATTAACTATAAAAGCAAAAGATTTTGCAACTGAACTCACAAGTCATAACGTGGTAGATAAGAATTTAATGGGAGATTCAAAAATATCCAAAGAACATATTGATAATAATCTGGCAATTAGAAAAATGCTTCTTGACCGGGGTGTAAAACCTGAACAACTCCCGCCTGCTGAAGATGTGAAAAAAGTAGGACGAAGATTGGATAGTGAAGAAAAAAAGATATTGAAAGAAGTAAAAAAAATTCAAGAAAAGAACAAGAAGAAATAAAATGATTCTGAATCGCTTAACCCAAATATGAAAAATAGCCGAATTTTAATTATAGACGATAACAAGAGCATTCTCAGCGCACTGGAACTTTTACTTCAACCAATATGTGAAGAAGTGGTTACATCGCCCAATCCCAATCAAATCCCGTTTTTATTGAAGAGCAAACATTTTGATACGATTTTACTGGATATGAATTTTTCCGCGGGTATCAATAGCGGAAACGAAGGATTGTATTGGCTGAAACGGATTTTGGAACACGATGCCAATAATTCCGTAATCATGATTACTGCCTACGGCGATGTGGAATTGGCGGTACGTGCCGTAAAAGAAGGGGCAGTGGATTTTGTACTGAAACCTTGGGAAAATAGTAAGTTGATAGCGACCATAAATGCGGCTATTCAATTGCAAAACTCCCGCAAAGAGGTTAAGTCGCTCAAAGAAAAAGAAAAAAACCTAAAAGCGGCAGTAAAAAAGGACCCAACGGTAATCATCGGAAAATCGCAGCGATTCAGAGATATTCTCGATATTGTGAAAAAAGTTGCAAAAACGGATGCCAACGTGCTGATTACTGGTGAAAACGGAACGGGAAAAGAAGTTATTGCACGTGAACTGCATCGGCAATCGCTTCGGGGCAATGAAGTAATGGTTGGTGTTGATATGGGTTCATTATCAGAAACACTATTTGAGAGCGAGTTATTTGGACACGTAAAAGGCTCTTTTACCGATGCGAAAGAAGACCGAGCCGGAAAATTCGAGATTGCCAAAGGCAGTACGCTTTTTATGGACGAAATAGCTAATCTGTCGCTTCCGCTTCAGGCAAAATTGTTAGCGGCATTGCAAAACCGTGAAATAGTGAAAGTTGGATCGAATAAAAAAATACCCATCGATATTCGTCTGGTATGCGCCACCAACAGTAACTTACACGCATTGGTCAATGAAGGGAGATTCAGAGAGGATCTGCTGTATCGTATCAATACCATTCAAATTGAAATTCCGCCATTGCGCGAACGAGTAGCAGATATTCCGCTGTTAGCCGATTTTTTTCTGGATATTTATTGCACGAAATACAAAAAAACGGCACTTAAACTAAGCAGTGATGTAATGGAAAAAATGAAACAGTACGCGTGGCCGGGTAACGTACGCGAATTGCAGCATACCATTGAAAAGGCTGTTATATTAAGTGATGGCGAAATGCTTACGATGAACAACTTTTTCTTCTCAGAGAGCAATCAGACTAAAACAACTGTTCGTACATTGGAAGAGATGGAGCGACAAATGATAGCGGCAAGCATTAAACAAAACGACGGAAACTTAAGCGCCGTAGCGGCCCAACTGGATATTACACGACAAACTTTGTATAATAAGATTAAGAAATATCAATTATAAGAGACCTATTCGGAAAAGTCATCCTAAATTCGAATAAAAATATGTATTATCGAAATTCTTATTTTCGCTTAGCCGTATACATTCTACTGTTGATTTTGTTTTCCGGCACATTATTTATACTTATCCAGAAATCGTCGTGGTATCTGGTTTTGCCTGCATTAGGCATTCTATGGATGGTAGTCAGCATAATTCGGATTTTTAACCGTATTCCCGAAAAAATATCCTATTTCTTTAATGCCATTGAAAATGAAGATTCCACACTGCTATTCTCCGAAAAAATACAACACAAGACAACTAAAGAGCTAAACCAAAGTCTTAACCGGGTAAACCGACTTATACAGGATGTGAAACTGAGAAATCGCGAACAGGAACAGTATTACAGTACGCTACTTGAGCAAGTAGCTACGGGAATTGTGGTAATAAATGAAAGCGGAAGCATCCTTCAGGCAAATTCATCGGCAAAGGAACTTCTTAATTATCAATCTTTAACACACATAGAACAATTAAAACGTGTTGATGAAAACCTGCATCAAGCCTTTATTCGGCTGCGTGAAGAAAGTGCCCATCAGTTTGTAAAAGTAATACATCAAAATAGAGTTACGCAACTTTCATTACTGGCAACCACGTTTAAAGATCACGAAAGAGCATTACGCATCATATCCATCCATGATATAAGCAACGAGTTAGATGCTAAAGAGATAGAATCGTGGCAAAAACTTATTCGCGTTCTCACACACGAAATAATGAATTCCATTTCGCCAATCACTTCATTGAGCGAAACCTTGTTGAAATATTTCATTCCACCGGAAAAACCGGTAAACGAAAAAACCGTAGCCAACACCATAAAAGGGCTTGAAGTAATTAACGAACGTGGTGTGGGTTTAATTCGATTTGTTGAATCTTATCGAAAACTTACCAAACTTTCAAATCCGATACTTAAACCCATTACTCTGAAAAAATTGATAAAACATTTGCTGTTGCTGTTAGAAAACGAACCAAACTTCCACCGGATTCATTTTCAGATAGAAGTCAATCCCATTGATATAAGCATAGAAGCCGACGAAGCACAACTTTCGCAAGTGTTTATTAATCTGATAAAAAATGCGATGCAAGCTGTAGAAAATGTTGCCGAACCACAAATAATTATTTCAGCTCAACACACAAAAAACGGGCAAACCGAAATAAAAATTACGGACAACGGACTCGGCATTTCTCCTGAAATCATGGAACAAATTTTTATTCCGTTTTTTACTACCAAAGAAAATGGTTCGGGTATCGGACTTAGCCTTTCACGACAAATTATGAAAAATCACGGCGGAAGCATTGATGTGGTATCTTCGCCGGGAAATACGGTGTTTACGATAGATATGTAAAACATCAAAAACCAACAGAAAAGAATTTCGGTTATAAAAACACAGGTTATAAAAAATAAAAACGCCTAAACATCTATGTTCAAGCGTTTAATTCTGTGACC
>CAZVWS010000058.1:0-11399 GCA_964631255.1 uncultured Dysgonomonadaceae bacterium | reverse complement strand
TATACGGTTTGGCAAAAGGAATTAGTTTTTTGAAGAGTTGGGGTAAAGTCATAGTCTATTTGTGATTTGTTTATCGCTTATTACATCATTTTATTTGATTTTCAATTTATTATCGACTCAGTTTTGTTACATATACACGACTACCACTTTACCTTCAAAATAAAAAATCCTTTCCATGTGTGAACAAATAACGCACTTAATTGGGAAAATGTTCTTTATTTTTTTCGTTTGAAAGGCTACAACTTTTTGTGCCACACATGATAAATGCCGTAGAAAATGCCAACAAATTGATTTTGTAATTGGTCTCGTTGAAATGTTTATTCAACAAATTGAACAACGACAGCGAGTATTGGTACGTAACGAATCGACCTTTGTCTTTCAGCAACGAAAAAGAATCGCGAATAATGCAAATTCGTTTTTTTATATCCATCAAAGAAAAAGGAATGGTGGAGACGATATAATCTACCGCGTCTATTTGGTATTGGTCTTCTAAAACCGATTTGGCATTTTGGGCATCTTCGTTGATAATGTATAATCTCGAATCTTTTATTTTGGAAAGTTCTTCGATAAAATCAGCGTTTGTTTCAAAGATATAAAGTTTGGATTGTGGTAGCATATTTTGCAGCAAACCTCTGGTAATAACACCGTTGCCGGGACCAAACTCAACAATTATCTCCGCGTTCTCAAAATGAATTTTTTCAAATAGTTTTTTTACGGTATAGCCGGAAGTGGACGAGATAGCTCCAACATTTTTATCTTTTATAAATTTTTTGATATACAAATTCGTACGCATAGTTTTATCATTATTATTAATATTCTTGGCATATTACCTGTTTTATTCCTCTAAAAACAAGAATACAAATTTACTAAAATAAATCAAATTACAATTATTTTTAGTAAATATTTTCAATTTTGGTGTTTAATTTCCACCAAACATTCGCTTCTCTTCACCGCATCACAAAATTTCCACATCAATACAAACAAAAAATTTAACCAAACTGCCACCAAAAAGAGTAGAAGAAATATTATCTTTGTAGGATTAAACAAAAAGATATGAAGAAATATTTTATTTTTAGCTTATTGGTTATCTTTTCGTTCACATCGTGTGTACAACAAAAAGAAAAACAAGAAACCACTCCACCCGAAACGGCAACAAACCAAACATCGACCACCGAAGACGACGACAGACAATTTCTCGTGAAAACGGGTGATATAGCTCCCGATTTCGAAATAGAATTTCCCAATGGCGAAAAAGCAATTCTCTCCTCGCTACGCGGAAAGGTTATCATGCTGCAGTTCACGGCAAGTTGGTGCGGTGTGTGCAGAAAAGAGATGCCCCATATCGAAAAAGAAATTTGGCAAAAGCACAAAGACAATCCCAATTTCGTATTGTGGGGAATAGACAGGGAAGAACCCGCCTCCAAAATTGAAGAATTGGCAAAAGCTACCGGCGTAACCTACCCCATCGGTTTAGACCCGGATGCTTCGATATTTGGATTGTTCGCGAAAAAAGAGGCAGGCATTACACGCAATGTCATCATAGACAAAGATGGCAAAATAGTGATGCTCACCCGATTATTTGAAGAGGAGGAGTTTAATAGAATGGTAGAACTCATTGACAATTTGCTCCAGTAATACATCCCCCAAAAAAGCCACAAGATGAAATATGAAAATTTGAAAATATTGGACGAGCTGCGAAGCAAAGGCAGCATAACCGACGAAGAGTACCAGCGAGAAAAAGAGAAAGTGCTCAACGATTTGCATGACGACAACAACTCCAATCCGCTTTGGGGAATTGACGAAAACCTCTATCTGGTACTGATGCATGTATCGCAATTGGTTACTTGGCTCATTATCCCGCTCATTATGTGGATAACAAACAAAGACCAAAACGCGAACGTGAATAAACATGGGAAAAACATCCTCAATTTCTCTATCAGTTTCGCTATCTATTTTCTCATCTCCAGTCTGCTCATTTTTGTTGTAATAGGTATTTTGACCACTATTTTGCTCAGCATACTCTATTTTGCTTTTATTTTGATTGCAACCATCAAGGCAGCAAAAGGCGAATACTGGAAATATCCTTTATCCATAGAATTTATAAAATAATGATTGACAACGTTTTATTAAAATACGAAAATGTGCAACTTTGTCGCGACGAAAACACCATTCTCAAGAATGTAAATCTCGAGGTAAACAAAGGCGATTTCTTGTACATTATTGGAAAAGTTGGCTCGGGAAAAAGCACCTTGCTCAAAAGCATGTATGCCGAAATTGCCATTGAAAGCGGAAGCGCCCGGATATTCGATTTCCAGCTACATCAACTGAAACGAAAACAAGTAGCTTTTTTGCGAAGAAAAATTGGTATAGTTTTTCAAGATTTTCAACTTCTCATCGATAGAAATGTAGAAAAAAATCTGGAGTTTGTGCTTCGTGCAACCGGTTGGAAAAACAAGGCAACAATAAAAGAGCGCATCGACCAAGTTTTGGCACAAGTAGGCATGCAACATAAAACGTACAAAATGCCGCACGAATTGTCGGGAGGAGAACAGCAACGCATCGTGATAGCTCGTGCGCTGCTCAACCAGCCCGAACTTGTTTTGGCCGACGAGCCAACCGGTAATCTCGACCCCGAAACCGGTAGCCAAATTGTAGATTTATTGCAACAAATTTCGGAAAACGGCACAGCAGTCATCATGTCCACGCACAACTACACTATCGTACGCGCATTTCCCGGTAAAATTATGAAATGCAACAACACGGAGTTGATAGAAATGACACAAACCTCGGTTTTCGAATAGTAGACAGAAAATTTGCAGCGCATTTAAGCCCAATTTATTAGCTACCAAAAATAGCAAAACAATCGAAATATAGCACCCAATTGTGCACTTTGGAAAAGCAGAATAAAAACGCGATAAAACAATTTTTTATACAAACATTTCTACTTGCACATTTGTTCTAAATAACATATTAAAAAACAATTGATACACACCAAGATGGAGCAATATTACAACCAGCCAATCGACGACATTCTCAAACAGCACGACGTGTCGTTACAAACCGGATTATCCAAAAGCGAAGTAGAAAAGAGAATTGAAAAATTCGGCTACAATCGACTCGAATCAAAAAAACAAAAATCGGCAATTACAATCTTTTTTGAGCAATTCAAAAGTAGCATGGTTATCATACTTTTGGTTGCGGCAATAGTTTCCGGAGTAATTGGCGTAATGGAAGGCGAAGGGTTGGTAGAAACCTACGTCATACTTGCCATTCTGATAATCAACGCCATCATTGGGATGGTACAAGAATTAAAAGCACAATCGTCGTTGGATGCACTCAACAAAATGAGCTCGCCACATACCAAAGTTCTTCGCGACGGAGAAGTAACCGACATCATCTCGACCGACGTGGTGCCGGGCGACATCGTGATATTGGATACGGGCGATATTGTTCCCGCCGATATGCGATTCATAGAAACGGTGAATCTGAAGATACAGGAATCGGCACTCACGGGCGAATCGGTTCCCGTGGAGAAACACCACAATATACTGGAAGGGAAAGAGATAGCGTTGGGCGACAGAACCAACATGGGATTTTCTACCAGCATTGTAACCTACGGACGTGGAAAAGGTATTATCGTGGGTACAGGGATGAACACGGAAGTCGGAAAAATTGCACACATGTTGCAAGACACTTCACAAACCGAAACTCCGATGGGTAAACGCCTCCAACAATTGGGAAAAATTCTCGGTATCGTTGCATTAAGCATTTGTGCCGTGATTTTTGTTGTGGGCATACTTTATGGAAACAATTGGTTAGAAATGTTCATGATGGCAGTGAGCCTTGCAGTTGCCGCCATTCCCGAAGGGTTGCAAATTGTTTCGACTATCGTTCTTGCCATAGGCGTGCAACGTTTGGTAAAACTAAATGCCATTGTGCGTACACTGCCTTCAGTTGAAACTTTGGGAAGCACCACCGTTATCTGTTCAGATAAAACAGGAACGCTCACACAAAACAAAATGACCGTGGTAGAAGGATGGACAGGTGGCAACCGGATAGATTTTCGCAATCCGCCACTACCCGAAGAGTTGAATATAGACGAACAAAAACTACTCATCTCCTCGCTGCTTTGTACCGATGCTCACCTAAAAGTATTGCCCGACGGAAAGCACGAAAATATTGGCGACCCAACCGAAACCGCTTTGGTAGATGTAGCTTTGGATTTAAAAATGAACAAAAACGAGGTGGAAAGCAAATTTCCACGCATACAGGAAGTGCCTTTCGACTCGGAGAGAAAACGTATGTCCACCATCAATAAAATGGACAACAACCAGTTGCGTGTCAATGTAAAAGGTGGTTTAGACGAAGTTTTGTCCGTTACCACACACATTACCATACACGGCAATGTGCGCCCCATAACCGAAGAAGATATACAAACCATCAAAAAAGAAAATCACCGAATGGCACAGTCGGCATTGCGTGTACTTGCCATTGCATACAAAGATATCGATTCACTACCCGGCGAAATTAACGACCAAACGGTAGAAAACAACCTCATCTTTATCGGACTAATGGGTATGATAGACCCGGCACGTCCGGAAGTGGTAGAGGCTGTAAAAAAATGTAAAACTGCCGGCATCAGACCAATTATGATTACGGGCGACCACAAAGTAACAGCAGTAGCCATTGCCGACGAAATTGGTATTTTTAATGAAGGCGACAAAGCCGTTACCGGAACAGATTTGGTGAATATTACGGACGAATCTTTGGAGCGAGATATAGACGATTACTCGGTTTACGCACGTGTTGCGCCCGAACACAAAGTACGCATCGTGAAAGCATGGCAAGCCAAAGGAAATATTGTTGCCATGACCGGCGACGGTGTAAACGATGCCCCGGCTCTGAAACAAGCAGATATTGGTGTTGCCATGGGAATAGTTGGCACCGAAGTGGCTAAAGAAGCTGCCGACGTGGTACTTACCGACGACAATTTTGCCACCATAGTGGGTGCGGTAGAAGAAGGACGTCGTATTTACGACAACATACTGAAAGCCATCCAGTTTCTACTATCGGCAAACGTGGGTGAGGTATTTCTTATTTTCATTGCATCGCTGTTTAACTTGGGAAATCCGCTGACACCTATACTCATTCTTTGGATAAATTTAGTAACGGACAGTTTGCCTGCATTGGCGTTGAGCATGGATCCGGCAGAAAGAGATATCATGACACGCAAACCGCGCGATCCCAACAAGGGTTTTTTCTCCAAAGGAATGATTTGGCGCATTTTTTACCAAGGAATTACTATCGGAGTAATTTCGTTGGTGGCATACAAAATCGGCTTTCACGATGGAGGACAACCATTGGGTCAAACAATGGCGTTTGCCGTGCTCGGGTTCTCTCAATTGCTGCACGTTCGCAACTTACACTCTAACCGAATATCGTCGTTCAGAACAAGTATTTTGAGCAATAAAATGCTACTGGGTGCAATCTTTGTTTCCGGTTTGTTATTGGCTGCCGTACTGCTTATACCACCGCTTATGGGCATTTTCGGAGTAGTTACAATGGATGCCACACATTGGATATATGTAGCTTTGCTTTCGGCAGTACCTATTGTTGTTGTTGAGTTGGTGAAACTTATCAAATTGAACCAAACCAAGGACGAATACTAAAAACGGATAATAAAATTGATAGAACAAAAAAAGCACAATTTTTTCCAAATTGTGCTTTTTTATTGTTCGAAAACAACTTACATTTATTTCTGCAAATAGTTCAATCGAATAGATTCATCTGACCGGTTATTTCATCCAGCAAGTCGGAGTTGGATGTATCCGATACAGTACCCTCCTCATCGTCCTCTTCCGACGAAATTTCTACCATTTTTTCGGGTTCGGGAAAACGCGTTGGTTCCAGTTCGGTAACTTCTTTTACTTCGTAATTGGAGATTCGTTTTCCTTTGGCTTTATAACTTTTCAGTCCAATAAACTGTTCTACGTCAATCTCTAACGGTTCTCTAAAATCGTCATTCCCGCCAAAAACTGCTTGGATTCGCGGATATACGGTATCGGTAAGTAAGTACAGTTGCGAATTGGTGTTCTCACCCAAGAAGTTAGCAATTTTTTCGGTATCTTCAAAAGTGAATCGTTTCAGATAAGCGTAACCCTGGTCGGCGTCGAAGAGAGCTGCCGACCATATTTTGTGCTCATCAAATTTCTCAATACGAACATAATTTGGTTCAAAATGGTTACTTAAATCGAACGAACAAGTATTGTAGTCGCCGTTTTTGTTGACAACTAATATCTTATCGTTCCCCAAAAACTCGCCCAAATAGACTCCGCCTCCATCATAATTGAGGCGCAAAACATCGGGGTCGAACCAAACTTTCCGTCCGCCCAATGTGGACATTCCTTTCTGTTTGAGCACAATGCGATGCACATCGGCTTTGGTAAGAATATTTCCCATCGCTCCGCGTCCTTTGATAGCAACTTCACTAAAGTCTTTTTCAAATTGTAAAATTCGCTGACGAGGTTTGGGTTTCAAAATCACTTTCACCGTTTCGGCTTCGCCGTTTGTATTAGAACTGAAGTACACGATACGAGAACCGGCTTTTTCTTGCGTCAAATCGTAATCTTTGTCGCGACTAACTCCTGTTACCGGGAATCGTTTGATGTAGTGAGGTCCATTTTTTCCGCTTCGGTAAATGACGTTATAGATGGTTCGTTTGTCGTTTTTCTTGAACACATTGGCATAAAGTATTCCTTTACCCACAAACATTTTTTCGCTTACTTTCACCACCTTGTATTTTCCATCTTTAAAAAATACGATAACATCGTCAATATCCGAACAGTTGCAAATAAACTCGTCTTTTTTCAGTCCGGTACCAATAAAACCCTCTTCGCGGTTGATGTAAAGTTTTTCGTTTGCTTCCACCACTTTGGTTGCTTCAATATTTTCAAAACTGCGAATTTCAGTTTTTCTGGGGTAATTTTTGCCATATTTTTCTTTGAGCATCAAGTACCAGGCAATGGTATAATCGTTCAGATTGTTGAGGTTGTGATCAATCTCTTCAATTTCGTTTTTATATTTGGCGATAATTTCTTCCGCCTTGTCGGAGTTAAATTTAAGGATTCTTGCCATTTTAATTTCCATCAATTTCAGAATATCATCCGACGTTATGGTGCGGATAAAAGATGGTTTGTATGGCTCTAATCTTTTGTCGATATGCGACACGGCAATATCCATGCTCTTGGCATTTTCAAATTCTTTGTCCTTGTATATGCGCTCTTCGATAAATATTTTTTCTAACGATGCAAAAAGCAGCGCTTCCTGTTTTTCGTTTTTCTCTATTTGCAATTCTAATTGCAACAGCTCTTTGGTGCGTTTGACGGAGGCACGCAATACATCCGAAACCTTCAGGAAATGGGGTTTATCATTTTCGATAACGCAACAGTTGGGCGATATACTTATCTCGCATTCGGTGAAAGCGTAAAGCGCGTCGATGGTTTTATCGGACGAAACTCCTGCTGCAAGTTGTATCTGAATTTCAACGTTTTCGGCAGTAATATCATCTACTCTTTTTATTTTGATTTTGCCTTTTTCGTTGGCTTTGAGTATCGATTCTACAACAGACGCTGTGGTTTTACCAAAGGGTAAACTTGTAATTACGAGGGTTTTACTATCGTTTTTCTTAATCGAAGCCCTTACTTTTACAGAGCCGCCACGTTCGCCATCGTTGTACCTATCTACATCGATATATCCGCCGGTTTGGAAATCGGGAAATATTTTAAACTCTTTGTCTTGCAAAAAAGCAACCGAAGCATCGCACAAATCGTTGAAATTGTGCGGTAAAATTTTGGATGACAGACCCACGGCAATCCCTTCGGCACCTTGTGCCAAAAGCAGTGGAAATTTGGCAGGCAATATTATCGGTTCTTTGTTGCGACCGTCGTACGATGGTTTCCATTCGGTAGTTTTGGCATTAAACAGCACTTCCAACGCAAATTTAGATAACCGTGCCTCGATATAACGAGGTGCAGCAGCTCCATCTCCGGTCAAAACATTGCCCCAGTTACCCTGACAATCGACCAACAAATCTTTCTGCCCCAATTGCACCAGCGCATCGCCAATAGAAGCATCGCCGTGCGGGTGAAACTGCATGGTATTCCCAATAATATTGGCAACCTTGTTGTAACGCCCATCGTCCATTCGCTTCATGGCATGCATAATGCGTCGTTGCACAGGTTTCAGACCATCTGAAATATGTGGCACGGCACGCTCCAAAATCACGTACGAAGCGTAATCCAAAAACCAATCCTGGTACATACGGGACAGGTTCATGGGCGCATCTTCGGCTATGCGAGTTGTTATTTGTGGATTGGATACAGATGCTGAAGCGGGCAAATCGGATAAAATCTCCTCTTCTCCATTCAGTTCGTCATCGTTATCCAAGATATTATCTTCGAAAGTATCTTTTGACGACATAATTTGGATTGGGTTAAAAAAACGCCCAAAGGTACGATTTTTTGCACGTATTTCCAAAAGAAAGTTTGTCAACATATATTTTTTCAATTGAAAAAGAAACTGTATTTTTGTAGAATTGAAATAAAATTAATAAAATACAAATTCTTAAATTTCTTATGATTGATATTTTTGACAGACTCAAAGGCGTAGAAGGCCCATTAGAGCAATATCGCCGCAAAGCGGAAGGATATTTTATGTTTCCCGAATTAGAAGGTGAAATTGGACCCAGAATGAAATTTCACGGACGTGAAGTGATAACCTGGAGTTTGAATAATTACTTGGGACTTGCCAACCATCCCGAAGTGCGCAAAGCCGATGCCGATGCTGCTGCACAATGGGGCATGGCCTACCCGATGGGTGCACGCATGATGTCGGGACAAACAAAATATCACCGCGAGTTGGAAGAGCGTCTTGCCAAATTCGAGAAAAAAGAGTCGGCATATCTGCTCAACTACGGTTATCAGGGAATGATTTCTATCATCGATTCGCTTTGCACACGCAACGATGTGATAGTTTACGACTCGGAAGCCCACGCTTGTATTATGGATGGAATTTTCTTGCACAAAGCCAAAGGCGGCAAGAGCTTCGTTTTTCCGCACAACGATATGGAACGTGCCGAAAAAATGTTGCGCTTCGCCACTAAGAATGCCGATGAAAACAATGGCGGAATCTTGTTGATAACCGAAGGTGTATTTGGCATGTCGGGCGATTTGGGCAACCTGCCCGGATTGGTTGCGTTGAAAAAGAAATATAACTTCCGCATCATGATTGACGATGCGCATGGTTTCGGAACCATGGGTAAAACCGGTGCCGGAGCAAGCGAACACTTTGGTCTGATGGACGATATAGATATCTACTTTGGCACTTTTGCCAAATCGATGGCAGGAATTGGTGCATTTGTGGCATCGGACAAAGCCATTGTAGATTCGTTGAAATACAACATGCGTTCGCAAATTTTTGCCAAATCGCTCCCCATGCCAATGGTTATTGGAGCATTGAAACGATTGGATATTCTTCAAAACAAACCCGAAATAAAAGAAAATCTTTGGAAAATAGCCAAAGCATTGCAAGACGGTTTGGTAAAAGAGGGTTTCAACATTGGAAATACGCAATCGCCCGTTACACCCGTTTATTTCAGCGGTTCAGTGCCCGAAGGAACAAATATAGTGATAGACCTACGCGAAAATCACAACATATTCTGCTCCATTGTGGTTTATCCGGTTGTACCCAAAGATGTACTGATGCTTCGTCTTATCCCTACCGCTTCGCACACGATGAAAGAAGTAGAAGAAACCATCGAAGTGTTCAAAAAAATAAAAGTGAATCTCGAAGCCGGAAAATATATTTCGGACGAAATGCAATCGATGGCTACTAAATAAATTGCCTGTCTTTATCATAAAAATACGGATTTTCGTGCAACAGACATGAAAATCCGTATCTTTGTTTTTTTCTCATCAAAAACCGAACAAAAGTATGTTACGCATAAAACTTCAAAATAAGTACTACCTAAAATGCACCGAATGCGGAACCATTACCCCCAATTTTTGGACATGGTTTGAGCAAAACCAGCAGTGCAGCAAATGCGGCAGCAAACGCTCCGAAGTGTGGTATCATCGTCGTTATCAACGTCTAAAACGCATTGCAAGTGGCTCGGCAAACAGTTTTTGGAATTATTTTCCATTTCTGCCTTTGCTGCGTCGTCGCCATATCATCTCCAAAGGAGAAGGAGCCGTGCCCATAGAAAGATGGCAGTTTTTGGAGGATTATGCACGCGAAAAATTCAACCTGAATATCGAAGTGCAAGTTTGTCGCAACGACTTAAACGGCGGAACAGGCACATTTAAAGATGTTGCCGCATCGTTGGCAGCAAGCATTTTCAACGAAATTGGGCTGAAACAATATTGCATTGCCTCTACCGGAAACTCGGCAACTGCCTACGCCAAATATCTTGCCATGGCAAAAGTGAACTGTTCGGTTTTTATGCCCGAAGATGCTATCGTTACCTCCGAAGCAACAATCAGCTCCTACGGGCAACAAGTTTTTCGTGTGATGGGCGATTATGCTAAAGCGAAAGATATTGCTGCCGGCTACGCCAAAATTCACGAAATACCGATGTCAACCGGCAATATAGACCCAATACGGGTTGAAGCAAAAAAGAACATGGTTTTTGAGTGGCTACGCCAGATAAATAAAATTCCCGACGTGTATATCCAAGCCGTGAGCGGCGGCACGGGACCCATCGCCATAGAAAAAGGCATTCGCGAAATAAAACACGTGTACACCGATATAGAGAATCCACGTTTTATTTTGGTACAATCTGACGGATGCGACCCCATGGTGCAAGCGTGGGAGAAAGCCGAAGCGGCAGGTTTTCCCGAAGGATTTGAAAAAGATTATCCCATCATAGACAATCCCCAAACCATCATCCCTACCCTTGCAACAGGTAACCCGGCATCCTATCCTATTTTGGCAAAAATTGTGAAGCAATCGGGCGGAACTTTTGTGCGTATGCAAGAAGACAAATTGGTTTCGATTGGAAAATTGGTGGCCTATGAACAAAAAATGATTCCCGGACCAGCGTCATCTGTTTGTTTGGCAGGATTTTTTATCGCGCTACAAAAAGGCTTAATCAAAGATGGAGAAACGGTTTTAATAAATATTGGCGAAGGACCAAATCGTGCGCCGCGATACTTAGAGCAGATGATTTACACATCGCGTGAAGTGGAGAATGTGGAACAATGCCATCCACACGAAATCGACAATTACAGAGAGGAATTGTGGGCGGACATTGTCTGAACTCTGATTTGTGTGATTTTTATAATTAAATAAGATAACTAATTGTTTATCAATTAGTCAAATTCGTATAAATTCGTGAAATTCGA
>CAZVWS010000057.1:0-11894 GCA_964631255.1 uncultured Dysgonomonadaceae bacterium | reverse complement strand
GCACATATCAAACAATTATTCAATACAAATTGTTGATTTCAAATAGATTAAAAAATCAAAATGATAATAATGGAATTTCTAAGAGCAATTGGAATTTCTATCAATACGGTATAAATCTATATTCTTTTACCAACTTCCTGTTTTGTGTTTTACGGATAATGATTAATGTATATTATTGTTATACAGATGATTAATTCATCAATGTTTCCGGTATTTTTTGAAATTTGGATGGAGTAACCCCAAATTCTTTTTTGAATACTCTCGAAAAATAACTCGGGTCTAAGAAGCCGCATGCTTCCGATACTTCGGTAATATTGAGATTAGATTCACGAAGCATTTTTTTCGCCTTGTTTAATTTCACGGTGATTATGTATGAACTGGTGGAATAGCCCGATATAGCATTTAGTTTGCGATTGAGCTGCGAGCTACTCATCGCCAGTTTATCGGCAATGAAGTTTGTATTCAAATCCGGATTTGTAATTTCGGAATGGATAATATCTGCAATCATTTGCAGTAGTTTGATATTTTCGTTTACCTGTTTTTTCTCGTTTTCTTTTACGTTTGGAACGGTTTGCAAATATTTTTCCCGAAGTAGTTTCCTGTTTTCCAATATAGTTTGGATGGTGCTGATCAGTTCTTCCGCTTTAAATGGTTTTCGGATAAATGATTCTGCTCCGCATTTCATGCCTCGTATTTTGTCTTCGTCGCTAATTCTTGCGGTAAGTATCAATATGGGGATGTGGTTGAGCAATTTGTTCGCTTTCATGTCGCGACACATTTCAAACCCATCTTTTATAGGCATCATCACGTCGGTAACAACCAAATCCGGGATGTATTTTTCTGCCATATCCAATCCGTTTTTGCCATTGGCTGCAGTTATTATTTCATATCTTGTTCCTAACAACGAGGTGAGATAGAGAAGAATATCTCTGTTATCTTCTACCAAAAGTACCAATGGCTTGTCTATCACGAATCCCATTTTTTTTGCTTTCGGCTCGGCAGTTTCATCATCATAGTCAATGGGGTCGCTTTCGATAATCTGAACTTGCAGTGGCTCTACTTGTGTTAGACGTCTGTTTTTTATGGGCAGCGTTACCGTGAAAATGGTGCCGACACCAATTTGGCTTTTCACGCCGATAGTGCCATACATGCGCTCAATCATCAATTTGGTAAAAGCCAAACCTACGCCCGAACCGTGCTGATTTTTTGATTCGGGGCATTGGTAGAACATATCAAAAATTCTGTCGATATTTTCGGGCGATATACCTTCGCCATTATCCGAAAGTCGGATTGTAATGTTCTCGTTGTTTGCATCTTTCACGATGGTAAGATGTATCTTTTCGCCCGATTGGGAGTGCTTTATGGCATTTGAAATCAGGTTGCCAATGATTTTATCTATGTAAAACGGTACAAAGTCCATGTTTTGGCTCGATAGATTGGAGAAATAGATGATTTCTATGTTTTTCTCCTTGGCGTAGAGTGTGTATGATTCCACAATCATGCGCATGTATGCCACAAAATCGCCATGTCTCCATTCGGGATTATCCATACCGCTTCTTATTTTTGCAATATCAAGTAATGAATTTACCAAATCGAGCAGGTTGTTGCTCTGTTTTTCGATGATGGCGTGAAACGATTTTTTTTCTTTTTCTGTATTCACTTTGTTATTGAGTAACTGCTCATTAAGTCCTTTTATCACGGTAAGCGGAGTTCTGAATTCGTGCGTGATATTTGTGAAAAACTCCGAACGTGTTTTTTCTAACTGTTTCAGCAAAATATTGCTCTTCCTTTTTTGTTGATAAGCGTAATAGAAAAAAGAGGATAGAATGATACCTAACAGCAAAGCGAACCACGAAATATATATGGTAATCTGTTTTTCTTGTTGTTCAACTTTGTTGTTTAGTTCCAGTTGTTCTAAGCGACGTTTGTTTTGTTCGCGTTCAAAATTCACGCGCATATCCAGAAAATGGTTTGTTTTTAATAATCCCTGCAAGCTATCGAGCATGGCAATACTGTGTTTATAGTTGTCTAAAGCGAGGGCTGCATTGTTTTTCTTTAGGTAGAAATCGTGTTTTAGCGAGTATATTTTTGCCAAATGCTCAGTCGAATTTATTTGGTTGGCTGTTTGCTCGGCAAGTTGTATGTGTTTTTTGAAATCGCTGTCTTCTTCCAGAATATTATTTATTTTGGCAATGGAGATACAAGCTTCCAGCCAATGCCATCTGTCGGATATGCTCTCCATCAAACTGTATGCCTTGCTATATTCCGCTTTGGCTTGGTCGTAATTTTTTTCGTTGGCAAAAATATCGCCCAAATGGATGTGGCATAAGGCAATACCTTTATCCGATTTGGCGTTGGTGTTGTGATACATCGATTTGTTGAAATAGACACGTGCCGAGTCGTATTGGTGTCGGTATTCAAAAATTGCCCCAATATTGGCGTAATTAATGCCTTGCCCAATTTCGCTGCGTTGTTTGATCTCCTCTTCCAAAGCGATGCGAAAATATTTTTCGGCTTCGTCGTAAAACCCGAGCGTGAGACTGATATTACCGATACCGTTCAGGGTAACAACTTTGCATTTAAGACCTTTACCTGTACTATTTGTTTTTGAATAATTTTCCACAAATTCCAATGCTTGAAAATGATAATCGGATGCTTGGGATAGTACTCCGATTCTTCTGAAGTTTGTACCTAAATCGTTGAGAGCTTGTATAATTTCTAAGGTGTCATTTCGAGCCGAAGCTATATCAAAATAGTTTTGGTGTGAAATAATTGCGTTTGAAAAATCGGCATTTTCGCTTTGGTAAGACCCAAGTTGTTTATAAGTGAGCATAATTGCTACTTCATCTTCATTTTTCAAACTCTCTTTTAAAAATTGCTGAAGTGAGTCTTCATTTTGTCGTATATTGTACAGCTTATTGGACACGACCTGTTTGTATGCCGCAATTTCCTTTTCCTCTTTTCCCGAATCACAACTTGACAGAAAAGTGAAGGCACTAATAAAACTAACGAAAAGTAGTCCAAGTAAATATTTAATAAAAAGTTTCATAGCTGTATTTAATTTATATTTGTATAAATACTGAATAAATACTAATATTTATTGTTCTTTTTTATTGTTTAAATATGATGTATGTATCTTGAATACAGAATAATAATGGTTTATAATATTTTTTGTATTCCGATTTATTATTACTTAAATTAACATTAATTTGATTTTTTATCTGATAATAATAAATATCGGTGCAAAGTTATAGTAAATTTATATACCTGTCAATCCGTAAAACTACGTAGTTGGTGGTTAAAAATAGAAAATAATTACAAATTAATGTTTTCGTGGTTGCCATCTCACTTTTTGTTATACTTTATAGTTTTGATTTTTTTTGATTAGCGAGGTTATTTTAGAAAAATGGTATTTTGCAGGTTAACGACGAATGTGTAAATTTGTACCCAATATTAAACTCAAACAAAAAATCAGTTTATGCGATTAATCATACAACCCGACTCAGAACAGTTGGCAAAATGGGCTGCCAACTACACCGCTTCCAAAATTATTGAAGCCAAACCAACTCCCGAAAAACCATTTAAACTGGGTTTGCCTACAGGCTCATCGCCACTTGGCATGTATCGGGCGTTAATCAAGCTCTACCAACAGGGTTTGGTTTCGTTCGAAAACGTTATTACATTCAATATGGACGAGTATATTGGTTTGGATGAGTCTCATCCGCAAAGCTATCACGCTTTTATGTGGGACAATTTCTTCAGCCATATCGACATTAAAAAAGAAAATGTGCATATTTTAAATGGCATGGCGGACGATTTGGAAGCTGAATGCCAAGCTTATGAGCAACGCATTGCCGAAGTAGGAGGCATCGATCTGTTTTTGGGCGGTATTGGTCCCGACGGACACATCGCTTTTAATGAACCCGGCTCATCGTTAGCTTCCAGAACTCGTGTGAAAACTTTGACCACCGATACCGTGATTGCAAACTCTCGTTTTTTTGACGACGATGTAAACAAAGTGCCCAAAACTGCGCTCACCGTTGGGGTAGGCACTATACTCGATGCCAAAGAGGTTCTTATTTTGGTAAATGGACACCACAAAGCGCGTGCGCTTTATCACGCGGTAGAGGGTGCGGTAACGCAAATGTGGACAATCAGCGCACTGCAATTGCACCCGCGAGGTATCATTGTTTGCGATTACGAGGCTTGTGCCGAGTTAAAAGTGGGGACATATAAATATTTCTTGGATATCGAACACGATAATCTGGATCCTAATCAATTGTTGTAATCCCATTTAACCGGATAGGGCGGTTCGCTTTTGAAAAAGCTAAAGCGGATTTTCGGAGGAATAACATTACCGAAAATCCGCTTTTTTATTTATTTTGATGGAAAGTGTGGGTTACACTTCACATAGAAATTATTACGATTCGGAAATCGCCGTGTCCGGTTTTTCCACCTTCATTACAATCTGTTGTTTTTCTGCATCGAAATCCACCAGCACGGTTTCGCCTTCTTTAATCTCTGTACGTAGAATGAGTTCTGCCATTTCGTCTTCCACATATTTTTGCAAAGCACGTTTTAGCGGACGAGCACCAAACTGCACATCGTAGCCTTTATCGGCAATAAATTCTTTGGCTTCGGTGGTGAGTTCCACGTTGTAACCCAACTCTTTGATGCGTTTGTAAAGTCCTTTGAGTTCGAGATCGATGATTTTGAAAATGGATTCTTTACTCAACTGGTCAAACATCACGATATCGTCCACACGGTTCAAAAATTCGGGAGCAAAAGCTTTATTCAGTGCTTTTTGAATGATGCTACGCGAATATTCGGCATCGGTGGTGTCGTTTCCGGTGTTGAACCCGATACCACGACCAAAATCTTTCAGTTGGCGCGTTCCGATATTGGAAGTCATAATCAGTATCGTGTTCTTGAAATCGATTCTTCTTCCCAAACTGTCGGTTATGTGTCCTTCGTCCAGAATTTGCAACAAGATGTTGAAGACGTCGGGATGCGCTTTCTCAATCTCGTCGAGCAGAACAACGGAGTAGGGGCGACGACGCACTTTTTCGGTTAGTTGTCCGCCTTCTTCGTAGCCTACATATCCGGGAGGTGCTCCCACGAGGCGCGACACGTTGAATTTTTCCATGTATTCGCTCATGTCGATGCGGATAAGGTTCTCGTGCGAGTCGAACAGAAATTCTGCCAGTTTTTTTGCCAAGTGCGTTTTTCCCACGCCCGTCGGGCCCAAGAACATAAACGTACCGATGGGTTTGTTGGGGTCTTTTAGTCCAACCCGGTTGCGTTGGATAGCTTTGGCTATTTTCTCCACCGCCTCATCTTGACCTATTACACGGGCTTTGAGGTCTTCTTTCATCTCCAACAGCCTTTGTCCTTCGGCTTGGGCAATACGTTGCACGGGCACGCCCGAAATCATTGCCACTACTTCGGCAATTTTTTCTTCGTCCACCGTTTCGGGTTTTTCTTTCATCTCTTTTTGCCAACGCTCTTCTTCCGATTCCAGCGCGAGAAGCAATTTGCGTTGCTTGTCGCGAAAACTTGCAGCCAATTCGTATTTTTGTGTGTTAACTGCTTCGTTTTTTTGTTGTTCCACCAATTTCAGCTCTTCTTCCATCTCCTCAATAATTTTAGGAATGGAGATGTTGGAGATGTGCACGCGTGCACCGGCTTCGTCCAACGCGTCAATGGCTTTGTCGGGGAACGTGCGGTCAGAAATGTATCTTTCGGTCAGTTTCACGCAAGCTTCTAATGCATCGGGCGTATATTTCACGTTGTGGTGTTCTTCGTATCGTTCCTTGATGTTTTGCAAAATTTGCAACGTCTCTTCGGGCGTGGTTGCATCTACAATCACTTTCTGAAATCTTCTTTCTAAGGCACCGTCTTTTTCAATATTTTTGCGGTATTCATCGAGCGTGGTAGCACCGATACATTGTATTTCGCCACGTGCCAGAGCCGGTTTCAGCATATTGGCAGCATCCAGCGAACCGGCAGCACCTCCTGCACCCACGATGGTGTGTATTTCGTCGATAAAGAGGATGATATTCGGGTTTTTCGAAAGCTCGTTCAGAATGGCTTTGATACGTTCTTCAAACTGCCCGCGATATTTTGTTCCGGCAACTATGGATGCCATGTCTAAAGCAATTACTCGTTTATCGAAAAGCGAACGCGACACTTTTTTTTGAATGATGCGCGAAGCCAATCCATCCACAATTGCCGATTTACCAACACCCGGATCTCCAATAAGAACGGGGTTGTTTTTCTTGCGACGACTTAGGATTTGCGCGATGCGCTCTATTTCGGTTTCTCGTCCCACAACCGGGTCGAGCCTGTTTTCTTTTGCTGCACGAGTAATATCTGTGCCAAAATTGTCTAAAACGGGCGTGTCAGAAACGGTTCCTTTTGCCGCAGCGGCTCCGCCGCCGGTTTGTCCGGAACTAAATTTGCCTTTACCGGCTTCATCGTCGTCGTCATCGGTAAAATTGGCACCTGCAACGGGCGTTTCCGAAGAGGATGACTCATCGTTGATGCGTGTGTCCATGATGCTTTTCACGTAAAGAAATGCACTCGAGTAGTCGAGTCGAAAATCGGACAAAATTTCGTTTATTTGGGTGCTTTTTTCCTTCAACAAAGCCAACAGTATGTGTTCTGAATCGGTTTGTTGACTTCGGGTAAGTCTTGCTTCCAAAATACTCATTTTAAGCGCTTTTTCGGTGCTTTTGTTTATTACTATTTCGCTTACATCGTTATATTGCTCGTGTATCTGACGAAATTTGCTGTCGATATTGCTTTTCAAAAGATTGATATCCACATCAAAATCTTGCAATATCTGCATGGCAAGACCTTCGCCATCACGAAGAATGGCAAGCATCAGGTGCTCGGGACCAATATAATTATTTTGAAGTCTTTCTGCTTCTTCACGGCTGTATGCCATAATGTCGCGTACTCGGTTTGAAAAATTGTTATCCATTGAATATTTCCTTTGTTTTACTTGTTACGGATTTACAAATATATTATTTCTTTTTGTTATCCTCCTAGTTTCTTTTCAAAAACAATGCCAAGATTTTATAAATGGACTTAAGTTGGATTTTTGCGAAGAAATTTGGTTGGGGAAAAATGAAACAGGACACGAACGTGTCTATCCTGACTTTCGTGTCCTGCCTATCCCCGTGCTGCAGCGCAGTAGGAAATCGATTAATCTATTTTATTATCAACTTTTTAGAAACTGTGTTATTGCCGTCTGATTTGATAACGATGGTGTATAGCCCCGATGACAAATTGGAGATGTCTATTGCTTGCGAATCGGTATCCATACTCACTCTTTTTACCAAAACACCCAACGTGTTATAGATGGCTACTTGCAGTTGATTGGTCTTATTATTGCCATTTTGTCGGATGTAGAAAATATCTTTCGCCGGGTTGGGATATAAGTTGTAATCTGTTTTTTTCCAGTTGTTTTCGTTAATACTAAGTGCTTCGTTGAACATCTTGCCGTAGATATATTTGCTTTCGGAAACCAATTCCCAATCAGACCCGCTTGGGAGGTACATTTTTGCAGAAGTGATTGTGTTTTGCATGTTGTTCATACCTTCGGGCAGATACGGGAATTCGGACGAGGGAAATAAAATGTCGTCGAACAATTCGTCGTAGTTGTATGCAAATTCATATCTATATTCGTGGCTCCAACCAGTATTACTATTCACGTGTGTGTCAATATGAATGGGATTGCCAAACTCATCATTTTTGAACTCGAGTTTATTATCTTCAAACCAATCCATATCGGTATATTTGTATGTGCGTATGGTTTTGAGGAAATTGTTGTTGTCGTATTCTCTTTCAAATTTATTGATAAAAACGGTATCCAATAAACCGATGGTCATCCTATCCATACGAACCAAATTGTTCAGTTCGTTGTACTTATACAGCTCTGTAAATTGGTAAGCCCATTCGGTAATGTTTTCGTTTCCATAGAACCGATTCATTTCTGCCACCTCCAGATTGGAGTAATATTTGTAATGGTATTGAAAATGTTTTTCCCAAATGTTGTTGTCTACATCCCAAATCTCTTCGCTCAATTGGTTTACCAAGAGCGAACAGTTGTAGTCCACGGTGGTTCTTTTTCCCAATCGGGCATCGCCCGACGTCAAAATATTATATTGAATAATCGTATCTACTTTGTGGAATGTGTTGTAGTGGTATTTTGAAACTGTATTCAAAACCGGTACCCAATTGTCGTAAACATAATAATGTTCCGTTGTTTGCAGCAATTTGGTTTCGGGGTCAAAAATGTGTTTGATGTATTCGGCCAATACGCCGTAGAAATATTGTTGGTTTTCGCTCAAAAATGAAATGGAATCACGGTCTTGAGCAATTTTATTTAGACCATTGATTTTATCTAACAGTTGCATACTGCTTGATGAGAATTTTTTGTTGTTATTCTGACCATCTACTGCATTGTTTATCAGTAGGAATAAGGAAATAAATAAATAAAAGCTGAGTTTAAAATGTTTCATACTATTTTTGTTTTTTGATGCGTGTGATTTTTTTTGATTGGTAAAGATACAAATTTTTCAATAAAATGGTATTATATCATGTCTAATTATCCAAATTTAGTTTAAAGAAAAGATTAACTGCCATTTGCCGCCGATGATTAAATCTTTTATTTTGACCAAATAATTGAACAAACTCAGAACTTCTGCCAAATAGTCAGAAAATCTTATTTGGCAAGAATTTTGTGCATACCAATCAGGAATCAGGATATTAAATTAAGATTATCGACCGTCCTGGTTCTTGATTCTAACATCTAAAATTAAAAAAAACAAATATATGAACTTTAACAATTTTACAATCAAAGCACAAGAAACAGTGCAAAAAACCATCGAGTTGGCGCAGGCAAACAATCAGCAAATGATTGAACCGGTGCACGTGCTCAAAGGTGCGATGTTGGTGGGCGAAAACGTAACCAACTTCCTGTTTCAAAAATTGGGTGTGAACACGCGTTCATTGGAAACGGCTGTGGATAGCGAAATAGATTCTTATCCGCGCGTATCGGGCGGTGAACCGATGCTGAGCCGCGAAACCAATGCTGTGTTTGCCAAAGCTGCCGATTTCGCGAGCAAAATGGGCGACCAATATGTCTCTATCGAGCATCTGCTGTTGGCATTGGTGAGCGAAAAAAGCAAAACTTCGGATACGATGAAAGCGAACGGCGTTTCGGTCAATCAACTGCAGAAAGCCATCGACGAATTGCGCAAAGGCGAAAAAGTAACCAGCCAATCGGCAGAAGATACCTATCAATCACTGAGCAAATACGCGATAAACCTGACCGAAAAAGCCCGCAACGGCAAACTCGACCCCGTTATCGGGCGCGACGAAGAGATACGTCGTGTGTTGCAGATTTTGAGCCGTCGCACCAAAAACAATCCCATCCTCATCGGCGAACCCGGAACGGGAAAAACCGCTATCGCGGAAGGATTGGCACACCGCATTATTCGTGGCGACGTGCCCGAAAACTTGAAAAGCAAACAGATTTTCTCTTTGGATATGGGTGCGCTCATCGCCGGAGCAAAATACAAAGGCGAATTTGAAGAGCGACTGAAATCGGTAGTGAACGAAGTGGTAAAATCGGAAGGCGAAATCATCCTTTTTATCGATGAAATCCACACGCTTGTGGGTGCCGGAAAAAGCGAAGGCGCGATGGATGCCGCCAATATCCTGAAACCCGCTTTGGCGCGTGGCGAACTGCGTGCCATTGGTGCCACCACGCTCGATGAATACCAAAAATATTTTGAGAAAGACAAAGCGCTGGAGCGTCGTTTCCAGACCGTTATGGTGGATGAGCCAACCGAATCAGACTCTATTTCCATCCTTCGTGGATTGAAAGAAAAGTACGAAAATCACCACAAAGTGCGTATCAAAGACGAAGCAATTATTGCTGCTGTGCAACTTTCGCACCGCTATATTACCGACCGGTTTTTGCCTGATAAAGCCATCGACTTGATGGACGAAGCGGCTGCCAAACTCTGCATGGAGGTAGATTCTGTTCCGTACGAACTGGACGAAATCATGCGCCGTGTCAAACAGTTGGAAATTGAGCGGGAAGCCATTCGTCGCGAAAACGACAAACAAAAAGAGGAGTTGCTCAGCAAGCAAATCGAAAACCTAAAAGCCGAAGAGTCGGAATACAAAGCCAAATGGCAAGCCGAAAAAGAGCTAATCAACAAAATTCAGCAAGATAAAATAGAAATTGAAGATGCTAAATTTCAGGCAGATAAAGCCGAGCGCGAAGGCGATTACGGCAAAGTGGCCGAGTTGCGTTACGGCAAAATTAAAGAGAAAGAAACTGAAATCGAAGAGCTGAAAAAGCAATTGCACGAGCAACAAGGCGGTCGCGCCATGATAAAAGAAGAGGTGGACGCCGAAGATATTGCCGACGTGGTGGCACGCTGGACGGGAATTCCCGTGAGCAAAATGCTGCAAAGCGAGCGCGAAAAATTGCTCAATTTGGAAGACGAATTGCACAAACGTGTGGTGGGTCAAGAGGAGGCTATTGCAGCCGTGTCGGATGCCGTGCGACGCAATCGTGCCGGCTTGAGCGACCCGAAACGCCCCATTGGTTCGTTCATCTTTTTGGGAACTACCGGCGTGGGCAAAACCGAGCTGGCAAAAGCGTTGGCGGATTATCTGTTCGACGATGAAAATATGATGACGCGCATCGATATGAGCGAGTATCAGGAGAAATTCAGCGCGACACGACTCATCGGGGCGCCTCCCGGATACGTGGGTTATGACGAGGGTGGACAACTCACGGAAGCCATTCGCCGCAAACCTTATTCGGTAGTACTTTTCGATGAAATTGAAAAAGCGCATCCCGATGTTTTCAATATCCTTTTGCAGGTGTTGGACGACGGACGATTGACGGATAACAAGGGTAGGGTGGTGAATTTCAAAAATACCATCATCATCATGACCTCCAATATGGGTTCGAACTTAATTCGCGAGAATTTCGAGAAAATTACCGCAAATAATCGCGAAGAGATTGTCGAAAACACCAAAAATCTGGTGCTTGCGATGTTGAAACAAACCATTCGTCCGGAGTTTCTGAATCGTATCGACGATATTATTATGTTCTCGCCGCTCAACGAATCGGAAATTGCACAAATTGTTCGTATTCAGTTGAAAGGTATTTCCAGGATGCTTCAAGACAACGGAATAGAACTGCGTTATACCGACGAAGCCATCGAGAGCATTGCTCGTGCCGGATACGACCCCGAATTTGGCGCTCGTCCCGTGAAACGGGTTATTCAACGCCAGATACTCAACCAATTATCGAAGGATATTTTGGGTGGTGTGGTGGACAAATCCAAACCCATCATCATTGATGCGATTGACGAGCATGTGTTTTTTAAGAATAGCTAAGAACTAAAAGCGTTGGGCTTAGAGCTTAGGGCAAAGTGTATAAAACCTCAGGAATTTTCCTGAGGTTTTTTTGTTTGTTAATCTCACTAATAAAAAAACATCAACTTATACCCCTAAACCCTTTGGCCTATGGGTCTTATCTACCTCACCCAAGCGTAAAACAATGTGAATTGCTTTCAAAAATTTGTATCTTTGATATTCTGAACAACGAAGTTGCAAAAGGAATACTTCAACACTCCGTTGTGAATTGCTTTCAAAAATTTGTATCTTTGATATTCTGAACAACAAGAAACGAAAGTTGTACTTCACATCGAAGGTTGTGAATTGCTTTCAAAAATTTGTATCTTTGATATTCTGAACAACTGAATGGATTGATGGATGTGAGTGTTATGCGTTGTGAATTGCTTTCAAAAATTTGTATCTTTGATATTCTGAACAACAACACGTAATATTATCTGTAA
>CAZVWS010000056.1:0-11952 GCA_964631255.1 uncultured Dysgonomonadaceae bacterium | reverse complement strand
AATACAGCTACCGTACCAAATATTACTTTTACTAACATAATGATTAAGTTTTAGTTTAAACAAAAATACAAAAATAACTTCAAATAAAAAAACAAAATGGCTGAAAATATTGAAAAAAAAATACTTATCGAAGCAAAGGTGTTAGATAACTTTATATCAGCGAAACAAAATGCGGAAAAGTGGAGAAAAGCTTTGAAAGATGCCGAAAAAGACGGCACAAAAACAGCAGAAGATCTTAGAGATATCGCCGAGAATCTGGCAGATGCAAACGTAAAATATCGCGAAGCAAAAAAAGAACTTGAAAGTGCATCTAAATCTCAAAGCCTTTTGAATGAAGCACAAGATAAGACGGTTAAAACTCTCGGACAAATGCAAAGGGAGCTGACTGCATTAAGGAATATGCCATTTACCGGTATGGATCCGAGGCAGATAAAAGGGGTAAAATAAAAAAATTGGACAAAGTCTGTTTTTAAAATCCAAAAATCAATTTCTCACAAAAACAATCATTGTCAAGTAAATTGAGCGAAATACTTGAAACGTATTAAATAGCCATCCATTACAAAGCATACAATCATCTATATTTCAGTAAAATAGATTAGTTTTAGTTGTATGCATCCGCAATATTTTGTAAATTTGTGAAGTAGAATTTGCAGATTATTATGTTGGAAAAGCAAAAAAACAGACACAAGGTTCGTTATTTTTCTCGTTGGAAAGTACGGTGAACCACAAACATCAATATTATGCTTGCCGCTGCCGGTTTTAACTTCAAAAGGATGATGAACAAATGAAAAGCATCTTTTTTCATCTCTTTGGAGCAGCTGTTTCTGACAATAATAATGACGATAAACTTGATTGACGGAAAACATAATACTAAATACGAATCAAAATGGGCTCTTTAAGACTCGATTAAATTTTCCCTAAAAAAAGGTCTTGTTTTCAACAACAATATTAAATAATGTTACATATCGGGCAGTTTTACCTTTTTTCTTAATTTTAAGAGGAAGTGTTAAACAAAAAAGTCGTTTATTTGTTAAAATATAGTCCACAAGCAAAACTGAAGGACAAAAACGATTGTATTAAACAGCATCGGGAGAAAGAAAAAAAGAGTATGAAAAAGTCAACGATTTGGTTACTGGCATTGGTAATGTTTGTTGCATTTTTTGCATTGCTTCTGATGCAAGTAAGATACATGAGATCGAGCATGACTGTTAGAAAACAACAGTTTGGCGAAATGGTAAAGCGTAGCCTTTACAACGTATCAAAGGATTTGGAGCAAGACCAAACCTACCGGTTTTTGGAAAGAGACATCGTGGAGTCTGATAGCAAATATTCGCAATACAATATTTCTAAGTCTGCCACAATAGCCCCGCAAAAAGGAGCGGCAAACATGGCAAACCAAGATGGGAAAGAAATTGTTATAGAACAGATAACACAAAGCCAAAAACCGACAAGCGACATAGGCGGCGGTGTATTTCTCTCGCCCCGACACGGTGCCAACACCATACCCAACACACAATTGGGAATGCAACAGTCGCTTTTGAAAAGATACCTGCATGAGCAAGCGTTGCTCATCGAAGTGATTTATAAATTATTGTACAAAGCAAGCGATAAGCCAATAGAAGAGCGGATAAACTTCAACGATTTGGACAAATACATCCGGTTTGAGCTGACAAACAATGGATTGAACGTGCCATACAGTTTTCAAGTATCGGATCATACCAACAGGGTGGTTTACTCCTCGTCGGGATTTTCAAACAAGGATAAAAATGCCATTTATACGCAAATATTATTCCCCAACGATCCGCCTTCCAAGT
This sequence comes from uncultured Dysgonomonadaceae bacterium, assembly GCA_964631255.1. GTDB lineage: Bacteria > Bacteroidota > Bacteroidia > Bacteroidales > Dysgonomonadaceae > JBGZFC01. Next base: position 10,138 of record CAZVWS010000056.1, on the reverse strand, counting down.
TGAGCTCGTTGAAAGTTTACTTTCCAACCATGCACAATTTTGTATATAGCGAGCTTTCATTTTTTGTGCCATCGCTGATATTCACGTTTATCTTGTTGGTAACGTTTATATTCACGATAGTAAACCTATTCAGACAGAAGCGTTTGTCTGAAATGAAGAACGACTTCATCAATAATATGACACACGAATTGAAAACTCCGGTTTCTACCATCTCACTTGCCGCGCAAATGCTTAAAGACGAATCCATTACCAAATCGCCCGAAGTATATAAGCACGTTACAGGAGTGATAAACGACGAAACCAAGCGTTTGGGTTTTCAGGTAGAAAAAGTATTGCAGATGTCGTTGTTTGACAAACAAAAAGCCACGCTGAAAATAAAAGAGGTAGATTTGAACGATATTATCGTGAACGTAGCCAACACGCACATACTGAAAGTAGAAAAATATAACGGCACACTCGATATAGACCTCGCGGCAGAAAATTCGATGGTGAACGTGGACGAAATGCACTTTACCAACGTACTTTTTAACTTGTTGGACAACGCACTGAAATACAAGAAAGAAGATGTAGCTCCGGAGTTGATGATACGAACCAAAAACGAAGGCAACAAAGTTATTGTTTCGGTAGAAGACAACGGAATAGGAATTAAGAAAGAGAATGTAAAGAAAATTTTTGAACGATTTTATCGCGTTACAACCGGTAACTTGCACGATGTAAAAGGATTTGGACTGGGACTGGCATACGTGAAAAAAATTGTACAAGACTTGAATGGAACGATACGTGCCGAAAGCGAATTGGGCAAAGGCACCAAATTTATTATTAGTTTACCCGTAATAACACAAAAATGATATGGAAGAAAAATTAAAGATTTTTTTATGCGAAGATGACGAGAATCTTGGCATGTTGCTCAGAGAATATCTGCAAGCAAAAGGATTTGAAACAGACCTTTATCCTGACGGAGAAGCCGGTTTTAAAGGATTTCTGAAAAGCAAATACGATTTATGCATCGTGGACGTAATGATGCCGAAAAAAGACGGCGTTACACTGGTAAGAGAAATCAGAAGTATCAACGGCGAAATTCCCGTGATATTTTTGACCGCAAAAAACATGAAAGAAGACGTGCTCGAAGGTTTCAAAGCCGGAGCAGACGACTACATCACCAAACCATTTAGCATGGAAGAATTGGTGCTTCGCATAGAAGCTATCATTCGCCGTGTGAAAGGCAAGAAAAACAAAGAACAACAAGTGTACAACTTCGGAACCATGGTTTTTGACACACAAAAACAAATCCTTACCATTGGCGACGAACAGACAAAACTCACCACCAAAGAGTCGGAACTACTTGCTTTGTTGTGCTCTTACGCCAACGATATTTTGGAACGCAACCACGCTTTGAAACAAATTTGGGAAGAAGACACCTACTTCAATGCTCGCAGCATGGATGTTTATATTACCAAATTGCGTAAATTGCTGAAAAATGCTCCAAATATCGAAATTATCAACATCCACGGAAAAGGTTACAAACTGATTGTTCCGGTGGAAGAAGATAATGCACAAGAATGATTTGGTATTGATATTTTGAATTAAAAAAAGTCAGGAAATTGCTAATAATTTCCCGACTTTTTTTCTATCATCCTGTTTTACAACAGTCCAAGTGTCTCTTCTGCCAATTTTATTTCGCGCTGGCTACCGGTATTTTTCCCTTTTACATCCGATAGTTTCACGCACTCTTGCCAGCTCTCTTTTGCCGTCATTTTGCAGCGAAACAGTTTCATCACGATATTCATACTTTTTATTTGGTTGCCCACATCGTTGGTCAAATTAGAACCAATTCCAAAAGTTGCACCAATTTTTTCGCCGCAATATTTTTTTATGTCAATGGCTTTATCCACATTCAAACTATCGGAAAAAACCAGATATTTGAGTTTGGGATTGACACGTAGCTCTTCGTAACGGCGAATAACTTTATCTACAAAGACCATCGGGTCGCCGCTATCGTGCCGCAAACTGGTAAATAGTGCCGCGTGTTTTTTGCTGAAATTGCCGAGAAAAACATCCGTTGTGTAAGTATCGGTCAGTACAGTACCCAAATCGCCGTCGTAACAATTTATCCAATGCTCCATCGACATATAGTTTGCCATTTTGTATCCGTAAATAGAACCGTGAAATTGTACCCACTCGTGCGGATGAGTACCCGAGACTTGCAAATCGTGTTTAAAAGCCAAATACACATTACTGGTGCCAAAAAAAGCATCGCCGGCGTACTCCTTCATCCATTCGGTAACTTGGTTTTCTACGTCGAAACTAAATCGGCGACGCATACCGAAAAGCGAGAAAGTGATGTTATTTTCTTTCAGTTTGATTGCTTTTTCGATGGCTGTTTTTTTCAAATAATCGGCATCGGGTTTTTGACCCGTTACACGGAAAAACAGTTCGGAAACGGTAGCCAAAATAGGTGTTTCCCAAAGCGTTACCCGATATAGCAACCCCGTGGCACGTACTGACAATTTGTTATCGCGAAGCGAAATATCAATCTCGTTTGGGTCGAAACGGAATCCTTTCAAAAAATCAATATAAATGGGTGGCAAATAAGGAAGTTTTTTTCGGATAAACGCCTCCTCGTCGTCGTTGAGTGCAAGTTTTTCCATTTCGTTTACTTCCTGACGCAACAGTTCGTCAAATCCATCAGGGTAATCCCCGTTGCTTCTATCTACAAACTCAAATTCGCCATAGGCGCGCGGAAAAAGTTTGGAGTATGCGTAGCCGGTTGTAAATTTATACAAATCGGTATCGAGTATGCTTTTAATTATTCCCATATTACAACTGATTTTTGTTTTATTTAAACTCTTGAATAAAAAAATGAGAGCGAACAAAGATATTCACTCTCATTAAATTATACAAATTCTGTTTTACTTTTATTTCCGGTAATCGTAAAATCCGATTCCGGTTTTTCGTCCTAACAGATTGGCACGGACCATTTTGCGAAGCAATGGATGTGGACGATATTTGTCGTCGCCAAATTCGTGGTGTAGCACTTCCATGATGGCAAGGCAAACATCCAAGCCAACCAAATCGGCCAAAGCGAGCGGACCAATGGGGTGTCCCGCGCCCAATTTCATGGCTTCGTCAATCTCCTCTTTCGATGCAACGCCGTCGGCAAGTGCGCCGATTCCTTCGTTAATCATGGGGATGAGCAAGCGGTTTACCAAAAATCCGGGCGCTTCAGTTACTTGCACGGGCACTTTGCCGATTATTTTGGCAATGCCCGAAACGCAATCGTAAACACTATCCGATGTTAATTGTCCGCGAATAACTTCCACCAATTTCAACACCGGAACTGGATTGAAAAAGTGCATCCCGATTACTTTTTCGGGACGTTTTGTAGCTGCCGCTATTTCGGTAATGGAGAGTGATGAGGAGTTGGTTGCCAAGATACAATCGGCGTTGCAAGCCTCGTCCAATTCGCGAAACACACGTTTTTTAAGCTCCATATTTTCGGCAATGGCTTCCACCACCAATCCGGCATCTTTGATGTCGTCGTACGACAATGTGGTGGCAATGCGACCCAAGATTTGCTCTTTTTCGTCGGCAGTCATTTTCTCTTTTGCCACAACACGTGCCAAACTTTTATCGATATTTTGTACTGCCCGTTGCAGTAGCTCGTCCGATAGGTCTTTCATAACCACATCATATCCGCCTTGCGCGAATGCCTGGGCAATGCCGTTGCCCATGGTGCCGGTTCCAATAATTGCTATTTTCATTGTTTTTATTTGTTTAAATCGTAAATCTAAAATTGTCAATCGTTATTCGTTTCCCATCCCCACGGTTTGGGTTGTGGTTCGATGGGGTTTTTCAAATCGAATGTAACCGTAAACAGACGGTCGGTATCTACTTTGCGCAGATTATATGTAAAGTGATTTTCGTCCAGCGTAATCCACCACACATTTGTAGCGGCATACGAAATTAAATTGTATGTTTCTTGATCGGCAGGAAAAAACTGTACATTTTCCGTTCCGGAATTGGTAGAAGTTCCGCCATACATGGTAACTTCATCGGGCGAGCCGTCAGCAAGTCGATGATCGTGCTTCAAGCGGATTACTCCGTTAGGCAGCTTGGTCAGAATCCATGTTCGGGAGTAGTTTTTGCCTACGTGAAACGGAATTTTTATCACGTTGTCGTCGCAACTCAAAACCTGCATTGTCAACCGTTCGCCGGTAAATCCGTCGCCAGCTTTTCCACCGGAGGTGATTACGCCCTCGTAAGATTTCCCACAATGGTTTTGCAGATTTTTCCAGAATTTGTCGGCTCCGCTACCATCTGTTTGTGCAAAAACAGATGAAACGAACAAGATAGTAAAAAGGATGAATAGATTTCGTTTCATATTTTATCGTCCTTTATATTCCGTTTTTTCTTTCTTTAAAAAAGCGTTCATTCCGTTTTTTTGGTCTTCGGTTTCAAAACATTGCGCAAAGAGTTCCACTTCGTAGTCGATACCTTTGTCAATGTCCATATCCCAACCGTTGTTGATGGCTTCTTTCGATTTTTGCACGGCGATGGGCGCTTGTTTGGCGATGGTTGCCGCCATGGCTTGCACTTCGTCCATCAGCGATTCCGGTGCAACTACTCGGTTTACCAATCCAATTGCCAACGCTTCATCGGCAGCGATAACTTTTCCGGTAAAAATCAGCTCTTTTGCTTTCGCAAACCCGATAAGGCGAGCCATGCGTTGCGTTCCCGAAAATCCGGGCGTGATACCCAAACCCACTTCGGGTTGCCCGAATTTTGCTTTCTCCGATGCAATGCGGATATCGCACGCCATTGCCAACTCGCTTCCGCCACCCAGTGCAAAACCGTTGACGGCAGCTATAACGGGTTGCGGACAGGTTTCGATTTTGCGGAAAACCGATGCGCCTTTCGCACCAAAAACTTTGGCTTCATCGTAATTTAAACCGGACATCTCTTGGATGTTGGCTCCGGCTACAAATGCGCGCTCGGCTCCGGTAAGGATGATTACACGAACTTCGGCATCGTTTGCCAACATATCAAAGGCCGCGCCCAGCTCTTCCAAGAGTTTGCTGTTGAGTGCATTCAGCGTTTTCGGTTCGTTGATGGTAACCGTGGCGATGTGATTCTCTTTTTGAATGATTATTTTTTGTTCTTGCATACTATTATTGTTATTATTTGATTACATTTTTTCTGTCCCGTAAAAAGAAGAATTATCTTTTTCTGTTATTTTATTATATGAATTCTTATCCACAACTGTATAAACATAAGCATCCCATTCAAGATTTAGGAATAAAATTTTTTTATTAATCAATCGTAAATCACTGTCTATTGCTTTCAAGAGTTCAACGATAAATTTCCCTTCAATTCGATTTTTTTCATCAATAATGCTTCTCAATTTATTTGAATTAGACCAATCTGATTCAATTTTTAAATTGGTTTCAAAAAAAGATTCAATTTCTTTTTCATTTTCTTCTCCTTTCCAATCAGTAATTATTAATTGCTCATGGATATCCCCGAAAATATATAGAGCTTCTAAAGAATTTATTTTATTTAATTCAAAATTAGAATAATCTTCCAAAGCATCATTATATGTTTGCAGAAAAGTTTCTCTGTCTGAAATAAATAAATTGAAAAAAGATTGAAACTCATTTTTATAATCAATAAAAATCAACTTACCGATTTCGAGAAAATCAATTTGATTAAGAGAACTGTGTTTTATTGATTTTTCTTTTCGGTCTTCATGAATAAGCTTTATAATTATGAAAGGAAATGAAATTATCCAATAAAGTAAATTGAATGGATGAACAATTATCTTAAAAAATCTTTTACTAAACTCTATTATTTTTTTCATCTTTGAATTATTCAAATGCGCAATGCGGTTTGAAACCGCACTGCGCTTTCAATTAATTATATTTCTAATAAATGATAATAGAGATTTGTCACTTTTTTTCGTCAAATTTTCAAGAGAGACAATTGGCAATTTTTTCAATTCCCTAGTTTTATTAATTATCAATTTCATATTATCCAAAAATAATTTATCATTAGTTGTCCATTCTATCATTTCATCTACTAATTTCTTTCTTTTATTTTCCCATTCAAACTCACACTTTTGCGCAGAAATTTCAACAAAATATTTTTTTGAAAGATCCATTTTCCCATTAAGTGCATACAGTACTGCTACATTATATTTTAACCACAAATCACTTGTTTCTATTTTTTTCAAAGTATATAATGCGGTTTGGATATCATAAAATTTATTTTCAGTTTTCCTTGATTTACTAATGATGAAATCACATAGCTCATTTATTACTATTGTTGATTGATTTTCATTTTCAAAACTTTCAAAACCTTTGTGTCTATTTTCAAAACTAAAAGTTAAATAGTTTCTTGGATAAAAATGAAAATCTACCCCCATATTAAGATATGTTCCTTTTGACCAAGATGATGGTTGAAATTCTATTACTACAGTAAACCAATCTTTATCTAAAAGAAATGTTCTCGAATTTCCTCTTTGCAAAATCCCAACAACCTTTAATCGGTCTTTGGCGATTTTTTTTAATAACTTGTTATGGTCAAATTGAATATCCAAAATTCAAAACTTCAAAATGCGCAATGCGGTTTGAAACCGCACTGCGCGTTATTGGATGGGAGACGCGGCATGCCACGTCTCTACGGGAATTAATATTTTTTCAAAACAACGGCTGTTCCCATTCCGCCGCCGATGCAGAGCGATGCCAACCCGTAGGTTTTGCCGTACATTTGCAATTCGTGCACCAACGAAACAAGAATGCGGTTGCCCGATGCGCCGATGGGGTGACCCAAAGCGATGGCACCGCCGTGCAGGTTGGTGTGCTCGTCAATCCATTCGCGCGAAACGCCATGCTCGTCTATCAGACTGGCGATAACGCCAAGCGATTGTGCGGCAAATGCTTCGTTCAACTCAATGATTTCCATATCCGAAAGTTTCATTTCGGCACGTTGCAATGCTTTGCGGATGGCGGGAACGGGACCCAAGCCCATCACTTCGGGGGCAACGCCGCCTTCGCCTACGGCTACGATTTCTGCCAACGGTTTCAATCCGTATTTGGCAATAGCTTCTTCGTCGGCAAGCATCACGAACGATGCGCCATCATTGATTCCCGATGCGTTTCCGGCAGTAACGGTTCCGTCTTTTTTGAAAGCGGGACGCAATTTTGCCAACTTTTCGGGTGTGCTGGTGCGATTGGGGAACTCGTCTTTATCGAAAACGATGGTTTCTTTGCGTGTAACGATTTCTACGGGAACAATTTCTGTTTTAAACTTGTCGCCGTCCACTGCCGCGATGGCTTTTTGTTGCGATTGGAAAGCAAAATCGTCTTGCGCTTCGCGTGTGATGTTGAATTTCTCGGCAACGTTTTCTGCCGTGATTCCCATGTGGTAATTGTTGAAAGCGTCGGTCAATCCGTCGTTTACCATGTGGTCGATGGCGTTGAAATTGCCCATTTTTATGCCGTTGCGAACTGCCGATGGCAAGATGTATCCGGCATCGGACATATTTTCTACACCGCCGGCAATGATAACCGATGCCGAACCGCTGCGAATTTCGGCAACACCGTTCATCACGGCTTTCATGCCGCTACCACATACCATATTGATGCTATATGCAGGAACTTCGGCAGGAATGCCGGCGTGGATAGCGCATTGGCGGGCAACGCCTTGTGCTTGTCCGGCAGACAACACGTTTCCGGCAATAACGGAGTCGATTTTTGAACTGTCCATACCGGTTTCTTCCAACATGGATTTGATGACAATCGCGCCCAATTGTCCCGGTTTAATGGTGGATAAACTTCCCATGAACTTGCCTATGGGTGTGCGTTTTGCTGATACGATAAATACTTTTTTCATTATTTTCTTTAGATTGTTAGATATTTAGATGTTAGACTGATAGATAATTGGGGTTTTCGGAATTGGGAGTTCGGATTGATTTTGCTAACGGTAGAATAGTAATTGCTGACCGTAATCCTAAACTCACCATTGGCAACCCACACCTACTCCATTGCCATTGGTTTTAAATTCTCACTAAAATGCAATGTTGCCTCGGTAGCTGCTTGTACATCTTCTTTGGTAAATTCGGGATGAATTTCGGTAACGAGCAAGCCTTTGTCGGTAACTTCTATGACGCACATTTCGGTTACAATCATATCTACCTGTCCTTTGGCTGTAAGCGGCAACGAACATTTTTTCACGATTTTGGGACTTCCTTTTGCCGTGTGTTCCATAGCCAAAATCACTTTGCGTGTGCCGGTAAGCAAATCCATTGCACCGCCCATGCCGGGAACCATTTTCCCGGGTATGTTCCAGTTTGCCAAATCGCCTTGCTCATCTACCTGCAACGCGCCCAATACGCTCACATCCACGTGTCCGCCACGAATGATGGCAAACGATGTAGCGCTACAAAAACATGCCGCACCGGTATTGGGCAAAACCGATGAACCACCGGCGTTCACAAAATGTGGGTGTTCTTCTCCCGGAGCGGGTGTTTTTCCCATGCCAATCATTCCGTTTTCCGATTGCAACACCACGTGTACATCGGGCTTCAGGTAGTTGGGAACCAAAGTCGGTAGTCCGATTCCCAAATTTACAACATCGCCGTCTTTCAGTTCTAACGCGACGCGTCGGGCGATAACTTCTCTGATTTGATTTTTATCCATTTTCGATTTTGGGTTTGGGATTTGGGATTCGGGATTTGAAACGACAACATTACAAAATCCGAAATCCCCAATCCGAATTATTTATTTTTTCTTCTTTCCATTTCCTGCGCAATATACGATGCCACATCGTCGGCATAGGTGTTCATGCCAAATCCGGCATCGTAGCCCAATTCTTTTGCCAATTCGTGCGAAATGCGCGGTCCGCCGGCACAAAGAATCACTTTGTCGCGTAAGCCTTCGGCTTCGAGCATCTCTACCAGTTCAATCATATTTTTGATGTGTACGTCTTTTTGTGTAACGGTTTGCGATACCAACAGCGCATCGGCATTCATTTCTATGCCTTTGGCAATGAGTTCTTCGTTAAGCACCTGGCTTCCCATATTCACGGTTTCGAACATTTTGTAGCGTTCTAATCCGTAGCGTCCGGCAAAGCCTTTCATATTCATAATGGCATCGATACCCACGGTGTGCGCGTCGCTTCCGGTGCTGGCGCCCACCACCACGATTTTTCGCCCGATATGCTCTTCAATGAACTCATCGGTTTCGGTGATATCCCACTTGGTGGACGATACTTTGGGTACGTGGATTTGCGTGTAGTCGATGCTTCCGGTATAGCTTCCGTAGCAATTGAAAAACGTGAATCCTTCTTTCAACTCTTTGTGAAAAACAACCTGCGGGTTATCGAAACCCATTTTGCGCAGCAATTGTTTGGCGGCTTCGGTTGCTTCGTCGCCGGCGGTAACGGGCAAGGTAAAACTTAATTGGGTTTTGCCGTCGTTCATCGTGTCGCCGTACGGTTTTATTTTTGTGAGGTCTAACGTTTGGTCGAAATCGTTAGAACGCGTGTTATATAATCCTTCGCTCATAATTATTCGGGTTTCGTTTTACGGGTTTCGTATTGTGGATTCATCAAGGAGATAAACGGATTGTAATAATGCGCGCCTTTCATCGATACCCCGGCAAGTCCTTTGCCACCGGTTTTGGCACGTTTTACGTTTCCGAAAATCCCTTTTTCAATAGCCGTGAAGAGGCCTTCTTCTTGCAGCTCTTCGAGCAAGGCGATGGTTTTTTCTAACACTTCTTTGGCACGTGATTGAATGATTCCGCCGTCTTTAAACTCTACTTCGTCGCCAATATTTCGCATATTGTTGAAGATGTATTTGGCGTTTTCGATGGACAGATATCGGTCGCTCATAAACGGAGTGTGGATGGCCTCGGTGGGCATCCCGAGCAGTTGCAGTCCTTGGTTTGTCCAGATTCCAATCATATTGAAAAGGGCATCTTGCAAGTGTCCTTTGAAAATATTTCCCGTCATAAATTTGGTAGGCGGCATATATTTTAGCGGCGCTTTGGGGAAAATTTCGCGTGTCATTTGCGCTTGCGCTAACTCGAAAAGGAAACCGTTTTCCAAATCGGGGTCCATCTCGAAAGCGTGTCCCAAT
>CAZVWS010000055.1:0-12213 GCA_964631255.1 uncultured Dysgonomonadaceae bacterium | reverse complement strand
ATTTATTAATTTAGTTATCCCCATTGATAACATTGAAAAACATTATCCGGGTGGATTTAAGCAATACAAAAGGGATAATGGTAACAGAATGATTTATGACAACTACCTCGTTATGAAAAGAGCGATGAGCCCCTGGGACATAGAAGCTCTTGCAAAAGAATGTGAAGAGTTTGGTTTAACCGGAATTGTAGAAAAAGACGGTGTCGAACATTGGCAAGACTTCTGCGTTGTGGAAGGAATACCTACGCTACCATGTGATTGGATACGTCAAAAAGGCGATTATGTTTATCATAAAAAAGATGATGTACAGGAAATCGTCAATACTTTTTCTCCAACCAAATGGATAAAACAGTTTAGAACCGCATCAAAAAACAAAGCCGGTTTTAGAGAATTACGTGCAGAGATATTCCAACAAACCGTAAAAGCTGTTCTGCAAGGTCAATACTCCTGTGAAAACAGCTTAGTAAAGTTTGATACCATTTTAACAGCAAGAGAAACCTATTTATTCAAAAAACCCGATACATTAAAACCAATAGAATACAGCTATATCACAAAATTCAGTGTTATAGAGGCAGACTGCATCGAAACTGCCGAATTATTAAAAAATGCAGGGTATAACGTTTGTTTACTTAACATGGCAAACAGGCAAAATCCCGGAGGAGGTGTATTAGACGGAGCCGGCGCTCAGGAGGAGAATGTTTTCAGGAGAAGCAATCTTTTTCAGTCTCTTTATCAATTTGCCGATTACTCTCATCAGTATGATGTGGAAAGAAATTATGAAAACAGCTATCCGTTAGACCGTGATTCCGGAGGAATTTACTCCAAAAACGTATCAATAATAAGAGGCTCAGAGAATAACGGATATTGTTTTCTTCAAAATCCTTTTGAAATCTCAATTGTGAGCGTTCCTGCAATTAATAGACCGGAGTTAGAGCTTTTTCAGAGTAAGTATTACATAACAAATGATTTGATTGAGCCGTCAAAAGAGAAAATAAGAACAATTTTGAGAATTGCCGGAACATTCAACCACGACTGTTTGGTGTTGAGTGCGTTTGGCTGCGGAGCCTTCCAAAATCCACCGCACCACATGGCAAAACTATTCAAACAAGTTTTCGATGAACCAGAGTTTAAGGACAGATTCCGGCTGGTTGTTTTTGCTATAATAGATGATCATAATTCATGGAGAGACCATAATCCGGAAGGAAATATTTTACCCTTTCTACGAGAGTTTGAAAATAATTTTCACTAAATACAATCACTTAAAAACAATTAAAAATAAATGACAATATGAAAACATACACAAGCACCAGCGGTAAGAAACCGGGCGTTTTAGCTTACGAAATTGGAAACGATTACATAATTGTTCAGTTTCCCGAAGGCAACTATAAATATTCGTATAAAAGTTGTGGAGAAACTGTAACGGAGCAAATGAAAGAACTTGCATCAGCTTCTTGCGGGCTCAGTACCTATATAGCAAAAAACCAACCTGATTTTGAATGGAAACAGTAGAATTTATTGGTAATAACATATCCAAATAGTTGCTGGCAAGTAACGATAAAGTTTTTTATGAAAATTCTCCACATCTCTGACACACATGGCAATCATCGTTTGTTGAAAGACTTACCAAAAGCCGATCTCATCATCCATTCCGGCGATATTTCTGAAAATGGTACGGATGATGAGGTTTTAGACTTTATCAAGTGGTTCGCTGATTTGGATTATCGACGTAAGATTTTTGTTGCGGGAAATCATGATTTTTGTCTGGATGGTGAAGACATTGAAGGTTTACCTGAAAATTGCCATTATTTGTGTAATTCAGGAGTAGAAATCGATGGCAAAAAATTTTGGGGTGTGCCTTATTTTATGTCTGATGAATTAAATGGTAACACATCGCAGCTTTTATCGCAAATACCGCAGGATATTGATGTTTTGGTAACACACCGTCCTCCATATGGAATACTGGATTTCGAGTGCAATAATCATTTCGGCTGTATAGATTTACTGCAAGTTGTTCAAAAAATCCGACCAAAGTATCATTTATTTGGACACGTTCACGCCTGTAATGGTATTGAAAAGTCGAAACATACAACATTTATCAATTCCTCGCTTGTAAGAAAAGGGAATATCGTGAATAATTCTTTTCTACTGGAAATATAACTAAAAAACCCGAACAGTCCACACCGTTCGGGTTGTTAAACGTCTCCCCGTCCCACCAGATATGCTGACAAATGAACAAATAATAACGCTGGTCGGCGGGATTTCCAAAATCGCGCCTTCAGTATTATAAGGATTTGCAATCCGTAAGATAAATATTTAAAACTAATGCATATATTTGTGGAATGAATATTCAAAACTGATATCTGGCGTAATTTTAAGAAGTTTACCAGCAAAGAGATATTAAACACATTGAAGAATAATCCGCAGGAAAGTCGTCGGGAATGGATGTTGAATCGGTTTGAATATGCCGGAAGGAATGACAAGAAAATAAAGAATTTTAAGTTTTGGCAGGACGGTAACGATGCTCAAGAAATTGCCGGAGGTAAGGAATTGTTGGACGTGATTGTTGTGTAAATTTATATTTTTTCGGATTAAAAATCCTGATAATAAAAGAAGCCGGGATTGCAAATCCCAGCGACGTACGTATAACTTTGAATTGAATAATTGCTTTTTTAAGCAACGCACAGATGAACATCCGCGCGAGCGGGGAAAATATTTGATAAATAATGGAATTTACAACTATAGTATTAGGGCATAAAAAAAGTCAAGTTATACTTGAAGCTAAAGAAAAATACAAATTATTCGACTTGGATCAAGACGATTTTGTTATTAAAAATAACATCTTCAGAATTGATGAAGGGAGGAATTTTTATGATTTTATAGGCGACCAAGGACCTTTAAAATTTATGTCTGAAAGATTTAAATATTTTTTAGAAATAAATAATGTTAAAGGAATTAAGTTTTATCCTATTTGCATCGAAGAAACTGACTTAAAATATTTTTTCTTCAAGACAAATACTTGTAATTCATTTTATGATAAAGATGAAGATGGGGATAGGATTTATGGGACATTTAAAGTTGATATTACTTCTTGGGATGGCTCAGATATTTTTTATCTAAGAGATAGTGGGGCGACTGTTTGCACAATGAGGGTAAAAAAATACTTGAAGATGCAAAAATAACTAATATAGAGTTTGAAGAACTTGACAAATATTAAATCGGATATTAGGTAATGCTCCAAATTGGGAATTTCCCCGCTCCGCGGATTATTTATCCGTGCATTGGCGTAAAGACATAGAATATTGCGCCAATCACGAGTACACCTACAACAAAGTGAACAATACCATAAACGTTATAAAATCAATTTCAAAAGACCAAACTTTGATTTATTTATCCTTGCGTTGGAGGTTGATAGATATTATTTATAACCCATAGTGGGGCAAAAATCCCCAGCCCTATTTTAAGTTAATACGCTGAAATATAGCAAATAATAGCTATTTTTAGTTATTTGTTGGTGAAATAAGCCCGATTTTTTTGTAAAAAAAGTTGTGTTAACAAAATAATATTCTTAAATTTGTAACATGTACGAGAATGATTTTTGAAACAATTATGTATTAAAAACATTCAAAATGTTACTTAACACAATAAAAAACTTACATTATGAAACTGATTAGCTCATTTGAAAACAGATTATTAGGCTTGCAGGATAATATGTACAATTTTGCTCTCACACTTACTGCAGACAGAGAAGAAGCAAAAGACTTACTTCAGGAAACAACACTACGCGTATTAGATAATAAAGAGAAGTATTACGAAAACGTAAATTTCAAAGGTTGGGTATTCACCATCATGCACAATATCTTTGTAAATAATTACCGTAAGATTGTTAGAAGTCAAACTATTATCGATAAAACAGAAAATCTTTATCATCTAAACTTGCCGCAAGATTCCGGTTTTGATACTCCCGACGGAGCATACACCATCAAAGAGATAAACAAAGCTATCTCCAGCTTCACCGAGGAGTATAAAATCCCGTTCTCTATGCACGTGTCCGGCTATAAATACGAGGAAATCGCACAACATTTGGGTCTTCCTATCGGAACCGTAAAAAGCCGAATTTTTTTCGCCAGAAAAAGATTGCAAGAGATGTTGAAAGATTTCAGATACTATGCGGAATAAGCAATTGTATTTTCCGAAAAAACGATATAAATAATCTAAAAACCGCTTTCGCACGAGAGCGGTTTTTTTGTTATATAACGTCTATTTTGTACTTTTGCAACCATGCAACCAACCCAAAACGATAATATCTCCAAACTACTTGCACAACTCAATGAACCTCAGCGTGCTGCTGTGGAGTTTTGCACCGGTCCCTCTTTGGTTATTGCCGGAGCCGGCTCAGGAAAAACACGTGTGCTGACTTACAAAATAGCCTATCTTTTGGAGCAAGGTTTGCCGCCCTATTATGTGCTGGCACTTACCTTTACCAACAAAGCGGCACGCGAAATGAAAGAGCGCATTGCCGAGGTAGTGGGCGAAAAAAAAGCACGACGTTTGTGGATGGGAACATTTCACTCCATTTTCTCTCGCATTCTGCGCAATGAAGCCGAGGCAATCGGTTTTCAAAAAGGGTTTACCATTTCCGATTCTTCCGATTCAGCCAATTTGATTCGTCTCATTGTGCGAGAGATGAACCTGGACGACAAAATATACAAAGCCGGAACGGTTCACAACCAGATTTCGAGAGCGAAAAATGCACTTATTACACCCAAAATGTATGTGCAAAATAGCGAATTGTTGCAATATGACCGTTCGGTAAAACGACCGCAACTGTTTGAAGTGTACCAGCGTTACCAAAGTCGGTTGCGACAATCCAACGCCATGGATTTTGACGATTTGCTGCTCTATACCAATATTTTGTTTAGAGATAATCCCCAAATTTTGGAAAAATACCGCAACCAGTTTCAGTACATTTTGGTGGATGAGTACCAAGATACCAATTTTGCACAACATCTCATTGTGAAGCAACTTGCCGATGCGCACCACCGCGTGTGTGTGGTGGGCGACGATGCGCAAAGTATCTACTCGTTTCGTGGTGCCAATATAGACAACATCTTGAAATTCAAAAACTCCTATCCCGAAACCCGGATTTTTAAATTGGAACAAAACTATCGCTCCACGCAAAATATAGTGAATGCTGCCAATAGTTTGATAAAGAAAAACAAGGAACAGATTTTTAAAAATGTGTTTTCCGAAAATGAAGTGGGCGAGCGCATCGAGCTTCTTAGCGCGTTTTCAGACTTTGAGGAGGGGCTGATTGTCTCCAACAAAATAGCCCGAATGCGTTACGAAAAGCACGACTCTTATGGCGATTTTGCCATTTTGTATCGAACCAATGCCCAATCACGAATTTTTGAAGAGGCATTGCGCAAGAAAAATATTCCGTATCGGATTTTTGGCGGTACCTCTTTCTACCAACGCAAAGAGATTAAGGATGTAATCAGTTATTTCCGACTTGTTGTGAATCCGAACGACGAAACAGCTTTTCGCCGAGTGGTCAATTATCCCACACGCGGCATTGGCGACGTAACCATTGGCAAAGTAAGTGCTGCAGCGCAACTACACGGTGTCAGTATGTGGCAAATAATCAGCAATCCTCCGGAATATAATCTGGATGTGAATGCGGGTACAGCGAAAAAACTAGCTGCTTTTCAATCGTTGATTGCCGGTTTTATTGAGCAAAACCAACAACTCAACGCCCTGGATTTGGCGCAGTTAATTATAAAACAATCCGGCATTGGGCAGGAATCTTACACCGATATGACTCCCGAAGGGATGAGTAGGGCACAAAACATACAAGAGTTGCTCAACGCGATTAATGAGTTCGTTTCGGGCATGTTGGAGCAAGGCGAAGAGGATGTGGCGCTGATTGATTTCCTATCGGAAGTATCGTTGCTCACCGACCAGGATTTGTCGCCAGGCGATGACAACGATAAAGTTACCCTGATGACGGTGCACTCATCGAAAGGATTGGAGTTTAAACACGTTTTTGTTGTTGGCATGGAGGAAGACCTATTCCCCTCTGCCATGGCAAAATATGAACCGCGCGGGTTGGAAGAGGAGCGGCGTCTGTTTTATGTGGCAATCACCCGGTCGGGCGTTTCCTGCACACTTTCGTTTGCCAAAAGTAGGTTCAAAAATGGCGTGATAAATCCCTCTCGCGAAAGCCAATTTTTGAAAGATATCGACGAGAAATTTCTTCAAATGGAGAGTGGAACACTTCATTCTGATAACAAGCAGGGCTTTTGGGAATCGATGAAATTGCATGCCGATAACGCGAGAAACGAGATGCTTCAAAATGCAACTCGCTCGCTATCATCTCGCTCCACTACGCAAAAACTCAAACCATTGCAGCAGTCCAATGCGGTTTCGTCGGCAAAACTATCGGAAGAGGCAAATAGTTTGGCTGTAGGGAATATTATTTTGCACGAACGATTTGGTCGCGGCACGGTGATGGAAGTAGAGATGTCGGGCAACGATAAGCGTGCGTTTGTCGATTTTGATTCGGCAGGACGGAAACAGTTGCTGCTCAAATTTGCCAAATTTGAAATAATCGGCTAACCGCCGCGGAAAATTTACTTGGCGAGAGAGAGACGAAAAATATTTTCTATTGTGAATGTTTCTCTATCACGCTTTTTCTTTGTAATTTTGTAGCATACACAAAAAATATATTTTATTTATCTATTATGGCAACAAAACCATTTCATTATCAAGAACCTTTTCCCATGTCGGAAGACAAAACAGAGTATTATCTTCTCACCAAAGAGCATGTATCTGTATCACAATTTGAAGGAAAAGAAATACTGAAAGTTGCTCCCGAAGCACTTACCTTATTGGCGCAACACGCGTTTCGCGATGCCGAATTTCTACTGCGTACGTCGCACCAGGAACAATTGGCAAAAATATTGGAAGACCCCGAAGCCAGCGACAACGACAAATATGTAGCTCTCGCCCTTCTGCGTAACGCCGAAATTTCGGCAAAAGGTATTTTGCCCTTCTGCCAAGATACCGGCACGGCAATTATCATGGGTCATAAAGGACAAAACGTTTGGACCGAAGGCAACGATGCCGAAGCACTTTCTCGTGGCGTTTACAACACATTCGTGAACGAAAATTTGCGTTACTCACAAAATGCAGCTTTCAACATGTATGACGAGGTAAATACCGGAACCAATTTGCCCGCGCAAATAGACCTTTATGCAACGCAAGGAAGCGAATATCGCTTTTTATGCTTGGCAAAAGGCGGTGGTTCGGCAAACAAAACATTCCTTTATCAAGAAACAAAAGCGTTGCTCTCGCCCGATGTGTTAGAAAATTTCTTAATCGAAAAGATGAAAACACTCGGTACAGCCGCTTGTCCGCCATACCACTTGGCTTTTGTAATTGGAGGAACATCGGTAGAAACCAACCTGAAAACCCTAAAACTTGCCACAACTCGCTACTACGATAACTTGCCTACAGAAGGTAATGAGTATGGACGCGCATTCAGAGACGTGGAGTTGGAAGCAAAATTGAAAAAAGCATCCGAAAAATTTGGACTTGGAGCACAATTTGGCGGTAAATATTTCACACACGATATTCGAGTAATTCGCCTGTCGCGCCACGGAGCTTCTGTACCCGTTGGTATGGGTGCATCGTGCTCTGCCGACCGAAACATAAAAGCGAAAATAAACAAAGACGGTATCTGGCTCGAAAAATTGGAAGATAATCCCGCACGTTTGATTCCCGAATCGTTGCGCAATGCCGGCGATAGCGGTGGTGTAAAAATTGATTTGAACAGACCGATGTCCGAATTGCTTGCCGAACTAACCAAATACCCGGTATCAACCCGTTTGTCGCTCAGCGGAACTATCATTGTGGCACGCGATATAGCTCACGCCAAACTGAAAGAACGTATCGAGCGTGGCGAAGGATTGCCACAATATGTGAAAGATCACCCAATTTATTATGCCGGTCCGGCAAAAACTCCCGCCGGATATGCTTGCGGCTCTATGGGTCCGACTACAGCCGGACGCATGGACTCTTACGTAGACTTGTTGCAATCGCATGGCGGTAGTATGATTATGCTTGCCAAAGGCAATAGAAGTCAGCAGGTTACAGATGCATGTAAAAAACATGGAGGTTTCTATTTGGGTAGCATTGGCGGCCCGGCAGCCTCGTTGGCGCAAAACAGCATCAAGAGCCTGGAGTGCATCGAGTATCCCGAATTGGGAATGGAAGCTATTTGGAGAATTGAAGTTGAAGATTTCCCTGCCTTCATTTTGGTAGACGACAAAGGAAACGATTTCTTTCAAGTAGTTACACAACCCAATTGTGCCATGAGCTAAACAGCAGATAACATTTCCATACGGGAAAAATAAAATGTAACGGCGGTGTATTTCCATTCATCGCCGTTATTATTTTTGTTTTTGTACTATCATGTGATAAAACGAAGAATCTGATTTGATTTTTTATTATATTTAACAACACGAAGTCAAAAATGGAGAATGAACAAAACGCCGATAAATTTGTTTTGTGTACCTTTGTCCAAATTTGTGAATATAAAAGCATTGATAACAAAAAAATCAAAATAAAAATCGATGAGAAAGTATAATCTGATTAACGTGATTACCGGTTGGGGCGTATTTCTGATTGCCGCAGTGGTATATTTGCTGACCATAGAACCCACCGCCAGCTTTTGGGATTGCGGGGAGTTTATCTCTTCGGCATACAAATTAGAGGTAGGGCATCCGCCCGGCGCACCCATTTTCATGTTGGTAGCCAATTTGTTTACCCAATTCACTTCAGACCCATCGCAAGTTGCGAAAATGGTGAATAGCATGTCGGCTTTGATGAGTGCCTTCACTATCTTATTCCTGTTTTGGACCATCACGCACCTCACTCGCAAATTGGTGATGAAGTCAGATGAAGACACACCCTCTTTGGGACAAACAATCATCATCATTGGTAGCGGAATGGTTGGAGCTTTGGCATACACTTTTTCCGATACTTTCTGGTTCTCGGCTGTGGAAGGCGAGGTTTACGCATTCTCGTCCATGCTCACGGCGTTGGTTTTTTGGCTCATTTTGAAATGGGAATCCAACGCGCATAAACCCGGTTCCGACAAATGGATTGTGCTTATCGCTTACTTCATGGGGCTCTCCATCGGGGTTCACTTGTTGGGATTGCTATGTATTCCTGCCATTGTGATGGTTTATTACTACAAAAAGAACGAAAATCCCACGTGGAAAGGAGTTGTGTTGGCTCTCTTGCTATCGTTTGCGCTTATTGTTGTGTTGATGTACGGCATCATTCCCGGTTTCACCAAAGTTGGCGGCTGGTTCGAGTTGCTTTTCGTCAATACACTTGGCATGGGATACAATACGGGCGTTATCGTGTACATTGTCTTGCTGTTGAGCAGTGTTGTTTGGGCACTTTTTGAAACAGTTTCGCCCAAAGGAAGTATGCAAAGAGGACGACTCGCGTTTGTGTTGAGCTTGGCACTTTCCGGTATTTTGTTTATCAGTAGCAGTGTTTGGATTTGGTTGGCGCTGATTGGTGCAACCATTTATCTTGTTTATGGCAAGAAAAAATTGAATCCCCGTTTTCTGAACCTATCCATGTCCGGATTGATGGTTATCATCATCGGTTTTTCGGCTTACGCCATTATCCCCATTCGTTCGTCAGCCAATCCACCATTGGATTTGAACTCGCCCGAAGATATTTTTTCGTTGGGAAGCTATCTCAACCGGGAACAATACGGACAAACTCCGCTATTTCACGGTACTACCTATGTTTCACAAGTAAAACGCGACGGACAAGGCAATGCCGAGGTATCCAAAGAGACAAAAACTTACCGCAGAGTAATTAAAACTTCGCCCGACCAAAAAGACAAATACGAAGTAACTTCTTATCCTACATATAAATACACCAACACCATGCTGTTCCCGCGCATGCACTCTAACCCGGCGAAACCCGGTTTTGGAAACCATATTCGCGGATACGAAATTTGGGGTGGTGTTGTAGATAGAAATACGCAACCCTCCTTTTTCCAGAACTTGAAATTCCTGTTCGGATACCAAATAAATTACATGTATTGGCGATATTTTATGTGGAATTTTGCGGGCAGACAAAATGATATCCAAGGCGATGGAGGTATGACCAAAGGAAATTGGATGACCGGCATCGCGTTTATTGACCAAGCCATCGGGCTGGGACCACAGGATAATATTGCACCCGAAATTGCCGATAACAAAGGACGAAACAAGTTTTATCTGCTACCGCTTATTTTAGGAATTATCGGTATCATTTATCAAGTTAATTTGAAAAACAAAGGGACACAGAGTTTCTTCATCGTGTTTCTCCTGTTTTTCATGACAGGTCTTGCCATTGTTCTCTATCTCAACCAAACACCATACGAACCCCGCGAACGAGACTATGCCTACGCCGGCTCGTTCTACGCATTTGCTATTTGGATTGGTATCGGGGTGGCAGGAATAGGTCGTTTCGTACGAAAATACATCAAAAATACAACTTTGGCGGCATCGCTCACCACGCTGGTTTGCTTGTTGGTTCCCATACAAATGGTTAGCCAGACTTGGGACGACCACGACCGTTCGGGACGTACATTGGCAAGAGATACCGGTATGAATTATCTGGATTCGGTAGAACCCAACGGCATTCTCTTTTGCAATGGCGATAACGATACTTACCCGCTGTGGTATGTGCAAGAAACCGAAGGCTATCGAACCGATGTGCGTGCTACCAACCTCAGCTTTTTGCAAACAGAGTGGTATGTTGATCAATTGGTGAGACCGGCATACGAGTCGGCTCCATTGCCTATCCAATGGTCCAGAGATAGATATTGGAGCGAAGCGGGAGATATTGCTTACGTGATTTCGGATAGCGAGATTAAAGAAACATTGAAACGCAACGACGTACCTATTATGTCGTACGGACAATATTACGATACAAACGTGTTTAAAGATACTGTTTCGTTGCGACAAACCATGTCCAATTTCCGCACCGGAAAGAATACAACCCCGCACAACCCGTTCGGAATTACCGATTTGCAAATTGTTCCCGGTCGTGTATTCTCGCTCGATGTAGATACTACAAAAATCAATTGGAGAAGCATCAACTCGAAACCATCCGATAAAATGTATCTGAACTTGGGTGGAAAACAATCGCTAAGACGTATCGACCTCATGTTCTTAGAAATTCTTAGCAACGTGAACGATGCAAACTGGTCCAGACCAATGGCTTTTGCCATCACGGTAGATAGAGATTTGTATATGAATTTGCAAGAGAAAAACTTCTCGCTCACCGGACTCACTTACCAAGTTGTGCCGGGTGTGCCGCAAAGTCAGGCTGTGAACACGGAGAGAACATACGACAATATGATGAATAAATTCAAATGGGGTGGGTTAGAAAGCAATCCCAATATCTATTTGGATGAAACGTGTCGCCGGATGATTTCTACATTCCGCATGTCGTTCAATTTACTGGTTGAATCATTGATTTCGGAAGGTAAAAATGACAAAGCGCTTGCCGCACTCGATAAGAGTTTGTCGGTAATGCCTGCTTCGGCTGTGCCTTTTGTTACCGATGGAATTATGTTTGGCAGAGCTTATTATAGGATAAACGAAAACAAAAAAGCCACAGATTTGCTGCAAGGAATTGAGGAACGACTGGATAAAAACCTCGATTGGTACTACCGTCTTTCTCCAATTCAAATGGACAAAGCCATTGTGGATATTTATGGCAGTATAAACCAAAAACTTTTGTTAGCAACTGTTTATCAGGAGTTTGATAGAGAAAAATATACTGCTATATCGCAGGAGTTGATAAAATTGGCAGAGTTGAGCTACAATAGCGGCATCGCGTATATTGGTGATTTCATATTGAAAGAGTTGACAGATAGCGCAATTCGCGGTTATTATATGAATGAAGAAGAGCAAACCGAGGAGCTTACGCTTGAAGAAAACGTGATGCAAAGTACGTTGCAAATGATGCAAAAGTATAGTCCCAAATTACTCCAAGAGTACGGTAGCGCAGCCCAAGGATAGAGGTTTTGTAATAACAATAAAAAATCTCATCTATCAGGTCTATTTTAGGTCTGACGGATGAGATTTTTTTTAAGTTTATTGTTTTGTATTTCAGACAAAAAACAATATTATA
>CAZVWS010000054.1:0-13315 GCA_964631255.1 uncultured Dysgonomonadaceae bacterium | reverse complement strand
GATTTCCGCGTGAAATCTACGCTGGACGACACGTACAAAAACGGCGTTTTCCAACTCGAAACCACCGTTGCCAACTACTCCGGTAAGGTTTCTTACTCCGAAGTTCTGTACGAACTGACTGATGCCGCGGGAAAAACCGTTGCTTCGGGCAGCAAGCCCATCAGCATACAAGCCGGTGGCGAAAGCGCTATCACTTTTGATGCGCAAATACCCAACGTTGCCACGTGGACTTCCGAAAAACCAACCCTTTACAAGTTGCTCATTTCGGTAAAAAAAGACAACCAGGGAAAAACCGAGGTAGTCCCCTACTCCGTCGGTTTCCGCCGTTTCGAAATTAAACCGGTGAAAACCGGCGACCGCACCGACCGTCTGTTTCTCGTGAACGGTCAGCCCATCAAACTGAAAGGAGTTAACATCCACGAAACCAATCCAAAAACCGGTCATTACGTTACCGAAGACGTTATGCGTCGCGATTTTGAATTGATGAAGCAAAACAATATCAACACCGTTCGCTTGGCGCACTATCCGCAACAACGCCGTTTCTACGAGCTGTGCAGCGAATACGGTTTGTATGTGTATGACGAAGCCAATATCGAATCGCACGCCATGTATTACGGGGAGCGTTCGCTCTCACGCTTTCCCGAATGGGAACAGGCGCACATGGACCGCACGGTGAATATGTTCGAGCGAAACAAAAATCATCCGTCGGTAGCCATTTGGTCGCTCGGAAACGAGGCAGGTAACGGCATCAATTTCTTCCATACGTATAAATATTTGAAAGACCAGGAACGCAATTTTATGAATCGCCCTGTCAATTACGAACGCGCGCTTTGGGATATGAATACCGATATGTACGTGCCGCAATACCCGTCGGCAGCGTGGTTGGAAGAAATTGGCGCGAAAGGAAGCGACCGCCCCGTTGTTCCTTCGGAATATTCTCACGCCATGGGCAATTCGAGCGGAAATCTCGATTTGCAATGGCAAGCCATCTACAAATATCCCAACCTGCAAGGCGCGTACATCTGGGACTGGGTAGACCAGGGAATGGATGCCGTGGATGAAAACGGTCGCCACTTCTGGAAATACGGCGGCGATTACGGCGGCCCCGATATGCCCAGCGACGGTAATTTTCTTTGCAACGGATTGGTAAGTCCCAACCGTACGCCCCACCCCGCCATGGCGGAAGTGAAATATACGCACCAAAACTTTGCCGTGGAAGCGGTGGATTTGGAAAAAGGTACTTTTAAAGTAATTAATCGTCAGTATTTCTCGAATACCGATAATTATTTGTTCCGATATGAAATAACCGAAAACGGACGAAAAATTTCGGAGGGAACACTGCCCGTATCGTTACAAGCGCAACAATCGGCGGAGATTTCCGTGCCCGTAGGCAATATAAAAACCAAAACAGGCAATGAATATTTCGTCAATTTTGAAGTGATTCAGAAAAAAGAAGCATTATTGGTTCCTGCTAATCACGTGGTGGCTATCGAACAGTATAAATTGCCGGTTAGAGAAGAAATAGCGATTTTCATTGCCCCGCAAACGTCGTCGAACCTACCGAAACTGAGTATTAACACTTCCGATAACGAGATTCGCGTTACATCAAGCGACGTGAATTTTGTCTTCGATAAGAAAAGCGGAATGGTTACATCGTACAAAGTAAACGGAACGGAATATTTCGATAAAGGATTTGGTATTCAACCCAACTTCTGGCGCGCTCCCAACGATAACGATTACGGAAACGGCAATCCGCATCGCCTGCAGGTGTGGAAACAATCGAGCCGCAATTTCAACGTAACCGAAGCCAAAGCGCACGAACAAGGAGACAATGTGGTGGTAGACGTTACGTATCTGCTGGCAGCCGGAAATCTTTATACGGTGAAATACACCATCCGTCCCACCGGAGAAGTGGGTGTGGGGGTAGTGTTCCACTCCACCGATATGGAAGCCAATCGCGTAGAAGCCTCCGAAGCCACGCAAATGGCCACCGCTTCGCCCGAAGCCACGGCTGCCCGCAAAGCATCGGCAGGATTGGTGGTGCCTCGCATCGGCGTGCGTTTCCGCTTGCCTGTGGCAATGAATCAGGTGGAATATTTTGGTCGCGGACCGGGCGAAAACTATGTTGACCGCGCATCGGGCAGCAAAGTTGGCATATACAAAACCACCGCCGATGATATTTATTTCCCCTACGTTCGTCCGCAGGAAAACGGTCATCGCACCGATACCCGCTGGATTGCTTTTTCCGGCACGAAAGGCGGATTATTGGTTGTTGCCAATTCAACTGTCGGATTTAACGCGTTGCGCAACACGGTAGAAGATTTCGATAGCGAAGATGCCACTACCCGCCCCTATCAGTGGAACAATTTCAGCAGTGAAGAAATTGCCGCCCGCAACGATGCCGATGCCCGCAACCGCAAACCGCGTCAGACGCATATAAACGACATCACGCCGCGCAATTTCGTGGAAGTATGCATCGATATGAAACAGCAGGGCGTAGCCGGTTACAACAGTTGGGGAGCTGCTCCGCTACCGGAATATACCATTCCCGCCAATCAAAATTACGAGTGGGGATTTACGCTGGTGCCGGTAAATGATGCGAAGGATGTAGAGGAAAAATCTGTATTAAACTTCCAATAAGGTCTGATTAACGAAAAATTTTGTCTCAGAAGTGCAACAAAGTCATCTTATTCACAAAAAGCGATTGTTCTACTTTTGAGACAATTTTTCATCCTTTCTGCCAACTGCAAAAGGGATGTTTGGAAAGATAAGAGTTATAGAATCTGCCATCGTCGGTAACCTCTATACCCAGCCAATCCGGCTCAACAAAAGGCTCTGATTCCGATTGAAGTTCTATTTCAGCCACGACCAAGCCCTCGTTGTCGCCCAAAAATTCATCCACTTCAAAAATATGCTCCCCTACTCTCACCAGATATCTCTTTTTTTCTACGACCGAGTTTTCACAAAATTGCAACATCATTTCGGCATCTGCCAACGGGATGGATTTTTCCCATTCAAACCGTGAAAACTGACCCGCTGCCATATTGCTTTTTATGGTAAGAAAAGCTTCCTCATCGCGCACTCTAATTCGCACAACTCTCTCTGCTACTGACGATAAATATCCTTGCTTTATCGTGTAACAATGATGTGCAAACTTCTTATAATCGTTGTTTTTCACTAAAAATTTACGTTCTATCTCGATGTTCATTTCCAATTTGGTTTTGGTTGTTTTTATCCGTTCAAATGTAGTAAAAATATTGTATAAAAAAGAAAAACTATGTTTTTGAATTCTCGTAATCACTACGAAACAAGCAAAAACATAGTTTAGTTTGGTTGGATTAAAATAAAAATCAATGCGCGTAATTGCATTCTTTTACCAAAAGAATACAAATCAAAAGTATATCAAACCTACCAAATAATAGGCATCGGTGTTACAAAAAGTGATTGACTGGGGAAATATTCTACATCAAAATGTTTGTAGATAATGATTTATACAAAAAATAAAGTGGAAACAATAAATCTGTTTCGTTAAAATGACCTATTTTTCAGATACGTGAGCAACAGATTTATCATTTCCTTAAACTCTTCATTCACAGATATACTGTCCAAAATTTGCTCTGCTCTGATGATTAATTTATCAATTGTTTTTTGGGCGTATTCTATGCCACCGTTTTGCTTGGCAAAGGCAATTAGTTTTTCGATATTGGGTAATGAAAAATAGGAAGATGCAATTATTTGCTCCATTTCTAGTGCAGATGCTTGGGGCGCATTTTTGAGTGCGTAGATAAGCGGCAACGTAATTTTTCCTTCCCTGATGTCGTTTCCGGTAGGTTTGCCGATATCTGCCTTGAAATAATCGAACATATCGTCTCTAATTTGAAAAATCATTCCCAAAATATTGCCAATTTGTCCAAATTCTTCCACCGTTTGCTTATCCACTCCTGCCGAAATAGCACCGATTTTGGCGCAAGCTTGCAGCAAAGAAGCCGTTTTCAACTGAATCACGTTGAGATATTCATCTTCATCAATGATAATTTCGTTCACCAGCGAGTATTGGTTCAATTCACCTTCAGCCAAACTTTGTCCCAATTGCGAGATAATAGAAATTATTTCCAGATTTTCGGTTTTCACACTTTCGCGCAATGCCGACGAAAGGACATAATCTCCTGCCAAAACCGAGCGTTTATTATCGAAAACAGCATTCGCAGACGGTTGTCCGCGTCGTGTTGTCGATTCGTCCACCACATCGTCATGAATGAGGGTAGCTGTATGCAACAACTCTACCGTAACCGCACCATAATAAGTAGCTTGGGTAACGTTTCCACAGGCTTTAGCCACCAGAAAAACCAACATGGGTCTGATGCGCTTGCCATCCACTTTGAAAGAATGCTTGATGATTTCGGAAATTCTCCCGTTGTCATTTTTCAATGCTTGTTGCAGATAAATGTCAAACCGGGCAAATTCTTCTCGAAGTGATTCTCTTATAACCTGACTTTCGTCCATTAGTACCGAATTAAAAGCACAAATTTAAAAATAAATCATATCAAAGCCATCAAATATTTGTAACTTTACGGTTTAAAATGAAAATTTTACTTAAATGAAAAAATATAAATTGTTCTTATTAGATGCTTATGCTCTGATTTACAGATCTTATTACGCATTTATCAAAAATCCGCGCGTAAACTCGAAAGGTCAGAACACCTCGGCCATTTTTGGATTTGTAAACACGTTGGAAGAAGTGCTTCGCAAAGAAAATCCATCACACATTGCCGTGGCGTTCGATCCGCCGGGTCCCACTTTTCGCCATACCGAGTTCGAAGCATACAAAGCGCAGCGTGAAGCCACACCCGAGGACATAAAAGCATCTGTGCCAATCATCAAAGATATTTTGCGTGCTTACAACATTCCCGTGCTCGAAGTGATGGGATTTGAAGCGGATGATGTCATTGGAACCATCGCCAAACGTGCAGATAAAGAGCGATTTGATGTGTATATGATGACGCCCGATAAGGATTACGGACAACTGGTTGAACCGCACGTTTTTATTTACAAACCGAAATACGGAAGCAACGATTTTGATGTGTTGGATGAGAAAAAGGTAATGGAGAAATATGGTCTTTCCAATCCTAATCAAATGATTGATTTGTTGGGATTGATGGGCGATGCGTCCGATAATATCCCCGGTTGTCCCGGGGTGGGAGAGAAAACAGCTGCCAAATTGCTTGCCGAGTTTGGGTCGATAGAAAATCTGCTCGAAAACACGAATAAACTAAAAGGTGCATTGAAAACAAAAATAGAGGAAAACAGAGAACAAATCCTGTTTTCCAAATTTTTGGCTACCATAAAAATCGACGTTCCCATTGAAGTGGAAGAGAGCGATTTAGAGAGAAAAGAGCTGAACGAAGACGCCATCAAAACCATTTTCAACGAGTTGGAGTTTCGTACACTTATCGCACGCGTGCTCAAACAAGAGCCTTCGGCAAAAATCGTTTCCAAAAATCCGCAGCAAGGCGATTTGTTTTCCATGTTCGAAGAATCGCCTCAGCCGGAAGAAATTGTCCCGGATTTGCCTACCAACTTCACCGATATTCACTCTACACCACACACGTACA
The DNA here is from genome assembly GCA_964631255.1 of uncultured Dysgonomonadaceae bacterium. GTDB lineage: Bacteria > Bacteroidota > Bacteroidia > Bacteroidales > Dysgonomonadaceae > JBGZFC01. The sequence continues at coordinate 7,703 of CAZVWS010000054.1, read as the reverse complement.
AGCTGGTGCAGGGCGAAACTGAGATGCAGCAACTGAACGAAACACTTTGTGCGCAAAAATCGGTCTGTTTCGATACGGAAACCACCGATGTAGACCCAATTTTGAGCGAGTTGGTTGGTCTGTCTTTTGCTTACCGGGAAGGCGAAGCCTATTATGTTCCCATTTCCGAAAACAGGGAGGAAGCACAAAAACAAGTGGAAATTTTTCGTCCTTTTTTTGAAAACGAAAACATCGAAAAAGTCGGTCAAAATGTGAAATACGATATTTTGTCGCTCCGCAATTACGATATCCGAATAAAAGGAAAGCTCTTTGACACGATGATTGCGCATTATCTGCTCAATCCCGAGTTGCGGCACGGAATGGACTATATGGCAGAGACTTATCTAAAATATAAAACCATCCATATTGAAGAGTTGATTGGCGCACGCGGAAAAAATCAGAAATCGATGCGCGACGTCGCGCCCGAAACCGTGAGCGATTATGCTGCCGAAGATGCCGATATTACACTCAAACTCAAAAATATTTTAGAGAAAGAAATCGCCGCAAACAATCTTTCGGACTTGCTCTACCACATCGAACTTCCGCTTATCTACGTACTTGCCGATATGGAGTGGACGGGTGTCAGATTGGATTTGAACGCGCTCAGCGAACTATCCAAAGAGCTAACAAACGAACTGGTTTTGGTAGAAAAAGAGATTATAGAAATGGCGGGGTTGGATTTCAACGTGAACTCACCCAAACAGATTGGCGAAGTGCTTTTTGACCGGATGCGCATTGTTGAAAAAGCCAAAAAAACCAAAACCGGACAATACAGCACAAGCGAAGACGAACTGCAAAAACTACGCAACAAACATCCCATTATCGAGAAAATATTGGAACAACGCGGATTGAAGAAGCTGCTAAGCACGTATATCGACGCGTTTCCGTTGCTGATAAATCCCAAATCGGGCAAAATACACACCTCGTTCAACCAAACCGTTGCCGCCACAGGACGTTTGAGCAGCACGAATCCCAATTTGCAAAACATCCCCATTCGAGACGAGCGCGGCAAAGAGATGCGCAAAGTTTTTATCCCCGATGCCGGTTGCACGTTTGTCTCTGCCGACTATTCGCAAATCGAACTGCGCATTATGGCACACCTGAGCGGCGATAAAAATATGCTGGAAGCATTTGCACACGGACAAGATATTCACGCCGCTACGGCAGCCAAAATATACAAAATACCCATCGAAGAGGTAACCTCGGATATGCGTCGGAAAGCCAAAACCGCCAATTTCGGTATTATTTACGGCATTTCCGTTTTCGGATTGTCGGAGCGACTCAATATTCCTCGTGGCGAAGCCAAAGAACTGATCGACGGATATTTTGAGACGTTCCCGCAAGTGAAAGAATATATGGACGAAAGCATTGCCCGAGCGCGCGAAAATGGCTTTGTGGAAACAATTTCAGGTCGCAAGCGATTTTTGGCGGACATCAACTCCAAAAACGCCATCGTGCGTGGGTATGCCGAGCGAAACGCCATCAACGCCCCCATACAGGGAAGCGCGGCGGATATTATAAAAATTGCGATGGTTCGTATTTTCAACCTTTTGGAGGAGAAAAAATTGCAATCGAAAATGATTCTTCAGGTGCACGACGAACTCAACTTTAACGTTCCCGTAAACGAACTTGCCGAAATTCGCCAAATCGTAACGCAAGAGATGGAAAACGCGTATAAACTGCGTGTTCCGCTAAAAACGGACGTGGGAGTAGGGGAGAATTGGCTGGAAGCGCATTGAAAATAGCTGTTGGCTATTGGCTATTAGCGAAATAGCAGTGTAATTAAAAAACAGGAAATATAATAATATAAAAACAGCTAAGTCATTGTTACGAAGGCTCATTATTACTAATCAGAGCCAACAGCCAATGGCTAAAAGCTAACAGCCGGAATATGCTTGACGGATTAGCGGAATAAAATTTATGAAAATATCTGTTATAAAAAAGTGGCTTTTGGATGAGATAGTCCAATTATCCGAATTAAAAAGCTTCAAGGTATCATACAAAGATTTTAGCTTGACCTCCAAAAACAAGGATAGAGAACTAAAATTTTATTTTACCTATAATAGCTGGGCTGATGAAATACATTTATTTCCGATTGTTTCAATAGATTTATTTGATATCATAGAAGTTGCCAAGATAAATAATTACTCATTTAATAAAACAGCATTTATGAATTTATTTGTTCTAAAAAAATATTTAAATAATGAAATCACAGAAGATACTGTTTGGCAAATGCAATTAAATGATGAGGATAGAATTAGTGTTACAAATTTAGATTGTATTAATAAAGCAAAAAGTCTTATCGAAAGTCTATTTGTGAATTACGGAAAGCTTTATTTTAATGAATACTCAAGCATTGAAAAAATTGATGAAATGTACAATACGTATCCTACAGATGAATATAATCCGAATTGTTCCGGGATGAATATACATTGCATCATTGGTCTTATTTCTGCTAAATTATCTGGAAATAAAGATTATACCAATCTTTCTGATATTTATTCAGAAATAGTTTCAAAAAAGAACTTCCACGTTCACGATAAAGATGCTTTTTTTAGGATTAGAAAATATCTTGGTTAATATTTATTTACTTGTAAAATATCAGAATGAATTTAATATTTTTCGTTTTTTTCACCGATTACACTACAAAACTCGAATCTCGTAACCCGTAACCCGCACCACGAAATGCTTGACGGATTAGCAGAATATGGTTATTGGGGTTTGTTGTTGGCATCGTTTTTGGCAGCAACAATTCTCCCGCTTGGTTCCGAAGTAGTTTTTGCGGCACTGATTGCTGCGGGAATGGATGTTTGGAGCTGCGTTTTTTATGCTACCATCGGCAATGCTGCCGGGGGTGCAACATGCTATTATATCGGTCATTTGGGAAAAACCGAATGGTTAGAAAAATGGTTCAAAATAAAACCCGAAAAGATAAATAAAATGATTGGTTGGTTGCACGGGAGAGGTGCTGTAATGGGCTTTTTCGGGTTTCTTCCCGCCGTAGGCGATGTAATTTTGGTAGCATTGGGCTTTATGCGGGCAAACGTGCCGATGGTGATGATTTCGATGACTATCGGGAAATTTTTGCGGTATCTGCTGATTGGGTTTGGAGTGGATAGTATTGTAGGGATTTTTTGATGTAAACTCATTATTCTTTAAATATTAGCAGTAATTTAGGCATAAATGAAAGATTAATACTAATTTTGTAAACAATCAACTGGCATATTAGCATATTGTACTCATTTAAAATTATACAAAATGTCAACCATTCTTTTTCACGAAATAGTGTACGGTCCCATTCACAGTCGCAGAATGGGTTCGTCATTGGGTGTAAACCTGTTGCCTTACGACGGCAAATTGTGTTCATTCGATTGCATCTATTGCGAATGTGGTTTCAACAAAGATTTCCGCACACGCACCAAACTGCCCGACCGGGAAAACGTACGCGCAGCCATGGAAGATAAACTGCAATCGATTCAACAAGAGGGAATTAAATTGGATGTCATTACTTTTGCCGGAAATGGCGAGCCAACCATGCATCCGGAATTTGCCGGAATTATCGAGGACACCATTCTCTTGAGAAACAAATTCGTGCCCGAAGCAAAAATAAGCGTGCTTACCAACGGTATGAACGTGAGCAAACCCCTTGTATTTGAAGCATTAAAAAAAGTGGACAACCAAATTCTGAAACTCGATTCGGCTTTTGATGAAACCGTTCGGTTGGTCGACCGCCCCAATACACCCGATTATTCCGTTGCCAAACAGGTAGAGTTGTACAAACGCTTCGAGGGCAATTTCATCTTGCAAACCATGTTTCTGCGAGGCGAGTTTGAAGGGCAACAAATCGACAACACCACCGAAGAAGAAGTTTCGGCATGGTTGCAGCTCGTCAGAGAGCTTAATCCGCTCGAAGTGATGATTTACACCATCGACCGCGAAACGCCCGCTAAACAGCTCCAAAAAGTCTCTGTAGAAGAGTTACGAAAAATTGCCGACAGAGTAGGGGAGTTGGGTATAAAAACGAATGTGGCCGGATAAAACCACGCAAAGAAAAAACAATTGAAAAAAATATTACAAAATGAAAGTTTCCGTTGAAATAAGCTATTATCCACTCAATGAGGAATATAAAGCTCCGATCAAAAAATTTATTGCCCAATTGAGTGCATGTGAAGGAATTGTAGTGAAACCAAACAGCATGTCAACACAAGTTTTTGGCGAGTACGATGTTGTTATGAACTCGATAACGAGTTGCATAAAAAACGCGATGGAATTGCCAAACAGCATTTTTGTTTTGAAAATGATGAATTTGGACAGAAACAAATAATTCCACCAATATATACATCTCATTTCGTGAGGATTAAATTCTTGTTTTAATCGTTCAGATATATATCTTTGCATAACCAAATCGGCACAACATGAAGTGGAAAGATTATTTGTATTATCAACGAGGCGAACAACTGGCAATAATAATATTGCTGGCAATGATTCTGTTGGTTTTGTTGCTCAATATTTTGTTACAGCAGCGATTTTCATCGGATGTGGTGCGGGTACAAAACGATTCACTTATCAATCAGTTTGAAGAATTTCAGCACTCGTACGAAAAACAAATTGCCTTAGAACGAGAAAGTTATACACAAAACAGCTACAAGAAAAACAACTATTCAGACAATAGATGGAAAAAATCGAGCTCAACCTCCTCCTCGTACAATAATCGGTACGAAAGTCCTACGCAATCCTCTTTTCCACGCCAAGAAAAACTCGCCACGGGCGAAAAAATCTCACTAAACTCAACCGATACCGTACAGTGGAAAAAAATACCGGGAATTGGCAGTTCTTTTGCTTCGCGCATTGTAAAATACCAAAACAGATTGGGAGGATTTGCTTCTATAGAGCAATTGAAAGAGGTTTACGGTGTGGACAATGAAATGTTTTATCGTATTTCGCCGTACATTCAGGTCGATGAAAATTTCAAAAAAATAGCCATCAATAAACTGGAATTTAAAGAGTTGCTTAGTCATCCTTATTTGAGCTACAAGCAGGTGCAGGCAATTGTAAATTTGCGCCGAAGAACCGGTAATATTCAATCGATAGATGTCTTAGCTATGCTGGACGAATTTACTTCGGAAGATATTGAGAGGCTGAGACCTTATTTGGAGTTTTAGAAAAGATTTTTCTTTTATATTTCCTTATAAACTTCCTCAAAAGGAACTCGGAATCGTTCGCCCCAAATGCCGCGCGTTCCTTTGCGTATGCCGCAGGGAATCACCATGTTTATTTCGGCAGAGCAGGGGAGTTTCAGGATTTTTTTTATCCGTCTGCTATCGAATCCTTCGAGCGGACACGTGTCGTAACCCTCGTTTGCCATGGCAATCATGAATGTTTGCGCTGCAAGCCCGCAGGTTTTGTGGACAACCACGCGCATATCGCTTTCGGAAACAGAGGTTACCATCGGGCGAAACAGGCTGATGCTTGTAGCCAATAGTTTTCTGAGCCAGCCTAACATGAAGAAAAAGCGACTGTAAATGAATGGCATAACGCCGTTGTAATATTTGAGTCGGTCTTTCCAACGGGCTTCTTGCCGCTCTTTTGGGCTGTAGCGGGCAATGTTATATTTCTCGAAATCCAGTACGGCTTTGGCGCGTTTTCGGTGCAAATCGCGGCGTGTTACAAAAACAACTATTTGCTTGGCAGTTTCAGTTGCACGTTGGTCGAGGCAAGCGTGCGACAGTTTTTTCATTGTTTCGGCATCCGTGATGTGGTAAAACTCCCAAAGTTGCATGTTGGAACTGGTTGGAGCAAGTGTAGCCAGTTGGATACAATGCTTCACTTTTTGGGTATCCAACTCTTTTTCTTCGTCGAAATAGCGCACCGAACGACGAAATTGCAACACTTTTTCTAAATCCATTTTTTTTGATAGCTATTTTTCCAATGCCTGTATATTTTCTTTCAGCAATGCGATTTTGCTTTCGGCATCGGCTTGTTTTTTGCGTTCGTTTTCCACAATTTCGGGTTTCGCGTTCTGCACAAACCGTTCGTTACTCAGTTTTTTTTGCACCGATTGCAAAAATCCTTCGGTATAACTGAGTTCTGTTTTCAGTTTCTCTAACTCTGCTTCCATGTCTATTTTGTCGCTCATGGGAACCACAAATTCGGTGGTGCCTACCAAGAACCCGATTGCTCCCGCTGCTTTTTCCGTTACTGTTTGTATGGACGAAAGGTTTGCCATTTTAGCAACGGCCGGGTTGAATCTGTCGTCGTGGTTGCCAATTATTTGCAAGGATAGCTCTTCCTTGTTGGGAATATTTTTCTGCAAACGAATGGTGCGGATTCCAGCAATAATTTGTTTGGTGGTTTCGAAATCGGTTACGAAGTTTTCGTCCACGTCTTTGGCTTGGGGCAAGGACGATGTCATAATGCTTTCGCCCGATTTTCTCTCCGTTATTGCTTGCCACAGCTCTTCGGTGATGAAGGGCATAAAGGGGTGCAACAAGCGCAACAGACTGTCGAAAAACGACAGGGTGGCTTCGTAGGTGGCCCGGTCGATGGGTTGTTGGTAGGCGGGTTTCACCAATTCGAGATACCACGACGAAAATTCGTCCCAGAAAAGTTTGTAAACGGTCATCAGAGCTTCCGATAAACGGTATTTTCCAAACAAATCGTCTAACTCCAGTATGGCCTTCGATAACACATTATCGAACCATTGAATGGCAATTTTGGCTGTTTCGGGTTGTTCAATTGTTTCGTTCACGTCCCAACCTTTTACCAATCGGAAAGCGTTCCATATTTTGTTGTTAAAATTTCGTCCTTGTTCGCAAAGCGATTCATCGAAAAGCAAATCGTTTCCGGCCGACGATGCCAGCAACATACCCATGCGCACGCCATCGGCGCCGTGTTTTTCCATCAATTGGATGGGGTCGGGCGAGTTTCCCAACTGTTTCGACATTTTCCGGCCTTGTATATCGCGAACGATTCCCGTGAAATATACGTTGTTGAAACAGGGTGTTTGGCGGTATTCGTATCCCGCCATAATCATGCGCGCCACCCAGAAGAAGATAATATCGGGACCGGTTACCAAATCGTTGGTGGGGTAGTAGTAGTCAATTTCGGGGTTGTGGGGATGATTGATTCCGTCGAATACCGAAATGGGCCACAACCACGAAGAGAACCACGTGTCGAGGCAATCTTCGTCTTGTCGCAACGTATAGCCTCCCCCGACCCCTCCCAAAGAGGGGTGTTTGTCTGCGATTTCCCTCGCTTTTTCTTCGCTCTCAGCAACAATAATTACTTGCTGTGCAGTTCCCCCTTCGGGGGGATTGAGGGGGGTGGCATAATACGCCGGAATTTGGTGCCCCCACCAAAGTTGGCGGCTGATGCACCAGTCTTTGATATCGCGCATCCAGCTGAAGTACATATTTTCGTATTGCTTGGGCACAAATTGAATTTGACCGTCTTCTACTGCCGCAATTGCAGGTTCTGCTAATGGCTTGGTAGATACATACCACTGGTCGGTGAGCCAAGGCTCGATCACTGCCCCCGAACGGTCGCCGCGCGGCGTTTTCAGGGCGTGATCATCAATGCTCACCAGTAAATCGGCAGCCTGCATAGCGGTTACAATCTGCTTGCGTGCTTCGAAACGATCAAGGCCAGCAAATTCGGCAGGTAAG
>CAZVWS010000053.1:0-14279 GCA_964631255.1 uncultured Dysgonomonadaceae bacterium | reverse complement strand
GTAATAAATTAAATTAAATAAAATTAAAGTGCTCGGTTATTACGGGCTAATACAGTCAAGATAACCTTCAAGCTCCGTTTTTTTAAGTCCAAATCCGTTGGCTTCATTATAAATCAAATATCCGTTTTTCATATTTTGGGAATAACCGGAAAAACTATCCCAAAATCCATATTCATCATCATATTTTTTTAAAAGACATGCTGTAAACACCACATTATCGGCTACATCAATATTTCCGTAAGGAGGATAAAGTTCATAAACCTGCCCCGCATCATCCATAATTTCATTCCTGTTTTTTACACTTCGTATTTTTCCTAAATTGTCAAGAATTACCATTGTATTTGTCAAATAAGAGTATGTAAAAATCGTATCGGGTGAATGCATCCACACATTGGTTATTTCGCTCAGTTTTTGTTCTGCTTTGCTCAGAGATATAGAATCTAATCTCGTTCCTTTTTCATCAAATAGAATGATACATGGATTGAATTTTCTTTTAGCGAAATATATATAAGAACTATCTTCTGAAAAAAAAGTACCGCTTACATCGAAACTATTGTCTATTTCAAAGTTTATAAGATTCTCGTTAATTGTTGAATTGCAGCTAACGAGAATCAGTAAAAAAATCATCGGAAGGAATTTCATTTCAATTGAACTACTACTTGTCTTTGTTCTTTGTCTCTATAGAATATAAATGTTCCATTTTCATTATTAATCGATTCCATAGTAAGTTTGCCACTCTGTTGTTGCTCGTTTGCATCGTATAGCGACCATTAAACTTATAACTACGACTCACGGAACGGTTTTATTGACTTTATTTGCAAAGTTCAAAAATACAAAAAAAATTCTGATTAATGAGATAATATTAACACCCAATACTTCGTGCAGTAGTGTGGAGCCACTTTTTTTAGAACGTGTCTTTTTGGCATTTACGATTTTCCAACAGCCAACAGCCGGGTTCTCTACTGTTCCGTTGGGGTTGTATAACCCCAACATTTAGGTTGCGAACCCCGTCGTTTAGGTTGCATAACCCCAACATTTAGGTTGCATAACCCCAACGTTTAGGTTGTGAACCCCGTCGCTTAGGTTGTATAACCCCAACGTTTAGGTTGCATAATAAGCGAAGTATATTACAAAAATATACTCCGCTCGAAAGAACTTTATTATTAAAAAAGTAGAGTTAAAAAATTACTCCTGCCGAAAACACTAAGTTTCGGTTTTTAATATCGCCCGCCTTATTATACGAAACCAGTTCTACAAAACCGTGCTGATAATCGCAAGAAAGGAAATAGCGGTCGTAAAACAGATCAATACCAAAAGTCAAACCTGTATCGAATCTATTATAAGGTAGAAATTGTGCAAATTGAGTTACATTTACAGTTAGATGCTCAAAAGGAGATACTGTTCCAGCTGCAGCACCTTGCCCAAGACTCAATTCCGATTCTATATGACGTTTGCCACCAATACCAAAACCAAGGTAAGCACCACCTCTAAGAACGGTACGCATATTTTTCATAATACCAATGTTATAACCATAAGTTACAGGCAACTCCAAATAATCTAATTGGAAAACCTCTTTATCTATAATAGAATTCATGGGAGAGTCAGCAGGGGCAAATAGTGCAGCACCGCGACGTGTCCATTTCAACTCGGCATGAATTAGTGAGTAGTTTTTGTTTTCAGAAGATTTATTGAACCAATACTCGCCCACAGCACCGCCCGAAAAATAGGCTGTTGTTTTGTCTCTCTCGTTTAGCAAAACATTTGCTTTATAGTCGGTTTTCGATGTTATGCCGGAATGTACAAGCCCGGCTTTTACTCCAAATTTAAACTGTGCATTGGCACTACTACAAGCTATCAATAACATAGCTGCTAATAATAATTGTTTCATGTTCATTTTTCTTGTTATAATAAATATTTATGATTTGTAATTGAATTAAATTACCTCTTTCTTTGTATATTGCGCACTACAAAATAATCGGCTCGTTAATTCTGATTTTTTTGTTTTTGCAAAGATACACCTTGCTTTTTTATTACAACATACACAAAAGTGTGTATTTGCTCAGTTTGTGTGAAAAACACACAAAAGTGTATATTCTTGATTGTTATCTGTTTTTTTCCTAACTTTGCATATTCAAATTAAAAATCAATAGCTTATGGCTAAGAAAGACGACTTTTTCATAGATGAAAATAAAATAGCATTCATTCCCGATGAGTATTACGCTCCAATAAAGATGTACGTTCAGTTTTTGGATGCGTTTGCTCGTTGCACCTATAAAAGTATTTACGTGATTGACTATTACAAGAAGAATTTTCTTTATGTTTCGGACAATCCTTTGTTTTTATGCGGGAAAACGGCAGAAGAGGTGTGGGAAATGGGATATGAATTTTATCTTAACCAAGTTCCGGAAAGCAATTTGCCCTTGCTATTGGAGATTAACCGTGCCGGATTTACTTTTGCAAAAGATATTCCTGCTGAAAACAGATTGGAATACACGCTCAGTTATGATTTTCAGATTAAACAGCCCAAGGGTCAAAAACTACTTATAAATCATAAAATAACACCCTTGTACTTAACCGATAACGGCGAAATTTGGCTGGCACTTTGCACCGCATCATTATCCTCAAATACAGACATTGGAAATATTGAGGTAACACGAACGGGGTATAACGTGTGCTGGCAGTATTGTTTAGAGACACACAGTTGGACTGAACGTATGGATGTGGATTTGAAAGAATACGAAAAAGAAGTATTATGCCTATCAGCACAGGGACATACGATGAATGAAATTTCAGTACAAATGTGTAAATCGTTAGATACTGTCAAAGGATACAAACGGCAGATTTTCGACAAATTAGAAGTAGGAAGTATTACCGAAGCAATTTCAGTAGCAGTGAATAAAAAATTGATATAACTGTTTTAATAAAATCAATTTCTATCGTCAATAATCGTCGATAGGTAAAATTTGGGATAGCGTTTTACTTCCTGCCCGGTAGCAATCCAAAACATAATATTGGTTACTTGTCCGCCCACTAACCACGAGGCAACAGACAATTGCGGTGGTGGAAGTATCGATTTTTCGTTTTTAAATTCCGTAACCAATTTTTCAATCCACGGTTTGGGTTGTACCCAAAACTTAAAATAATTGGTTACGTGTTCTACCAAGCGGAGTTCAAAATCTTTCGGGTCGCGCGAAAAATTTGTGAGTTGAATGCCGTCCGGTTTTACCACGAACACCAATCCGCCCCAGCCGATATTGTACGGATGAATGACCGGCACATTGTATTTCTGACACCATTCATCAAAGACAAAGGGAATTTCAGATTTGAAATCCAAAGCATTGATGGCAATGTCCACGTCTTTTACCAGTTCTTCCACGTTGTTTTCGTCAATAAACGCGTTGATTGCCGTGATATTGGCTTCGGGATTGATAGCCAACAGGCGTTCTTTCAACGCTTCTGCTTTTGGCTTCCCAATATCCGACATCAAATAGTTTTGACGGTTAAGGTTGGATAATTCCACCACATCGCCATCCACGATAGTGATGTTTTCAAATCCAAACCGCAATGCACACTCGGCAATAATACTGCCGATGCCTGCGCCGCCCAGCAAAATCCGATAATGTTTCATCATCTTTTGGTCTTCGGGGCGAACGTAAATGCGATTTCTGCTGTATCTTTCTTCTAAATTTGTTTCCATTTATCTTTTTGTATTGATTGATTATCTCTTGTTTTCTTAATTAAAATGCAAAGGTCGGTAGTATAATTTTGTTGAGCAATACACAAAAGTGTGTATTTTACGGTTTCCGCATTTTATTTTCCAATTGCGTCCTTTGTTTTCTCAACCTCTCCTCCTGCTCCAAAATCCTTGCCCGCTGCCTGACGCTTTCCTCAAACGCTTCCACATGTTTGCGTAGTGCTTTGATTTTCTTGTTGTTTCTATTGAAATAAAATAGACTGTCCAATTCCGCAAAATCGTCGGCGGTGGCATTTCCCTGCATTTGGATGTAACGGAATTTCAAATCGTTGTCAGAAAGCGAAGCGTTTTGGTTCCGCAGTGAATTATTCCAAACAACCAGTGCCATAAGAATAACCATCAATGAAAGAAAAAACTCCATTCCGAAGGTGGAAGTAGGCGTAAATTCGATTTTTCGTTTCTCTTTTTGCACGAGTATTTTTAGGCTTTCCAATTTCTCGGATTGGTTTTCGAGCGAGTTTTCGATTGCCGATTTCAGTTCGGCGATTTCTGTGTTGTTGGTGGATGTGGGGGAAGGACATTGAAAAAATTTATTTTATATCTTCTATTTTATTGTAATCCTGAATACGTCCGGTGTTTTTTACATTTACACTTTTGCCGCCTTTGAAGAAATAGGTTAGCGACAACCTAAAATATTGCTCGTTTGTATTGTTTTTGGTTATGTATAACTGTTGGTGGGTATTGGTTTCGAGTACCCTACCTTTGCGAAAAAGTTTAAAATTGAGCCGTGCTTCCAGTTTGTCGTTGAGAAATTTCTTGTACAGGCTTCCGTTTACATCGTAAACAGTTCGTAAAATTTTGTCTCTAAAATGATGAGTAGGTTCAAGAAATGCTTCGAGTGTTGCACCAGAATTTTTTGAGAATGTAAAATTATTATTTACCGAGTAGAAATACTTTGACTGGTTTTTCTCATTGTATAACTCGGTATGTGCCGAATAGGACATATATCGCGCCGAGGCTTTCAACTTCCACCATTTCGCAATATCTATTCTACCCTCTAACCCAATTCCTAAAATAGATTCGTTTATTCCGTTTTTTGGTATGGTGTAACTCATCAATGGATTGTCGGCATCAATCTCTGTGGCAAAATATATATGGTTTCGTGTGTGCATGTACATACCGTTTAAAGTTACCGAATTAAACAAATTCAAAACAGCAAACAACATATCCTGTTTGGGCGATATTAAATCGGGGTTTCCGGTAGTGTAGAAATAATTGCTGCTGAAGTTTTTGTAGGGACTGATGGCACTATACGGGATATCTTCGATGCTTCTTTTGTACGATAACATCAAGATGTGTCCTTTTTCCGGATTTAGCATATACATTAAATTTACCGATGGGAAAACGCCCCATTGAGAATGAGAATTATTTATATTTGTACCCGGCACTTCATACTGAATTTTATTTTGCTGTATTCGCACTCCCAATTGGTATCGGAGATTGTTTCTTGCACCGGAAAATTCGCTGTAAACAGCGGGCATTTGTCCATTCGATTTCGATTTTTCGTAAGCATTGTATCTATTTGACAAGATGTAATTTGTATGTATATAACGATAATCGGCTCCGATATTCAATGCGTATCCCGATTGAAATTTTTTGTTGAATGAAATATTACCTTTGTACATATTGGTATTTTGACGAGAATGATTTTCAGAAATATCAGAATAAGAATCGTTTGTAAAAGTAGCCTTCATATTTTGTTTTTCGTTGTTGCGAAGGTAATCAATCGCAACTGCAAATTCGCTCCCTCTGTCATCGGTAATCCAATTATATTTTGTAGTTATTTGGTATTGGTCATTCGTGTAAGGACTTTCAATCGTTGTTTTTTGCTGGGTAGAAATTCCACCAATAATATCAGTAGACAGCACATTGTAAAATGGATTGGCATTGTCTTTCGAGAAAAAAAATGATGTACCAAGTGTTTTGTTATCAGCTATATCATACGTTAAGCTCAATCGGTTATATAGATATCTGCTCCTATTTATTATTTCTTCGGTTGAATTTGTTTCTATTCCCGTTTCCTTCAACATTCGGTATGTTTCAAAATCTCCTACAGATTTTTGGTGATTGTAGAGCAAACTATTAAAGACGCTTAGTTTCTTATAACGATAATTGAATGTTGATGATGCAAACTCGCCGCCATATCCATATTTTGTCATAACAGAACTACCTCCCAATATACTACCATAGTAGCCTCCTTCGGGTTGTTTTGCCATTTTGATGTGGATTACCGCACCTTTATTTCCCGCCAACTCACTACTTCGTGCAATATAATCTATTTCAGCAGATTGTAATATCTCGGCGGGAATCGATTCAAGCTCTTTTTGTCCGGATATTTGCACACCGTCCAGATAAATTACGGAAATGTTTTGTCCTAATACTTTTAGTTTACCATCTTCTGATGTTATGCCGGGAAGAAACTTTAGCAATTCTAAGGTTTGCTTCCCTTTGGCTAATTCTTCTCCTTTCAAATTGACAAGATAGCCTCCCGCTTTTTTCCGTATGCGATTGGCTTCCACAACAACTTCTGTCAACTGGTGCGATGCGGGCGTTAGTGAAATCTTTCCCATATTTATATCGCTTTTTTGGAAACGGATAGACATTGATTTTTCTTCAAAGCCGATACACCTTAGCAATAATGTGTAATTGCCTGTCTTTTGTGGCATAGCGAGGCTGAAGCTGCCGTTTGTGTCTGATGCCGCTCCATAAACAAAAACGGAATCGTTTTCCATCAATACAATATTGGCAAACTCAATGGGTTGGTTTTCCGTGTCGATAACTGTGCCCGTAATGGATTGAGCTGAAAGCGTGGCGATAGCAAAAAGCATCGCGAAAAGGATTGTAATTGTTGTTTTCATTTAAATGTTTTTTTGTTGGGTTATTATTACAAATAAGACTAATCATATTAAAAATTGGTTACAATATATTTCAATTATCTACAATTAAGAATACTGGTAGCTTAAAGATTGTAAGCGATAATATATTTGATTGTCTTTGTCTTGTTCTGTAATACTAATAGGGCATTTGTTGATATTGTTTGCTTCGTATCGCTTCTGTGAGCATACCGTGCAAATTGGAAGAATTTTGCAATTGAAACAATCTGTATTGAATCTTTGAGAGATCCTTTTTGAGTAGTTTTGATTAAATGTTACATCACCATTAGTTTCTAAAACACCAAGTCTGTTTTTGGGAGCAAAGTCACGTGCTGTACATTTAAAGATACCTCCATTGTAATTTACAACCAACGAGCTTGCATAATCAGCATAACAAGGAACAGTTTTTTCCACAAACCCTTTGCCGATAAGTTGGCGGATTTGGAGGTTGTGTTTCTCAAAAACTTCAAACAAAGTTTTCTTTTCTTCATCAATACCGTAATATATGTTTCTGATAATTTCTGCTGTAATATTCTTGCCGGCAGTTTCTAATTGACGGTAGATTTGATGAATTTTTTGAACGTGTAATTTCGAGATATCGATTCAGCATATTAGAAAGTCGGTCTTTTCCACGCAAACACTCTTTGGCTTGATTCCACAAATTCGGAGGACAACTTCTTTTCACGGAAATATCCACAATACGCCTATCAACGGTAATTCTCATTCGCACGGGCGCTTCCCCATTTTTCAATAGTTTGTCCTTTTTGATAAAGAACAATACGGTAAAGGTTTTTCTTTTCATTTTTACATAGTTTTAATGAGACAAAATTATGTATTTCGGTTCAAAATAAAACTATGTAAAACAATGCTAATCAAAGAATTAAATCCTAAATCGTAGGACTAAAATCCAAAATAAAAAGTCCCACGATTTATACTCGTAAAATATGCCCAAAACCGCACTTTTTTGCTACTTTTCTAAAAACAAAAAGTCCCAATTATCATTGATAATCAGGACTTTTCTTAATTTTGCGTTTGTTTTTCGTGATCCGCCTGGGGCTCGAACCCAGGACCCCATCCTTAAAAGGGATGTGCTCTACCTGCTGAGCTAGCGAATCAGCCTAAGTGCTTTCTTTCAAAAGCGAGTGCAAAGATAAAATCTTTATTTTTAATATGCAAAAGAAATAACAATAAATTTGATATTATTTTTGCCTGTTTTTTCTAACTAATTAATATCTATAATGTTCGGGTTTGTAAGGTCCTTCTACTTTTACACCGATATATTCTGCCTGAGAGGGAGTCAGTCGGGTCAAATTTACTCCAATTTGCTCCAAATGCAATCGGGCAACCTCTTCGTCCAAATATTTGGGCAAGCGATAAACGCCTACCTTGTAGTTATTTTTCCACAAATCGATTTGCGCCAACGTTTGGTTTGTAAAAGAATTGCTCATCACGAACGATGGATGACCGGTAGCACATCCCAAATTTACCAAACGACCTTCGGCCAACAAAAAAATGGAATTGCCGGCGGGAAATGTATATTTATCTACCTGCGGTTTGATGTTCAGATGTTGGATACCCGGAAATTCTACCAATTTATCCACTTGTATCTCGTTGTCGAAATGACCGATGTTGCAAACAATGGATTGGTCTTTCATCTGTTGCATGTGCTCGATGGTTATCACATCGCGATTTCCGGTGGTTGTAACAAAAATATTTCCTTCGCTCAAAGCATCTTCTATGGTTGTTACTTTGAAACCTTCCATAGCAGCTTGCAGCGCACAAATGGGGTCTATTTCGGTAACGATGACACGTGCTCCGTAAGAACGCATAGATTTGGCACAACCCTTGCCCACATCGCCATAACCGAGTACAACCACCACCTTGCCGGCTATCATTACATCGGTAGCGCGTTTGATGCCATCGGCAAGCGATTCGCGGCAACCGTACAAGTTATCGAATTTCGATTTTGTAACCGAATCGTTCACATTAATGGCCGGAACCAACAACTCGCCGCGCTCCATCATCTGATACAACCGGTGAACACCCGTTGTGGTTTCTTCCGAAATTCCTTTCAATTCGGCAACCGTGCGATGCCAGCGTTGGCCGTCTTCTTTCAGAATGTGATTTAACGTATCCAGAATCACCTGTTCTTCGCGATTGGCGCCTTTCCTGTCGATGGTTTTGGCATCGATTTCTGTCCGATATCCCAAATGCACCAACAACGACGCATCTCCACCGTCATCAACAATTAGGTTCGGCCCTTTTCCGTCAGGGAACCGCAGCGCCATTTCAGTGCACCACCAGTATTCTTCCAGCGTTTCGCCTTTCCACGCAAAAACCGGAATGCCTGCGGCAGCTATCGCGGCGGCGGCGTGATCTTGCGTTGAAAAAATATTGCAACTTGCCCAGCGCACATCGGCGCCTAAATCAACCAGCGTTTCAATGAGCACGGCAGTTTGTATGGTCATGTGTAGCGAACCTGTTACGCGAGCGCCTTTCAACGGTTTCTCCGATGCATATTTTTTGCGGATCGACATCAATCCCGGCATTTCGTGTTCGGCAATTTCAATTTCTTTGCGTCCGAATTCGGCCAGTGAAATATCGGCTACTTTATAAGGTAAATCTGATGAAAAAATCTTGTCCATTTTGGTTTTATTTATTTTTAAGGTTACAAAGTTACAAAATTTACAGATTGTTCCTAACTTTGAATGTAAAAGCATTGAAGACTTGAAGATTATTTACTCAAAATATTTACCCTTCAAGGGTTTTCGCGCCATCAATCTTTTCGGTATCGTCTTTGCCAGAAAAGAACAGGCGGAATTGAGCCGGCAAATTATCAATCACGAGTTGATTCACACCCGGCAGATGCTGGAACTGATGGTTATCGGGTTTTACGTTTGGTACGTTGCGGAATGGATAATTAAGTGGATTATTTACAAAGACCGGTTTGCGGCATACAGAAATATCGGATTTGAGCGCGAAGCATTCGATAACGATAGGAATTTGGATTATTTGAAGTACCGGAAATGGTACGGATTTGCGCGTTACGTTTAGTAACAAGGTGTGTTTTAGTTTAAAAATCACAGAAAATGAAATATTTACGAATCGTTTTTTTACTGATTCTCGTTGGCACGACTTTCGCAGCGTGTGCTCAGAAGAGTAAGAAAGAAATCAATTTAAAACAGTATATGACTATGGGATACAATCAATTAACTCCTGAAGAAGAGTTTGTAATTTTACATAAAGGAACCGAACGTCCTTTTACGGGCAAGTTGTTGAACGTTACCGATGCCGGAACTTACGTTTGCAAACGATGCGATGCGCCGCTGTATCGGTCGGAAGATAAATTTGACGGACATTGCGGATGGCCATCGTTCGACGATGAAATTGAAGGTGCGGTTAAACGCGTTCGCGATGCTGACGGCCGCCGTACGGAAATCCTTTGCAACAACTGCGGAGCGCATTTGGGACACGTTTTTCTGGGTGAAGGTTTCACTCCGAAACAAACGCGACATTGCGTGAATTCCATTTCCATGAAATTTATTCCCGCCGATAATCCCCAACTGCGAAAAACTTACATCGCATCGGGTTGTTTCTGGGGAACGGAATATTTTTTCATGAAAGCCAACGGCGTGAAATCGACGGCAGTTGGTTTTATGGGCGGACACGTTGATAATCCCACTTACGAACAGGTTTGTCAGAAAAACACCGGACATTTGGAAACCACCGAAGTCGTTTTCGATCCGGCAGAAACCACGTACGAAGAAATGGTGAAACTTTTCTTCGAAACGCACGATTTCACGCAAACCAACGGACAAGGCCCCGATATCGGCCCTCAGTATTTGTCCTGCATTTTCTACTCAACTCCACAGGAGAAAGAGATCGCCGAGAAATACATCGGCATTTTAACGGCCAAAGGATATAAAGTAGCGACCATGCTCAAGCCTGTTTCAACATTCTGGAAAGCAGAGAACTACCATCAGCAATATTACGCTCACAAAGGCGGCAGGCCCTATTGCCACAAGTACTCGAAGGTGTTTTGAAATTCTTAAGACGGCATGATTTAAGATGATTGGGTGTATCGTCACCCATCATCTTCCCATCATCCCCTCCCCAAAACTCAGCGGCAGCAAATCTTTTATGCTATCCACCACGTAAATTCCGTCGTCGCTGTACATCAAGATTCTCATAGGAGTTTTGTACCGGTTTTCCACTTCCAGCAGCACTTGCCGGCAAGCCCCACAAGGCGTTATCACGTCTTTTGTGAATTTTCCGTTATGGTAAGCCGCAACGGCAATGGCAACCACTTTTTGGTCGGGATAATTGGCGTTGGCAAAGAAAACTGCCGTGCGTTCGGCGCATAATCCCGATGGGTATGCTGCGTTTTCCTGATTATTTCCCGTTATTATTTCACCGTTTTCGAGAAGCAAAGCCGCTCCAACCCTGAAATTGGAATAATGAGCATAAGCGTTTTTAGTGGCTTGTTTTGCTTCTTCAATTAGTTTTTTTTCGGTTTCGGTACATTCATCTAAAAGATAAACGCTTATCTTTGTGGTTAAATTTATTTCTTTCATTCTTTTTGATT
Source organism: uncultured Dysgonomonadaceae bacterium (assembly GCA_964631255.1). Classification (GTDB taxonomy): domain Bacteria; phylum Bacteroidota; class Bacteroidia; order Bacteroidales; family Dysgonomonadaceae; genus JBGZFC01. The sequence continues at coordinate 3,067 of CAZVWS010000053.1, read as the reverse complement.
GAAATATGAAAAATACTTTCTTTAATGAGATTTCATTACAAATATAGATATATTTCGATTCTTTCTCTCTTTTTGATTTGTTTATTTGCTCCCGATTCGGTTTTGGGACAAAGCCGGTTACGGGTTTACGAAGATTATATCGATAAATATTCGGGAATTGCCGTTAAGCACATGAGTGATTATAAGATTCCGGCGTCCATCAAATTGGCGCAGGGAATTCTGGAATCCGGGGCGGGGATGAGCGATTTGGCACGTCGTTCCAACAACCATTTCGGGATAAAATGCCATCGCGGCTGGCGCGGAGAATCGGTTTACGCGGCTGACGATACGCCAAACGATTGTTTCCGGAAATACCGTCGTGTGGAAGATTCCTACGACGATCATTCTGAATTTCTGACCACCGGAAGCCGCTATCGCGAACTTTTCAATCTGTCGATTACCGATTACAAAGGCTGGGCACGCGGCTTGCAAAAAACCGGATACGCCACCGACCGGGCTTATGCCAACAAACTCATCAAACTGATCGAAGATTACGAGTTGTATCGATTCGATAACAAAAACTACCGGCGCGGCGTTACCCGCCAACAAAGAGAACAGGCCAAAAAGCAGGAAATTGCACAGACAAACTGGACGCATCAGCCCTATAAAACGCACGGATTGCTTTATGTGGTTGCCGTAAACGGCGATACTTTTGCCGGAATTGCCAACGAATTCGGTTTCAAGGAAAAAGACTTGCTAAAGTTCAACGAAGTTTCCGAAGGATTTCCGCTTAGCGAAGGCGATATCGTTTATTTCCAAAAGAAAAAGCCGAGAGCCGACCAGCCTTATTTTGAACACGTGGTTCAAATCGGCGAATCCATGTACAGCATTTCGCAGAAATACGGCGTTCAGCTCCGGAATTTATACAGATTAAATAAGAAAAGCTACGAGTACGTTCCCGAAGAAGGCGATGTGCTTAAGCTCAGATAATTACAAGCCAAAATTTATGAAAAAAGTATTTTTATTCGTTATCGCGTTTGTTGCTGCGGCAACATTCGTTTATTCTCAGACAACCGAAGACACTGTACAAGTAGATCCAAAATGGAAATTAGAAGGTGTTACCGGCATTAATTTCTCACAAACGGCGCTCAAAAACTGGTCGGGCGGGGGCGAGAACTCCCTTGCCGGAAACGCTTACCTTAACGGCGGATTGCTTTACAAATCGGGAAAATGGGCGTGGGAAAACAATCTCGCGTTGGATTACGGATTAGCCCGCACGGCATCTACCGGAGTTAGAAAAAGCACCGATAAAATCGATTTCGCATCAAAACTGGGTTATCAAGCAAAGGAAAAACTCTTTTACACCGGCCTTTTCGACTTTAAAACTCAATTTGCCGAAGGCTACAATTACGCGGCAACCCCCATTAAACGCATATCCAACTTTATGGCGCCGGGTTACGGTACGCTTTCTCTCGGGTTGGATTACAAGCCCAACGATAATTTTTCGCTTTATTATTCGCCGTTGGCTGCAAAATTTACGTGGGTTTTCGATGATGAATTTTCGGAAGCCGGAATGTTCGGCGTTGATCCCGGAAAACGCTTTAAGGGCGAATTCGGATCGTACTTGAAGACGGTGTTTAAGCTGCAAATTATGGAAAACGTGGATTTGATCTCGAAAGCCGATTTCTTTACCGCTTACAACAAGAGTTTCGGGAACATTGATGTGGACTGGGATGTTCTATTGAGTATGAAAATCAACAAATACCTGAGTTCCACATTCAACACCACGTTGCGTTACGACGACGATGTGAATTACATTGATGAAAACGGCGTTACACGTGGCCCGCGTGTACAATTCCGCCAGATTTTGGGCATAGGTTTAGCTTATAAATTTTAAAATTATGATATACAATACTCAAAAGAAAAAACTGGTTTTGCCCGAATACGGGAGAAACATACAGAATATGGTGGATCATTGCGTGATACTCCAAGACAGGGAAGAACGCAAAAAATGCGCTTATGCCGTGGTGGATATTATGGGCAATATGTTCCCGCATTTGCGTGATGTGAATGATTTCAAACACATTCTGTGGGATCATCTGGCCATTATGTCCGATTTCAAACTCGATATCGACTATCCGTATGAAGTGGTTACCGAAGAAGACCTGAATACTTCGCCCGATAAACTCAATTACAGCCGCGCCACCATGAGATACAGGCATTACGGAAAATTGCTGGAAAAGATGATTGTTATTGCTGCTGATATGGAAGACGGAGAAAAGAAGGATTTTCTCATCGTTCAACTGACCACGCAAATGAAAAAGTCTTATTCGCAATGGAACAAGGATGTTGACGATGAAAAAATAATTGCCGATTTGTTTGAACTTTCGGGCGGAAAAATTCAGCTAGATAACGAAAATTATTCCATTGCCGATGTAAAAAGCGCTGCTTCCAAGCGGAGGCTGAAAACAATAAAGGCGCAGCGACGGAAATAGCAGACGCGATAAATCGCGTTCCTACACGCTCACACAAAATTAACGATAATGATAGCCAGAGACGACGTCATCAAAATCGGGAAACTGCAGAAATCTCACGGGATTAAGGGTGAGATTTCGCTCGTTTTCGACAAAGCGGCGTACGCCTATATCGATACCGAATTCTATTTTCTGGATATTGATGGTATTTTCGTCCCTTTTCTCATCGAAGAAATCACTTTTATTACCGATACCGGCGCCCGCGTAAAATTCGAAGACATCGACGATGAAACCCGCGCCGCCAAATTTTCCAACCTGCACGTTTACTTGCTTCGCAAACAAATTCCGAAAGGAATTGCAGAAGAAACATCCGATTGGGATTTATTTATCGGTTACACTGTTTTCGACCAGTATTTGCGTGATTTAGGCATTATCGAAAGCGTGGATACCGCCACCATCAACACCCTGTTTATCGTGAAAAAGTCAGAAACCGAACTTCTCATTCCCGCCACGGAAGATTTTATCTTCGAAATCAACGACGATAAAAAAATAATCCGCATGAATCTGCCCGAAGGATTGATTGAACACCTGTAAAGACGCGATGCATCGCGTCT
>CAZVWS010000052.1:0-14486 GCA_964631255.1 uncultured Dysgonomonadaceae bacterium | reverse complement strand
GGACCCCCTGATTAACAGTCAGGTGCTCTAACCAACTGAGCTAAGGAAGAATTTTATGCGCTCTTTTTTCAAGAAAAGCGATGCAAAAGTACTATATATTTCTGAATCTACCAACTACTTTCGCAAAAAAATAAAGAATAAATATTTGTTGCTCGATTATTTTTCCTTCAAATCAATCAAAAAAAGGGTTGTCATCTCGTTACAACCACTCGTTGTGGACAGACGTAAAAAACTAAAACCTAATATTGTAACAATTTTTTATCCTTTTTATTCTTGAGTTTCATACAGCAATTATTTTATTCGGTGATTTCGTATTATTTCCGCTCGCTCAAAATATTTAACAAAATATTGATACCACCATTTTACCAAAATTGTACATCTATTACCAATCTTTTTTATTACCTTTGAATCATCAATAATATAAAACATTATAATACACATCATGATTTTTAGATTCTTACTCTTATCGGACGAAGTTGCCGACTTCAAAAGAGAGATAAAAATTGATGCAAATGGCACATTCTTAGATTTTTATCACGCTATTGTAGCTTGCACCAATTTTGACGAAAAAGAAATGGCATCCTTCTATTTATGCGATTCGGCTTGGCGCAAAAAACAGGAGATTACTTTGGTGGAGATGGATACCTATTCCGACGAAGACTCCTACATAATGGAAGAATGTGTTTTGAATGATTTTCTCGAAGACGAAAAACAAAAACTGATGTTTGTTTTCGACTATCTCAACGATAGAGCACTCTATATCGAATTGTCGGAAATCATTACCGGAAAAAATCTAAAAACGGCACAATGTACACTTTCCACGGGCGATGCACCACAACAAATAAAAACCATTGAAGAGTTTCAAGCCGAGATCAGTTCGGGCGATTTGGATGAGTCGTTTTTTGGCGATGAATCTTTTGATATGGACGAATTGGACCGAGAAGGATTTGACGGTTTTGACGATGTGGGAGCAGCACCGGACGAGTCTGATTTGTTTTAAATGAAAAACCTATTCGTATTGCTCGGACCCACGGGAGTAGGCAAAACGGAGTGGAGTTTGCAAGCTGCCCAAAAACTTGGTTGCCCAATCCTGTCGGCAGATTCACGACAAATATTTCGTGGTATGACCATCGGTACTGCCGCGCCAACCGAACAGCAATTGGCACAAGTAAAACACTATTTTGTAGCCACGCTTGAGCCCGAAGATTATTATAGTGCCAGCCAGTACGAGGAAGATGCCATAGCGTGCTTAGAAAAACTATACCAAAGCCATACCGATGTAATCATGACGGGTGGTTCTATGCTTTATATTGATGCCGTTTGTAAAGGGATTGACGAAATTCCTACCATCGACGAAACTCTGCGCCAAGAAATACAAAATTTGTATAACCGCGAGGGACTCGATCCCATACGCCAACAGCTTAAACTACTGGATCCGGATTTTTATCATATCGTTGATTTAAAAAATCCAAAACGTGTGATACATGCTTTAGAGGTGTGTTTGATGACAGGGAAACCATATTCCTCGTTGCGAACCAATCCCCAAAAAGTGCGACCTTTTCGTATCATCAAGATTGGATTTGAACGGGAATGTACTGATTTATACAATCGAATAAATACGCGTGTGGATGAAATGGTGCGAGATGGGTTAATGGAAGAAGCTCACTCTTTTTATCCAAAACGACACCTAAATTCACTCAACACGGTAGGATACAAAGAGTTATTCGAGTATTTTGATGGCAATTGTACACTCGATTTTGCTATCGACAAAATAAAACAACACTCCCGAAACTATGCTCGGAAACAGATAACATGGTTCAAAAAAGACAAAGAAACCCATTGGATAAACCTGTCGGACAATAAAAAAAATGTGTTGGACGAAATTCTACAGTGGAAAAATCGACCAACACATGGAGTATAACTAAGACAAGATTTATCCGATTTACACCAACTTGCCTTTATTCAATATAAAATCTTCTTTTTCTGGAACGATTTGTTTTTTAATCCAGTCGTTCTGCTTCTGAATCAGCTTCTTTGCTATCTTTGGTAGCCATTCGCAGCCAGAAATATCCAACCGTCATAGCCAAGAAAGAAGCCAACAATACCGCGAGTTTGGCAGTATCTTCCGCCATTTTGTTGTCGCCAAATGCAAGTGAGGACACAAAAATGGACATAGTAAACCCGATTCCCGCCAAAATACTCACGCCAATAAATTTATTCCATTCCGATTTGGTTTTCAAATGTACAAATTTTAGCTTGCTCAAGATAAATACCGCTGTAGAGATGCCAACGGGTTTGCCGATAAACAGCCCCAAGATAATGCCCAACGATAGTGGCGACAACAAATTGGCTATTGCCGTAGCGTTGATAAATATACTGGTATTTGCAAGTGCAAATAGTGGAATGATGAAAAAATTGACAGGTACAAGTAATTTCTCTTCAAAACTATGGATTCTGCTAATGGGCAAAAGCATAGCCAAAAGAACTCCGGCAAAAGTAGAGTGGATACCCGATCTGTACATGCAGTACCACATAAACATACCGATAAGAATGTAGAGCGTATTGCTTACTTTCTTATTTTTAATGACTTTGAATATCATCAAAATCAACAAAATGCAGAGAGCTACACCGCCCAACCACATGAAAGTGATGTCCGAACCATAGAAAAAAGCGATAATCAGTATGGCACACAAATCGTCGATTATGGCAAGTGCGGTAAGGAATACTTTGAAAGAGTGGGGGATAGCTTTTCCCAAAAGGCTCAAAATACCCAACGAAAACGCAATATCGGTTGCCGTTGGAATTGCCCAACCGTTGGTAAATTCTGTTCCGTTTGTTAAAGCTATGAATATTATTGCCGGAACAAGTACTCCACTCAAAGCTGCTACCAATGGCAACATCATCCTTTTTGGCGAAGAGAGCTCGCCCGAAACAGCTTCACGTTTGATTTCCATTCCCACTTGGAAAAAGAAAACAGCCATCAGCAAATCGTTGATTATATGTAAGGTACTGTGTGGAAAATTGAACGAACTTAAAAACGGAATTCCTGCATCCCAAAAAGCGTTATATTTGACACCTATACCGGGTAAGTTGGTTATAATAATGGATATAGCCGTACAAAGTAAGAGTAAAATACCTACTGAACGACTATCGTTTATAAATCCTTTTAATGTAAATAGTGAGTTTTTCCGAACGGAATTTTCTGCATTATTCATAAACGACAAAAAATATTTTTTAATAAAATTATTTTAGTAAGAAATTGAAATCGCTTTCGTTAGACAATTCCTGTGGCTCTTGTCCAAATTTAAAAATACGAGCTTTGCGGTCGCCAATGAGCGATAATTTGTTGTCTTCCAGCCAAAGCATAGTTGCTTCACGTAGTCCCACAACATAAGTTTCTTGGTGCACTTGCATAAACTCTTGGATTCGCATTTCGCGGGTTTCGCCGCCATGGTTTTCGGGATGAGCATCCAGGTAGTGCGGGTTTATTTGGAATGGAACCAATTTGAGTGTTTTAAATCTTTTGGGTTCTACAATTGGCATATCGTTGGTAGTGCGCAACGATGGGCACGCAATATTGGAACCGGCACTCCAACCAATATATGGAGTTCCTTTTTTTACTGCTTTGCGAATTGCTTTCATCAATCCGTTTTCTTGCAACATTTTTACCAATTGCCACGTGTTTCCACCGCCAACTACTATTGCATCGGCATTTTCGATGGCTTCCACCGGATTTTCAAAACGGTGAATACTAATTACTTGATGGTTAATATCAGCAAAACGTGCGTTCACTTTTGCTTCATATTCTTCAAACGAAAATGTAACTGCCGCGTAAGGAATAAACACGATATTTTTTGCTTTGTCGCCAAGAAAATCTTTGATTTGATGCTTGGGATAGTCCAAGTATGCTTCACCCGGATTTGTTGAATTGCTTATTAAAAGTAGTTTCATTGCTAAATTTTTTTAATTGGGCACAAATATACAAATAAAATATGGGATTTAAATGAAAAAGCGTTAAATTTGTATTTTAGCTTCGCTATCCGATTATTTTACAGCGAAGTATAACCAAGTAGAAAGTTGTGATTATGAATGCCATATTGAAAGAGATACGCACCGATTTGCGTTTGTCGATGAACGGAATTGTATCCACCAGCATGCGTGAAAAAGGAATGAACTATGGACTCAATTTCGGTGTAGATATTTTAAAATTACGCCAAATTGCAAAAAAATACACGGCGGATGTTGCCCTTGCCGAAACACTGTATAAAGAAAACACACGTGAGTTAAAGATTTTGGCAACCATGCTTTATCCGGTGCAACAACTTTCGGACGAAACTGCCGATGAATGGTGTCGTAATATTCCAAATCAGGAGATCAGAGAACAGATTTGTATGAATTTATTTCAAAATCATACGAACGCTGTCTATATGGCTCAACGATGGATTTCGCATGCCGACCAAAATATTCGTACAACCGGATATTGGCTCTTGACAAGACTATTTATTACTCGCCATACCGGCGTGGAGCAGTTGGAAATGAGCGAAATTTTGCAGCAAGCCGGGCATGACTTGGATAGTGAGTCCGTATTTTTACGGCAAGCCGCGCTCAACGTACTCAAATTTTATGGTCGTGCATCCAAACAGCAGGCAAACATCGTGTTGAGATTGGTCAATTCTTTTGAACACACTGCCGATGACAACAAGCGAGAGATGTTTGAGTTGTTGCGATTCGAGTTTTCTTTGATTGATTGAGCTTACCTTGCTTTAATTCCGAAAATTACGTTTGATAAAATACATCGAAATAAATAGGTTCAGAATCAAAAAAACACCTGCACCTGCCAAGAAAATACCCTTCCATTTGGGTAATACGATGAGGCACACGATGGCAGCCACTACCACTGCAATGATGATAATCCAAAGTATCGCTAATATGGTTTTCTTTTGTTTCATAATTGTGTATAATATATTGTAATTGAGTTTACAACGATGGTGTATTTGTTATTTTATATCGTTACAGACTTTTTTCAACCAATTGGTAATATCTTTTAAAACATCGGGCGAAATGGTTTGTTCAATTTTTCCGTATTCGTCCACCCAACCTGTTTCGCTAACTTGAAAAAGATGGTTGAGCGCAGGATAAGATTTTATCTCGTATCGGTAGTTTTTCCCTTGTTCCAAACCTTTTTTAATTCCGGATAAATTGGTTTTTGCTTCTACCTGCTTGTCGTTTTCTCCATTGATTGCCAAAACAGGAATTTTCACCTTTGCTAAATAGTTTTGCGAATTGCTTTTGATGAAACTTCTATACCCGGGCATGGTAATGGCGTTGAACTGATTGCGTACAAAAATATCTTTTTTCTGTTCCATCTTATTCAAAATGGGCAATTGCTCCCAAATACTGCCCAATCTGTCTCGCAAATCGGTGCGATTGATGTCTGTATTTTCCCACGTCTGCAAACTTTGGAGCAATTCTCTGTTTAAAATTTGCAATCTTTCTATGTTTTCCGGTTCCATTTTACTCTGTTGCATAGAGATTTCGTTCTGAAAAAGTATAACATCTATTCCGGCAATTCCGGGCGAAGCCATGAGCACGGCAAAAGCCACGTTTTTGTTTTCTGCCGCCAACATAGAGGCTACAATTCCTCCTTCGCTGTGTCCGATTATCCCTATTCTTTTTTTGTCAATTTCCGGACGTGAGCGCAAAAAAGTGAGTGCTGCATTGGCATCATCGGCAAAATTGTCGATTGTGGCGAGCATAAAATTGCCTTCGGAACTGCCCACACCTCGTTTGTCGTAACGCAAAACGGCGAATCCATTTTTGGTGAGATAATCGGCAATAACCAAAAACGGTTTGTGTCCGAAAACAGTTTCGTCGCGATCGTTTGCTCCACTTCCCGCAACCAAAATTACGGTAGGAAATGTACCCGTAGAATCCGGCAAAGTCAATGTGCCGGCAAGTTTTACTTTATCTTTTTTGTTCTCGAAAGTAACCTCCTCGGTTTTGTAGTCAAAAGGTGGTGTGGGGTGCTGCGGACGAGTTATAGTAGGACTTTCGTTGCGTTTCAGAACCAATGGTAGCGACATGCCGCCTTGTCCAAAAAATCCTTGTATGGAATCGCCGACAAGCGTTCCCCGGTAAGTAATTCCCAAGCCGGAGGCTACAATTTCCAGTTCATTTTCGATAAACGTTGTGCGGTTTGTGGGCAATCCAAATGCGCCTTGGTCGGGGCTATCCATTTTGGTAACTAACAAAGTATCTTTCTTTTCAATTTGAAACCCAATTCTGAGTTTGTTGCCCATTATATCGAGTGTGCCAAGCCAATTGCCGGTTATGTTTTGTGCTAACATAACCGAAATGGAAATTTGAAAAACAAGGAATAGAAATGTCTTTTTCATTTTTTTTAATCATATTATTAAGTTGTAATTTTTTTTCAATTTTTATTCGTGATGATAGGGCTCATTATTTAAAATGGTCATGGCTCGGTAGAGTTGTTCCACGAAAACCAAACGAACCATTTGGTGTGTGAAAGTCATTTTTGAAAGGGACACTTTTTCGTTGGCACGTGCATATATTTCTTCCGAAAAACCATAAGGACCACCCACGATAAACACCAACCGCTTGGGCACGATGTGTGTTTTTTTTTCGATAAAGCGGGCAAATTCGGTCGAAGAAAAATGCTTGCCTTTGTCGTCCAACAAAACCACATAATCCGAGTTTTGGATATTTTTCATCAAATTGTTTCCTTCCGCAATTTTCTGCTCTTTCTCCGAAAGGTTTTTCGTGTTTTTGGCATCGGCTACATTTTCCATATCAAAATGGATGTAAAAATTTACCCTTTTACAATAATCTTCAACGAGTCTTAAAACCACATCGTTATCGGTTTTTCCAACAGAAAGTAGCGAAATTTTCATAAACAAATGTTTTAATAGTGTGTGCCATTCAGAATTATTACTCCAAAGGGAAAATAAAAATGCATAATTTCTGCAAATGTACAGCTTTATTTTATAATTTTGTAGCCAAATTATAGGTTCAGTTTTTAACAAAATCGGTTTTCGGTTGTTTATAGAGACATAGAATCTACCTATTTGGTTTGCTTATGAATATAAAAGAGTTAAATGATAGACTAATAGAGCTATCTTTTGCAGAAGACATTGGCGATGGCGATCATACCACTTTGTGCTGTATTCCCGAATCCGAAATCGGAAAATCTCGTTTGTTAATCAAAGAAAAAGGAATCCTTGCCGGAGTTCGTGTGGCGATAGAGGTTTTTCGTGCTTTTGACCCCGATTTAAAAGTGGAAATTTTTAAAAACGACGGCGATTTGGTTCAACCAAGCGATGTGGCATTTATTGTATCGGGAAGCGTACGTTCTATTTTGCAAACCGAGCGCTTGGTGCTGAATATAATGCAGCGAATGAGCGGTATAGCTACCATAACAAACCGATATGTAGATTTGCTGAAAGGAACCAAAGCACGGGTGTTAGACACCAGAAAAACTACACCCGGCATGAGAATGTTAGAAAAAGAAGCCGTGCGTATAGGATGTGGAGTCAATCACCGGATTGGACTTTTTGATATGATTTTACTCAAAGACAACCACGTAGATTTTGCCGGCGGCATAGAAAACGCTATACGCAGAGCCCAAAATTATTTGAAAGAAAAAGGAAAAAATCTTCAAATAGAGATTGAAGTACGCAATTTTGACGAACTAAACGAAGCTCTTCGCGTGGGCGGTATCCAACGAATCATGCTGGATAATTTCACCCCCGAAAAAACACGTGAAGCGGTTCAAATTGTGAACGGTAGGGTAGAGTTGGAGTCGTCGGGCGGCATCACATTCGATACCATTCGTGCTTATGCCGAAACCGGTGTCGATTATATCTCGGTTGGCGCACTCACACATTCCATCAAAAGTTTGGATATGAGCCTAAAAGCGATATAACGCGATTTTTTTTGCGTGCGTAAAATTTTAAATACACAATTACTAATCCATTCAATTTAGAACAAGTTACAAAAATACAATGATAGAATCGGTTGTGCCCAATATGAAACAGAACTATGTGGAATCCGAATCAAACAATCTGTCGGGAGACAAACAGTTAACTCTCGACAAACGTTACATGCGGATGGCATTTATTTGGGCAGAAAACTCCTATTGTCAGCGACGCAAAGTTGGCGCGCTCTTGGTTAAAAACAAAATGATTATTTCGGATGGTTACAATGGAACACCATCGGGATTTGAAAATATTTGCGAAGACGAAAACGACAAAACAAAACCGTATGTTTTGCATGCCGAAGCAAATGCCATAACCAAGGTGGCACGTTCGGGCAATAGCAGCGAAAACGCTACGCTTTATGTAACATCGTCTCCTTGTATAGAGTGTGCCAAACTTATTATTCAGGCAGGAATAAAACGCGTGGTTTATGCCGATGCATACAGGTTGAGCGATGGGATAGAGTTATTGCAAAGAGCAGAAATTGAGCTTATTGCAATAGAAGTGAACAAATAATGAAAGGGAATGAATAAATGTCTCCAAAAAAAAATGTAAAAACATGGCAACCGCTTTGGGTAGCGATTGGGATTGCAATTGGTATTTTTATAGGCAATAAATTTGTTAAATTTGGCACTTTGGGGCAGACCGGGGGCATCGGTAAAATAGATGCGGTGCTCAACTACATCAACAAATCGTATGTAGATACGATTAATATCCAACAATTGGTAGAAGATGCGTTGCCCAATATTGTAGAAAATCTCGACCCGCACTCTACCTATATCTCGGCAAATGAGATGAAAAGAGTGAACGAAGATTTGGAGGGACAGTTTTCGGGAATCGGTGTCAGCTTTTTTATTTTGAGAGACACCATCGTGGTAACGAGTATCGTACCCGGAGGTCCGTCGGAAGCCGCCGGAATTAATACCTGGGACAGAATTGTTACCGTGAATGACACACTTGTAGCAAACAAAAAAATTACCAACCAAGAAGTTTTAGACAGACTTCGCGGCGAAAAAGGTTCCCATCTGAAATTGGGAATCAAAAGAGATAACTCCAAAAAACTACAAGAAATAGCCATCACACGCGGCAATATTCCTATGAATAGTGTGTCTGCCTCTTTCATGCAAACCGACCAAATCGGCTATATAAAAGTCAGCACTTTTGGACTAAATACATTCAACGAATTTATTTCGGCACTCTCCAAACTCAAAAACTATGGCGCAAATTCGTTTGTTATAGATTTGCGGGGAAATAGCGGCGGCTCGATGGATGTGGTGGTTTCTATGCTCAACGAGTTTTTGAATAAAGGCGATTTGATTGTATATGCCGAAGGTCGAAATTTTCCACGAAACGATGAATACGCCAATGGTTCCGGCACCAGCAAAAACGACGATATTGTTGTTCTCATCGATGAGATGAGTGCATCGGCAAGCGAAATATTTGCCGGAGCCATACAAGACCACGACAGAGGTTTGGTAATTGGCAGACGCTCATTTGGAAAAGGACTGGTGCAAAGTCAACGCAATTTCCCCGACGGCTCGGCAATACGCCTAACCGTGGCACGCTACTACACGCCATCCGGTCGTTCTATCCAACGAAGTTACGAAAAAGGGAAATACGGCGATTACGAAATGGAAGCCGTAAATAGATATTTGCAAGGCGACTACGTCAATATAGACACCACATTGGCGTTGGTACCATTCAAAACCAAAGGTGGCAGAACGGTATTTGGCGGTGATGGTATCATGCCCGATATTTTTGTGAAAAGAGATACAACAGGTATCAATTCTTATTACAATTCGCTAATAAGCAATAATCTGATTCAAGAATATGCCATGTTTTATTCCGACAGAAACAAAGAAAAACTAAAACTTCAAGAGTCGGTAGAAAAGTTGCAAAACTATTTACAAAAGCAACCACTCATTCTCAATTTGGTCAGTTATGCCGATAGTTTGGGTATCCGAAGAAGACCATATTACATACAAGAATCGTATGATTTAATTCAAAACCAACTGATTGCGTTTATCGTAAGAAATTTTTTTGGAGAAGAAGGATTCTATTATGTACTCTCGCAAGACGATATGCTGCTGAACAGAGCCATACAGCTGATAGAGAAAGGGGTGGCTACTCCTAAGAAAGTAGTTACTGAAGAATATGATACGCTGATAAGCGAAAACTACAACGATAACAACGGCTACGGTTTTACCCAATTAGGTACAATATTAATCACTTGATACTTGAATTAAAAAACTATTTTTTTTGATATGAATAAAATACTCCGAAACTATTTTTCCAATAGAGTTTTGTCCCGATTGTCGATATTAATTATCGATATCGCGATTATTGTATTTTCAAGTTTTGTTGTAAATTTCATCCGTTCCGCCTACCACGGAACAGCTACTGAAACATACGACCACGAAATCACCATTACACTTATTTTGGTGTTTTTCAATACCATAGCTTTCATCGTTTTCAAAACCTACAGCGGGATATTGCGTTTTACATCTTTCTCTGATCTTTACAGAATTTTGTACGCGCTCACTTTAGGATATTTGGCTTCGCTGGTATTCATTTTGTTGTTAGAGATGAACGAAAATTATACCTTCTCTTTGCCTACCTATTTCTTTATCTATGTGTTCAACGTGCTACTGATGGGTTTTTCCAGAATATTTGTAAAAGAAGTCTATGACACGCTTTCCGGAAATATTGAGACTCCAAAAAATGTATTCATTTACGGTACAAAGGCTGCCGGAATCAGTGTTGGAAAATCTTTGAAAGGAAACAACGAATTCAATTTCAGATTGATGGGATATATTTCAGACCAAGAGATTATGGTTGGAAAAAGTATGATGGGGGTAAACATCTATGCCAACAACGAGAAATTGTTCAAAATAATGGAATCCAAAAATGTGGGTACAGTTATTGTATCGCCACATAAGATGGAGGAGATAAAAAATTCGCCTCTGCTCAGCAAATTTGTCGACCGCAATATATCTCTGCTTACCACAGCCGCATCTATCAACGAATGGGATGGCTTGCTTACGAGTAAACAACAACTAAAAGATGTGCAAATTGAAGACCTTTTGCCACGCGATCCTATCAATATCAATTTGCAAGATATAGCCAAAAACATAGAAGGAAAACGTGTCATGGTAACCGGAGCGGCTGGTTCTATCGGGAGCGAAATTGTGCGCCAAGTTGCCACTTTCAATCCTTATAGCATCATTTTGATAGATCAAGCCGAAACTCCATTGCACAACATGCGCTTGGAGTTGCAAGAGAGTTGGAGAAACATCAATACCCGTATTTTTGTTGCAGATATCAGCAACGAAACACGCATGGAAAAACTATTTCACGATACCAAGCCACAATACGTGTTTCACGCCGCTGCCTACAAACATGTGCCCATGATGGAGGAAAACGTTTCCGAATCCATACAGACCAATATCAAAGGAACAAAAATATTGGCTGACCTTGCTGTGAAATTTGAAGTGGAAAAATTTGTAATGATTTCGACAGACAAAGCGGTAAATCCATCCAACATAATGGGCTGCTCCAAAAGGATTTGCGAAATATATATCCAATCATTGGCAAAAGATTTGGAGAAAAAAGGACAGGTTACTACCCAATTCATTACTACCCGATTTGGGAACGTGCTGGGTTCCAATGGCTCGGTAATCCCTTTATTCAAAGAGCAAATTAAAAATGGCGGACCGGTAACGGTTACGCATCCCGAAATTATTCGCTATTTCATGACCATACCCGAAGCTTGTCAACTGGTTCTGGAAGCCGGTTCTATGGGACGCGGTGGCGAAATATATTTGTTTGATATGGGAAAACCGGTAAAAATTCTTGATTTGGCAAAACGAATGATTCGACTTTCGGGTTCGCCCAACATGAAGATTGAATTTACCGGCTTGCGACAAGGCGAAAAATTATACGAAGAGCTGCTCAACAAAGCGGAAGATATCATCCCCACGCACCACAACAAAATAATGATTGCAAAGGTACGTGAATACGAATTCGACGTTGTTTCTCAAAAAATTGATGAATTGATAAAAACTTCTTTCAGTTACGATACCATGTACTCTGTAAAAAAGATGAAAGAAATGGTGCCCGAGTTCAAAAGTATCAACTCGCCTTACCAAACCATCGACGAGTATTTAGAAAAAATAGCCAAAACTATAAATTAATATTTTCTCTTGCTAAGACTGCGCTTACGCCAAGCTGTTTTGCATATCGCACAAGTTGGTGTAAACGCCGTTTTGGGCATACAAATCGGCATGCTTGCCGCTTTCAATAATCTGTCCCTCTTTCAGCACGTAAATAATATCGGTGTTTTTTATGGTTGAAAGTCGGTGAGCGATAATGATGGTGGTTCTGTTTTTCATCAGTTTTTCCAATGCTTCTTGCACCACACGCTCCGAGTTGGTATCCAATGCCGATGTAGCTTCGTCCAGAATCAATATTTTCGGATTTTTCAAAACCGCTCTTGCTATGCTGATGCGCTGGCGTTGTCCACCCGAAAGTTTTCCGCCACGGTCGCCAATATTGCTCTGGTAGCCTTGTGGTGTAGAAATGATAAATTCGTGGGCGTTCGCAATTTTTGCTGCTTCTATCACGTCGGCTTCGGTGGCATTTGGCGAGCCAAAAGCAATGTTGTTGTAAAAAGTATCATTAAATAATATAGCATCTTGGTTTACGTATCCAATCAGCGAACGCAAATCGTGCAGTTTAAAATCTCTGATATCGATACCGTCTATTGTGATGCCGCCTTTTTGAATGTCGTAAAATCTGGGCAGCAAATCGGCAAGCGTAGATTTACCCGAACCCGACTGACCAACCAAAGCGATTGTCGTGCCTTTTTCTATCGATAAATCAATGCCTTTTATTACCCAATCCTCGTTGTATTTGAACCAAACATCTTGGTAACTAATGGATTTTTCAAATTGAACTTCTCGAGGATTTTCCGCGTCTTTTATGTCGTTTTCCGCTTCCAAAATTTTATCTATCCGCTCCATCGATGCCAGTCCCTTTTGTATGGTATATGCTGCGCGAGAAAACTCTTTTGCCGGATTGATGATGCTGTAAAAAATGGTCAAATACAATATAAATGTAGCAGCATCAATAATTCCCGTGCCATTTAAGATGAGTTTTCCGCCAAACCACAAAACAATGGCAATGGTAACTGTTCCCAAAAATTCGCTCATCGGGTGAGCCAAAAACTGCCGTTTGGCAATTCTGCCCGACATCTGCATAAAAGTATTGCTTCCCTTAGAAAAACGTCTCGATATATCTCCTTCCGCGTTAAACGCCTTGATTACACGCAATCCACCCAATGTTTCTTCTATTTGAGCCATCAGCTCGCCCCATTTGGTTTGTGCTTCCAACGAAGAACGTTTCAGTTTTTTTCCAATCGTACCCATCACGTAACCCATCACGGGCAGCAAAATCAGTACGAAAATGGTAAGTTGCCAACTTATAACAATCATCGTTACCAGATAAATAAGTATGAGAACCGGGTTCTTAAAAAGCATATCCAGCGAACTCATTACCGAAGCCTCCACTTCGTTTACATCGCCCGAAATACGTGCCAAAATATCGCCTTTTCGCTCTTCCGAAAAAAAACGAAGTGGCAATACCAATATCTTATCATTTATCTGGTTGCGGATATCGCGTACCACACCCGTGCGAATGGGTACGGTAAAAAATGACCCAAAATAAGCAGCCCCGGTTTTCAGCATGGTCGTGATAATGAGCCAAACCGCCAAAATAAGCAAAACATTAGAACTTCCGTGTTTCTCTATCAGGTGTGTTAAATACCAATACGCGTTATTCTGCACCACATCCATGGTTGACATGCCGGCGGTATCCCACGCCATGAAACTATAATCGGCTTGCCCTGCATTGAATAATATATTCAAAATAGGGATAATGGCAGAAAAAGAGACAATCGTGAGCAATGCCGTAGCTATGTTAAAGAAAAATGCAAGAAAAACATATTTCTTATATGGAGGCAAAAAACGCTTGATGATACTAAAAATTCCTTTCATCCTAAATAAATGTAGTTGATATGCTTTGTTCTAATAATGAGTGTTTTATAGAATTTTGTCCAAAAAACGAACGCAAGATAATCATAAAATATGGTTTTATCATTATCCCAAATGGTATTTTGATAGAAATATTATTCCAAAAATCCAAAATCGGATGTCGTGCAAATAATTATTATAAAATCGATAAATAATTACTCCAATCGTTTATAAATAGAATTTTTTTTGTTGAAAAAACTCTTCTCATTTAACTACAAAATCCCGATTTTTTTATCCAAATGGGCAATTTTTTGAAGAATGAAGAAAAAAGTTGAAAAATATTTTTGTTTATAATAGGTTGATTATCTGTATCAAAATAATTACTTCAAAAAAAAGTTCAATTTTTTCTTGAAAAAACCCACAAAAATATTTTGTCATATAAAAAATAGTTTTTACCTTTGCA
>CAZVWS010000051.1:0-14650 GCA_964631255.1 uncultured Dysgonomonadaceae bacterium | reverse complement strand
AATTACCGTTACCGAAAATCAAAAACACCGTCTTATCCTTCAACTGTGCTACGGAATGGGGTTGCGGGTGAGTGAAATAGTAAATTTAAAATTATCGGATATCGATAGTCAAACTATGTTGGTGCGTGTAGAACAAGCAAAAGGAAAAAAAGATCGCGTGGTTGTGCTGCCCGCATCGGTTTTAGTAGAATTACGGTCGTATTATCTTCAATATCGTCCCAAAGAATATCTTTTCGAAGGTCAAAATGGTGGGAAATATTCTATCAGAAGCGCGCAAGCAGTGTTTAAAACGGCGATGAAAAAAGCGGGAATAAAAAAACAAATCGGCATACACGGACTTCGCCACAGTTATGCCACGCATTTACTGGAAGCGGGAACGGATATTCGGTTCATTCAGGAACTTCTCGGACATTATTCCATTAAAACTACCGAGATATATACACACGTAACCAATATTTCGAAATCCAAAATAAAAAGTCCGCTGGATTTGCTTTGACTAAACAAACAAAATCCCAATTCCCTACTTCCATTTTTCCCAATTTCTTTCACTATCTTTGCACCCCGAAACGGGACGTGCCACGTCATTTGATCTCGCACCCCGTAACCCGTAACTCAAAATTTAGAACTCAAAAGTAAAAAATATGTCCGACGACAAAAAAATTATTTTCTCCATGGTGGGTGTCAGCAAAACTTTTCCACCGCATAAACAAGTGCTGAAAGATATTTACCTCTCGTTTTTCTACGGTGCCAAAATCGGGATTATCGGGCTCAACGGCTCGGGAAAATCTACGTTGCTTAAAATTATTGCCGGCATAGAAAAAGAGTATCAGGGCGAAGTGGTGTCCGACAAAAGTTTTTCGGTGGGTTATCTGGAACAAGACCCGAAACTGGATCCCGACAAAACCGTTATCGAAATTGTGCGCGAGGGCGTGCAACCCGTGATGGATTTGCTGGCGGAGTACGAAGACATCAACCTGAAATTCGGGTTGCCCGAATATTACGAAAATGAGGATAAAATGAACGGGTTGTTTACCCGTCAGGCAGAGCTACAAGATAAACTGGATGCCGCTGACGCGTGGAATATAGACAACCGCTTGGAGCGCGCCATGGATGCATTGCGCTGTCCGCCCGAAGAGCAACCCGTGCGCGAACTTTCGGGAGGCGAGCGTC
The DNA here is from genome assembly GCA_964631255.1 of uncultured Dysgonomonadaceae bacterium. Lineage (GTDB taxonomy): Bacteria > Bacteroidota > Bacteroidia > Bacteroidales > Dysgonomonadaceae > JBGZFC01. Next base: position 13,480 of record CAZVWS010000051.1, on the reverse strand, counting down.
GCCGTGTGGCGTTGTGCCGTCTGCTGTTGCAAGAACCCGATGTGCTGTTGCTGGATGAGCCTACCAACCATTTGGACGCGGAGTCCATCGACTGGCTGGAGCAGCATCTGCAACAATATGCCGGAACGGTTATCTGCATCACGCACGACCGTTACTTCCTCGACCACGTGGCGGGCTGGATTCTGGAACTGGACCGCGGCGAAGGCATTCCGTGGAAAGGAAATTACACTTCGTGGCTGGAGCAGAAAACCAAACGCATGGAGCAGGAGGAGAAACAGGCAAGCAAGCGCCGCAAAACGCTGGAGCGCGAGCTGGAATGGATAAATATGGCTCCCAAAGCACGTCATGCCAAGGGAAAAGCGCGTTTGAACTCGTACGAGCAACTGTTGAATCAGGACACAAAAGACCGCGAAGAGAAACTGGAAATTTTTATCCCCAACGGGCCTCGTTTGGGTAACAAAGTGATTGAAGCCATCGGAGTGAAAAAAGCGTTTGGCGACAAACTTTTGTTCGACGATTTGAATTTTATGCTTCCGCCAAACGGCATCGTGGGTGTAATAGGTCCCAATGGCGCGGGAAAAACCACGCTTTTCCGCTTGATACAAGGCATGGAAAAAGCCGATGCCGGCACTTTTGAAGTAGGCGAAACGGTAGTTACGGCGTATGTAGACCAAACCCACGAAGCCATCGACCCCGAAAAAACGGTGTATCAGGTGGTATCGGGCGGTTCGGAATTTGTACGCGTAGGCGGAAAAGATATCAATGCACGGGCGTATTTATCGCGGTTTAACTTTTCGGGTGCCGATCAGGAGAAATTGTGCGGCGTGCTGTCGGGCGGAGAGCGAAATCGTTTGCATCTGGCGCTCACGCTCAAAGCCGAAGCCAACGTGCTGCTGCTGGACGAACCTACCAACGATATCGACGTGAACACGCTGCGTGCGCTCGAAGAAGGTCTCGAAAACTTCGCCGGCTGCGCCGTAGTCATCAGCCACGACCGCTGGTTCTTAGACCGCATCTGCACACACATTCTCGCATTTGAAGGCAATTCGGAAGTGTTTTATTTCGAAGGTTCGTACAGCGATTACGAGGAGAACAAAAAAATGCGATTAGGCAATGTAGAACCGAAACGTGTGCGTTACAGAAAACTGTAATTAGTTCAATGTTTAAAGCTTTTAAAAATAACAACCAAAAATTTAGCTAAAATGAATAAATTTTTATTTATCATGTCATTCATGGCATGCGCGTTTATCGCTTCGGCACAAGAAGCCGACACAACCATTGTAGAACAAAAAAACTGGACAGTAACGGGAATTACCGGATTAAACTTGTCGCAAACCTCGTTGATAAATTGGTCTGCCGGCGGTGAAAATACGGTAGCTACAAACGTATTTTTCAATATCGCCGCGCTTTACAAAGAGGGCAAACACAATTGGGAGAACAACTTATCCACCGAGTTGGGCGCAACTTATACCCAACGTCAAAAATGGGTAAAAAGTGTAGATAAACTCGATTTGGCATCTAAATACGGTTACCAAATAGCTCCGAAATGGAACTTCGGCGTGTTGGGTGATTTCAAAACCCAATTTCTGAAAGGATACAAAGATCCGACGGACGAACAGTATATTTCGCGCTTTTTGGCTCCGGGATATTTGAATTTGGCAGTCGGTTTCGATTACAAACCGACCGATTATTTCTCACTTTTCTTGTCGCCAATCACCGGCAAAATGACATTTGTAAACGATGATTTCCTTTCCAACGCGGGCGCATTTGGCGTGGAGCCGGGCAAGAAATTCCGTTTTGAAGCGGGTGCTTACGTGAAAGCGGCCTTCAACAAAGAAATCATGAAAAATATCACGCTCATGTCCAAACTCGACTTGTTTACCGCTTACAACAAAAGTTTCGGAAATATCGACGTGAACTGGGAAAATGTTATCGGCATGAAAGTAAACGAGTACATCATGGCAACCATCCACACCAATCTTATCTATGATGATGATATCAAACAATTAGACTCGGATGGAAAAGTTATTGGCGGCCCACGCATCCAATTCAAAGAGATGGTTGGCGTAGGACTTTCATATAAATTCTAAAAAATAATCATTATAAAACCGGCTTAAAAAACTACATCGATGAGAAAAATATTCGTCATTGTTTTTATTGCTCTTTTTTTCGGAGAAATTTTAGCGCAAGACACTTTGTATAAAGGCGTTGTAATGGATGCCAAACACAAAACACCGGTGGCATACGCCGCTATTTTTCTGGAAAAAGGAGCAGTAGGCTCGGTTGCCGATAATGTCGGCAGATTTTCTTTGTCGGTTCCCGATTCGCTGTCAAACAGCAACTTGGTTATCATCCGTGAAGGTTTTCTGATAAAACGTGTCTCCGTGGACACGGTGGCAACAAATGCCCTGCAAATAGAGTTGCAGCCCGATTTGTCTGAATTGCAAGCCTTAGCGATGTTATCCAATCCCAATGCCGAACAGAAACCTTTTGCCAAGTTTTTGGGAAAAGCCGTCCAATTTGTACTGAACGACTGGGTTCCGTTAGGAAATCCCGAAACGAATAAATTCGATTTCGGTCGTATTCAAACCATTCCAACTTACAACCCGATTGAAGGAGTACGTTTGCGGGCGGGCATCGCATCCAATTCGCGGTTGAGTCCGCACTTTTTCGTGAAAGGTTACGCGGCTTACGGATTCAAAGACAAGAAGTTCAAATATCGTGGCGAAGCCATTTATTCGTTCGATAAGAAAGCGTATCACGAAGACGAGTTCCCGAAAAACAACCTGCGTTTAGTGTACGAAAACGATTTGTATTCGCCCGGCGAGATGCATCCGCGTGTGCCGAACGATTTGTTGCTGATAACTTATCGTCGGTCGGTAAACGAAGCCACGTACCGCAATTTTGCCGAATTAAATTACGAACGCGAATACACAAACGGGTTGGCACACACGTTCTGGTTGCGCAAATCGCGTTTTGTTCCGCAAGGCGAACTGGTTTTTGAACGGGATATCAACGATATACCCGTTCCTTACGAGGAGTTGAATACTTCGGAAGCGGGTGTTTTGCTTCGTTATTCGGTACGCGAAGCGTATGTGCAGCAAAAGCGCAAACGGAAACCGATTGAGATGGAAAGTCCGGTATTTTTTCTGGCGCATTCTGTCGGGTTTAACGGCTTTTTGGGTGGCGAAATTCCGTATCATCGCACCGATTTTTCGGCACAGAAGCGGTTTCGGTTGAATCGTTTCGGAAGATTAGACGCCGTAGGCGAATTTTCGAAAGTGTGGAACGCGGTGCCATTTCCGTTGTTGGTGTACCCTAACCAACGATACAGGCACCATATAGAAAACAACGCGTTTTTTCTGAATCGGGCGCTGGAGTTTGTTGCTGACGAGCAATATACCATCCGCACTACTTTCGTAGGCGATGATTTGTTACTATCGAAAATTCCGTTTTTAGACAGGTTTGGCATCAAAGAACTTATTTCGTTACGTGCTTCTTACGGACGATTAAACGATAAAAACGATCCGTTACTATCGTCGTCTTCCATTTATAATTTTCCGGCTGCATCTTATCGTTATGGTTCAGCACCTTACGTGGAAGGCACTATTGGGATTACCAATATTCTGGGACTGTTGCGTGTGGAATACGTTCATCGGTTTACCTATCGCGACCGACCCGATGTGTTGTTGGGTAAAGTGAGGGTGGATGTAACGTTGTGAGTTTTTTCTCCTTATACGAATACTTTTTCACTTAGACAGTAAAGTCTTTGCTACTATCAGTAAGACAATTCCTCATTTCTGTGTACTGCACTTATTATTAAAACCTATTCAATCCTTATTTTTTCCAACCTTATAAAACTCCAAAAACGTTAATACTTTGTATCCTTTTTCGATAAAAAGTATTTTTGTCTTATCTTTGTAACTTATTTGGTTGCGCTGTAATTCATCGCAGCGGTACATCTTTCAACTATCACTCCCCTTTGGGGAGCCGGAGGGGTTAATGATAACAATCTTAGGCATAGAATCTTCGTGCGACGACACATCGGCGGCAGTCATCCGCGATGGCGTTATTCTCTCGAACGTGATTGCTTCGCAAGCGGTTCACGAGCGATACGGCGGCGTTGTGCCCGAGCTGGCATCGCGTGCGCACCAGCAGAACATCATCCCCGTAGTGCACGATGCGTTGCAGCAAGCTGGAATAGACAAATCGGACTTGTCGGCAATTGCTTTCACGCGTGGCCCGGGATTGCTGGGTTCGTTGTTGGTGGGAACGTCGTTTGCCAAAGGTTTTTCATCGGCACTGAATATTCCGATGATTGATGTAAACCATTTGCAGGCACACGTGTTGGCGCACTTCATCAAAGAGGATGAAAACGATGATAATCAGCCCAAATTTCCGTTTTTATGCTTGTTGGTTTCGGGTGGAAATTCGCAGATAATTCTGGTGAAATCGCACGACGAGATGGAAATCATCGGGCAAACCATAGACGATGCTGCGGGCGAGGCGTTCGACAAATGCGCCAAAGTAATGGGATTGGGATATCCGGGCGGTCCGGTTGTCGACAAGCTTGCGAAGCAAGGAAACGCGGAGCGTTTTAAATTCAGCAAGCCCAACATCGCGGGATTCGATTATAGTTTTAGCGGACTTAAAACGTCGTTTCTCTATTTTCTTCGGGATGAGCTGAAAACGGATGCCGATTTTATCGAGAAAAACAAGGAAGACCTTTGCGCTTCGTTGCAGAAAACCATCGTCGATATTTTGATGAACAAACTGTATCGTGCTGCCAAAGAGTTGAAAATAAAAGAAGTTGCCGTTGCCGGTGGCGTTTCGGCCAATTCGGGATTGCGTGCCGCTTTCGAAGATTACAGTCGCCGTTACGGATGGAAAATTCATATTCCGAAATTCGCTTACACCACAGATAACGCGGCAATGGTCGCCATCAGCGGGTATTATAAATACCTGAAAGGTGAGTTTTGTGGATACGAGGTGGCACCGTATGCAAGAGTTGAAATTTAATTAAGAATTAAAAATTAAATATTAAATAACGTCTTGAGTCAGAAAGAAAATATTGTTAGGGAGAAGTCTTATAATTTCGCTTTGCGAATAATAAAACTGTATAAATTCTTAGTTGAAACACATCAAGAATATACACTATCCAAACAATTACTTCGAAGCGGAACTTCAATTGGAGCGAATATTGAAGAGGCTTTAGGCGGGCATTCAAGAAAAGATTTTGTTGCCAAACTGCAAATAGCATATAAGGAAACAAGAGAGGTTCATTATTGGCTGCGACTGCTTACCGATGGTGGTTACATCGATGAGAAAATGTCAAAATCATTTCTAACGGATTGTAATGAAATAATAGCATTACTTACTTCAATTTTAAAAACAACAAAAAGCAATTCTTAATTCTTAATTTTGAATTGTTAATTACAAAAAATATATGCAAACAGAAAATCCCCAAGTTGACGAGCCCAAAAAATCGCTCAACTTTATCGAGCAAATCGTAGAAAACGATTTAAAAGAAGGCAAAAACGACGGACGCATTCAAACCCGATTCCCTCCCGAACCCAACGGTTATCTCCACATCGGGCACGCCAAAGCTATCTGTATCGACTTTGGCATTGCCGAAAAATACAACGGAATTTGTAACCTTCGGTTCGACGATACCAACCCCGTGAAAGAAGACGTGGAATACGTCGATGCCATTATGGAAGATATCGAATGGCTTGGTTTTCATTGGGAAAACGTGTATTACGCATCCGATTATTTCCAACAATTGTGGGATTTTGCCGTGCAACTCATAAAAGAAGGCAAGGCATATATCGACGAACAATCGGCAGAAGAAATTGCCATACAAAAAGGCACGCCAACCGTTGCGGGAACGCACAGTCCCTATCGCGACCGCCCCATCGAAGAGTCGCTCGACCTGTTTCACAAAATGAACAGCGGCGAAATTGCCGAAGGCAAAATGGTGTTGCGTGCCAAAATAGATATGGCATCGAGCAATATGCACTTCCGCGACCCGATTTTGTATCGTGTTATTAATATTCCGCATCACCGCACGGGCACCGATTGGAAAGCCTACCCGATGTACGATTTCGCACACGGACAATCCGATTATTTCGAAGGCGTAACGCACTCTATTTGCACGTTGGAATTTGTGGTGCATCGCCCGCTCTACGATTGGTTTATCGACCAGCTTGCTACGAGAGACTACCGTCCGCATCAATACGAATTCAACCGCCTGAATATGACCTACACGATGATGAGCAAACGCAAATTGCTTCAACTCGTGCAGGAAAATTTGGTGTCGGGATGGGACGATCCCCGTATGCCAACCATTTGCGGTTTGCGCCGTCGCGGATACACGCCGCAATCTATCCGCAACTTCGTGGACAGCATCGGCTACACCAAATACGATGGTATGATTGATGTGTCGTTGCTCGAATTTGCCGTGCGCGAAGATTTGAACAAAAAAGCCGCGCGTGTGTCGGGTGTTATCGATCCGGTGAAACTCATCCTCACCAATTATCCCGAAGAACAAACGGAAGAGGTGGAAGCAATTAACAATCCCGAAGACGAATCGATGGGAACACGCCAGGTAAAATTTTCGCGCGAACTTTGGATTGAACGCGACGATTTTATGGAAGATGCTCCCCGCAAATATTTCCGCTTGACACCCGGAAACGAAGTGCGCCTGAAAAACGCGTACATCGTGAAATGCACCGGCTGCAAAAAAGATGAAAACGGAAACGTTACCGAAGTGTACGCAGAGTACGACCCGCAGACCCGTAGCGGAATGCCTGAAGCCAACCGCAAGGTAAAAGGCACCATTCATTGGGTATCGGCGTCGCATGCAGTGGACGCCGAAGTGCGCTTGTACGACCGCTTGTTTATGGTGGAAGATCCCGCCGGCGAAAAAGAACGCGATTTCCGCGAACTGCTGAATCCCGATTCGCTCATCGTGAAGAAAAATTGCAAAGTAGAAGAATATTTGGCCGATGCCAAACCGATGGATAGTTTCCAATTTCAACGCATCGGATATTTCAATGTAGATAAAGACTCCACGCCCGGCAATCTGATTTTCAACCGCACGGTTGCGTTGAAAGATTCGTGGAAGAAACAAAACGGCTAATAATTTACGATTTGGGATTTCGGATTTACGATTTGTTTGGCAGTCTGCGGTCGATGAACCGCTGTCCCCTTGACCCGTAACTCGAAACCCGTAACTCGCAACTAAATGGACGAAGAATTAGACATATCCTATTTATTAGAAAAGTACGAACAAATGCGCGCCCTCGGCAAAAAGATGTATCTCGATGCCGATGAGTTTGCTCTTTTGGCTGACTTTTATGAAAGTGAGGGCAACAACGATGAAGCTACTCTACTCATAGAACAAGGATTATCGATGCATCCGGGAAATTTTGATCTGATACTGTTGAAGTCCAAGTCTTTGGTTTTGTCTGAACAGTATGAAGAAGCACTTGCCTTTTTGAATCAGATTTCGGACAATGACGAGTTGGATTTGCCACTGTTAAAAATTGAGTGTTTTTTTCATTTGGGACAAGAAGAGGAAGCTACTAAACTAATTAATAACACCTTAGAAAGAGAACTAACCAATGATGAATTTTATTTCTTCATCACGGAAGTGGGTTATATTTTTAATGACATAGACAATTTTGATTTAGCCATCTCATTCCTCAACAGAAGTCTCGAAATAGATGATTCCAATCCCGAGGTGCTCATTGATTTGGCTTACGCCTACGAGATGAAAGGCGATTTTCCGAAAGCCATCGAATTCAATAACAAACTGTTGGATGCAGACCCCTACTCTTTCGACGGTTGGGTAAATATTGGCAAACTATACTCCATGAACGAACAGTACGATAAATCGTTGGACGCGTTCGATTTCGCGCTCACCATCAGAGAAAACGATTTGTCTGTACTAAAAATGAAAGCTCTTACGCTCTATTTGAATGACAATACGCGAGAGGCGGTTCGTATTTTCGAAAACTGTCTCAACGAGTCGCCAAACGATGAATCGCTCTATGACTCGCTTCTCGATGCCTACGAAGTGATGGAAAACTACGACGAAATGATGCGTTTGCTCGATAAACGAGAAGCCATTTTCGGAAACAAATATATCTTAGCAAAGCGGGCTTTTGTGCATCTGAATAAGGAAGAATATGCAGTTGCAAAGCAATTATTCGCACAAATACCTGTTGATGAACAAGATTCGCTCGACTATTATATGTTAGAAGGAGAATTGGCTTTTCACGACAACAACTACAAAGAAGCGGAAGCTGCATACATGAAAGCAGCTCTCATTTCTGAAGGAAATGAAGAAATTCTGGACAGATTGGCAAATATTAGCGTGGCTCAAGGAAAGTTTGAACAAGCTGCCGATTATTTACGTGAATTGTTGCAAATTGCTCCCGATTTCCCAACAGCTAAAACCAGATTGGCTTTCATTCAATTTGAAATTGGTATGAAAGAGCCTTTCGAGGAAGCGATTGAGTCTTTTTCGGAGAAGGAATTGAACGAATTATTGGCGTCGATTATGCCAAATGACAACAACGATTATACACAATTCACACGCGAACAACTACTTGGAAGGCTGAACGATGCAAGAGAAAGCAGGGTTTTATTTAAAAATATCAAATACTGACGTTTTTTAGCTCAGCGTGATTATTTTTTCTTCGCAAATAGTAATTTTTTCTACACCCGATTCCGTAACCACAAAAGTATTTTCAACACCAACCGCACCGATACTGGGAAAGATAAATTTGGGCTCGTAGGCAAAAGCAATGCCCGCTTGCAGCACCTCTTTGGAGCGTGGCGTAAAAACCGGAGGTTCGTTTATCTCCAAACCAACTCCATGTCCCACAAATTTAGCTTGCTGCACCGTGCCCATGAAGTAAGGCTCCAGCTGGTTAGATATAGCCGTTTTCAAAGAGTGATTATATATCTCGGCACACGACATGCCGGGTTTGGCATTGGCTTCTATCCAACTATTCAATTCAACTGAAAGTTGGTGTGCTTTGTGTGCAATTTCGGGTATTTCGCCCACGGCAAAAGTACGTGTCATATCGCTTTGATAAGGGTTGTAATTACCTGCCATATCAAACATAACCGTCGTGCCATTTTGCAACCGTGTACCCGATGCACCAATCGGTAATATTGGCGACAAACCGTTTCCACCCATAGAAAAGTCGTAGGGCGATGCCGCTTGCGCATTATCTCCAACCAACACGCTTCCCATAAAAATCTCCATTCTTTCGCCATATGCACGAAAAATACCGATAGAACCACTTTTACGCATCAATGTTTCTACCTCAATTTGGTACTCGATATCGGTCATTCCTTCGCGATAAAGTGTTGGAATCTGTTTATACACATCTGACTGAATTTTGGCACATGCTCGAAGTTGTTGTAATTCAAAGTCAGATTTCAGACTTCTGATTTCACGCAATTTACCCGATATATTTTGGATTTGTGGCATCCCCAACGCTTGTTGCAAGCGAGTAACTGCCGAGTACGAAAGCACATCTGCTTCTAAAAGAACCAATTTGGGAAGTTGTGGCAAAAAATCGGGAATTTGTTCCGGTTTGCGGATATACTGCACGTTCTCCATTCCTTCGGGACGTTTCACGAACAGCATCGGTTTTTCTTCGGCAGGAATATATAGGTATCCGTCAAAAATCTTATTACATAAATAAAATTGATTTACCGACGAAGTTATCACGCACGCGTCGGCTTTTAAGGTTTGTAGTAAATTTTGAACTTTTTGAATTCGGTTTGCTAATTCTTTTTCTATCATTTGGCACATAAGCAAAAGAGACTCTCAGAAACCAAGTTCGAGAGAGTCTATTTTTAAAGATTTGGAAATTTCTGATTTATTTGAATGTGTAACGCAAACTAAGCGCGAGCGGATAATACCAATTGTCGTTGTAATCGTTCGTGAAATTGAATGCCGGTTTCCAATCAAGCGAAACAGTAAACGGTGCTTGTGGAAAAACAAATTCTAAGCCGGCAATCAAATCAGCACCAACCAATAGCCGATTGTCGCCATGGTATTTTTTGCTGTAAATATTTCCAAGATGCGCACCAATTCCCAGGTACCAGTATAAATTGGGAGCACCAGGCAATGGTTTTTGGTATTCGTACAATCCGGTTAGTTGAAAATAATTGGGCGATGCAGATAAAATGAATTCTGCCGCATTGGAAGGAGCAAAGAAGTGCTTCAATGTCAAACCACTGTCATATCCCAATCTAACACCAACACCCGTATTATATCCTTGTGCATTTGCTGTCATTGTGCATGCTGCTACGAGCAACCCAACGATAAATAGTTTTTTTAATTTCATAAGTCAAATTTTTTATTGTTTATAGAAAAAATCATTCAGATACGATGTAAACAAATAACAAAAAAATGATGGTAATTGTTTATCCGCTGCATTATCTTGATTTCAAGAATTTATATATTAATATTATTATCAATACGATACAAACACCAGATGTTTTTCGAATCATTTTATTAGTTTGTAGCTTTCAGGAAACAAGTTCTGCATAGAGGTTGATATTCTTCCATTTCACCCAACATCACTTGTTTTTCGTTATCCACTAATCGGTGCGAATAATTTGCCAAACGGCCGCAATGCACACAGATGGCGTGCACTTTTGCAACATCGTCGGCAATGGAGCACAGTGTTGGCATGGGACCAAACGGAACTCGTTTGAAATCCATATCCAGTCCGGCTACAATTACACGAACACCTTGGTCGGCAAGTCGTTGACAAACATCTACCAATCCATCATCAAAAAATTGCGCTTCATCAATTCCCACCACATCTACTTCCGACGAAAGCAGTAAAATATTATTTGAATGTTCTACGGGTGTAGAAATTATCGAATTTTTGTCGTGCGAAACCACCTCTTCCATCGAGTATCGGGTATCGATGGATGGTTTAAAAATTTCGACCCGTTGTTTGGCAAATTTCGCTCGTCGCAATCTGCGTAGTAGTTCTTCGGTTTTCCCCGAAAACATGGAGCCGCAAATCACTTCGATGCGCCCTACCCGATTTGTTTCATTGAAGTAATTGTCCATTTTTGGATTTTTTTTGTTAGATAAGAGAATTTACTTTTTTCTAAAAAATGCACCTAAAATGGTTCGGGTAATGGTTCGTCCCAATTGTCCCGTTATTTGACGTTGCGCGCTTTTGCCTACTTGGTCAAGCATTTCGCCCCAAATGCCACGCTCTTCTTTTTTGCGACGAGCTTCGGCACGTTTTTCTCGCTCGGCTTCGGCTTGCATTCGGCGTTGCTCTTTTTCTTGTTTGACGCGTTCTTTTTCCTCCTCGGCACGTTGTCGTTCTTCGGCGTGAAGTTCTTGTTTTTGGGACAATATTTCAAAAGCAGATTCTCTGTCAACCAATTCTTCATAAATTCCGTAGATGAGCGATGCGCGTTTCAGTTGGTCGCGTTCGGCTTCTGTAATGGGTCCAATCTGACCTTGCGGAGGCAAAATATTGGCTCGTTGCACCATTTGCGGTGCTCCCTTTTCATCTAAAAACGACACCAATGCTTCTCCGGTATTGAGTTCGGTAATTGCCTTTTCTGTATCAAATGCCGGATTGGCACGAAAAGTATTGGCTGCCACTTTCACGGCTTTTTGGTCATTTGGAGTATAAGCCCGCAGGGCATGTTGCACCCTGTTTCCCAATTGCCCCAGGATTGATTCGGGAATATCTGCCGGGTTTTGTGTGCAAAAATAGATACCAACACCTTTGGAGCGAATCAATCGGACAATTTGCTCCACCTTTTCGAGCAACGATTTGGGCATATCGTTGAAGAGCAGATGTGCTTCGTCGAAGAAAAAGACCAATTTGGGTTTATCCAAATCACCTACTTCGGGCAGTGTGTTATAGAGGTCATCCAGCAACCAAAGCAAGAATGTGGTATAAACTCGTGGCGATTTCATCAATTTATCTGCAGCCAATATATTTATAACGCCTTTTCCTTGCTCAGTTTGTATGAAATCTGTAATGACCAAATCGGGTTCGCCAAAAAACTTATCGGCACCTTCGCTTTCCAATCGCAACAATGCACGCTGTATGGCTCCAATGCTGGCGGGCGATATATTGCCATATTCGGTTGTGTATTTGGCTCTGTTATCGCCAACGTATTGAATTATTTTTTGCAAATCTTTCAAATCGATTAATAATAAATCGTTGTCATCGGCTATTTTAAAAACCATGGAGAGCACCGCTCCCTGCGTTTCGTTCAGATTTAACAAACGCTCGATGAGCAACGGTCCCATCTCGGTGATGGTTGTCCTTACCGGATGTCCTTGTTCGCCAAAAACGTCCCAAAATCTTACCGGAAAGGCCTTATATTCAAATCCTTTATCGGGCAATCCGTAACCTTGCACCCGTTTCGTTACACTCTCCTTGTTTCCGCCAGATTTGGCTACTCCCGATAGGTCGCCTTTCATATCGGCAGCAAAAACCGGTACTCCCAAATCGCTAAATGTTTCGGATAGAGTTTGAAGGGTTACGGTTTTTCCGGTACCTGTTGCCCCGGTTATGAGCCCATGTCTATTTGCCATCTTAGGAATGAGGCATACTTCTGCATCGTTATTGATTGCAATAAAAGCGCGATTGTTATTGTCGAACATAGTTGTGAAATATTTAAAATCTATTTAGAAAGATAAACAAAGATAGAAATAATTTTGTAAAAGGTTACGACAATACCGATTTATTTGGTATGCAAAAAGTATATTTACGGTAACAACACATTTTTGTTTTCGATAAAAAAAGCCTTCCGGATTTATCCAAAAGGCTTTTACATAATTGATAAGCTATTTTCTACTCCCAATAAGTTTCCATTTTTTGAAATTTTGGTAGAGTAAAAAAACAATTTCTGTATGTTATTTATTCAGTTTATGCTCCAAAACATTTACATGAAGCAGAAAAAGTAATGCTGATAGGCTCGACGAAAACAATGAAATTTCCATTGAAAAATCGGCATGCATTCCTCTGGTAAAGAATAGATAAAAAAGATAGTAACTCAACGTGAAAAACGAAAAAAAGAGAATTGCTTTCAATCGTTTATTTACATCTTTATTTTTCAAAAAAAATGGCGATATGGCAAAAAGATATATCGGTGCTATTATTAACAAAGGTGCCACGAATAACCAGAATTTCTTATATTTGGAGGAGTTTAAATAGGTGGATAACAGTCCCCAAACATAAAAAACAACCATCAAAATTACAAAACCGGTAAGTGAAAAGCCAATACTATTCATGCTGTTTTCTCAAATTTATTTTTTAAAATATTTCCAATAAAAAAGCCCCCAAGAATCTATCTTGAGGGCTTTACTTTAAAAAAGAGGGCGGCTACCTACTCTCCCGCTTTTACGCAGTACCATCGGCGCTATTGGGCTTAACTTCTCTGTTCGGAATGGGAAGAGGTG
>CAZVWS010000050.1:0-15161 GCA_964631255.1 uncultured Dysgonomonadaceae bacterium | reverse complement strand
AACGCAAAAGCAGGTCAAGTTCAATACCGTACTGATAAAGCAGGTATTATTCACGCCTCTATAGGAAAAGTTTCTTTTGAACCCGAGAAGATTGTCGAAAACGCAAGAGAATTTATTCAAACATTGATTAAATTGAAACCAACGGCAGCAAAAGGTACTTATATTAAAAGTGTTTTTATTTCCAGTACGATGAGCCCCGGTATCCGCGTGGACATCAAATCGGTAGAGGAAATCTAATTGATTAAAAAGCAGAAGAATCTATGAAAAAGGAAGATAAAAACATCATTATAGAAAAAATTGCAGCTAACTTGCAAGAGTACGAACACTTCTATCTGACTGACATTGCTACACTGAATGCAGCAAAAACCAGCATATTGAGAAGAGAGTGCTCTAAAGAGGACATCAAGCTGTTGGTAGTAAAAAACACCTTGCTACGTAAGGCATTAGAATCATTGGAAGGAAACTACGAAGAGTTGTACCCCATCTTGAATGGCAATACAGCAATCATGTTTTCGAACAATGCCAATGCTCCTGCAAAGCTCATCGAAAAATATAACAAGAACAAATCGGCAGTACCGGCGTTAAAAGGCGCATACGTACAAGAAAGCTTCTTTATTGGAGCCAACACGCTGAAAGATCTTGTTAGTATCAAGAGTAAAACAGAATTGCTCGGCGAAGTTATCACAATCTTGCAGTCGCCTGCCAAGAATGTTATTTCGTCTCTCCAATCCGGCGGCACACTACTTCACGGAGTACTCAAAACGCTTTCGGAAAGAGAAAATTAAAAATAAACAAACAAACAGAATTAGTAATCAATTTAAACAAATACAAAAATGGCAGACTTAAAAAAATTTGCTGAAGAATTAGTAAACTTAACTGTTAAAGAAGTTAACGAACTTGCTGAAATTCTTAAAACTGAATACGGAATCGAACCTGCAGCAGCAGCTGTAGCAATGGCAGCTCCCGCAGCAGCCGGTGAAGCAGCAGCAGCTGAAGAAAAAACAGAATTCGATGTAATTCTTAAAAGTGCCGGTTCGGCAAAATTGGCTGTTGTAAAAGCAGTAAAAGAATTAACCGGACTTGGTTTGAAAGAAGCCAAAGACATCGTGGACGGAGCTCCAAGCGAAATCAAAAAAGGTGTAACAAAAGACGAAGCAGATGCTTTGAAAAAACAACTTGAAGAAGCAGGAGCAGAAGTTGAACTTAAATAAAAAATACCTAAAAATAGGTTAACTTGGTTAGGAATCTTCAAGTAGAAGATTCTTAACCTTTTGTGTCAATACATACATAAGTTCAAAAACTCATTTATCCATGTCTTCTAATAAAACCAACCAAAGAATAAATTTCGCGTCCATAGAAAATCAACTTGATTTTCCCGACTTCCTTGAAATTCAACTAAAATCGTTTCAAGATTTCCTACAATTAGACGCACCTCCCGAAAGCAGAAAAAATGAAGGATTGTATAAGGTTTTTACCGAGAACTTCCCCATCGCGGATACTCGTAACAACTTCGTCCTTGAGTTTTTAGATTATTTTGTAGATCCACCACGCTACACCATAGACGAGTGTGTGGACAGAGGACTCACCTATAGCGTACCACTCAAAGCTAAACTATACTTATACTGTACCGACCCTGACCACGAGGACTTTGCACCCGTGATACAAGACGTGTATTTGGGCACTATTCCCTACATGACAGAAAAAGGTACATTCGTAATCAATGGCGCGGAACGTGTTATCGTTTCCCAACTGCATCGTTCGCCCGGCGTATTTTTCGGACAAAGCATGCACGCCAACGGCACCCTACTCTACTCGGCAAGAATTATTCCGTTTAAAGGGTCGTGGATTGAATTTGCTACCGACATCAACAACGTGATGTACGCCTATATCGATCGGAAAAAGAAATTACCGGTTACCACTTTACTTCGTTCAATCGGTTTCGAGAGCGATAAAGATATTCTCGAAATATTTGACTTGGCAGAAGAGGTAAAAGTAAACAAAACAAACCTGAAAAAAGTGCAAGGCCGAAAATTGGCTGCACGTGTTCTTAAATCGTGGATGGAAGACTTCGTGGACGAAGACACCGGCGAAGTAACCTCTATCGAAAGAAACGAAATTATCATAGAACGCGAAACCGTTCTGGAACAAGAGCAAATAGACGAGATTTTAGAATCGGGTGTATCGGCAATCCTGTTGCACAAAGACACGCCAAACTCGTCAGATTACTCTATCATTTACAACACATTGCAAAAAGACCCGAGTAACACGGAGATTGATGCAATCAGACATATATATCGACAACTGCGTAGTGCCGAACCTGCCGACGACTCCAGTGCCCGCGAAGTAATAAACAACCTGTTTTTCTCCGAAAAAAGGTATGACTTGGGCGATGTAGGTCGCTACCGTATCAACAAAAAACTGGACTTAGATATTGACGACAGCATACGTGTCCTTACCAAAGAAGACATCATTGCAATTATCAAATATCTGATAGAACTGGCAAACTCGAAAGCACTGGTTGATGACATCGACCACTTGAGTAACAGACGTGTACGCACAGTTGGCGAACAACTTTATAACCAATTTGGAATAGGTTTGAATAGAATGGCACGCATCATTCGTGAAAGAATGAACGTGCGCGACAACGAAGTATTTACCCCGATTGATTTGATCAATGCCAAAACAATTTCGTCGGTAATAAACTCGTTTTTTGGTACAAATGCCTTGTCGCAATTCATGGACCAAACCAATCCATTGGCAGAAATTACACACAAACGACGCCTATCGGCATTGGGACCGGGCGGACTTTCGCGCGAGCGTGCCGGTTTTGAGGTGCGCGACGTTCACTACACGCACTACGGACGTTTGTGCCCGATAGAAACTCCCGAAGGGCCTAACATCGGGCTTATCTCATCGCTTTGCGTTTACGCCAAAATAAATGACCTCGGTTTCATCGAAACTCCTTACCGTACGGTAAAAGATGGTGTGGTAGATATTGACAACAACAACGTTATCTACTTGGCAGCCGAAGAAGAAAACAAAATAATTGCACAAGGTAACGCGCCGCTCGACGAAAAAGGAAACTTTATCTTACCGAGAGTAAAAGCCAGAAAAGAAGCCGACTACCCCGTGGTGGCACCCGAAGAGGTAGATTTGATGGACGTTTCGCCCATGCAGATTGCCTCAATCGCCGCATCACTTATTCCATTTTTGGAACACGACGATGCCAACCGCGCTCTGATGGGATCTAACATGATGCGCCAAGCAGTGCCTTTGATTCGCAACGAATCCCCCATTGTGGGAACAGGAATCGAGAAACAATTAATTATTGACTCGCGCACGCAGATAATGGCAGAAAATGATGGCGAAATAATCTATGTAGATGCTACAACCATCAAAATAAAATACAATAGAACTGAGGACGAAGAGTTTACAAGTTTTGAGGATGCTGTAAAAACATACAACATTCCCAAATTCAGAAAAACCAATCAAAACACTACAATAGACTTGCGCCCCATTTGTGAGGTAGGACAAAAAGTAGCCAAAGGCGATATTCTGACCGAAGGATACTCTACCCAAAATGGCGAGTTGGCACTCGGACGAAACCTAAAAGTGGCATTCATGCCCTGGAAAGGTTACAACTTCGAGGATGCCATTGTGTTGAATGAAAGAATGGTAAGCGACGACGTGTTTACCTCGGTTCACGTGGAAGAATTTGCTTTGGAAGTTCGCGAAACAAAACGCGGATTGGAAGAACTTACTTCCGATATACCCAACGTGAGCGAAGACGCTACCAAAGATTTGGACGAAAACGGAATCATTCGTATCGGAGCCCGTGTGAAACCGGGAGACATATTGATAGGAAAAATTACCCCGAAAGGCGAATCAGACCCATCACCCGAAGAAAAACTGTTGCGTGCAATTTTTGGAGACAAAGCGGGCGACGTGAAAGACGCATCGCTCAAAGCATCTCCATCGCTCAAAGGTGTGGTTATTGCAACCAATCTGTTCTCGAAAGCAGCCAAAAAAGGCAAATCAAAACTTTCTAACAAAGCGTTGCTTCCCAAAATTGACGAAGAGTTCGAAGCCAAAATGGAAGAACTCAAGAAAATTCTTATCGAAAAGTTGCTCGTCATCACTGAAGGAAAAACATCTGCAGGAGTCAAAGACTATACCAACATGGATGTAGTACCAAAAGGTGCTAAATTTACTGCCAAAGTATTGTCGGATATCGATTACGAATCAATCCAACTCAGCAAATGGACCAGCGACGGACACAAAAACAAATTGGTAAGAACAACCGTTATCAACTATTTGCGCAAATACAAAGAACTGGACGCTGCACTCAAACGCAAACGTTTTGATTTGACTATCGGCGATGAATTACCCTCGGGAATCATGCAAATAGCCAAAGTATATGTAGCCAAAAAACGCAAGATACAAGTTGGAGATAAAATGGCGGGACGCCACGGAAACAAAGGTATCGTTTCCAGAATCGTTCGCCCCGAAGATATGCCTTTCTTGGAAGACGGCACACCGGTAGATATCGTTTTGAACCCGCTAGGAGTACCTTCGCGTATGAACTTGGGACAAATATTTGAAACTGTATTGGGTTGGGCAGGTCAGAAATTAGACGTGAAATTCTCGACACCGATTTTTGACGGCGCATCTATGGAAGACTTAAACCATTGGACAGACAAAGCAGGCGTGCCTCGCTACGGCAAAACCTACTTGTACGATGGCGGCACAGGCGAACGTTTTGACCAACCGGCAACCGTAGGTATTATCTATATGCTGAAACTGGGACACATGGTGGAAGACAAAATGCACGCTCGCTCTATTGGTCCGTACTCGCTCATTACGCAACAACCATTGGGTGGTAAAGCCCAATTTGGAGGTCAGCGTTTTGGAGAAATGGAGGTTTGGGCGTTGGAAGCCTTTGGTGCATCGCACATTTTGCAAGAGATTCTGACCATCAAATCGGACGATGTGATAGGACGTTCCAGAGCTTACGAAGCCATTGTGAAAGGAGAACCAATGCCACAACCAGGCATTCCGGAGTCGCTAAACGTTCTGCTTCACGAACTAAAAGGCTTGGGAATGAGCGTAACGCTTGACTAACCAATAGCTCAATCAATCAATATTCCGGTATGCCGATTTACAAAATGGTAACATGGGCAAACAAATTGGCATACCGGCAATTTTATCAATTTGCTTAAAAATATAACTCTTTATACAACAACAATATGGCATACAGAAAAGACAATAAAATAAAGAGTAACTTTTCAAAAATAACCATCAGTTTAGCATCTCCTGAAGATATTTTGGAAAATTCGTCAGGCGAAGTGTTAAAACCAGAAACAATCAATTATCGCACCTATAAGCCCGAACGCGACGGTTTATTTTGCGAACGCATTTTCGGTCCGGTAAAGGACTACGAATGCCATTGCGGAAAATATAAACGTATTCGCTATAAAGGAATTGTTTGCGACCGATGCGGTGTTGAAGTTACAGAAAAAAAAGTTCGTAGAGAAAGAACCGGACACATCCATTTGGTGGTTCCGGTAGCTCATATTTGGTACTTTAGGTCTTTGCCAAACAAAATTGGCTACTTGTTGGGAATCCCTACCAAAAAATTGGATTCTATCATCTATTACGAAAGATATATTGTAATTCAGGCAGGCGCATTAGCCGATAAAGTAGAAGACAGACAACTTCTTACCGAAGAAGAATACTTAGATTTATTGGAATTTCTGCCCAAAGAAAACCAAATGTTGGAAGATTCTGACCCCAATAAGTTCATCGCTAAAATGGGAGCGGAAGCACTACTCGACCTTTTGGAACGCATCAATTTGGACAAACAGGCACATCAGTTGCGCCACCGTGCAGATACCGATACTTCGCAACAAAGAATAAACGAAGCACTCAAACAATTGCAAATTGTAGAAGCGTTTCGTGGTTCGAGAAATATAAACAAACCGGAATGGATGATTATGAAAGTTGTTCCGGTTATCCCGCCCGACTTGCGACCACTGGTTCCGTTGGACGGCGGCAGATTTGCTACTTCAGACTTGAACGATCTTTACCGTCGTGTAATCATCCGTAACAACCGTCTGAAAAGGCTTATCGACATCAAAGCTCCGGATGTGATTTTGCGTAACGAAAAACGCATGTTGCAAGAAGCCGTGGACTCTCTGTTTGACAACTCACGCAAATCGAGCGCGATAAAAACAGACTCCAACCGCCCATTGAAATCTCTTTCCGACAGTTTGAAAGGAAAACAGGGACGCTTCCGTCAGAACCTTTTGGGTAAACGTGTTGACTACTCGGCACGCTCGGTTATCGTGGTGGGTCCCGAACTGAAGATGCACGAATGTGGTTTGCCAAAAGACATGGCTGCAGAGCTATACAAACCATTCATCATCAGAAAACTCATTGAAAGAGGAATTGTAAAAACCGTGAAATCGGCTAAAAAAATCGTGGATAGAAAAGAACCTATCGTTTACGATATATTGGAACACGTGATGAAAGGACACCCCGTTCTGCTGAACCGTGCCCCTACCCTGCACCGTTTGGGTATTCAGTCGTTCCAACCGAAACTGATTGAAGGTAAAGCTATTCAATTGCACCCGCTATCGTGTACGGCATTCAATGCCGACTTCGATGGCGACCAAATGGCGGTGCACCTTCCATTGGGCAACGAAGCCATTTTGGAAGCACAACTGCTCATGCTGGCTGCACATAACATTCTGAATCCAGCAAACGGCGCACCTATCACTGTGCCGTCGCAAGACATGGTTTTGGGATTGTACTACATCACCAAAATACGTCCCGGAGCGAAAGGCGAAGGCATGACCTTTTATGGCGAAGAAGAAGCAATCATTGCTTACAACGAAGGTGCAGTGGATATTCACGCATTGGTAAAAGTGATTGTGGACGACATAGACGAAAATGGCGACCCGATTCGTAAAATGCACGAAACCACAGTAGGACGTGTTATTACCAACGAATATATCCCCAAAGAAGTGGGTTATATCAACGAGTTGCTCTCAAAGAAATCGTTGCGCGACATCATCGGCTTGGTTATCAAAACTTGCGGTGTAGCCCGCACAGCCCAATATTTGGACGATATCAAAGACCTTGGATACAAAATGGCATTCAAAGGCGGTTTGTCTTTCAACTTGGAAGATGTAATCATCCCGAAAGAAAAAGAAGACCTCATCAAACAAGGTTACAGCGAAGTGGAGCAGATTATGGAGAACTATAGCATGGGATTCATTACATACAATGAACGCTATAACCAAATCATTGATATTTGGACACATATCAACTCCAAATTGTCGAATATCCTGATGCAACAACTTGCCGAAGACGACCAAGGATTCAACTCGGTTTACATGATGCTTGACTCGGGAGCTCGTGGTTCGCGCGAACAAATCAGACAGTTGTCGGGTATGCGCGGATTGATGGCAAAACCACAAAAAAGCAGCACGGAAGGGGCACAAATTATCGAAAACCCGATTCTTTCTAACTTCAAAGAAGGACTCTCGGTTTTGGAGTATTTTATCTCTACCCACGGTGCCCGTAAAGGTCTTGCCGATACGGCTCTGAAAACTGCCGACGCCGGTTACTTAACACGTCGTTTGGTGGACGTTTCGCAAGACGTGATTATCAACGAAGAAGACTGCGGCACCCTGCGTGGTTTGACCGCTACTGCAATAAAAAACAACGACGAAGTTATCGCCTCGTTAGAAGAACGTATCTTGGGACGCGTATCGGTGCACGATGTGCAACACCCTACTACCGGCGAAATTTTGGTTAATTCGGGCGAAGAAATCACCGAAGATGTTATCCAAAAAATAAAAGGTTCACCCATCGAACGAGTGGAGATTCGTTCCGTACTTACTTGCGAATCGCGACAAGGCGTTTGCGCCAAATGTTACGGACGCAACTTGGCTACCGGACGCATGGTACAAAAAGGAGAAGCCGTGGGAGTAATTGCCGCTCAATCTATTGGAGAGCCGGGAACACAGCTCACGCTGCGTACTTTCCACGTGGGAGGTATCGCTTCCAACATTGCAGCCGAAAACAGTATCGTAACCAAATACGATGGTATCTTGGAATTTGACGAGCTACGATTTGTGGAATCTCAAAATGCCGAAGGTAAACCTATCAAAGTTGTAGTGAGCCGCTTGGTTGAGATGCGTGTAATAGACCCAAATACCAAAATTGTTCTACTTTCGCACAACGTGCCTTATGGTTCTAAACTATATTACAACGATGGCGACAAAGTGAAAAAAGGCGATTTGATAAGCGAATGGGACCCATTCAACGCTGTAATTATTTCGGAAGCGGGTGGTACAATCAAGTTTGAAAACTTTATCGAAGGTCTGACCTACAAAATTGAGTCGGACGAACAAACCGGTTTGAAGGAAAAAGTTATTATCGAATCGCGCGATAAAACCAAAGCTCCTTCGGCACATATCTTGAACGAAGATGGCGATTTGCTTCGCTCCTACACGCTCCCGCTGGGATCGCACGTGGTGAAAAGCGAAGACGACAACATCAAAGTCGGTGATATTTTGGTAAAAATTCCGCGTGCCGTTGGCAAAGCCGGCGATATCACGGGAGGTCTTCCACGTGTAACCGAATTATTTGAAGCACGTAACCCATCCAATCCGGCAGTGGTTGCCGAAATTGACGGAGAGGTTTCTTTCGGAAAAATCAAACGCGGAAATCAGGAAATAACCATTACTTCCAAAATCAACGAAGAGAAGAAATACCTGGTTCCTCTATCAAAACAAATTCTGGTACAAGAGAATGACTTCATTCGTGCCGGTATGCCGCTCTCGGACGGAGCAATTACCCCATCCGATATTTTGGCAATCAAAGGACCGACAGCCGTACAAGAATATATCGTGAACGAGGTACAAGATGTTTATCGCTTGCAAGGTGTGAAAATCAACGACAAACACTTTGAAGTAATTGTTCGTCAAATGATGCGCAAAGTAGAAGTGATGGATCCGGGCGATACCCGATTCCTGGAACAACAATTGGTGGACAAACACGAGATAATGGAAGAGAACGACCGCATCTGGGGCAAAAAAGTCATTGTTGATGCCGGCGATTCGCAAACGTTTGAACCGGGTCAGATAATTACTGCTCGCAAACTTCGCGACGAAAACAGCTCGCTCAAACGTCGAGATTTGAAACTAATTGTTAGTCGCGACGCCATACCTGCCACTGCCAACCAAGTATTGCAAGGTATTACTCGCGCTGCATTGCAAACAACCAGTTTCATGTCGGCAGCATCTTTCCAAGAAACGACAAAAGTATTGAACGATGCCGCTATCAACGGCAAAGTGGACTACCTGACCGGTTTGAAAGAGAATGTAATTTGTGGACATTTGATTCCGGCAGGAACCGGACTTAGAGAATACGAAAAAATTGTAGTTGCCTCTAAAGACGATTTCGAAAAGATGAATGCCAACAAACGCAGTACCGTATATCAAGAAATGGAAAACGAAGCATAAACACTTGGTTTTCAAAAGACAATAAGCAAATAGGCTGCTCCGGAAATAATGGAGCAGCCTATTTTTTTGTACCGTACGCTGATAAGATTTACTTTTCCAATCGCTTTGTGATATTCAAATCCGGCAGCTACAAAGAAAAAGGGCTGACTCCGTAGTTGGAATCAGCCCCGATTTTTGGGTAAAAATAATGTTTTTATTTTTTCTTTTTCGACTTATTCGTGTTGCCGTAACCATAGCCATAACCATATTTTTTGCCATAGCCATAACCATATTGGAAATTGGTTACATCATTAACAACCAACGACATATTTGGTAATTTCTTCTTATTGTACAATTCGTTGGCGAAATGCAGATTGGTACGGTGCGAATAGTTGGCACGACAAACAAACATGGTTGCATCTGCCACGCGAGCCGCAATCAAAGTATCTGTAACCAAACTAACGGGTGCAGAATCGATAACGATATAATCGAATCGCTCTTTTAGTGATTCAATTGCTTGATCTAAATACTCTTTCGAGATAAGCTCCGAGGGATTGGGTGGAACTTTTCCGGAAGGAATAACTAATAGATTATCATTTATTTTTGAAGGTTGAATTAGTCGGTTGATATCTGTTTCGTAACCGGCAAGATAATGCGACATGCCCAAATCCGATTCCAAATGAATATATTCAGACAGTTCTGGCAATCGCAAATCCAATCCCATCAACAGCACTTTTTTACCCAACAGAGCCAAACTTATAGCTGTATTTATCGAAACAAAAGTTTTACCCTCTTTGGGCTCGGTAGAAGTTACGATGATTACTTTTTTATCTTTATCCAAAGTGAATAACAAATTGGTGCGCAATATACGGAATGCCTCATCCGCTTCTTTGTTTTCATTTTCCGTAACAGCAACAGTATCCTCTTCGGCACGTGGTATATCTCCCAAAATTGGCAATTTGGTTATTCTTTCCACATCTTTGCGACTTTCAATTTTGTAGTGCAACAAATCTTTCAAGAATATTACCATTGCGGGGATTAGCATACCCAACAACAAGGCAGCCATCAAAATAGTGGTTGGTTTTGGAGCTACTTTTCCGTTGATGGATGCCTCGTCCAATATTTTTGCACTATTTACCGAGGCAGACAAAGCCAATGCGTTCTCCTCTCTTTTTTCCAAAAGTTTCAGAAATAGAGCCGATTTAATTTGCTGTTCACGTGCAATTTCGGCAAACTGACGTTCTTGGGTTGGAGCCATGCCGGCTTGTCCTCTGAAGCGGTTCACCTGTCTTTGCGCATCGTTTCGAGAAATCTTTAAACTCTGTTTCACACTACCGATAGATGCTCTTACCGCAGCTTGCAAAGCCTCTATTTGACCATCTAACTTTTGTACTACCGGATTGCTCTCGGAGTTGGTGCGCAACAATCGTTCGCGTTCCAGCACCTGTTTGTTGTATTCGTTGATGGTTGCCATCAGCGTTGGGTCTTCAATTCCCACGTTGCTCGGCACCAGTTTGTTTTTGTTGTCGAACTCGTTTACATATTTATCCAAATAGTCCACCAAATTGAGTTGTGTGCTCACATCCACCAAACGTTGCTCATATTGCCCTTCTCTTTGCAAAGAGAGTTGCATATCTGTTTGCAAATCGGTCAATCCCTGCGATTTCTTATACCGTTCCACGTTTCGTTCGGCATCTCCCAACTCTTGGTCAATCAGCGCGATACGTTCGTCAATAAAATCTTTGGTGTTAAGGGCTTCTTTGTTTTTGTCGGCAATGGCATCCTCGTTATACACATTGACCAAGGTGTTGAGAAAATCGACTCCTTTTTCGGGTTCGGGAGTAGTCAGATTGAGGTTGAGCACCGATGTTGTTTTGGAAGTGGGTGCAATAGAAAGTTTGCTTCGATACAACCCGATAACTCTCGATATTGGATTGATTTCCACATGAATAGGTGTTCCAATAAGTAAAAGACTATCTATGTTTTTAAACGATATGGTAACATTACCGGCAGATGTTTTAAAAAGTGCCGGCAGTGTGTTCAATTTCACCGGATTTTGTTTTCCATTGTTGGTTTGGCTCACCGATACCGATTTGTCGTTGTTTATCTCGATAATGAGCTGGACGGGCGTTTTCAATTTGTCCAAATCTTCTTGCGCCATGGTAACCAAAATTGGGCTTCCCTTGTATAAGTCGATGGTTTTCACCCTTCCTTTTCGATTGTACAAAGTGTGTAGTTTCAGATTGTTTACCGTAGTTTTTATCAATGATTTAGAGCGCATAACCTCTATTTCATTATCTACGTTGCTCACCGTACCAAACATCTCCATACCTGCAAGGGAAGAACCGCTTGGAGTCATGTTTTTATCGCTGCGGTCGCGCAACATCACCGATGAACCTACCTGATATATTTTCTCGGCATATCTCAAATAGATAAAAGCCAGCAACAGAGCAGCCACTACCGATATAACAAACCATTTCCACTGAATGAGGTAAGGGAAGAGTATATCGCCAATCGATTTTTTATCCTCTTCGCTGTTTATCAGGTCTTTTATCAATTCAACATCCAGTAAGTTTTTGTCTAAATCTTTCATTTGTTTTTATTTTAGAGCCATGAACCAAGACATAAGAACAAAGACAATTGCGTTGAAATATTTCCATGCGTCAGACAGGTAATCTGTCAGACACTCCGGTAAATATTTCCTCCTTTACAATCACGCTCTTGTATCTCCAAAAATTTGATTTGGTCATGGAAGTATCATCATATTATTTTATTATATTGAAAACTAAACTAACCACAGAAATAAGGATGGATGCGGTAGAAACCAACAGGGAGGTCATAGAACCAATTTCTGAACCTTGCGATTTAGCTTTATTGGGTTGCACATATAAAACATCGTTTTGTTGCAGATAGTAATACTCCGAATACATCAGATTTTTATCGTTCAAATTGAGCACGATATCTTCTTTTCTGCCATCGGCATGTTCTCTAAATATCTTCACATTTTCGCGCATACCGTAAATGGTCATATCGCCCGCCAAGGAGAGAGCTTGCAGTATATTTACTTTCTCGTTTTCAACTGTATAGGTGCCGGGACGAACCACTTCACCAATGACCGAAATTTTGAAATCGGACAACGTTACTATCACTATGGGTTTCTCTTTGAAGTTGCTCCCTATTTTATTAATAATCAGCGACTCCGCTTCGCGACGAGTGAGTCCCTGCACTTTTATCATCCCAACCGTAGGAAAATTTATCTCCCCGTTGTTATCTACCAAATATTTTTGCAAAGCTTGTGCTCCGCCTACATTGCTTCCCGTAGGATAAACCAAATTAAACGGCTCTCCCGCTTCTTTATCAATCGCGTTCACGGTAATGGTAAGCAAGTCGTTAGGCATAATACGTGTTTCGTATCTAACGGCGTGTACCTGTTCTTGAATCTCGTTATTGTCTTGCATATAAGCAATGTTCTTGTACGAACTGCATCCTGTCAACAACAACATCGATAGAAGTACTATCGGAAATAATTTGCTATACATCTCTTTAATTAACTATTTAATTTTTTAATACTTTATATTGATATTCCGAAGAATGGATTCACGATGATTTTTTCACACAATCGCAAATCAACGTGTCTTGTGTCAAATCGTCCAAATTGATTGTGAAGTCGATAATCTCTTTCAAATTATTTATTACATAACACAAATCGTCGTTACTAAGCGACGAACCCGATGGCAAACACAACCCGCACTCGAAGAGTTTTTCGCTTGTGCCATCGCCATAGAAAGGGCTGTCGGCATACACCGGTTGCAAATGCAACGGTTTCCACAACAAACGCGACTCTATCTGCTTTTCTGCCAACTCCTCCATGATGGTATATTTATCTTTGCCTACAACTTGTTCGTCAATCAAGATACATGTTAACCAAAAATTGGAATCGTAATCTGCCGATGGTCTGTTTTTTACTTCAACACCATCCGCATTGCTCAAATACTCCTGGTAATAAGAGTTTATCGCACGGCGGCGTGCCACAAAATCGTCCAACACCTGCATCTGTCCTCTGCCAATGCCGGCGCACACGTTACTCATTCGGTAGTTGTACCCAATTTCCGAGTGCTGATAGTAAGGTGCTTCGTCGCGCGCTTGCGTTGCAAAATGTCGGGTTCGTTTGGCATCGTCCGCGTTGTCGCAAACCAATGCTCCCCCACCCGATGTGGTAATTATTTTATTACCGTTGAAAGATAAACAAGCAAATCGCCCAAATGTTCCGCATTTACGCCCTTTATATTTTGAGCCCAACGCCTCGGCAGCA
The DNA here is from genome assembly GCA_964631255.1 of uncultured Dysgonomonadaceae bacterium. Taxonomy (GTDB): domain Bacteria; phylum Bacteroidota; class Bacteroidia; order Bacteroidales; family Dysgonomonadaceae; genus JBGZFC01. The sequence continues at coordinate 1,337 of CAZVWS010000050.1, read as the reverse complement.
TCTTCCAATACGGGAATTTCAAATTCGTTGGCTATTGCCATTATCTCATCCATCTTAGCAGGCATGCCATACAGATGCACGGGAATGATTGCTTTTGGTTTCTTCCCGGTTTTAGAAATTCGGTCTTCAATGGCTTCGCGCAAAAAGTGCGGCGACATGTTCCAAGTATCCGGTTCGCTATCCACAAACACGGGAGTAGCACCTAAATAAACGATGGGATTGGCAGATGCAACAAATGTAAACGACTGACAAATAACCTCATCGCCTCTACCTACACCCAACAAGAGAAGTCCAAAATGTATGGCGGCTGTTCCCGAATTGAGTGCAACCGTGTGTAAATCATGTTTCAAGTAGTTGTTCAAATCTTCCTCAAAACCATTCACGTTTGGACCAAGTGGGGCTATCCAATTGCTATCGAATGCCTCTTGTACAAACTTTTGCTCGTTACCGCCCATTTGAGCGAGCGAGAGCCAAATTTTTTTCTTTTCCATTTCTTAAACTACTATTTATTTATTTTCCAAATTGATTTGTTGTTTTATTTTTCACAGATATAATATGTGTATTGTCCGGTATGCTTTCGGTAACTACTGAGCCGGCATCTATCACGCACCATTTTCCAATTCGTACCCCTTGCGTGATGGTAGAACCCGCGCCAACCCAAGTGCCGGTACCCACCGTTACGTCGCCACACAAAATGGAGTTGGGAGCCAGGTGTACAAAATCTTCCACCACACAATCGTGGTCCACGGTAGATGAAGCGGCAACCAAACAATGTTTTCCTACTTGGCTCGATGGTTGGATCACCGAGTTTTGCATGATAATAGAACCGATTCCAATGGTGGCAAATCGGGAAACAACTGCCGATGGATGAATGGCTGTTCCGAACTCGAAACCGACTAATTTCTCCACTATCATTTTCCGGACTTTGTTGTTACCAATCGTTATAATGACAGGCGATTGCACACGCGATGTTTCGTAAATAGGATAACCCAAAATTTCTGTTTTTTGGTCGTTATCATCAAAGAGTCCGTCAACCGTTTGGTTGTTAGACAGAAGTATGTCGATGGTCAATTTAGCGAGACCACCCGCACCGTATAGATACATGATTATTATATTGGGGAATTGGGATTTGGGAGTTGGGAATTTTAGACCTGAACCCAAACTATTAATTTTTTAATTTTTAATTTTTAATTTATTATAGATGTTTCACTTCATTCAACATGACAGAACAAAAGAATTGGGAGTTGGGATTTGGGATTTGGGATATGGGATATGGGTGTCTTGTGTCTTGTCCTGAAATAGGTTGACAGTTTTTTTGTAAAAAACAGGTCAAAATG
>CAZVWS010000049.1:0-16018 GCA_964631255.1 uncultured Dysgonomonadaceae bacterium | reverse complement strand
AACGATGCAAAAACCCTCCATACCCAAAGGAACGCGCGATTTTTCGCCCGAAGAAATGGCGAAACGCAACTATATTTTCGACACAATTAAAGAGGTGTATCGCCTCTATGGCTTCCGCCAAATTGAAACGCCCGCTATGGAAAACCTCTCCACGCTGATGGGGAAATACGGCGAAGAAGGCGATAAACTGCTGTTTAAAATACTCAATTCGGGCGACTTTCTGTCAAGTATGAACGCCGACGATATCAGCGAAGGAAATTCGGCGAAGACTGCCAATAAAATTTCGGAAAAAGGTTTGCGCTACGACCTCACCGTGCCGTTTGCTCGCTACGTGGTGATGCACCGCAACGAGATTTCGTTCCCCTTCAAACGCTTTCAGATACAAGCCGTTTGGCGTGCCGACCGTCCGCAAAAAGGACGTTATCGCGAGTTTTTCCAATGCGATGCCGATGTGGTGGGTTCCGATTCGTTGCTCAACGAAGTGGAATTGATACAAATTATCGATGAAGTGTTTCGTCGCCTGAAAATACGTGTCAGCATCAAACTTAACAACCGCAAAATCTTGTCGGGCATTGCCGAAATCATCGGCGAAGCCGATAAAATTACAGACATAACCGTCGCCATCGACAAATTGGATAAAATTGGCTTGGAGAAAGTGAACGACGAACTTCGTTCCAAAAACATCCCGCAGGAAGCCATCGATAAACTGCAACCGATAATTTTGTTGAGCGGCACCAATCGCGAAAAAATTGCCACACTCCGCAATGTGCTTGCCGCATCCGAAATCGGTTTGAAAGGCGTGGATGAGTTGGAATTTATCCTCAACAAAACCGATTTATTAAACATCGGTTGCGAACTGGAACTCGACCTCACGCTGGCGCGTGGACTCAATTATTACACCGGTGCTATCATCGAAGTGAAAGCGTTGGATGCCGAAATGGGGAGCATTACGGGCGGCGGTCGTTACGACAACCTGACCGGCATTTTCGGGCTTCCCGGCGTGTCGGGTGTGGGTATCTCCTTTGGTGCCGACCGTATTTACGACGTACTCAACCAACTCAACCTCTTTCCCGAAAACTCCACGCACGCCACCGATATTTTGTTCGTGAATTTTGGCGACAAGGAAGAGTCGTACATTCTGCCGCTCCTCACCCAATTGCGTAGCAAAGGAATTTGTGCCGAAATTTATCCCGAAGCAGCGAAAATGAAAAAACAGATGTCGTATGCCGACAGCAACCAAATTCCTTTCGTAGCCCTCGTTGGCGAAAATGAAATGAAGGAAGGCAAAATCACGCTGAAAAATATGAAAACGGGAGAGCAGGAACTGATTTCGATAGAAGAATTGGGTGAAGCGATTTCTAAATAGAAGTTACTTTTTAATAAATACACATAGATGGAAAAGGAATTAATGTATGATTTCAAATAAAACAAATAAAATCAATTTTGCACTCACTGCAATACTTCTATTGATTTTTGTTTTTGCACTTCTGTCATACATTAGACGAAACAATATTGTCAAAGAGAATAAACCAATTACTTGTTATGTTATAGATATTCACTGTAAACATCATTCAAGAGACGCCTCACATTGTGTTGTTATATTTAATCAAAAACAATATAATGTAGGTATTACATCCGTAGAATGTAAATCTCTACAAGTAGGTGAAAATGAAAATATATTTTATTATGACTTCTTTTTAGACATCATTTTTACAAATAAACTTCTAAATTCAAGGATCATATTGGTTTTATTTCTACTTCTACTTATTATGATTGCACTTACAATTGGAACTTGGAAAAATGCTATGAAATTCAAGAAGCCTTGAACTTTATCTTTAAACGTTTATAATGCTTTCCATCGATAATCTTACCGTAGAATTTGGCGGATTTACGCTACTAAATGAAATCTCGTTTGTAATCAACAAAAACGAGCGGATGGCACTTGCAGGAAAAAACGGTGCCGGAAAATCCACACTTCTCAAACTCATTGCCGGACTACAACTGCCAACAAGTGGCACCGTTTCGCGACCGAAAGAAATTTCCATTGGTTATCTGCCGCAGCAAATGACGCTAAACAACTCGCTTACTGTAAAAGAAGAGGCTTCGCTCGCGTTTGAACATCTGCGCGATTTGCAGAACGAGTCGAAAAACCTACATCAGCAAATGGCAGACCGCACCGATTACGAGTCGGACGAATATCAACATATTATTGAGCGAGCCACCGATGTGCAAGAGCTGTTGTTGGTGTCGGGAATCAATGATTTTGAAGCCGAAACCGAGAAAACATTGTTGGGGTTGGGATTCAGTCGTACCGATTTCAATAGATCCACAAGCGAATTTAGCGGCGGTTGGCGAATGCGCATCGAGTTGGCGAAAATTTTGTTGCAATCGCCCGATGTACTCCTGCTCGATGAACCAACCAATCACTTGGACATCGAATCCATTCAGTGGTTGGAGGCTTTCCTAACCACACGAGCACGTGCCGTGGTGTTGGTTTCGCACGACAAAGCGTTTTTAGATAACGTAACCAATCGCACCATAGAGATTGTTTTGGGTAATGTGCACGATTATAAGGTAAACTATTCCAGGTATTTAGAGTTGCGACAAGAGCGTCGAGCACAACAACTTCGTTCGTTCGAGAATCAGCAAAAACAGATAAAAGAAACCGAGGATTTTATCGAGCGGTTTCGATACAAAGCCACCAAATCCAATCAAGTGCAATCGCGCATCAAGCAGTTGGAGAAAATTGAACGCATCGAGGTGGACGAAGTAGATAACTCCCGGTTGAATCTGAAGTTCCCGCCCGCGCCACGCTCCGGTTCGTACCCGGTTATAACTGAAAATTTAGCAAAAACCTACGGTTCGCATACGGTATTTTCTGACGTAACAATGACCATCAATCGGGGCGAAAAGGTGGCTTTCGTGGGGAAAAACGGCGAAGGAAAATCCACACTCGTGAAATGTATCATGAACGAGATTGATTACGATGGGAAATTGGAGTTGGGGCACAATGTGAAAATAGGATACTTCGCCCAAAACCAAGCGCAACTGTTGGACGAAAACTTCACGGTTTTCGAAACCATCGACTACGTCGCTGTGGGCGATGTTCGCACCAAAATCCGCGATATTTTGGGCGCTTTTATGTTTGGCGGCAAAGCGTCGGACAAAAAAGTGCGGGTGTTGTCGGGAGGCGAGCGCAGCCGATTGGCAATGATTCGTCTGCTACTGGAACCGGTGAATCTTCTGATTTTGGATGAGCCAACCAATCACTTGGATATTGCCTCGAAAGAGGTGTTGAAAAAAGCCATTCGCGAGTTCGACGGCACAGCAATTATTGTATCGCACGACCGCGATTTTCTCAACGGTTTAGTAACAAAAATCTACGAATTTGGTGGCGGAAAAGTGTTGGAACACATTGGCGGAATCTACGATTTTCTGTCGAAAAAGAAACTCGAAAACTTGCAACAATTAGAATTGTCCAAATCTCCAACAATCCAAAAATCAGAAGAGAAACAAGAACCCATTTCGCAAAGCAAACTCTCCTATCAAGAGCAAAAAGAACGAAACCGAGAAATACGCAAACTCGAAAAACAGATAGAAGAAGCCGAGAAAAAGATTACACATTTAGAACAAAAGATGTCCGAGTTGGAAACCCAGCTTGCCACACCCGAAGGCGCAGCCGATTTTGAACTGTTGCAAAACTACCTCGAACTCAAAGCCAAATTAGACCAAACGATGAACAATTGGGAGCGGTTGACGTTGGAATTGGAAGAATTTAATGTTTAAAGTTCAAAGTTATGGCTACGATAAATAAGTTTGAGGATTTAGAAATTTGGAAAAACGCTCGTGTTCTTTGCAAAGAAATTCGTGAGTTAATATTGCAGAACAATAACTTTTCGCGTGATTTTGCACTTAGAGATCAAATAACAAGATCTTCCGGTTCAATTATGGATAACATCGCCGAAGGTTTTGGGCGTGAAGGAAATAAAGAGTTTATCAATTTTCTCACATTCGCTCAAGGCTCTTGTAATGAAACCAAATCTCAACTTTATCGGGCTTTCGATTTTGGATATATCACGGAAAAAGAACAAAACAGTTTATCAGACTCCATAGAGAAGTTAGGATTTGGAATAAAAGCATTAATAAACTACTTAATCAAGTCAGATTACAAAGGCACAAAATTCAAAAACCCTAAACCCTAAACATTAAACTCTAAACCCTAAACCCCAAACATTAAACTTTATAAAATGAGAATCAGCAAATTCATACTCAACAAAATACTCGGGTGGAAAGTAAAAAATATACGTCCCGATATCCCCAAATGCGTGATTGTGGTTGCACCACACACCAGCAATTGGGATTTCATCATTGGTAAACTTGCCTACTCATCCATTGGCAGAACCGCCAATTTTTTGATAAAAAAAGAGTGGTTTGTTTTTCCGTTCAACCTGTTTTTTAAAAGTATCGGCGGCATTCCGGTAGAACGGAAAAAGAACAATTCGATGACCGATGCGCTGGCTGCCGAATTTGAAAAACACGACAAACTGCAACTTGCCATCACGCCCGAAGGCACGCGAAAAGCCGTGAAAGAGTGGAAAAAAGGATTCTATTTTATTGCACACAAAGCCAAAGTCCCCATTCTGCTTATCGGGTTGGATTACAGCAAGAAAGTTGCTTCCTTTTTGGATGTTTTTCATCCGAGCGGAAATTTTGAAGAAGATATAATAAAGATAAAAGCGTATTACCAAGGCATTGTGGGAAAACATCCACAAAAATTTACAATATGAACTATTTCAACGAAGTTAATTTTGCTGTAACCGTTTGCGACAAAGAGGGAAAAATAATCGATATGAACCGTCGGTCGCTACAAGTAAATCAAAAAGAAGGCGAAAATTTGGTGGGCAGCAACGTGATAGACTGCCACCCCGAACCCGCGAGAAGTAAACTCCTGGAGTTGATGAATCTACAAACTTCCAACGCCTACACCATCGAGAAAAACGGGGTGAAAAAACTCATCTATCAAACGCCGTGGTACGACAATGGCGAGTTTATGGGATTGGTAGAACTTTCTATCGAAATTCCGTTTGATATACCACATAAAATAAGGATTCCGAAAAAATAACAACTCTATTTCTCGAAGTCGAAATTAAAAGATAGCTGAATGGGAACATTTACTAACGGAGTGAGTTCCCTTTCCGCATTTTTCAGGGTTAAGCCCATCAATCGGATTTTTTTGTCCTCGATATCCTCCACTTGCAGCAGCAACTCTTTGCCCAAATCAAAAAGTTGTTCTGCCGTTCTTATGTAATAATCAACCGTTTTGCTGCGGGTAATGATTGTGAAATCGGCATATTTTATTTTCAGCGTTACAGATTTGGATGCAAAATCTCGCTTTTGTGCTCGCCGGTGCACTTCGTGCGAAATATCATTCAACGCTTGCAACAAATCGACCATCTTGTAAAGGTCTTCCAAAAAAGTCTCCTCCGCACCCAACGATTTTCGGATGTGTTGTGCCTCCACCTCGCGTTCATCTACACCCCGGGCAAACCGATAGTACATAGCACCCGCTTTCCCAAAATGTTGAATCAACTCGTTTTCGGAAAACATTTTTAAATCTGCCCCGTTTTTTATCCCCAGCTTGTGCATCTTTTCGGCAGTAACTTTTCCCACGCCAAAAAACTTTTCGATATCCAATTTGTCGATAAACCGCTCGGCACGTTTGGGCGTGATGATTGTCAGCCCGTTTGGTTTCTTGTAATCGGATGCGATTTTTGCTAAAAACTTGTTGTACGATACACCGGCGGATGCCGTCAGGTTGGTTTGTAAAAATATTTTTTGTTTTATTTCTTCGGCTATTTCAGTGGCTATGGACATTGCTTTTTTGTTGTCGGTAACGTCTAAGTAGGCTTCGTCCAGCGAAAGTGGCTCTACCTTGTCGGTATATTCCAAAAAAATCTGCATAATCTGTGCCGAAACCGATTTGTACACATCAAAACGCGGCATCACGAAAATCAGATGCGGGCATTTGCGCAACGCCGTTACCGAAGGCATTGCCGAGTAAACACCAAACTTGCGTGCTTCGTAACTGGCTGCAGCAACCACACCACGCTTTTCGCCATAACCCACCGCGAGCGGCTTGCCCCTGTATTCGGGATGGTCGCGCTGCTCGATGGAGGCATAAAAAGCGTCCATATCTATGTGGATTATTTTGCGAATCATACGGGCAAATTTATATCATTCTATCGAAAGATGCAAGCCACGCGGCAAATAGAGAGAAACCAATCGCCCCGAGCCTCCGATTAAATGATTAGAGATAGAAACCAATCGCCCCGAGCTTCTGATTAAATGATTGAATGCAGAAATCATAAACATGCACTTATCGGGATGATTTCGAACGGGCGATATGTAGAGTTTCAATAAAAAAAATACCGCCAAATAGTTTATTAGAACCTACAAACTGCTAAAAAAACAGTTTCTCGTTGTTCCAATCCACAAAAATAAACTATCTTTGTAAGCGTTGGGCATTATTTGCCTGCACAACTTGGAAAAAATCTTTTTTTTTCTTCGAGAGAAATAATCGGTTTATTATCCACTCGTTTTTTTTGAAGAAAAATCACACGAAATGATATGCAGAAAGAGAATCATAAATCGGGTTTTGTGAATATAGTTGGCAATCCCAATGTCGGAAAATCAACATTGATGAATCGCTTGGTTGGCGAAAAAATATCTATCATCACCGCCAAAGCGCAAACCACACGCCACCGCATCATCGGCATTGTGAATACGCCCGAATACCAGTTGGTTTATTCTGACACGCCTGGTGTTTTGTGTCCCAACTATAAGCTGCAAGAGCAGATGCTCAATTTTTCGCTCTCGGCGTTGCAAGATGCCGATGTGCTGCTCTACGTGACCGATGTGATAGAAAAAATAGATAAAAACGACGATTTTCTCGGCAAGGTGCAACGATTGGATTTGCCCGTGCTTTTGTTGATTAACAAGATTGACGAAACCAACCAAATCGAGCTGGAGAGCTTGGTTGCCACGTGGAAAGAGTTGCTGCCCAAAGCCGAAATTTATCCTATTTCGGCACTCAATAATTTCAACATAGACGTGGTGCAACGCCGCATTTTGGAACTCTTGCCCGAGTCGCCACCCTATTTCGAGAAAGATGCACTTACCGATAAGCCGGCACGCTTTTTTGTAACAGAAATTATCCGCGAAAAAGCGTTACAGCTCTACCAAAAAGAAGTGCCTTACTCCATCGAAACGGTTGTTGAGGAGTACAAAGAAGAGGCAGATATTATTCGCATTCGTGCCACCATATTGGTAGAACGCGATTCGCAAAAAGGGATTGTCATCGGGCACAAAGGCGACTCACTGAAGCGATTGGGCACTTTGGCTCGAAAAGATATAGAGCGCTTTTTTGAGAAAAAAGTATATCTGCAACTTTTTGTGAAAGTAGAAAAAGATTGGCGAAATAGAGACAACATGCTCAAAATGTTCGGGTATAAACTGGACTGATAAGAAGAATAAATCAAAAAAAACGGCAAAGTACACATTGCTTGGATAAGCCAAATTATACTTTGCCAAAACCAAATAATATGCAAAACTTAGTAGCTATAGTAGGTCGTCCGAATGTAGGAAAATCTACGTTATTTAATCGGTTAACACAAAGCAGACAAGCCATTGTAACAGAAGTTGCCGGTACCACACGCGATAGGCAATACGGAAAAGTCTTTTGGAATGGCAAAGAGTTCTCGCTGGTAGATACCGGCGGTTGGGTTGTCAATTCGGACGACGTGATGGAGGACGAGATAAACCGGCAAGTGCAAATCGCTATCGAAGAGGCAGATGTCATTCTGTTTGTGGTAGATGTGATGAACGGACTTACCGATTTTGATGCCGGAGTGGCACAAATGTTGCGCAGATCAAGCAAGCCAATTGTAGTAATTTCCAACAAATCGGATAACCACCAATTGGGACACCAAAGTGCCGAGTTTTATGCTTTGGGATTGGGCGACCCATTTCCTGTTTCGGCAATAAACGGAGCCGGTACAGGCGATTTATTGGACCATATACTGACACTTTTCTCCCGCGAAAACGAGGAAGATATGTTGGAAGATATTCCCAAACTGGCAATTGTGGGACGTCCCAACGCCGGAAAATCCTCCATCGTGAATGCCTTGATTGGCGAGGAGCGAAATATTGTAACAGATATTGCAGGCACCACACGCGACTCTATAAACACGCGTTACAACAAGTTTGGAATGGATTTTTATTTGGTAGATACGGCGGGTATTCGCAAAAAAGGAAAGGTTACCGAAGATTTAGAATATTTTTCGGTCATTCGCTCCATCCGGGTTATTGAAGAAGCCGATGTTTGCATCCTTATTTTAGATGCCACTCGCGGAATAGAAAGCCAAGATTTAAATATATTCTCCCTCATCCAAAAAAATCGCAAAGGTTTGGTTGTTTTTGTCAATAAATGGGATTTGGTAGAAGATAAAGACAATATTGTAATCAAAACATTTGAAAATGCCATTCGCGAAAAGCTTGCCCCTTTTACCGATTTTCCCATTATCTTTGGGTCAGCACTTACCAAACAGCGCATACTGCGAGTAATGGATATGGCAAAAGAGGTTTATCAAAACAGAAAACGAAAAGTGCCCACCAGCAAGCTCAACGAAGTAATGCTGCCAATCATAGAGCGTACGCCGCCGCCATCCAACAAAGGCAAATTTATCAAAATAAAATACGTTACACAGTTGCCGAATACAAAAATTCCGTCGTTCGTGTTTTTCTGCAATCTGCCGCAATGGGTCAAAGAGCCCTATCGACGTTTCGTAGAAAACAGGATGCGCGAGAATTGGAATTTTTTGGGAACACCCATCAACGTGTTTTTTAGAGAAAAATAGCGAGACGCTTTTTATTACAAATTGCTATAAGGAATGCTCCTGGATTCACAAACTTCCAGGAGTTTCGTTTTTATGGCTTTCAGGTCGTTGTATTTTATATTTCCCAAATCCAACTTGTAAGATTTTTCGGGTGTAGTCAGCACCAAATAGCTCAACCCAATACCTACTTGTGAAACGTTTTCCCACAAGATAACTCCATCTATTCGCTGCTTGCGTTGTTTAATGGCAAATTCGTCTTTGTTGATGGCAATTTGAAATTCGGGATGGTGTTGAGAAACTATCGCGATGAGCACAATAGCCAACAAAACCCCTACAGCGCCTACGATGAAAAGAAATGCAAACTTATTTGCCATCGCTTGTTGCACTGCAATGATAGCCGACAATATGCCAAAGAAAATGCCGCATGCAATAGAAATTATTTTTATTTTTTTTGGTAGGGCATAAGTAATAATTAAATCATTCATTTTGTTTCGCTATTTATAGTGTTATTTAATTGAAATACAATAATATATGCTTTGTTGTGCTGCTTTTGATAAATGTAAAAGTATCGATTTTAAATAAATAAAATGCAAAATCAATGAAATTTACAAAAATAATTCGTTATTTTGTAGTCAATTAGAGTTTATGTATAGAACGAAATTGGGCATAAACTTGTTGTATAATAAACCAATTATTTTGAAATGTAATTTTCCTCCAAAAAATTGCGGGGAATATAAATGAAAGTTGAACAGATGAACGAAAACAATCTTGAAAGTAAAAAACCTCTTGATGATGAGGTGATTAAAGGCACTGAATCTGCCAATGAACATCTAGCCGAACGTGATTTAACAAAGGACGTTGTGCCTGCTGATGACCGAAAAAGTGAAGAAAAAACCGCCGAAATGCCACAAGCAGAGGGGGAAAAAGCAACTATTTCGGACAAAGAAGACACAGACGTTGTCCAACAAATCGAAAAACCGGTAGTTGCGGAATCTGAAAAAGAAACCGAGATTGATTACAACATAGAAAATCAACCTCCGGTAGAAGATTCGGCAGAAGATGAAGACGAGATAAACGAGAACAATATCACAGATTTGGATTCTGCTGTATTGCTGCCCATCGATGAGATTGTACAGAAATTTCGCGACCTGTTTGCTTCTGAATATCCGCAAAGAAAAGAGGTGGATGAGGTGAAAAATCAGTTTTATCGCTCCTTGCGCGACGAAACCGAAGCACAAAAAGCAGCCTTTATTGCAGCCGGTGGCGAGTCTATCAATTTTGTGGCAGAAGAATCGGAATTGTATGCCGAAGGCAAAGAACTCATCCAAAAAATAAAAGATAAAAGAGCCGAAATCATCGCGCAAGAGGAAGCCGAAAAAGAGAAAAATGTAGCCAAAAAAATGGCGATTATCGAGCAGATAAAAGCATTCACCGAAGCACAATCACACGAAGATTTTAATAAATCGTACCAAGAATTTCGCAATTTGCAACAGCAATGGAACGAAATAAAACTCATCCCCCAAGCCAAAGTAAACGACTTGTGGAAAGAGTACCAAAGATATGTAGAAAAATTTTATGATTTGGTGCGTATCAACAATGAGTTTCGCGAATACGACTTCAAGAAAAACTTCGAGCTAAAAACCGAGTTGTGCGAAGCAGCCGAACGTTTGGACGAAGAAACAGACATTATTTCGGCATTCCACCAATTGCAAAATCTGCACCAAGAGTGGCGCGATGTGGGTCCTGTGGCACGTAAAGACAGAGAAGAAATCTGGAACAGATTTAAAAACGCATCTACCGTAATAAATAAAAAATACCAATCGCATTTTGAAGGACAAAAAGAGAAAGAAGAAGCCAATCTCGTCCTGAAAACCGAATTGTGCGAACAGTTGGAAGCAATTGATTACGCGAGCCTTAAAACCATAAAAGATTGGAATGCCAAGATAAAAACTGTTTTGGAAATTCAATCCAAATGGCGCGAAATAGGATACGTTCCCAAAAAATGGAACGCCAAAATCTATGAACGATACCGTGCAGCGTGCGACTTCTTTTTCAGAAACAAAAACGATTTCTACAAATCTATCTACAAAGAGATGGACGAAAACTTGAAAAAGAAAACTGAGTTGTGCGAACGTGCCGAAGCTCTTAAAGATAGCCAAGATTGGAAAGCAACTACCCAAGAATTGATAAATATCCAAAAGGAGTGGAAAGCAATTGGTGTCATCCCGCGCAAATTCATGGACAGCACGTGGAAACGTTTTATTGCCGCTTGCGACTATTTCTTTGAGCAGAAAAAAATCCATAACTCATCGCAACACAGTGCCGAAGCACAAAATCTGGAATTGAAAAAAGAGATTATCGAAAAAATCAAACAGATGGATACTTCGCTGACTCCCGACCAATTCATTCCGCAACTACGCGAACTCATGGACGAGTGGTATGGAGTGGGGCACGTGCCTTTCAAAGCAAAAGACAAAATATACAAAGAGTTTCATGCCGCTACCGAAGCACATTTCGAGAGAATGAATATTGAAAAGGCGGAACGCAGATTCGACAATTTCAAATACAATATTTCAGATATGGCTAAATCGGACAACGCTTCGGGGCAATTGCATCGCGAACGTGAAAAACTGATGCGCCAATACGAGAGAATGAAAAGCGAACTGCAAACGTACGAAAATAACATCGGATTTTTGTCGGTTTCATCCAAAAAAGGCAACTCGCTTTTGGATGATATGAATCACAAGATGGAAAAAATAAAATCGGAACTTGCTATGTTGGTAAAGAAAATCGAAGCCATAGATAAAGAATTGTAATAGCAGGATATACAAACAAAAAAGTGTCTGATACATTGGTTGTCAGACACTTTTTTTATGCCGATAGGCAAATATTTTTTCGATTAGATTCTTGATTTATCGGAGTAATAGTTTTAAATTGTACTCATACCCAAAAGCCAACGAAGATATGGGATGTTTTTAGAAATACAACCAGAAACCAAAACTCCCTTGATGCCCTTTGGGACCCATATCTTTTTCAAACACAGGTGTTAATCCATAAGTTGCTGATATACCGACATGGTTTATTCCAATCTGGAATATGGCATCTGTTACGCCTTTGTTAAAATTTAAATTGCGTGTAATTCGTTCTCTTTTGCCATTTTTTACACCTGTAAGTTCAGGCATAAACAATCCTTTTGAAACAATGCCACCATTAATGAACAAACGAAATCGGTGGTTTAACCGTATGTTTCCTTCCAAAAGTAATGCCACTTTTGCATAACCAAAAGTTAATTTAATTTTAGAATAATTTTCATCCGGATTTAGGGGGGTGATGGTGGAGACATTGTCAATGTTGCGTATAGTTAAACCGGGGCGCATGTATAAAGAACTTGTCTCAGCCCCAAATCCGCCGATGAAAGTTAACCCACTATTCCATAAAGGGATGGCAGTTTGTACAATATTTATATTTGCTTGATTAACAAAACCTTGTTGGAAAGCTTCTCCTAACTCGCCCGTAAAATATGTGTTCCCTGGACCTGAACCTGACAAGTGTGCTGTGGTTGTCCGTCTTCCCTTCGGTTTGAAAATGCCGGGAATGGTAATCTCGAAACTGCTTTTGTAGGTACGCTCTATTTCTTTGTTGTCGGAAAAAATACCTTCGTATATTTTTTCGTTTTGGGTAGTTAAACCTTGCTCATTTTTGCTGAATACAGAAATGTTGATTTCATTGTTTTTTTCGTTGATAATAACTTCGCGATTGTTGAAATGAAATGTAGTGTCTTGTGCCGTTGTTTGCGTTTGTGCCATACAGAATACAGGTAGCATGAGCGCGATGATGAGGGTTGCTTTTTTCATATTCGTTTGTAGTTTTTATGTGATAATATTATTGTTTTTGTTTGATAAATAGCTTGTTGATGAGCTCTTCCGACTCTAAACTACCTTCCATGTATATGAGCGTAGCAGTGCCGTCATCGCTTATTTTGAAGAGAATGTATCGGTTGATATGTTGTTTTTCTTCGGGAAGTTGATAGTAACCTGATGTGATGATCCCTCCTGATATCACCTCTTTCATCTTGCGTGCTTGTTTTTTGTCTGTTTCGAGCGATTGCTGTACAAGTTCCGACACCTGTTTATCGTACTTCAAAGTGATGCTTTGGTAGCTGTCTAATTTGTATTTCTTGAGTGTTTCGCCCGTGAGTATCACCATGGTAGTTCCCATGCGTTTCCCGTATTTTTTGAAAATGGTGTTGATTTGTAGATTTTCTTGCGCATAGCCCGCTGCAGAGAAAAACGTTAGCATGGCGATGCTTAGGAACAAGACGTGGTAGTATCTTTTTGTTTTCATAATCATCTGGTTTGTTTATTTATTTCATTTGGTCTTGAAACATATTGCTTAGTTGATTTTCAATAAAATCGTCTTCCGATTGCACTTTCTCGAACGATTCTTGTGCGTATTGCCTTATCGCCTCCGAATTGGTAATTCGTTTGCCGTTTACCCAAGTGTAGTTTTGATTTTTTTGAGTTGGCATTTTTAATAACAGAATACCGATAAGCAAACTTGCAGCTACCGATGTAATGATAGCGATGATTCGGTGGACACGATTGCTTTTTGTACTAAGGTCTCTCGTTTCTCGGTGTATTTCTTGTAGGACAGATAAGGCAGTGGCTTCATTGTCCATATATCGGAAAATAGGTGCGAGTTGTTGTAAGTTGTGAGGCAAATTTTCTGCGGTGAAATATTGGCGGAGTATTTTTTCTTCCTCTACCGATGTTTCTCCTTCAAAATATTTGTTTACCAATGTATTGATATTTGTCATTGTTTTTTTGTTTCTATTGTTTGATTATAAGCTAAGTACATTTCACGCACGCGTTTTCGTGCTATGGATAGGTTATTGCGAACTGCTTCGGCGGCAATGCCTAAAGTTTCGGCAATTTCCTCGGTTTCATAACCTTCTATATCTTTCAGTCGCACAATTTGCTGTTGCAAAGGTGGTAGTTTCTGAATAATTTGGCGGATGAGAAGGCTGTTTTCTTTCTCTTCGAGTAGTTGGTCGGGCAATTGCTTGTCGTCTGTTTTGGTTGTAAGCGCGTTTTCGTCTGAAAATACACGTTGCCCGCGAATTTTGTCGATACAGCTGTTTTTGGTCATTACCACGCAATATGCCTCCGTGTTTTTGTATTTGCCCAAATCGTGGCGCAAATGCCACATGCGCAGGCACACCTCTTGTACTATATCTTCGGCATCCTGTTCATTGCGCACAATGCGTTTGGCGATGCTGAGTAACGTGGGGCGCAGGGCTATAACGGTTTTTTTGTATTCGGAAATGTCCATACTCTATACTATAGACGTTTTTAAAGAGAAAAACGTATCATTGAAAACGGAAAAAACTGAAAAGTAATTTTTGGTATGTATGTTTGTCGCGGTTAGATTATTTGGAGTATATGTGAAAGATTGGAGTGGTAAATCCCTTTGTATCTATAATCAAAGAAGATTTTTTGAATTTGATTTTTGTCAGTTCTTCCGGAATTTCGTCGTAAGGTGGTAGATGATTTACAAAATAAAAAAGTAGCCGTTACATACAAAGTGACGGCTACTTCAGTTTTTATAGTGTATCGTTCGTTATTCGGTAGGTTTGGGTGGACGAGGTAGAAGTACTTTTCTTGACAATTTGAATTTGCCTGTTTTTGGGTCGATATCAATCAGTTTTACCTGTATTTTATCGCCTTCTTTTATTCCTGCATCTTCTACTTTTTCCAATCGTTTCCAGTCTATTTCCGAGATGTGTAGCAAGCCATCCTTACCCGGTAAGAACTCGCAGAATGCGCCGTATGGCATAACCGAGCGTACAGTGGCTTCGTAAACTTCGCCAATTTCGGGCACGGCTACAATCCCTTTTATCTTGGTCATAGCGGCATCGATAGAGGCTTTGTTGCTTGCCGAAACTTCTACTCGACCTTTGCCATCAATCTCTTCAATAGTAATAACAGCACCGGTTTCTTCTTGCATGCCTTGGATGATTTTTCCACCCGGACCAATTACTGCGCCAATGAAATCTTTTGGAATTTCAATAACTTCAATTCTTGGAGCATGTGGTTTGAGGTCGGCACGAGGTTCGGACAAGGTTTCCATCATTTTACCCATGATGTGTTCGCGTCCGGCTTTGGCTTGTGCCAATGCTTTTTCGAGTATTTCGTACGAAAGTCCATCTACCTTGATATCCATTTGTGTGGCAGTAATTCCATCTTTTGTTCCACAAACTTTGAAGTCCATATCGCCCAAGTGGTCTTCATCGCCCAAAATGTCGGAAAGTACAGCAAAGTTTTGACCTTTGTTTTCAGAAATCAATCCCATAGCGATGCCCGATACAGGTTTTATCAGTTTCACACCGGCGTCCATCAGGGCGAGTGTGCCGGCGCAAACGGTTGCCATAGATGATGAACCGTTTGATTCCAAAATATCGGAAACCACGCGCAGTACGTATGGATATCCTTTGGGAATCATTCGTTTGAGGGCACGATGTGCCAGGTTTCCATGTCCAATTTCGCGTCGGCCTGTGCCACGATAGGGGCGTGCTTCACCGGTGGAAAATGGCGGGAAATTGTAGTGCAGGAGGAATCGCTCTGTGGTGCGGTTGAGTACGTCGTCCACTATTTTTTCGTCGAGTTTAGTGCCCAATGTTACGGTTGTAAGCGATTGGGTTTCGCCTCGTGTAAAGATTGCCGAGCCGTGTGGTCCTGCAATGGGACTTACTTCTGACCAGATGGGGCGAATTTCGTTTGTTTTGCGTCCGTCTAATCGTTTTCCTTCGTCCAATATGCAACGGCGCATTGCTTCTTTTTCTACGTCGTGGTAATATTTGCCCGCTAATGCTGCTTTTGCCTCTTTTTCTTCTTCGGGAAGTGCCGATAGAAATTCTTCTAATATGGCATCAAAATTGGCAATTCGCTCGTGTTTGTTGGGGTTTTGTGATGCTGCCACTTGGTATGCTTTTTGATAACAAGCATCCCACACTTGTTTGCGTAGTTCTTCGTCGTTTTCTTCGTGGCAATAGGTGCGTTTGGTGGTTTTGCCAACCATTTGTGTCAGCTCCATTTGAGCTTGGCAATGTTTTTTTATCTCTTCGT
>CAZVWS010000048.1:0-16048 GCA_964631255.1 uncultured Dysgonomonadaceae bacterium | reverse complement strand
AGTAATAAATTAAATTAAATAAAATTAAAGTGCTCGGTTATTACGGGCTAATACATTTTAATTAAAAACTAAGTTTATATCTTCATAAAAATCAACATGTTCGCACACCTTAATTTTGGTTAGGCGATTTTGTTAAGAATGGTTAGGCGATTTATGCGTTTGGTTAGAGGAAGTTGTAAAGAATTCAATTATGTTTGCAACAATAATTTAAAAAAAAAGACAAAGAAAAGATGAAACAAAAACCTCACATAAACGGTAAATTTCAAATTATCTCCAAAGGTATACTATCACAAATTATTGGAGGAAATGAAAATGAAGAGGAGGAAGAATATAGAATTGTTTACATAAATGGTATTCCTTACAGAATAAAAATCAACAAAAATGGTCAGCAAATTTCTGAACCAGAAAGGATTTAATAACTCCGATAAATCATGTTTTCTACAAAAAACACTTTTACCCTTTTTCTCGAACAACTAAACGTAAAACACACCCGTTACTACGCCAACAAGTTGTTTAACGAGCATCCGCACAAATACAATTTGTTCGGATTATCGGATATGCTCTCGTCGTATGGCGTGGAGAACGCGGGGTTTCAGATTAATCAAAAAGAAGATATCTGTAAAGCCACACCTCCTTTTATTGCCTTTGCGGGTGGTGAATTTGTGGTTGTAAATTCAATCAGTCGGAAACAAGTTGAATATTTACGGAACGGGAAACCGATAGTTGTTGCCACAGATGAGTTTATGAAAATGTGGACGGGAGTATTATTGATGGCAGAGCCAAACGAACACTCCAGAGAACCCGACTATGAAACCCACAAAACAAAGGAAAACAGAAACCAAGTTAAGACATATGTCTTAATTCTTGGACTGGCAATGGCTTTTGTTTTCGCCTGTATCGGCTCACACATATACGCGGATACCGGAAAATTAATTCTGTTATTGTTAAATATAACAGGAGGTTACATCGGTTATCTGCTGCTTTTAAAGCACCTACAAACACACGGAGGATATGGCGATAAAATTTGCTCCCTATTCAAACAAGCCGATTGCAACAACATCCTTAGTTCCAACGCGGCATCGCTATTTGGATTTATCAGTTGGAGCGAAATCGGATTGGGTTATTTTCTGTCCAATATCATCGTCCTGCTTTTCTTCCCGCAATTATTGGAATGGATGGCTGTGGTTAATTTGCTTACACTCCCCTACACTTTTTGGAGTATATGGTATCAGGGCGTAAAGGCAAAACAATGGTGTCCGCTCTGTATGATGGTGCAAGCGTTACTGTGGCTGTTGTTTGTTGTGAATGTAAGTTTTGGTTTTATCCGACTTCCGGCTTTCGATTTATGGCAAGTAATCATAGTAGCGTGTGTGTATTTTATTCCTTTACTACTGATACATCAAACAGCGCCTCTATTTACCAATAAACAGCGGATAGAACAAATAACGCAGGAAATAAACAGCATCAAGGCAAACGAAAAAGTGTTTACCGCACTTTTGGAAGAGCGACCTCGCTATACGGTATGACACAGTGATTCGCGTGTACTAATGGGTAACCCGTCGCAATTACTCGTAACCGTGCTTACCAATCCGCACTGCAACCCGTGTGCCAATATGCACAAACGGATAAAAGAGGTTTTAAAACTAAACAAGCAAATGCAGGTACAATACATTTTCTCCTCTTTTTCACAAGAGTTGGAGGCTTCAGCTCAATACTTGATTGCCGTTTATCTGCAAAAAAGCGCCGAAGAGCGAGAACATATCTATTCCGAATGGTTCGAGAAAGGAAAATTTGACAAAGAACGGTTTTTTGAAAAATATCCCATTAAGATGGACGACATAGCTGTGGCAGATGAGTTTAACCGCCATAAAGCGTGGATAAAAACATCGCAACTCCGTGCCTCACCAACCATTTTGATAAACGGCTTTAAACTGCCGGATAATTACAAAATAGAAGATTTGAAACATTTTACCGATTTAGAATTCGAAATCTAAATAGCTGTTGCTAAATTGCAGGGCAATAGGCAATCAGAAGGTACCATTGATTGTAAAATTAATCTGCAATGTTATTTAAAAATTTAATTATATGAATACAAATTTGATGTTGCATGGTGCAACAAAACTGACTAAGGGTCAGATGAAGAATGTGAAGGGTGGAAAACATAATTTTCACTGTAAATGTTCAGAAATAGAAGGAGAGTGGTATGGGGATTATACTCCAGAGCAAGCTCTTGAAAGAATTGATATGTACTGTGGAGAAGGAGGCGGACGTTGTTCTATGATTAACTAATTTTTTAATTTTAGAAGTAAAGACTTATATTAATATTTTAGTCTTTACTTCTCCTTTTTATAAAATCATTCGTATGAAAAAAACATGTGTCTTTTTTATTTTTTTATTACTTTTTCAAATATCAATGGCTCAAAAAGAGAAGAGAGCTAATAACCAGCCAGTTGATACTGCAAATATAAGAGTAACGTATCAATTCTCACAACAGGCATTGGAAGAGAATGAAACCATCATTATTACTGATACGATGACGCTAGAAATTGGAAAAATTTGGTCAATATATTATGACCAAATTAAAATAAATCGCGATTCAATGCGATTAGCAGATTTTGAAAAAAATCCTCCAAAGTCCATTGCTCTCAGCAGCAAGCAAGATGCACTTCAAGCACGCTTAGAAGCTAAAAATGAAGTATACGACACTTATGACGATAGTCAAGGTGAATCCATGTTGATTTTCAAAAACAGAAAAGACAATGAAATCATCACTTTTGACAAAGGACCAATTGAAGGAATTGATACTCCTACTAATTTTAAACTTATAGAGGGAGTTCTTCCTCCAAAGTGGGAAATAACACAAGACACTTGTAGTATTTTAGGTTACCCTTGTTACAAAGCATCTACTTTTTTTCAAGGAAAACGCTTTATTGCGTGGTTTACACCAGAAGTGCCTTTGAATGAGGGTCCTTGGCGACTGTATGGACTTCCCGGATTAATATTAAAAGCGGAAGATAATAATCATTTATTTGAAATGAAAGCAATTGGTTTAAAAAAGATAGAACCAAAAAACATTTCTTTTCCTTCCGACAAAAAAGTTCGTGAGGTTAGTCGAACAGAGCTTTTAAAATTTAGAAAAAATGCTTTCAAATACGTAAAAAAAGGTTTTCATGATGGTAATGGAGCTTATACCTTCTATAAAACAAAAAATCCTATAACCTATTATGAATTAGAAACAGAAGACTAATAATTATATCGAGTTCTAAATAACTGCCGCTCCACAGTTGCCAACAGGCAGTCAAGATGCGCAATTGATTGTAAAATAGCTGCAAGAGTATTTTTATTTATTAATTTTAAAAATTATTTTTATGAATGCAAATTTTAATTTATCAGGTGCAACTATGTTGAGTAAAAGTGAAATGAAAAATGTTCAAGGAGGTAAGTCCTATTGCCATAGACTGCAAGAGTGGGCAGGTCTATATTATAAGGATGCCTCTAAAGAGTATCAGGATCAGTGGGAAGAATACTGGTTAGAGTATTGCACAAAATGAAAGTAATATCCAAATAACTTAATTATATTACCGGAGGATACACTCTTCCGGTAATATTTAAAAATTATTCAAAATGAAACACATCCCAATTTTACTCTTATTATTTGTTGCATCAGCAGTTTATTCACAACATAAAATACTCGACGAAGCCGTTTTGGAATGCCGTTACAAGCTCATTATGCAAAAAGATACCGTCAATAAAATAGATTCGGTGGAAGATGATATGGTGCTTCGCATCGGAAAGAATATCAGCCAATTTTTCAGCCGGCACACGTTTTATCACGATTCGTTGTGGGCTGATCCGAATGGTAGAGAAAAAGCGGAGCAGCTTTCCCTAAACTCCCTTTGGACACCCGGTGGGGAGGAACCTTTTGGTGCGCGGACAACGAAAGATTATCTTTATAAAAACTATCCCGAAGGAAAGATGACCACCTTCGCAAACGATTTTCTTCGCGTCAGCTTTTTTTACGAAGAAGATTATATTCCTCAACAATGGATTATCGGGGATTCCACGAAGCAAATTCTCGGATATACCTGCAAAAAAGCTGTATGTGATTTTCGAGGAAGACATTGGGCTGCTTGGTTTGCCGTTGAAATTCCGATAAAAGACGGACCTTGGAAACTCAACGGACTTCCCGGATTGATATTGGAAGCGTACGATTCAAAAATGGATTATCATTATACCGCTACGCGTATAGACGAGCAATCGGTTTCGCCTGTTATTTTATATAAGTTTAAGGATAACCAAGAGATGAAAACCGATCGGAAAATATATAATCAGACATTGGAAAAATACTTAATGGGCGCCGAAGAAGGAGAGCTAGCTTTAATTCAAGAAGCGTTGAAAAGGGGAATCCCGCTTAGATTTACAAAAAAGAATAGTCGAAAATTGCGATATGATTTTTTAGAACGCGATCACTTAACACCCTAAACCATGAAACAAGCATTGCTTTTATTTCCGTTACTGTTTATTTTAACGCCGGTTGCTTTTTCACAGGAAAAAGTGTTGGATGCCGCCTATCTCAAATGCCAATACAAGCATTCGTACCTCAAAGATACGCTGGACGTGGCAACTTTCGACGATTTGTTTATTTTGCAAATTGGCAAAAATATCTCAAAATTTTACAGTTACTACACGTTTCAGTCTGATTCTCTCGCAGGTACTCCCGAAGGAGAAAAAAAATGGAAAGAACTTTTTGATAAGGCGTTATCTGATTTTTCCCGACACAGGGATAAGTTCAAATTTAGAAACAGTTTTCCAAGCAGAAGAGGCACCGCCTATGTATATAAAAACTATCCGCAAGGAAAAAATACGGTTACTGACTTTATTTTTCCGAACGAATTTGTTATGTATGAAGATGAAATGAATAATCAGGATTGGCAAATACAAGACAGTCTGAAAAGCATCTTAGGCTATACTTGTCAGCAAGCCATTTGTGATTTTCGCGGAAGACGATGGACGGCATGGTTTGCGCTTGATGTTCCCACTAGCGATGGACCGTGGAAATTCGGCGGACTGCCCGGATTGATTATGGAGGCCTACGACCGTGGCAAGCAGTACTATTTCGTGATTGTTGGCTTAGAACAAGTTGATGATGAGGCGATTGTGCTTTCCGATCCGAGCTTGCTGAAAGGGAAGAAATTCAGGGAAATAAACCGCCGTGAACTGCTGAAAGCGAAAATGCACCAATTAACCAACAGCGCGTCTATGATGGAAATGGAAACAGGCGTTCCTTTCGGAAATAATAAACCGGTATATAGGGATTTAATTGAGCGGGATTATAGGTAAAATGATACTTCTTTGAAAATAGCAAAAAAATTCCAAATGAGAAGACCTTAAATATTTTATGGATTTATCGTTCGAAATCTAAATAGCTATTGCTACATTGCAGGGCGATAGGCAATCAGAAGGGTACCATTTATTGTAATCTTAATCTGCAATATAATTTTTAATAGTATGAATGCAAATTTTAATTTATCAGGTGCAACTATGTTGAGTAAAAGTGAAATGAAAAATGTAAAAGGTGGAATACCTGCTGCCGAGTATTGTGCTATCATGGAAGAATTATGGGAACATAATGCGGACTCTTGGAGTGCTGAAACAATAGAAGGCTGGTGGCATGGATATAGTACTCATTGCAAATAGCTTATAAAGACATTAATTAATCTTTAATTTGCTAATACCCCTAGTTTGTGGTGTAAATACCATAAAGGGGTATTAGCTTTAAAATCCATTTTTGCATCATGAATACATCTAAATATATCTTACTTGTTTTTTTTGTTCTTTCCGCTATTCAATTTGGGTATTCTCAAGAGAAATCACATTATAAATGTGCATACCGATTGGAATTTCTTAGGGACACCCTTACCTTGGAGTACTTCAGACCGGAAACTTATATAGTTCAAATTGGAGAAGGTATAACCAAAGGATTTACGTATCAGAAGTTTTACCTTGATTCTCTTAAAACCAACGCCCCCGATTTATACAAACAATTATTTAACGCCTCTGTCAAAGAAAGCATTGAAACGATGAGAAAAACGGGTGATGTTTCACATGTACGAAACAGCGCTTTTCACAATGGTTCTTTTACGTCAGATGTATACAAAGATTATAAGAAAAACGAAATTCGTGTAAGAGATAATGTCAGTATTTATTCTTTTATTTTTACAGATGAACTACGTCCGCAAAATTGGGAAATACGGGATGATACAACAACCATTTTAGGATATGCTTCTCAAAAAGCAATTTGTCATTATCGCGGAAGAGATTGGGTTGCATGGTTTACTTCGGAAATACCCATTAGCGAAGGACCTTGGAAGTTTTATGGTTTACCCGGACTCATAACCAAAATACAGGATACGAAAAAACATTACAGTTTCGAATTGATAGGCTTTCAGAGAATAGAAGAAAATATAGATACACAGATTCCAAAAACGACTCAAAAGACAACCCGAAAAGAATTTATAAAATCGAAAATGGGAGCTACAGAAGCGAGAATAACAGAAAGTGAAATGGCAAGGGTAGGGCTTTCTTCTGACAATAGGCAAAAAATAAATCAGTATGATTATATTGAACGGGATTATAAATAAAACATAATGCGTCATTTTCTACTCTTTATTCTTTCTTTCAGCGTTAGTTTTACAATTATCGGACAAACGCTTGTTGTTTCGGGCAAAACCACGGAAGCAGTTACGCACGAACCGCTTTCCGGCGTACTCGTAACCCTCCGCCCTTCCAACGAAAACAAAGTCGTGAAATTCGCGCAAACATCGGCAAACGGAACGTTCGAGATAAAGCTGACTGATTTTCCCGAGAATCATGTGCTGCATTTTTCGATGATGGGATTCGCCCCGCAAACCGTTCCGCTGAAATCGGGACAAACCATCTACAACGTTCAATTATCCGAAAAAGCCACGGAATTGAAAGAAGTCATCGTGAAAGCGCCAAGCATCCACCAACGCGGCGATACGATAACCTATGTGGTTTCCAATTTTGCCGACACGCAAGACAAATCGCTCGCCGACGTGCTCAAAAAAATGCCCGGCATCGAAGTGGAAAAATCTGGCGCCATTAAATACAACGGCGTATCCATCAATAAATTCTACATCGAAGGCAAGGATATGTTGGGCGGACGATACGGCATTGCCGCCAACAACATCCACCAAAAAGATGTGGGCAGCGTGGAAGTGATGGAAAACCACCAACCCGTGAAAGCGTTGGAAGATATTTCGTTTTCGCAAAATCCCGCTATCAACGTCCGCCTTAAGGAAGACGCCAAAGCGCGGTGGGTGGGAACCGTGAAAGCGGGAGCGGGTTTCGAGCCGTTTCTTTGGAATGCCGAACTTGCCGTGATGCGCTTCAAAAAACAGTCGCAGACGCTCAACTCCTACAAAACCAACAATATCGGAAAAGATTTAACGCGCGAAACAATGTCGTTTTCCATCGATGAAATTCTTTCGCAATTCGGCAAAAACTATCGGTTACAAGATTATCTTTCCGTTTCTCCCGGCTATTTACGCGAAATTGACAGCGACCGCAGCCGCTTCAACCAAACACACTTGTTTACCACGAATAACCTATGGTCGCTGGGTAAAAACTATGACCTTACGTCTCAAATAACCTACGTCAACAACCGCTTGAAATCCGATAATTCCACCCACACCACCTACTTTTTGGAAGACTCCACCGTGGTTACCGAGTTGGCAGAACACGCCGAAAGCAAACAAAACAGACTTTCGGGCGACGTTACACTCACGGCAAACACAAAAACCTATTATTTCAAAAACAAACTCTTTACCGATTTGCGTTGGGACGATATGGATATGCATATCGCGGGCACATTTCCCAACACACAAACTGCTTCCGTGCCACACCGTCAGGTTTCCAACGATTTGGAAATTCTGAAACGTTCCGGTACAAAAGCTTATACGCTTAACTCTTTCAACTTATATCAGGTAAAACCGCAGGAACTGACGGTTTGGAGACAAAATGAAACGCAACACCAACAAATCCAATCTTCGGCATTTTACACCAATACCAACACTTCGTTATCGTTTTACGTGAAGCCGATAACTATTTCGATGAAGCTGGGAGCAGTAGGCGTAATCCGCTCATTGGGAACCGAACTTATGGGCGTTTCCGATACCTTGGGCAGTCTGGGAAATAACGTATCTATGCGTTACATCAATCTGTATGTTTCGCCCGAAATGGAATACAAAAAAAGCGGATTCGAAGCCAAGTTCGATATGCCTTTGTCGTTTGTTCCTTACCGTTTTAGCGATAAAATCGATAACAAGAACCACAACGAAGAGAAGTTTTTCGTTTCACCCCGATTGTATATTCGGTATCATTTCACTTCGCAGTTTTCGGCATCGGTTTCCGGCAGATATGCTCAAAGTCCGTTAGCGGAGCAATCGTTTTACGAAGGATTGATATTGAACAACTACCGCAATATCTCACAAGGTTTTATCGATTACAAAACGGGAAACAACCAATCCGTGAACTTGAACGTTAGTTACCGACATCCTTTGAAAGCTTTTTTTGCCAATGCCGGTGTAGCCCGATCGTGGACTTATTCGCCGCGCATCTCCAACCGCTATTTTCTGAACGAATATCTGTTGAATACTTTCATTTCCCGGGATTATCGTTCCAATATGTGGATGCTGAACGGCAACGTGAGCAAAGGAATGGATTTCATAAACGGCATCGTATCGGTGCGCAGTTTGTATTCGTCATTCAACGGTGCGATGTTCCAAAACGGAAAAGAATCGCCGTACACGTCTGACAGTTGGGATATTACTCCCAAAATAACGAGTCGTCTTGCGCCTTGGTGTAATATTTCTTACGAACTGACTTTTTCGCAAAATTGGCTGAAAATGAAAAACATAGATATGCAGTCATCGTACAAAAACCTTTCGCAACTATTTTCCTGCAATATAACGCCCCAAAAAACGTGGTACGTTCAACTCACGGGCGAACATTATTACAACGAAATCACGCAAGACGTATCGAAGCACCTATTCCTTGCCGATGCCGAATTTACGTACAGTTTTAAAAGCAGATGGGAATTTAATTTATCGGTAAAAAATATCTTCGATCAACGCATTTATGCCTATACCGTTTACGACGGGTTAACGAGCATGAGCCGCGAATATAAAATTCGTGGAAGAAATGTGATGGCGAGTGTGTTTTTTAGGTTTTGATTTTAATTCACATCTATTATGAAAAAATCTTTCCCCTCCTATACCCAACTCGACGCCATGGACTGTGGTCCCACCTGCTTGCGAATGATTGCCAAGCATTACGGTAAGCATTACAGTTTGGAAACGTTGCGCCGGCAATCGTTTATTACGCGCGAAGGTGTGTCGATGTTGGGCATAAGCGATGCGGCGGAGCATATCGGATTTCGCACCACCGGGGTAATGATTTCGTTTGAGCAGTTGGTAAACGATGTGCCGTTACCTTGTATTGTACACTGGAAACAGAACCATTTTGTGGTAGTTTACGATATCAAACGAAATAAAAAAGTCCGCTTTCTCTCTCCTTTTGGAGAGAGTACCGACCGAACGGGAGGGGAGAGAGGCGAAAAAGCAGGGCATAAAATCTATGTTGCCGACCCCGGCTCAGGTTTAGTTGTATATGATGAAGTCGACTTTAAAAAATGCTGGATAAGCACCACAAAAGAGGGTAAAGGAAATGGAGCCGCCCTACTGTTGCAACCGGGACCCGAGTTTTATGACCACGACGACGAAAAGGAGCGAAAAAACCGAAGTTTGCGCTTTTTTCTCCGCTACTTAGTGCCGTATAAAAGCCAATTGGTGCAGTTGGTGCTGGGAATGTTGGTGGTAAGCATCTTGCAACTGATTTTTCCGTTTCTCACACAATCGTTGGTGGATGTGGGTATCCGCGATGGAAATCTGAGTTTTATCACGCTCATTCTGATTGCTCAACTCATTATTTTCGTCGCACGCCTTTCCGTGGAGTTTATCAGAAGTTGGATATTACTGCACATGAATACCCGGATAAACATCGCGTTGATTTCCGACTTCTTGGCAAAACTGATGAAACTGCCACTCCGATACTTCGATACGAAAATGACGGGTGATATAATGCAACGCATCGGCGACCACGGACGTATTGAGTCGTTTCTTACCGGAAATTCCATCAGCACGCTGTTCTCTTTTGTCAATTTCTTTGTTTTTGCCCTTGTTTTGGCATACTACAACATGATAATATTGGGAATATTCTTATTGGGGAATGCTCTCTATGTGGCTTGGATACTATTTTTTATGAAATATCGACGGGAGTTGGACTACAAGCGATTCGCGCAGTCTGCAGGCGAGCAGAGTAACCTTATTCAACTGATAACCGGAATGCAGGAGATAAAACTCAACAACTGCGAAAAGCAAAAACGATGGCAGTGGGAACGCATTCAAGTAAAATTGTTTAAAATTGGCATAAAAGGATTAGTGTTAGGACAGTTGCAACAAGTTGGCTCCGCGTTTTTTAGTCAGACCACAAACATTGTTGTTTCGTTTATTGCTGCTAAAGCCGTAGTCGACGGACAAATGACATTGGGGATGATGATGTCGCTGACGTACATCATCGGGCAGTTGACGGCTCCGGTAGAGCAATTTATCGGTTTTGCCCGCTCTTTCCAAGACGCGCAAATTAGCTTAGAACGATTAAACGAAATACACGGCAAGGAAGACGAAGAGGAAACAATTGAGGGCAAATTGACCATTCTGCCGGAACGTCGCGATATTACAATTGAGAACTTGTCGTTTAGTTACGACGGCGCCAATCGCGATTATGTGTTGGAGAACATTAATCTGAAAATACCACAGAAAAAAGTAACAGCTATTGTTGGGGCAAGCGGTAGCGGAAAAACCACACTCATAAAATTACTTCTCGGATTTTACGAGCCAAACAAAGGCTCCATCAAAATAGGAGAAACACCGTTGAATATTATCAATCCTCATTTATGGCGCAGTAAGTCGGGGTCGGTCATGCAAGACGGATTTATTTTTTCTGAAAACATCGCTCAAAACATTGCCGTGGGCGACGAACATATTGATATGGAGAGGTTGCGCCATGCCGTATCTGTAGCCAACATCGGCGATTTTATAGATTCGCTTCCACTGGGATATAACACCAAAATCGGAATGGAAGGGAGCGGCATCAGCCAAGGACAGCGACAACGCATCCTGATTGCCCGCGCCGTGTATAAAAACCCGGAATTTATTTTCCTTGATGAAGCTACCAACGCGTTGGATGCCAATAACGAAAAAGAAATTATGCAGCACCTAAATGAGTTTTACAAGGGCAAAACCGTAATTGTTGTAGCCCACAGATTAAGTACGGTGAGTAATGCCGATAACATTGTGGTACTTCATCAGGGGAAAATTGCCGAGGAGGGTACACATCAAGAATTGGCAGCATTACGCGGTAAGTATTACGAGTTGGTAAAAAACCAGTTGGAGTTGGGCAACTGATAAATGTGGCGTTTTATTCCGAAGGAGAAAACAAATATGGAAGAAAAAACAGTGAAAGCAGATTTACCGTCGCTTGAAGAATTACTGAAAGAAGAGGTTGTTCTGAAACCCGACATCGAATTGCGTAGCGAAGAGGTTCAAGAAGTGATGAGCCGAATACCACCGTGGATACTCCGGCGGGGTATTACCACGCTATTTGTTATTGTTCTTTCGCTTCTTATTGGAAGTTGGTTTTTTAAATATCCCGATGTAATTCGAGCCGAAATTACCGTAACCTCCTTAGAGCCGCCCGCAAGCATTATCGCTCGTTCAACCGGAAAAATGGACAAAATCTATGTAAAAAACAATGAACGAGTAAGCGTAAATACACCACTTGCGGTCATTCAAAATCCTGCAAACAGCAACGATATGCTCGAACTCATTCAAATTATGCGGCAATGGGAGTCTTCGAATTATTCTGATGAGATTGCAAAACAGATTATTTCTCAAAAATCGTTCGCGTTGGGGAGTATCCAGTCTGTTTACGCCTCTTTTATCAGCAGCTTGAGTGAGTTCAGAAATTACAAAGCGCTCAACTATTATCCACAAAAAATAGCTTCGCAAAAACAACAACTCATTGCTAAAAAAGAATATTACCAACAAACGCTCAAACAGGCGCCTGTTGTAAGTGAACAGTTTCAAACATCGCGAAACATATTTCTTCGAGACTCTGTTTTACTGTCCAAAAATGTTATTTCGGGCAATGAATACGATGTGTCGAAAAGTGGTTTTTTACAAAGCAAACAGGCATATTTGTCTTTCAGCGCATCGCTAAAACAGTCCGAACTTCAATTGATGCAAGGTGAAGAAAATCTGCTTGATTTACAACAAAAAGCTACAGAATTGGAACAAAAATTCCAACTGACTCTACAAACCTCTACAGAAGCGCTTAACGCTCAAATAAAAGCGTGGGAACGAGATTTCTTGCTTATCAGTCCAATTGACGGAATTGTAAATCAAATGGGAGTTTGGAGCAGCAATCAGAATGTTAATTCGGGAGAGACCGTTTTCACGGTCGTTCCATTACTGCAAGACAAACCAAAGGGAAAAGCGCTGCTTCCCGTGCAGGGGGCGGGAAAAGTCAATGTGGGACAGCGTGTAAATGTGCGAATCAACAATTTCCCCGACCAAGAATTTGGCTATTTAATTGGAACAGTGCAAAGTATATCAAATGTTCCTACCGCGGAGGGTTTTTATGTGGTTGAAATTGATTTTCCAAATGGAATGAGAACAAATTACAATAAAATTCTGCCCATTACGCAACAAATGCAAGGCAGCGCGGATATTATCACAGAAGATTTGCGATTGATAGAACGATTTTTTATGCCCGCTAAAAAAATGCTGAAAAATCAACAGAGATAATTGTTACAACCGAAGTGAGTTCATTCATTTGATACTCCCACACACCACACTCAAAAAAAAGGAGCGTAAATTAAACTGTATCAGGCTTTATTTACGCGGCCGCACCTTCTTAAGTTTTATAATTCATGTTCTTTTCCTTTCTCCGTTAATCGATATCTTTGATATTTGCTATTGGGTTTATCAGGAATCGTCATTTCAATTAGCCCCGCTTTCAACGCCGGCTGCATATAGTTATAAATAAAAGTAGGGCGATGTTTTAATTGCAATTGTGCCATCAAATCACTCGTAGAGTATTCACCTTTATCCATAATCGAAATAAGAGATTTAACTTGTTCGGGCACTTGTTCTATAGTTGTTCGGTTGTTTTCGCATGTTTCATTTTTTTCTGATTGATTATCAATAATATTATCTTGTTCGGTACTTGTTCGGTGTTTGTTCGGTGCTTGTTCGTTTACCGGAAAACTCATTCGTACGAAATTATCCAAAAATCGAAAGGATTCACGATTATATGATTGCAGAATTCGGGGTACACCGGAACCAAGATGTTCCACCAATTCCAAATCCCGAAAAATGCGCATTATTTCTTTGTTGCGAGGCATAGAAACGCCTTCAAAGAAATCTTCTTCACTTAGACCTTCAGGCAAAGTGCCGTATGAGGTTATTTCGAATCGGTCATCAAAAAACTCAAATTTTGGAGGCACTTCACGTGTATAATCGTTGTGGACAATAGAGTTAACAATGGCTTCACGCAATGCTACCATATTCCAAAGCCGAGTTTCGATGCGTTCTTTAGATGTTATTGTAGCGAACGTTTTGTTTTCCAACTCCACTTTGTCTAGAATCTGCTTAGTGGCTTTCACTAACGAACAATAACCAAACTCGTAATTTTCTGTAAGATGTACCCGATCAGTTCCATTGTATTTGGCAACTTTCATAGACATGCCATTGACATCGGCCATTAAGTAAGCAACATAATTATATTTGCCGTCACTGGTGAGCAGTTCTAAGTTTTTGGCAAACTGATTATTCAACGATTTTCCGGCAGCTTGGTAATAGATTTTGAGTTGCTCAAAAGTTAGGTCTTGACGAGGCGACCGGATATTTCCCAATGAGTTCCGTACACGCTTTGAAAAAAGGTATTCTATTTGCTTAGCCGTCATCGGTTCCGAAGCACTACCGACACGGATGTAACATCCTTTTTCCGACATGCCGTATTTTCGCAGATAATAGGGTTTTTCACTTCCCGAAGCTACAATAATCTTTACAATTTCTTTGTTATTCCGCTGTTCTACAATAATATCAAACAAACCCATTGCAGAAGGCAGAATATTAGTTTTGATACGGTTTTTCAAAGTAAGTTGAAGGCCGTCGGCATCATCGACACCTACCGTATTCCCGTCTTTGTCTATTCCAATATAGATAAAACCACCTTCGGAGTAGTTGAGAAACGCCACAACTTCTTTTTCGATATCATCGGTAAGTTGACGTTTGTATTCTATGCGATTAGTTTCGGACGGGTTCATGATTAATTCTAGTTTTGGTACAAAGTAACGAAAAAGTGTGCTAATTAAACACCATTTCTTGTTTCATTTCGCGAATTAGCAATGCAACAGCGTCTTCTTTTTTCACAGGTAACAGTTTTGAGTTAAAACGGTACCGTTGTTCGCGAGAATATTCACCTAAATAACCTTCTGTGATACTCTTATTGGCGTGACCCAAGCTATCGGAAATATATTTACGGGGGACATTCATATCTTCCATAATCGAAGCAAACGAATGGCGTGCACTGTATGTGGTAATTCCATCTGGAAGTTTTAATTTTTTGGCGAGACTCTGCACGATTGCATTAATCTCGCGAACTACATCGTTGATTTTTTCAACGATCTGCTTTTCCGTCAGATTATCATTAATAAAAGGAAAAACGTATCCCGACTTATCTTTGTTTCCATATTTTTTGATGATTTGGCGAATGGGTTCAAGAATTGGAAAAACAACTACTTTTTCAGTATTGGTATTCCGACGGGTTTTCTTTCTGATGAAACGAAATTCATCGTTTAAAATATCGCTATACTTCAACCGACAAAGGTCGGCAATATTCAATCCATTTCCGTAGAAAGAGAAAATCCATAAATCGCGATAGAGTTCGAGTCTTCCGTTGCACGGATAGTTTTGCAATAGATGAATTTGAGATAACGATAAATCGATATTTCGCCCGGAACCGGTGGGAATAACGTATTTCCCACGTCCGAATGGATATTCATCACCTTGCAAATATGGCTTGCCATTATTGTTAATAACGGTGCGAATATTGCGCATAATGAATCCGATGGATGATTTTTTCAAACCATCCTTCTCTAATTTTTCATGGAAATTTTGAAGAAAACTTGGAGTTATTTTATTGAAAGGGATAGCATTTTTGTAAAACTTCTCGATACTCCTGAGTGTATTCTTAAAAGAGTTGGCATAATTTACCCTATCTTGCTCTGCTAGTTTTTCGATTGTCTCTGCAAGAGCATCATTTAACGATTTAACATCACTTCGTCCGAGTAATGAGTCTAAAGCCTCAAAAGAAAAGTTGTTTTTATCTGCTAAATCCTTTATGTGCTTTTTTAAAACCTCATCAAAGAATTTTTGCAAACTGTCTTTCGTTTCTTTATGCTTTACTGTCCGTCTATTTTGAAATTCATCCCATTCTTTCAAAGTAAATGAAAACCTTGTGGAATAATATACTTGTTGCCTTTTGAAAGTAATACGCCAGCAAATTGGCCTTTCAAGTTTATCATCAGTCGAATTTCTTTTACGTCTAACCAAAGAAACTGTGAGCCCATTATTAGAATAATCAAACATATACTTAAATTTTAGCGCGCATACAATGCGCATACAAAAATAGAAAATATATCTGAATTGATGAAATACAATAGAATTATAAAAACATTTTTTTGATTGATTTGCAGCGCTATAGCAATATGTAAAAAATAAACAAATTTAAAGAAAGAAGATTATAGTTGACTCTTAATCAATGGGTCGAGGGTTCGAGCCCCTCCGAGGTCACAGAATTAAACGCTTGAACATAGATGTTTAGGCGTTTTTATTTTTTATAA
>CAZVWS010000047.1:0-16294 GCA_964631255.1 uncultured Dysgonomonadaceae bacterium | reverse complement strand
ACATTTCGTTGAAATCGATTCCTTTTGATTCTGCCAAATCGTCTAATGCTACTTTTCTGTCAATTGCTTGAACTATAGATACTTTTAACTTCGATTTGTTGGCTACGGTTTTTACGCGTAGGTCTTCGGGACGGGTTATTTCGTTCTCTTCGACGTGCTTTTTGATGAGGTCTAAAAACTCTTTTCCATATCTTTTTGCTTTACCTGCTCCTACGCCGGGTATGTTTTGCAACTCTTCCATGGTGATGGGGTACGAAGTTGCCATTGCTTCTAAAGATGTTGGTTGGAAAATGACGTATGGTGGCACGTTAAGTTTTTTCGATAGTTTTTTTCTTAAATCTTTCATCATCGAAAACAGTACCGGGTCTGCTGCACCCAAATTACCTCCACCGGAAGATAATACCATTCCATCTTCTGTTTCTAATTCGTCCATATCATCGCCATTCTCGTCATCCTTGGTTATTTTGAATGACACGGGCGATTTGAGAAAATCTTTTCCTTTTTTGGTGATTTTCAGAATGCCGTAGTTTTCAATTTCTTTTTTGAGATAGTTGTCTAACAGAGCTTGTCTGATAACGGTTTCCCACGTGTTTGTTTCTTCGTCGGAGCCCGAGCCAAACTCTTCTAATTCGTTGTGTTGATAAGTTTCGATGTCGGATGTTTCGTTGCCGAGTAAAAAATTGATTAGATAATCTGCTTTGTGCTTTTCTTTGAGCACGTGTATAGCTTCTAATACGGTAATAAGTAATTCTTTTGCTTCCACTTTAATTTTTGGATTTAAACAATTGTCACAATTTCCGCAATTGGGTTCATTATAGTTTTCTCCGAAATAATGCAGTAGTACTTTTCGTCTGCATACCGATGTTTCGGCATAGGCTGCAGTTTCCAAAAGTAGTTGTTTCCCGATTTCTTGTTCCGAAACCGGTTTTCCTTGCATAAATCGTTCTAATTTTTGTAAATCTTTGTTTGAATAAAAGGCGATACATTTTCCCTCGCCGCCGTCGCGTCCCGAGCGTCCGGTTTCTTGGTAATATCCTTCCAGACTCTTGGGTATGTCGTAGTGTATTACGTATCTCACGTCGGGTTTGTCAATCCCCATGCCGAAGGCAATGGTTGCTACTATCACTTCGGCTTGCTCCATGAGAAATGCGTCTTGGTTGGCACTTCGGGTGGAGGCATCCATACCGGCATGGTAGGGCAGAGCACGAATATCGTTTGCTTGCAAAATTTGTGCAAAATCGTCCACTTTTTTTCTGCTCAAGCAATAAACGATACCCGATTTGGAACCTTGCGAGAGTATGTATTTGATTATGTCTTTGTCTATCTGTTCGGTTTTGTTTCTTACTTCGTAATAAAGATTGGGTCTGTTGAACGACGATTTGAAAACTTCGGCATCCAGCATGCCAAGTGTTTTTTGTATGTCGTGTTGCACTTTGGGTGTTGCCGTAGCCGTGAGTGCAATGACCGGTTTTGTTCCTATCTCGCTGATAATTGGTTTTATACGTCTATATTCGGGTCTGAAATCGTGTCCCCATTCCGAGATACAATGCGCTTCGTCTACGGCGTAAAACGAAATAGTGATGTTGCGCAAAAACTCAATATTTTCGGCTTTTGTAAGCGATTCGGGTGCTACATACAGTAGTTTCGTTTTTTGTGCTATGACATCATTTTTCACGTCCTCTATCTCCTGTTTGTTGAGCGATGAATTGAGAAAATGGGCGATGTTGTCGTTTTCGCTAAAATTTCGCATGGCATCTACCTGATTTTTCATCAAGGCGATGAGTGGAGAGATAATGATTGTCGTTCCTTCCGAAAGTAGGGCGGGTAATTGATAGCATAACGATTTTCCTCCGCCTGTGGGCATCAATACAAACGTATCTTTTCCGGCCAATATACTCTCGATGATGGCTTGTTGATTGCCTTTAAAGGTATCGAAGCCAAAATATTTTTTTAATCCTTCATGCAGATTTTTCTGTTTTTCCATAAGAGTAATGTGCTCGCAATAATAAATAATTCATCCCAGCGGGATAGTACAAAAGTAAAAAAGTATTGTGTGATTAAAAAATATAATCGAAAATACTTAGCTAAGTTATACTATATAATTTGAAATGACAAATTACAAACGAAAAAAAATTGAAATTCGGGTTGTTTTTTTCGTCGGCAAAGATAAACGATGGTTTAATTTGCTTGTAATTGGATTTTGCTGCAACAAAAAAAGCGTCGTTTTCTTATCCCGACGCCTTTATTGTGTGTTGTTTAGCTAACTGATTAAGTTATTTGCAGGTGTTTCATATCTGATTTTTCAAACTGCTCGATGGCATATTGTCTCGTGATGTTCAGTTTTTTTGTTTTATTAGAAGGTATATGAAACATAGCATCTATCATGATAGCTTCTACAATAGAGCGAAGTCCGCGTGCGCCAAGTTTAAACTCGATGGCTTTGTCCACAATATATTCAAATACATCGGGTTGCCAAGTCAGTTCTACATCGTCCATCGAAAATAGTTTCTCGTATTGTTTGATGATGGAGTTTTTGGGCTCTACCAGTATGCGCAAGAGGGCTTCTC
Source organism: uncultured Dysgonomonadaceae bacterium (assembly GCA_964631255.1). GTDB lineage: Bacteria > Bacteroidota > Bacteroidia > Bacteroidales > Dysgonomonadaceae > JBGZFC01. The sequence goes on along the minus strand of CAZVWS010000047.1, from coordinate 13,727 downwards.
TGTCCAATGGCTCCAAATAGGTAAGTATGGGCAAGCGTCCGATAATTTCGGGTATTAGCCCAAACGATTTCAAATCTAACGGTGTGATATATTGCAGTAAATTGTTGCGATTTACTTCGGCTGTTTTTCCGCTTGCGGCATATCCCACTACTCGTGTATTGAGTCTGGCTGCTATTTTCTTTTCAATTCCATCAAACGCGCCACCGCAAACAAATAGTATATTTTTGGTGTTTACGGCAACCATTCGTTGCTCGGGATGCTTGCGTCCACCTTGTGGTGGCACGTTTACAACAGAACCTTCTAAAAGTTTGAGTAATCCTTGTTGAACGCCTTCACCGCTTACATCGCGCGTGATGGATGGATTGTCGCTTTTGCGAGCAATTTTATCTATCTCGTCAATAAAAACAATGCCTTTTTCGGCAGCTGCCACATCGTAATCGGCTACTTGCAGCAGTCGGGTCAATATGCTTTCTATGTCTTCACCTACATAACCGGCTTCGGTGAGCACGGTTGCATCAACAATGGTAAAAGGCACGTGTAGCATTTTCGCAATGGTTTTTGCCAGCAGGGTTTTGCCCGTTCCGGTTGCTCCAACCATGATGATGTTTGATTTTTCTATCTCTACGTCATCGTGGGTAGTTTTTTGCAAAATACGTTTGTAGTGGTTGTAAACCGAAACCGATAGGTAACGTTTTGCACTATCTTGCCCAATCACGTATTGGTCGAGAAATTCTTTTATTTCGGTTGGTTTGGGTAGCGAGTTGAAGTTTAGATTGGGCGTAGCACCGGATGGTTTTTTTATGCTTTCGTTTACGATTTCGTGTGCCTGGTCGGCGCACATATCGCAAATATATCCGGAAAGTCCTGCAATTAATAAAGAAGTGTCTTTTTCACTTCTTCCGCAAAAACTGCAATGATTGCCGTTGTTTGTTTTTTTTGACATTTTTTTGAGGGACTATGTAGTCTTATTTTTTTTTATTAGTGTCCGATAAACACGTTCAACTATTTGATAATCTGCATGTATTGCATCGATAAGCCCCGTTCTTTTTTTATGTTAATAACATACAGATTTACAAATCGTTACAAAGGTGTGCATGAGTTTTATCGGACAGCAATGATTTTTTTTGTACTTAAAAAATCAAACGTCAAACTATATTCATAATTTGACGTTTGTGGTTTTGTCTATTTTTTTATCAACACGTCATCTACCATTCCATATTCTTTTGCTTCGGAAGCACTCATCCAGAAGTCGCGGTCTGAGTCTCGCGCAACCTCTTCAATAGGTTTTCCGGAGTGTTTGGAGATAATAGAAAACAACTCTTGTTTCACTTTGGCAATTTCGCGCGCTGTAATCTCTATATCAGATGCTTGACCTTGTACACCGCCCAGTGGTTGGTGTATCATAACACGAGAGTGCGTAAGCGCGAAGCGTTTTTTGGGAGTTCCGGCTACCAATAAAATGGCTGCCATAGAAGCTGCCACACCTGTGCAAATGGTAGAGATATCGCTCGAGATAAACTGCATGGTGTCATAAATTCCGTATCCGGCATATACCGACCCGCCGGGCGAGTTGATGTATATAGATATGTCTTTTCCGGGGTCGGAAGAGTCCAAAAACAGTAGTTGTGCTTGTATCACGTTGGCAGTATAGTCATCTATTTGGGTACCCAAAAATATGATTCTGTCCATCATCAGGCGCGAAAACACGTCCATTTGAGCAATGTTGAGTTGTCTTTCTTCAATGATAGTAGGCGAGATATATCCACCTTGGCTTTTGAGATTGAGGTAGCTATCTAACCGATTGCCATTCATGCCCAGATGTTTTACTGCATATTTTCTGAATTCGTTGTTCATTTTCTTAAAATTTTGTTTGTTATGTAAAGTATGAAACAGCAAAAAAAGTGCCAAATATAAATAAATACTTCAACACAACAAACGAGTTGAATTTTTTGTGAGCTTTGTATTTATATTTTCACTCACTATTTTCTTTCGCAAATGGTTGTACAATTTACTCTTTTTCGTCTGCGACGGCTTTGGCAGACTCTTTTTCTAACAACTCATTGAAGTCTTTTGACGAGATTTCTTCATCTACAACTTTTACGGTAGATTTCAACCACTCTTCAATTTTTGTTTCTACAGCACGTTCAAACAGATTGCGAGCAGTGTTTTGGTCGCTCATCATTCTTTTTACGTAATTTTGAAGCATTTCGGGTGTGATGTTGTTCATGCCATATTGTGCAAACTGAGCTTTTGCCACTTCGGCAGCCAAGTTTTCTACATCTTCACCGGCTACTTTTATCTCGTTTTCTTTGGCAATTTTTTCTTTAGCTAAGTGGAATTTCAAATCTTCTACAATTTGCGGATACTCTTTTTCTATTGATTCGGGCGTGTTGTTCTCGTTGGACATGATTAGCCATTTCTTCAAAAATTCGTCGGGGAATTGCACGTCTTTCATTTTGCCCAAAATGAGTTCTCTCGCCGCTTTCATGAATAAGTTATCGGCAGCCGGTTTAAACTGGTTACTGATTATTTCTCTTATTTTTTCTCTGAATTGTTCTTCGGTTGTAACTACGTTTTCGCCCAATACTTTATCAAACATAGCTTGGTTTATTTCAGCCTCTTTGTAACGGGTAATCTCTTTTACTTCGAATGCGAAATCGGAATTTATTTCTGCCACATTTTCTTTTGTGGTATGTAGCAGCGATGCAATTTCGGCTTCGTTGTTGTCATATGCTGTTTTTGGGTTGAAAACAATGGTTTGGTTTACATCGATACCCACAAATTTTTCTTTGGTAGCTTGGTCTTTGACGTAGGAAGGCATAAGGATTCCGTTTTCGATAACGATGCCACCTTCTTTTGGTTGGTCGTTTTCAAGCTCGGTGATAACGCCTTTGATGAGGTCGGTATCTACCGATTTTTCATCTACTTTTTCGTAAATACCAAAATTTTGTTTGTAAGACTCAATCTGTTTGTCCAACAAATCGTCTTCCAATTTCACGTTATAATAGGTGAGTTTGTTTTTCTTGTTTAGTACCAATTCAAACTCGGGAGCCAACGCGATATCAAATTTAAATTGGAAATTTTCGTCCGTATCAAAATCAATCTCTTTTTGTTCGGTTTCGTTTGGTATCGGTTCGCCCAAAATATCCAAGTTGTTATCTTGTATGTATTTGTACAATTCGGAACTCACCAGTTTGTTTATCTCTTCAGCAAGAATGGATTTTCCGTACATTTTACGGATTACTTGTTTTGGCACTTTTCCTTGTCTGAAACCGGGAATATTGGCTTTGTTGCGAAATTGATTAAGCGATTTTTCAACGTTTTCTTCGTAGTCAGACTTTTCGATATCAATATCGATGATACCATTTACATTGTCTTTTTTGTTGAGTGTTACCTTCATTTTGAACTTGTTGTTATTCTATTATTTTTTGTGTTTGATGTATTTGACAATCCAATTAGATTGATTTGTTAAAATCATTGGATGAAATTGGATGCAAAATTACATTTATTATTGCAGATATGCAAAAAATACGTTTACTAATATTTTGTATAACTCATTTATTTGTAATGATTACGATATTACTCAATCTCTTTCGTTGGAAAAGGAGTAGGGCCGGTCTGTTTCACCGGTTCCGCGGCTTTTGTTGGGCGTTTCCGATAGTTTGAATTTTATTGTAGCGCCGTTCATCAAATCGGCGTGGGTGAAGTAGTTTTTAGAGTAGCTCTCTCCGTTCAGTTTCAGGCTTTGGATGTAGTACCGTTGGGCGGTGGGAGCGCGATTGGCACGTATGCGAATGGTTTGGCCGTTCTCCAACTTCACTTTCACCTTCCGGAAAAGGGGCGAGCCAACGATGTATTGGTTGCTTGCGGGGCAGACGGGATAGAAACCCAGTGCCGAGAACACAAACCAGGCCGATGTTTGTCCGTTGTCTTCGTCTCCGCAGTAACCATCGGGCGTGGCGGAGTAGAGTCGGTTCATTATTTGGTGCGCGTGGTATTGGGCTTTCCACGGCTGGCCGGCGTAGTTGTAGAGATACACGGCGTGTTGTATCGGCTGGTTGCCGTGGGCATATTGTCCCATGTTCATGAGTTGCATTTCACGAATCTCGTGGATGGGAAAGCCGTAGTAACTATCGTCGAACACGGGCGGCATCACAAACAGCGAGTCCAGCATCTGCACAAACGCGTTGTCGCCTCCCATCAGGTCTATCAGGCCTTGCGGGTCGTGAAATACCGACCAGGTGTAGTGCCAGCTGTTTCCTTCGGTGAAGGCGTCGCCCCATTTTGTGGGGCTGAAAGGCGACTGAAAGGTTCCGTCGGCGTTTCTGCCGCGCATCAGTTTGTATGGGGGCGAATAGAGGTTTCGGTAGTTTTGGCACCGCTTGGCAAACAAATCAATTTCGGCTTGCGGACGGTTCAGCGCTTTGGCCAATTGGTAAATAGTCCAATCGGCGTAGGCATACTCCAGGGTTCGGGCGGCGTTTTCGTGGATGCCCACGTTGTACGGAACGTATCCCAACCGGTTGTAATATTGGTGTCCGGCACGTCCGGTGGCGGAGACGGTGGGGTGCACGTTTTGGGTGCCGTGCAGCACGGCTTGGTAGAGGGTTTGGATGTCGTAGCCGCGCAACCCTTTCAAATAGGCATCAGCCACCACGGCGGCAGAGTTGTTCCCAATCATAATGTTTCGGTGGCCGGGACTTGCCCACTCGGGCAAAAATCCGCTCTCGCGATAGGCGTTCACCAACCCCTCTTGTATTTCTACATTCACCGAGGGGTAGAGCAAATTGAGCAGCGGAAAAAGTGCGCGGAAGGTATCCCAAAAACCGGTGTCGGTGTACATATATCCGGGCAGCACTTGTCCGTTGTAGGGGCTGTAATGCTGCACGGTTCCGTGCTTGTCTACTTCGTAAAACTTGCGCGGAAAAAGGGTGGAGCGGTATAGGGTGGAGTAGAAGGTGCGTTTGTTATCCACGTTGTGGTCTTCAATCTCCACACGACCCAGCACTTGGTTCCACGCGTCGCGTCCTTCCTGCCGCACGGTATCAAATGTTTTGCCTTCCACCTCTTTTAGGTTCTGCCACGCCTGCTCGTAACCGATGAACGACGATGCCACGCGCGCCACTATGGGGCGGCCGCGCCGGGCGGCAAAGCCCACAAACGCCGCGGCGTGGTTGGCTTGGGTTTTGAGGGCGCGGTGCGCAACAAGGCTGTCCGTTACCACACCGGTGTAGCGGAAGGGAGCATCGAATACCACCACAAAATAGTTTTTGAAATTGGCGGGCACTCCGCCGCTGTTTCGGGTGGTGTAGCCCACAATGGCTTGTTTATCGGGCAGTATTTGCACCGCCGACCCTCGGTCGAAAGCATCTACCAGCACCGTGGCGCTGTCGGTGGTGGGAAAGGTGAACCGAAAAACGGCCGCCCGTTCGGTGGGGGTTATTTCGGTGGTTACATCGTAGTCGGCCAAATACACGCTGTAGTAGTTTGGGCGTGCAACTTCCGCCTTGTGCGAAAACCAACTGGCGCGTTTCTCTTCGTCAAACTCCGGACGGCCCACTTGGGGCATCAGGGAGAACTGGCCGTAGTCGTTCATCCACGGGCTGGGTTGGTGGGTTTGCTTAAAGCCGCGTATTTTGTCGGCATCGTAGCGGTATATCCATCCGTCGCCCATCTTCCCGGTTTGGGGAGTCCAAAAATTCATGCCCCAGGGGCGGGCAATGGCGGGATAGGTGTTTCCGTTGGATAATTCAAACTTGGATAGGGTGCCCATGTGTGTGTTCACGTAGTCGATGGGTTCTTGCGCTTGCGCCCACCCGCAGAGGAGCAGCACAACGCAGAGCAGTAGTTTTGTTTTCATCTGTTTATGATTAGAGCCAAGAACCAAGATAGTAGAACCAAGACATCGCACCAACCTATTCACCGGCGCGTTAGAGGGATTACCCGTCCCACGCGTTAAACCCTTTTGGGTCGTGCAATTGTCCCTTTGTTTGTTCTAAATTCAGTGTTGGGTTGTGAGTTTTTTATCTGTTCTTTGTTACAAACGGGTTAATTTTAGTTTTCCTTCTTTCTCCAGTTTCAAAATCAGCTCGCCAAACAGGGTGTTTACCCACGCAAACCACGCGCGCGTGAACTTCTCCGGATTGTTTTTGTGAAACGATTCGTGCATAAAGCCGGTATCGGCATCGGTGTCGCGCAATAGCTGCAAACAATGCCGTATCTCCGTGTCGCTTTGGCTGGTTAGCGCACGCAGAAGGATGCTCATGGGCCAAATCATATCGTAACCTACGTGTGGACCACCAATTCCCTCGCCGGCAGAGCCGCGAAAGAAGTGCGGGTTATCGGTGCTCCACACAAAATTGCGGGTGTTGCGGTAAATGGGGTCGTTCGCGTAGCGACTGTCTAAGTACGGCAGGGCCAACAAGCTGGGCACATTGGCGTCGTCCATCAAATAATAATTGCCGAAGCCGTCCACCTCAAACGCATACACCTGTCCGTGGTTGCGGTGCGTGGTTATTCCGTATTTTTGAACGGCACTCTCCACTTCATCGGCCAGCCGACGGCACGCTTGGGCAAAGGGGAGGTCGAGGGTTACCCTCTCCGAAATTTCTACCAACTGGCGGAGCGATGCAACGGCAAACATATTGGAGGGAATGAGGAAACCGAAGGTGGTAGCATCGTCCGACGGGCGAAACGAGGATACAATCAACCCCACCGGGTTCACCGGATTTCCGTAACCCACGTTGTTTAAGGTATCCAATTGCCGGTCGGTAACGCGCAAGAAGCGATAGCTGCCGTTATTGGTCTTTCGCTGCTGGTCTTGGAAGGTTTCGAGCACCCGTTTCATTGCCCGACACCAGTCGGCATCAAAAACGGAGGTATCTCCGGTGGTTGTCCAATAGCGGTGCGCCAATCGGATGGGGTAGCACAGCGAGTCAATCTCCCACTTCCTTTCGTGCAGTTCGGGTTTCATTTGCGTGCCGTCGGTCATCCACCGGCCGTTGGGGTCGGGCTCCGGATTAAAGGCATTGGCAAAGGGGTCAATCAAAATGCACTGTGTTTGTCGGTTTATCACTCCGGCAATCATCAGCTTCAGCTGCTCGTCTTTTGTCGTGAGCGGCAAATAGGGCCAAACTTGCGCCGAGGAGTCGCGCAGCCACATGGCGTTTATATCGCCGGTGATCACAAACGTGTCGGGCCGCCCGTTCTTCAGCGAAAAGTGAACGGTTGTATCGAGGGTGTTTGGAAAACAGTTTTCAAACATCCACGCCAATTTGGGGTCCTTAATTTGGGGTTTCACCCGGGCAATGGTCTCTTCCACCGCCCGCGATAGAAACTTACGCTGGGCAACGGGTGGCCGTCGGGTGGTCATAGTCGGGTGCGGCGCTGCCATGCGGTCTGTCCGGGCCCACATCGGGGCAACGGTAAGTGCCGCCATTCCTGCTACCGATTTTTTGAGGAAATTTCGTCTGCTGGTCATATCGTTTTTTTTTTGACAGATTCTACTTAAAAAATGTTTGAATTTGGATTACAGTTTCTTTCTCTTTAAAATAATCCAAACAATCATGGGTGCGCCAAATATGGCAGTTACTGCATTGATTGGTAACGTGCGATTGGCAACGGGAATTTGTGAAACAATATCGCAAACGAGCATTAAAATACTGCCCGAAATTATTGTAGCCGGAATAATAACTTTGTGATTGACGGTGGAGAAAAATGCTCGTGCAAAATGTGGAATAACTACTCCTACAAAAGCAATGGGACCGGTGTAGGCAGTTACCACACCGGTAATAATTGCAGTGATGGAGATAATGATGAAATGAAGTCGTTTGATATTTATACCAACACTTGATGCATAGTTTTCGCCCAACAACAAGCTATTCAATATTTTCTGAAGAAAAAAAGTACTTGCCACTCCCGCTATTGTGAGTAGGGCAAAAAGTGGCATCTTTTCCCAAGTAACCGCACTCAAACTGCCAAAAGTCCAAGTAACGAATACTTTAAGCGAGTCGGGATTGGCAAAGCTTTGCAAAATGGTGATGGCAGCACCGGCAACATAACCAAATATCATTCCCAAAACCAAAATGGTAACCGTATCGCTTATTTTGGACGAAACCCCCAACACAAGCAACAAAGTGAACGATGCACCCACAATTGCGGCAATAACTTGTGCCATACTGCCCAGTGGGGCTATTAATTGATGAAATGTACCCGCGCTCAGCAAGGTCAGAATTGCCACTCCCAAACCGGCACCGGCACTTACACCCAACACATCTGGACCTGTCAGCGGATTGCGAAAAAGTGTTTGCATAAGCAATCCGGCAATAGAAAGGGAGGCTCCTGCAAGAAGGGCGGTTATGGCTTTCGGGAGACGGTAATTGAAAATAATTTCGTCGGTAACGGCATTGCCCGATGTTGAAAATAGTGCTTTGATACCATCGGCAAAAGATATGGAAGCATTACCCGTGAATATATCTATCACAAAAAATACGACCAATAAGAAGCCCAAAACAACAAAAATCCAATTTTTATTTTTCACGCCCACTGCTTTTTTTATTCTAATGGTTTGATATAGGTAAATTGGGCATCGGGAAATTGCTCGGGATACATTGCCAACAAAAAGTCTTGCAACACGAGGTGCGGGTTGATTGTGGCACTTTCAAAATAGTCGTTTCCACCGGATGGTGTGATTCGTTTTTTGTTGTTGAATACTTTTTTGTTTTTCACTGCTTGCAAAAGCAGATATTTTTTGTCTTTTTTCTCCAGTTCGATGTAACTATCTGCCTCACAACCAAACCAATATTCGGCTTTTTCAAATTTGGTAAGCACGGTTTCAATATCCAACCCGATGCTGCCACTTTCGCTGTTATCTTTATAGAAATAATCGAATCCGGCATCACTAAACAAAACCGCGTTGTAACTTTTACCACCGGGCATGTACCATGTTCCTTGAAAATTATCGCCTGCCATAACTGTGTGTTTTTGTGAAATATTTGCAGCCTCATCCCGTATAGATAGGTATTTGGATTCTATCTCGTTGAAGATATTTTCGGCTTGCTCTTCCTTGTCAAAAAATGCAGCAATAAGTTTAATCCATTCGGCTCGGGCAAGCGGGGTGTTTTCCATCCATTCCAACGAGTAGATGAGCGGAATACCCGAACTCAACAATCGTTCGTTGAAGGTGCCTTGTTGAGAATATGCCGAAAGTACGATTGCATCGGCATGTAGTGCCAGTGTGCGCTCAATATCGGGACGAAAAGGATCGCCCAAATCGGCAATTTTTTTCTCTTCTATTTTGGATAAAATATACGGATTGTAGATTCTGAAAGCGTCGGTAACACCACTCACTTTGTCCAATTCATCCAATAAACGCAAAAATTCGAAGTAGGAAAATGTATTTACCACGACCGATTGGAGCGGTATTTTTACCCGGAAACCGTTGTCAGCAGGCAGTTGTGTAGAATCGTTTTTATATAGATAATATACCGCGTAAGGCGACTCTTTGTTTTCGTTCCAAGGATTTTTGATGACAACTTTTGTATAGTTTTCAAAATGAATGATATCGAAACCGGAAGCGTATTTGGCAGAGGTGTCTTTTATGCTTATTTCTTGATTTACTGTTGGTTGTTTACTTGTTTTCTCTTTACAACCTCCCATAAAACAGACCAAAATACCTACGAAAATCGGCATCCACAAAGTGTTATTTTTCATTTTTCTTCTTTCTTTTCAATTTGTATTGAGGTATTGTTAATTTTGTGTTTTTTGCTTTGGTTGTAACACGTGGCTCGGCGGTGGAGCCGGGAATAAATTCGTGGCGATACATGTTGAAAAACAGGATAAATAGCGACAAGATGAGTGGTCCGAAAATTACTCCCCAAAATCCAAACATGGGAATACCTATCAGCACCCCAAAAACCGTGATGAGCGGGTGAATATCGGCCAACATTTTTTGCAACAAAAAGCGTGCAATATTATCCACACCACCTATGACGATAAATCCAAATATTGCCAACCCAATTGCCCCCGATACATTGTTGGCAATCAGCAAACTAATTGAGAGCGGAATCCAAACAAGGGTAGTCCCCAATATGGGTACGATGGAGGCAACGCCCGTCAGGATGCCATAAAGCAACGGATTTTCGATACCGAAAAAGGCATAACCCATATATGCAAATAGTCCTTGAATAATTGCCAACAAAGGAATGCCGATAGCATTGGCGCGGATAATTTCTTTGGTTTCTTCACTCAAAATTTGTTTGTTTTCCTCTTTAAAAGGAAGAATTTCTTTCACCGCTCTTTCCAATGAATCGAAATTATAAATCATGTAGAAAAACACGAAAAGAGTAACTATTGTATTGATTACAAGTGAATAAGCTACATTTCCAAGCGATTGCACGAGCGATGTGCCCACTTTGGGAATGAAAGATAAGTTTTCGGGAGTAAAAATTTTGAAACCGAGTTTTTCTTCAATAATATCAATAAATTGTGCCGCATTATTCGCAATTTCTTGCGGATTGATGGTTATGCCCGACAAAGTGTCAATAACCAAAAAAGCAATGCCCACGAGCGGACCAATAAAAAACACCAACGATTCAATCGTGATAATGGATGCACTTAAACTACGGCTAAATTTCATTTTTTGCATGAAAAATTTCATCTGCCCTTTCATGACAATATATAGGGTGGAAGCACCCAAAAAACCACTCATATATGGACGTAACTCTTTAAAAAGTACAAATCCCAACAACACCAAAAGCCCTATTAGAATATATTTATACTCCTTTTTTTTGATTCCGGACGACTCTATCATAATTTCAAATTATTGGGATTTATAGGTCAAAATCTTCAGGATTGGAAAAGCCACCTTCAATCAGAGCATCTTTAGCCATTTGATAATCAGATGATTTTACTTGCATCTCTATGTCTCCAATCGGGAAAACAGCTTGGTTCAACGTAAGATTTTTCATAAACACTTCAATGCCTTTCATTTCCATATAAGTTTGCACAATGGGTACATCAGAAGGCAATGCAAATATTTTTACGGTTTTAAATTCTTCTTTCATAATCCTAATTTTTTTAGAAACTCAAATATACATCTTTTTTGTAGATATTAGTTATTAAAAACGGTTTTTTTGATGTAATTTTGGCGAATAAAAATTTTTAAACATTTTTTTTGCATTATGAACAAGATTGCACTTATTACCGGAGCAACATCCGGAATTGGAGAAGCCGTAACCAAACGGTTGGCGGAAAACGGTTTTAATGTCATCATTACCGGACGCAGAAACGATAGATTGAACGCTTTGAAACAAGAATTGGAACAAAAAGGGACAAAAGTTTTGTCGCTTTGTTTCGATGTGAGACAAAAACAAGAAGTAGAACAAGCAATAACCAATCTTCCACAAGAGTGGAAAAATATAGATGTGTTGGTAAATAATGCGGGATTGGCAGCAGGTTTGAGCCCAATTCAAGAAGGAGATTTCGACGATTGGGAACGTATGATTGATACCAACATCAAAGGCTTGCTGTATGTTACACGATTTGTTTCGCCCGGAATGATTGAACGAAAAAAAGGACACATCGTCAATCTCGGCTCCATCGCCGGAAAAGAAGTATATCCCAACGGAAATGTGTATTGTGCCACCAAATATGCCGTGGATGCACTTACCAAATCCATGCGAACCGATATGGTTACACACAATATTAAAGTAACACAAGTGTGCCCCGGTGCAGTAGAAACCGAGTTTTCACTTATCCGTTTTCACGGTGATGCCGAACGGGCAGCCAAAGTTTATCAAGGATTTGAGTATCTGATTGCCAACGATATTGCCGATTGCATCTTATTTGCCGTTACGCGTCCTCCGCACGTTACCATCAACGATATGGTTGTCATGCCAACCGCGCAGGCATCGGCATCTTTGTTTCACAAAATTCTGTAATAACAAATCGTTGTGAGAAGAAAAGATAGAGAAATGGACAGCAATTTCGGATTATACGTAATAGATAAATCCGGATTTGCTGTCCTATCTGTAACCGATGCAAACGGCGACCCATACTCCATTCCGCTTTCCGTGGTGAGGAATGGCAACAATTTGTATTTTCACTCTGCCAAAGCAGGTATGAAAGTAGATTTGTTTCAAAATGAGCCTCAAGTGCGGCTCGCTTTTGTTTGCGATGTACAGATACCGGATAACCACACCCACGAGCAACTTTTGGCTCTGAAAGAGGATGGAAAAGCTGCCGAAATAACGAGTAAAGTTTTCACTACGGAATTTGCTTCTGCCATGGTTGATGGAACAATAACTGTTGTAACCGACGAAAACGAGAAACAGGAAGCACTGCGTTTGATTTGTGAAAAATATACACCCGACAAAATGTTTCTTTTTGACACGGCAATAGCTTCAGGAATGAAACTGACAAACGTTTATCGGATTTCGATAGAAAACATAACCGCCAAACGTAAAAAATTTGACCGCGAAGGCATAGAAATGAAATGGGGCAGGATGGAGTAAGTTTTTTATTCTGCCGAGAAAAAATCTATTTTATCGCCTTCCGTTATGTTGTTTTTATTGCAGTAGCCGGCGTTCACTTCAACTACATATAAAGCGGGCTTGGTAGATGCGTAGCTCCACTCTTTCACGGGTGATGTATTGGCATGAATGGTAACTATTTCTTTGTTACTGTTCACAAAAATCATATCCAACGAGATAAATGTGTTTTTCATCCAAAAACTTTGCATCTCTTCCACGTCGAACACGAAAAGCATGCCCGCATTTTGAGGGATAGAGCCTCTATACATCAGTCCGCGAGCACGTTTGGCATCATCTTGGGCAATCTCAATATCCAACACGCTCAGTGTATCGCTTGCCATTTTGCTTAAAAACACCAACTCGCCCTGTTTTTGAAACGGGATATCCAGTTTTTGGGGCTGGTTATCTGTTGTCGCTGTTTTTTTGTTTCCACTGCTTTGGCAGGCAATCAATATGCCCATAGAAATGACAATAACTATCCAAAAAGTCTTCTTTGATAAAAAGGGAGCGAAAATATCTGATTTTGTATTCATACAATTCTAATTCATAAAAATAAACAGACACTGCAATTTTTTGAGTGCAGTTCTGCAAAATTAGCACCTTTTGCCGAAAAATCCATAGAAAACTGAAATTTTGTCAGCCTAAACTATTTTAATTGCTCTTTTTTTTGAAAATAATTTTTTGGCACAGAATTCGCATATCCAGTTTTACAATTAAACTCAAAATTTATAATTACAAAAATATTAATCATTTAATTTTATGAATATGAATATTAAACCATTAGCAGACAGAGTATTGGTTAAAGCTGCAGAAGCAGAAGAAAAAACAATTGGAGGAATCATTATTCCCGATTCGGCAAAAGAAAAACCCTTGAAAGGCGAAGTTATTTCTGCCGGAAAAGGCACAAAAGACGAAGAAATGGTAGTAAAAGCAGGCGATAAAGTGCTTTATGGCAAATATGCCGGCACCGAAATAGAATTAGATGGAAACAAATATCTAATCATGCGTCAATCGGATATTTTGGCAATTATCGAATAAAGATAAATGGCTGAAATCCAAAATCAATCAACAAAATTATAACAATCTAAACATCAAAAAAATATGGCAAAAGAAATAAAATTTGAAATGGAAGCTCGCGATTTATTGAAAAACGGCGTAGATTCATTGGCAGATGCAGTAAAAGTAACTTTAGGTCCT
>CAZVWS010000046.1:0-16426 GCA_964631255.1 uncultured Dysgonomonadaceae bacterium | reverse complement strand
AATTTATTAATATCAAAAGTTATGTCTGAAGTAGCACAAAGAGTAAAAGCAATCATTGTTGACAAATTAGGTGTTGAAGAATCTGAAGTAACAGAAACAGCAAGTTTCACTAACGACTTGGGAGCTGACTCTCTTGATACTGTGGAATTAATCATGGAGTTTGAAAAAGAATTCAACCTCTCTATTCCGGATGATCAAGCAGAAAAAATTTCAACTGTTGGCGATGCCGTTTCTTATGTAGAGCAACACGCTAAATAAAAACATTTCTTAATTCAATTTATGGAATTAAAAAGAGTAGTAGTAACAGGTCTGGGAGCCATTACTCCACTTGGCAACGATGTGAAAACAACGTGGGAAAATGCCTTGGCGGGTAAAAGTGGCGCCGGATCTATTACTCATTTCGATGCATCTTTGTTTAAAACAAAATTTGCTTGCGAGGTAAAAGATTTTGATCCGAGCGAGATATTCGACCGCAAAGAAGCTCGAAAATTTGACAGATATTCGCAACTTGCCGTAAAAGCAGCAATGGAAGCGATAGAAAACTCCGCTTTGGATCTCGAAAAAGAGAACTTAGACAGAATCGGGGTTATTTTCTCTGCCGGAATAGGCGGTATAAAAACATTTGAAGATGAAGTTGGCGGCTATTTTGTAGCACAAGACAGAGGACCTCGTTTCAACCCATTTTTCATTCCAAAAATGATAGCAGATATAGCCGCCGGGCATATTTCTATGATTTATGGACTGAGAGGACCCAACTACGCCACAGTTTCCGCTTGCGCATCTTCTACCAATGCTATTGTGGACGCGTTCAACTTGATTCGTCTCAACAAAGCAAATGTAATTGTAACAGGTGGTTCCGAAGCTACCATTAGCCCATCGGCTGTGGGTGGTTTCAATGCCATGCATGCCCTTTCTACCCGCAACGATTCACCCGAAACGGCATCCCGCCCATTCAGCGCGAGCCGCGACGGATTTGTAATGGGAGAAGGCGGAGCTTGTCTCATTTTAGAAGAGATGGAACACGCTTTGGCACGCGGTGCACACATCTACGCCGAAGTAGTAGGCGGTGGCATGTCGGCAGACGCCTATCATCTTACCGCATCGCATCCCGAAGGATTGGGTGCTAAGTTGGTTATGAGAAACGTATTGGAAGATGCCAAAATGCAACCCGAAGATATCGATTATATCAACGTTCATGGCACATCTACACCCGTGGGCGATATATCTGAAGTAAAAGCCATCAAAGAAATTTTTGGCGACCATGCATACAAGCTAAATATCAGCTCTACCAAATCGATGACCGGGCATTTGCTTGGTGCTACCGGAGCGGTAGAAGCCATGTTTTGTATCTTAGCTTTAGAAAATCAGATAGTACCTCCTACCATCAACCACGACCCGGAAGATATAGACCCGGAAATCGACTACGATTTAAACTTCACGTTCAATAAAGCACAAAAACGCGAAGTGCGAGCAGCACTATCCAACACCTTTGGATTTGGAGGACACAACTCCAGCATTATTGTTAAGAAATTCAACAAATAAGTGTTTAAGAAAATATGGAGAAAGATAAAGGCTATTCCGAGAAGAAGGAAAGAGCCTTATCTTTCATTTTATCGTATGTTGGGATTTTGTCCCGACAATATCGAGTTGTACAAAGAAGCCATGACGCATCGCTCGTCGTCTGTACGACAAAACAGAGGCAAATGGATAAATAACGAACGACTCGAATTTCTGGGCGATGCCATTCTCGATGCCATCGTTGCAGATATTTTATACAAGAAATTCGACACCAAAAAAGAGGGATTTCTTACCAACACCCGTTCGCGCATTGTGCAGAGAGAAACCCTCAATAAAATTGCCGTAGAGATTGGTATCGATAAGATAATAACCTCATCTACCCGAAATTTGGCACACAACACCAATATTTACGGCGATGCTCTGGAAGCTCTAATCGGGGCAATTTATTTAGACCAAGGATATAGAATAGCCAAAAAGTTTGTGTTCGAAACGCTCATCAAACAGCACGTCAATATAGACTCGGTGCTTAAAAATGAGGTCGATTTTAAATCGCGCCTGATTGAATGGGGACAGAAATATAAAATTGAGGTGGTTTTTGAAGTTACCGACTCGTCCTACGACGAACAGAGTAACCCTGTTTTTGAGTCGCGTGTGTTGGTAGGCGGCATGAATTTGGGAGAAGGAAAAGGCTATTCTAAAAAAG
Source organism: uncultured Dysgonomonadaceae bacterium (assembly GCA_964631255.1). Lineage (GTDB taxonomy): Bacteria > Bacteroidota > Bacteroidia > Bacteroidales > Dysgonomonadaceae > JBGZFC01. Next base: position 14,205 of record CAZVWS010000046.1, on the reverse strand, counting down.
AATCGCACCAGAAAGCTGCCAAAAAAGCAATCAGAAAATTGCACAGCAACAACCAAGTGCTGAAAGAATTGCTCGACTCGGACAAGAACGGCACAGCCCAAACCGTTGAGTTGGCAGAAGAAAACTTGCCGGTAGAGTAGGGGCAGAATTATTCTTGTTTTTATTGAACGAATTGTTAAATATCTAATTAATAATTAGTTATTTATCTTTCTTGTACTTGTTCTTTTCTTTAAAATATATTTTTATTATCCATTTTATTAACCCGATTGGTAACAAAACGAATATTACTATTAAAAATAAAAATATACTCATTGATGTAAAACTCATTTCACACGTTGATTAATCCCCAATTAACTTAAATACCAGTTTAGTAGAGTGGGGAGGAAATTTATATATTTGACACTTTGTTATATTACTGCTGACAAATAAAGATTTATAAAATTATATTTGCAAAAATATTAAGTTAATTAATTTTAATTTGGGCGGAAATTATTTCAATGGTGTCATAATTCTATCTATTTTATTCCGAACGAAATACCCATCTGTTTCCCTCGTTTCACCAATTGGTTATCGGGTGTAACCAAACGCAATTTTCCGGCAACCTCTTTCAATGGAATTTCGCTGATTTTATTATCAATTTTGGCAACCATATTCCCAAATTTTCCCCGGCTGATTAGTTCGGTTGCATATCCGCCCAGCATGGTTCCCAAGTTTCGGTCATAAGCCGTTGGCGAACCGCCTCGTTGTATATATCCCAACACCGTTTCGCGGGTTTCAAATCCGGTTCTTTTCTCAATCTCTTTCGCGAAATAGATAGCCGGACGATCGCTGCTCTCTTTTACCTCGATGCCTTCGGCAACGGCAACAATGGAATAGGGCTTGCCCAACTCCATCCGTTTTTTAATTTTGTCGATAACAACATCCATATCGTAACCCAATTCGGGTAAAAGAATAATATCGGCTCCGCCTGCCATACCGGCATGTAGCGTAATCCAACCGGCGTGGTGTCCCATTAGTTCGATAACCATTACCCTGCGGTGCGAACTTGCCGTGGAGTGCAAGCGGTCGATGGCTTCGGTGGCAATGGTTACAGCAGAGTCAAAACCAAAAGTTACGTCGGTGCCAAACACGTCGTTATCTATGGTTTTGGGTATTCCTATCACGTTGAGCCCCAGTTCAGAAAGCATCCAGGTGGTGCGTTGTGTGCCATTTCCTCCAATGCAAACCAAGCAATCGAGTCCCAATTCGTGGTAGCATTTTTTTATCTCTTCTTGGTCTTTTTCGTCGGGCGATGTGATTTTTTTGCGAAAAATTTTCTCCCGTGCCGTGCCCAAAATAGTTCCTCCCATATTGAGAATGCCCGACAGCGATGGGTCGGTCAGCTCAATCACATCCTTGTATAAAAGTCCTGCGAAGCCGTTGAGTATGCCCACCACTTCCATTCCATAATGATTGATTGCCGTTTTGCCAACGCCCCTGATGGTCGCGTTTATGCCGGGGCAATCGCCGCCCGAAGTAAGGATTCCTATTTTCATATATCTCTGTTTTTGTAGCCAAAATGGCGGGTTTATCACCGTGCTTTGGCTCGGATTATCTGTTTTTTGTTTTTTATTTTTTATTCAATAACTATTACAAAGGAAAGAAAAAATAGAGAAATCGACAAAATGATGTACATCAATTTTTGTAGTATTCTATGCCTTATTTACTCAATTTGTCGATAATAATATCTGCCGCCTTGTCCGATGCACCAGGCTTACCCAACAGACGATGCAATTCGGCATAGCCGCCGAGCATATTTTGCCGATAATTTTTTACAAATAGCAGACGATACAATTCGGCACGAATATTTTCGACCGAGAAAAAACGAGCAAATAGCTCCAAAACCACCTGTCGGTTACAAATTAAGTTTACCAACGAGATGTATGGCGTGTGCAAAATATTTTTGAAACTCCAATAGGAGAGTCGAGGCAATGCCGTTTTGTAGCAAACCGTTTGTGGCACGTTCAGTAACGCGGTTTCTAATGTGGCTGTGCCCGAAGTAACCAGCGCGGCTTGCGACTGTTGCAAAACGCGATACGTTTGTCCGAAAAGTACCCTCGCGGGCGTGTTTTGAATGAATTGTGTATAAAATTCTTCGTCGATGCCGGGAGCTCCTGCCACAATAATTTGATACCCATCCAACCCCACGGTAGCCGACAACATGGCAGGCAGATTTTGCGCAATTTCGCGTCGGCGGCTTCCCGCCAAAAGAGCCACAATCGGTTTCTCCTCTAACCGGTTTGCCGCTATAAATTGTTCGAAAGTCTCCTCCTTAAAACTTCTTGCTGCTATCGCATCTACCGTGGGATTGCCCACGTAATGAACCGGATAGCCGTGTTTTTTGAAAAAATCGACCTCGAATGGCAAGATACACAACATCTCGTCCACATATTTCTTAAACGATTTTACCCGATACTCTTTCCACGCCCATACTTTGGGCGAAATGTAATAGTGAACCGCTATTTCTAGTTTGGCTTTTACAAATTTCGCAATTTTCAGGTTGAAACCCGGGTAATCGACCAAAATAACCACGTCCGGCTTGTAGCAAGCGATATCATTTTTGCATTGTGCAAGATTGCGAAAAATGGTTCGTACATTCATTATCACGGGAATAATTCCCATGAAAGCCATTTCACGATAGTGCTTTACCAGCGTGCCGCCTACCGCTTGCATGAGGTCGCCGCCAAAGAACCGAAACTCGGCTTCGGGGTCTCTCTTTTGGAGCGATTGCATCAGGTTAGCTGCGTGCAAATCGCCCGATGCTTCACCGGCTATGAGGTAGTATTTCATTTTTATATATTTAGTAGAGACGTGATAAATCGCGTCTCTACAGTTTCCACTGTTTTAATTCGGGAACAAAATCATGCGCAGTCATATCAATTTTTACCGGTACAACAGCCGCGTATCCGTTTGCCAGCGCCCATTCGTCTGTATTCTCGTTGTCATTTTCCCAATTCTCGAAATTGCCCGTCATCCAGTACACATCTCGGCCCGCTCCATCTTGTGCCCGTTCGTACTCATTCACCCATTTGCCTTGGGTTTGCGAGGTGATTTTTATCCCATTTACCTCGCCCTTGGGCACATTGGTGTTTAGGCAAATACCTTGCGGAAGTCCCTCATGTAATACCTTTTCTGCCAATATTCGGGTAATTCGTTTCGTTTCCGAAAAATCGGCATCGTGGTGAAAATCGCACAGCGATAACCCGATAGATGGAATTCCGGAGATGCAACCTTCTATGGCAGCACCCATCGTTCCCGAATAGATAACGCTGATACCCGCGTTAGAGCCGTGGTTGATGCCCGAGAGCAACAAGTCGGGTTTTCGGGCAATAAATTCGTGCAAAGCCAACTTTACGCAATCCACGGGAGTGCCGTTGCACACGTAAACCGTGAGGTTTTCCTCTTTGCGATGCAATCGTACCCGAAGTGGTGCGGTGGTAGAGATGGCACTCGACATGCCGGAGCGGTGCGAATCGGGAGCAAAAACTACAATTTCGCCCAAATCCTTTACCGATTCCACCAACGATGCTATGCCGTTTGCCAGATAGCCATCGTCGTTTGTTATGAGAATAAGTGGTTTTTTTTCTGTCATTTTCTTGTAATGTGTTGACCGGCGGCAACCATCCGATTTCGATGATATCGGAAATATACGTTTGACCGCGAGTCGCTGTTTTTGAGAAACGCAAATATACAAAAAAACACGCATTTCCCACCATTTTCGGCTGTTACAATATGGTTAAGTCAAAAAGTTCATCAAAAAGTAACAACAATTTATTACCTTTACGGGTTATAAGAAATTATTTAATGAATATCCGTGTTCTTGCCCAAAGGCTTGGAAAGCCTTATTCTCATAACCGTGTGTCAGAGCAAAGCGGCGACATACGGTAAAAGTGTACACAAGGCATCCGCCTGTAAGGCGGTACTGAACACCTCTTAAGAGGTACCGCCACTATCGGGCGGAATTCTTGGGTGGTTCTCTGCCGCAGGCGAATAAATCGCCTACGGTTATGAAAATGTCGCCCATTCGGGCGATTGGGTAATCAAACGGATAAACAAAAACCGGTTTATCCATACGTAAAAAAGAAAATATTTAATCAAATACAACAGCCATAACCAAAACAAGTTTCAGAAATAACTGAAAAACCTTGGTGTATGGCTCAAAATTATAAACCCGATGAAAAAAGTAACTCTATTTTTCTGCCTGTGCGTTATTACTACTTTGGCATTGGCACAAGAAGTACGACCTGTTAAAAATGTGATTGTAATGATTCCCGACGGCACTTCGGTGGGAGTTTTCTCGGCTGCACGTTGGTACAAAATTTACAATAATTTGGGCGAACGGCTGCACATCGACCCCTATTTTTCGGGAACGGTTACCACGCACTCCTCTAACGCCCCAATCGGCGACTCAGCTCCAACCGGCTCCACGTATGCTACCGGCGTTTTGCAACAGACGGGCAATATTGCCATCCATCCCGAAGTGTCCGATGCCGATATTTATTGCACCGATGCCACACGCAGCTTTCAACCGGCAGCCACCATTTTGGAAGCCATGAAACAAGACAAGAACAAAGCGGTTGGCTTGGTGGTTACCTGCGAGTTTCCGCACGCCACGCCTGCCGATTTTTCGGCACACCACTACAACCGCCGAAACTACCGGGTTTTGGCATCGCAAATGGCATACCAGAATCTGGATGTGCTGTTTGGCGGTGGCAATAGTTTACTTACTGACGATATCAAAACACATCTGCAAAAAAACAATACAACGCTGATACAGGGCGATATAAGCGCATTTCGCAACTACAACGACGATAAAAAAGTTTGGGCTCTTTTTGGCGATATGGCTCTGCCGTACAACATCGACCGCAACCCCGATAAAATACCTTCCATTGCCGAAATGACCGAAAAAGCACTGCAAGTGTTATCGAAAAAGGAGGAGGGCTTTTTTCTTTTAGTAGAAGGTAGTCAAGTAGATTGGGCTGCCCATGCCAACGATGCAGCGGGAATCATTACCGAATATTTGGCATTTGACGATGCCGTGGCAAAAGTCATGGAATTTGCCAAAAACGACGAGAACACCGCCGTACTCATCATGCCCGACCACGGAAACAGCGGCTTCACCATTGGTAAAAGCGATTGTAAAAACTACGACAACCTCACCATCGACCAACTTTTTGGTGCCGTTTCGCGTTACCAACTCTCTGCCTACGGCATGGAAGCAATTTTGATGCAAACCGAGCCCGAAAACATAAAAACGGAGTTTAAAAAATATACAGATATCGATATTACCGACGAAGAACTACAGCTTTTGCTCTCGTCCAAAAACTTCAAAGAAGGCAACTACATGGAAGTGGCAAACAGCATGAATTTGGTGCACCATATTGTGAATATCATGAACTCGCGCACCTGTTTTGGATACACTACCGGCGGGCATACCGGCGAGGAGGTGCTGCTGGCATCGTATCATCCGCAAGACGATATTTTACGTGGCAACGTGCGCAACGTGGACGTGAATAAATACTTGCAACAGGTAAGTGGTCTGACAACAAATTTGAGCGATTTATCCGACCGCATTTTTGCCAAACACACCGACGTGTTTGCCGGAATGACGTATCAAATGGACAAAACCGACCCCGATTTCCCGATTCTCACGGTGAAAAAGGGGAAAAACAGACTGCAAATAAAAGCACATACCTCCGTTGCCCTGTGGAACAATAAACCGATGGATATTGGTTCGGTTGTAGTATATATCGATAAAAACGATACCTTTTATTTGCCCGAAAAACTGCGAAACTTGTTCTGAAAAACTGTTTTGAGTTTTTTCTGCGAAAGTGCGTTTTTCCCCTTGGCAGAAATATCTTTCGAAGTAAATTTTGAATTACCACATCGAAAAGGTATCTTTGTGAAAAATTACAAAAATACAGAATAAAAAATGACTACAACACCCAATTGCATCCGTTGCAACAGCAGCGTTACTTATTTCGATGGTTCTCTATTTCATTGCACCGAATGTTTTCACGAATGGACGCAAGAAGACAGCGATGCGGCAGAACAGTCCGGTAAAGTATTGGATAGCAACGGCAACGAACTATTTGATGGCGACGATGTTACCGTAATCAAAGACTTGAAAGTAAAAGGTTCGTCGTTGGTTATAAAACGCGGCACACGTGCCAGAGGCATTCGCCTGTCGGCAGAAGACCCAACCCACGTGCAAGCGCGTGTAGATGGGCAAACCATCTTCATCATGACCGAATTTCTGAAAAAATAAAACCTGTGGGTAAACCACAAACGAAGCGACTTCCAGGTCGCTTTTTTCATTTGGATGAAGCAATATCCAAATAACCTCCATTTCCCTCCCAACCACAACAAATATCCTTTTTCCAAAAATACATTCAATTTTTTTGCGTACAGACAGTTTTTGGCGCAACCTCAATATAATTTTGCCTATCGAAAGCAGTTCGGAATATTTTTTTTAAAATAATGATGCTGTTATTTAATATTTATTTATCTTTTTGCAAACAAAAATAAAAACGAATATTATACCAAAAGAGAATCGTTTGAAATAAAAAATATTGCTGAACAGCAGTTGAGAACATATACCGATAGTTAAATCTGGCAAAATTTACTAAGGGTCGGTAGTTCAAGCTCAAAGTGCGTTCACATCCGGCTGGATGCGGACTGCTTTTACTTGTTTACGACCCGGGGATTGCCAGATTCTTACTATCCTAAATGAGATAAATAGTTGGGACGCATCCTTTTTTTACAATATAAAGTAAATCAAATGATAAACGAAAGACTCAGCTCCCTTTTTTCTGAGTGGAAGCGCGAAATGGAATGTAACGGAGACAAAGGTTTTTGTTACGATGGGCTTATTTATCGCAACTGACGAGAAGATGTATTTTGAAACACACTCTATGCATTCTAAAATAATAAAAAATAATGAAAAAAAATAATTTTACCGTATTTCAAGAAAAAACCAAAACTGCTTTATACGAATTTAATAAGATTAATAGTGAACATTCTCTTAATCTTGAAGAGCATAATGAATATTTTGAAAACCTCGCAAGTCCTTTTTTGAAAGGGTATTTTACCCTTGCAGTAGTAGGTAAAATGAGTGCGGGAAAATCCACCTTTATAAATGCCTTGCTTGGTCTTGATGTAGGGGATGCCCTGCCTACCGGACATTTTCAAACAACTTGTGCCACAACGCATATTACGTACGCAGATAAAAAATCACTTACCATTACTTTTGGTGATGGGAATACAAAGATATATACTGATGATATAAGCAATAAATTAAAAGAAATTGCTGCTGTACCCGAAGAATTTAACAGTTTACCAATTATTGAGATAAATAGATTGATATTAGACGATTGCTTGGATGAAGCTATTCTTGAAAAAAAGAATGAATTGGCTAAAAAAGCCAATAAAACAAAAATTGATGAGGACAAACTCAAGCAATATATAAACAAATATCCAAAAGAAAAAATTGCCACGAAAATACAATTGCATTATCCTTTACCCATAGCTTTTAGAGGTTGGGAAGTTGTGGATACACCGGGAGTGGGTGCAGTTGGCGGATTTGGAGAGGAAACAAAGGATTTTTTGAGTGGAAAAACCAATAAACAGCCAAATGTGGATGCTATATTGTTCTTGCTATCAGCTAAGGAAAGTATCGAAGGTTCTACCCAGAATGAGTTTGTTAGAAAAACATTCGAATCAATTTCTAATGATGCAAAAAAACGTTGTTTTTTCATCGTAACAAAGGCAATGGACAATGATTTTAGAAGAGAAAAAGAAGATACACTGGTAAGGCTGAAAGAATTGCTAGAAGATGCTGGTTTTTCGGATATTAAAGAGGGAGACAGACTGTTTTGCGTGGATAGTCTATTGGGTACTTTGTATCGCTATTTAGACACAAAATTATCCGTCGGTAGTCTTAATGGGGAAACTGTTTTAGACGGATGGGACGAAAAAACGTGGGGCAGAATGTGGGATGTGTTGAAAGAGATAAAGTATGATTTGCAAAACAAAGGAATGGAATGGAACAACGAAACCTGCAAAAAAAGGATAAATGAAGTCTCAGAGTTTAATGAATTACAAAAAAAACTGAACAATTTTGTATTGGAAGAAAAAAAAAGCACCTACACAAAAATAATAGAAACCATCAACTACTATTTAGCAGACTCTGTTGAAGGACGCGAAAAAAATATAGATATACTGCGTCGGGCAAAAGAGAAAGGATGGGATTTGAAAAAGTTTGAAGACGTAATAGGCGAAGAGCTAAAAAAACTCACGAAATTACAAGATGATTTACAAGAAAAAATGGGTAACTTGCGGAAATCATTTAATAGAGAAGCCATCGACGATGAATTTGAACCAATAAGAGAGACTTTGGACAAGTTGCCGGGAAAAACTAAAGCTGAAGCCGACAATAAAGTGATGAATTTGAATAACGAAGTAGTCCGCATTTATCAAAGTTTTTTTGATAAATTAGAAACCGAGATCCAAGAAGTTGCCGACCAAGAGAAAAAACAAGGAGAAACATATATTGGAAGAATAAATATCGAAGCAATTATTGATAAAACAGTTAAAGAAAGCACAGAAAAGAAAGATGTTATTGAGCGTGTTCCAAGGAAGGGTTTTTGGGCTAAAATAAGACGTTGGTTTGGTTCTAATTCGGGTTGGGAGGTAGTAAAAAAACAAAAAGAAGAGCTTAATGAAGCTAAATATTGCAAAAAATTATCTTCAGACCTTCGAGAAGAACTGATAGATATTCGCAATGAGATAGTAGTCCAAATTGACGAAATAATCAAAAGAGTGGATATCAGTTATAAATATAAAATAAGTCAACAGCAAGATACATTGAATGGCTTAATAGCTAAAAGAGAAGACCTAAAAAAGGAAATAGAGATAAACGAAACAATAAATACATTAATACAAAAAAACAAAGAGGAGGTTGAGCAATATGTTTGATAAGGTAACAATACAGGACAAAATAGGCGAACTTGCCGAAAAATACCTGCGGGAAAATTTATCAGAAACAGATTTTAAAATTTTTTCCACGGAGGTAAAACCTACTATAGACAATGCTTTTGATGCAAGTATATTTAAAGAAGAGAAAAGAAACGCTAATTTATTGAATGACGCTGACCACAAGCGCAAGTTTACAGATATACAAAACGGATATGTTTCCGTTATGCGTGCTTGGCTGAAAACAAATCCAGTAGAGCTGGAGGAAGTGGAAATACCGATAGGTGAAAAAGAATTTGCCAAAAAATATGGGCTGACTACATTGGGTGCGGGCACTTTTCTGGCTGTTCTTATAGCCATTTGGTCAAACAATTACCTTGCACTGGCAACGGAGGTTGTAACACTTGTTGCAGCTTACAAAATGTATAAAAAAGGGCAACAAAAAGACTTGGATGTACTGAAAAAGAAATTTGAAAAAGCCAAAGAGTCATATATAATAAGAGTAAAAAAAGATGCTTGTGAGTGGTTGAGAAAAGCCGAAGACCGCTCTAACGAAATTTTAAAATCTTACTCTATTAGCCAACGTTAAAATGATAAACCTACAAAAAAACGAAACACCATCCATACAGCCATTCAAGTCGGAGAGTGATGATTTAGTCTACTTCCTGCCATTATTGGACAAAGTGATATACAAAGGCTATTTACAGGAATTGCAAAACAGCGAAGTTGTTCCAATGAAAGAAGAAACAGCCAAAAACCTGTATGGAATGAGCTGGTTCAAAATTACAAAACTTGTTTACGAAAAAGATGTTTTCTTCGCAGATAAATTGTCGATGCTCTATTCTTCGTTGCACAAAGTAACAAAAGAGGTAGCATTGGTTGTTCATAAAAAAGGTACACAACTGATTGATTTGTATATCGGAGCACGCGATTTTTCTCACAATTCCGGTATCGGTGGTCATAGAGCCATTTCCGGCTCGGTACTTGCCGATGCTTTAAAAGGTTTCCTGCCCGGGATTATTTTAGAAAACGCCCAAGAACAACATTGGAGCAAAAGCTACGCAGAGCCGTCAGTATCAAGTGTATCGGGAGTTGCATCTTTGCGCGACGATAAAAAAGAAACTTTCGTACAGGGCATCGAGCGGCTCATCAACACAACTGCTCATATTCCGCAATTCACAGCGATATTCATTGCTGGCAGCATAGGTGCTAACGAACAATTGTCTCTTCGTAATGCCTACGAAACCATATACAGCCAACTGATGCCGTTTTCCGAAAGCCAATACACGTTTAGTTCGGCAGAAGGGGAAACCATATCCAACACATTAACCAAAAATGTTTCGGAAACCATCGGAACAAGTTTGGCAAGAACTATCACGCACGGAACGGGAACGAATGAGTCAGAATCTGAAACAGAAGGTACAAATAAGTCTAAAAATTCAGGATTGAATCTATTCATCTTTAATAAAGGTAAGAGTTCTGGTTCAAGTAAAAGCAACACTAAACAATCCGGCAGTAGCACAAGCTACAGCGAGTCCGACCAACGTTCCGAAAACGAAAGCAAAGCCGTTTCCGAAGGGACATCCGACACAAGCTCCACCCAAAAAACAGATACACGGGGCATACAACTCAAACTTGAAGACAAACGGATAAAGGAAATCCTGAAAACAATAGACAAACAACTGGAGCGGATGCGCAATTCCGAAAGTTTCGGCTTGTGGAATTGTGCCACCTATTTCATTTCCAATTCCCATTCCACTTCTCAAAAACTGGGGAATATTTACCGCGGCATCATCACGGGAAAAGATTCGGGTATTGAGTCTTCTGTCGTAAATTCTTGGGAATATGGTAATAACTCTTCAAAAGAGATAATAACCTATCTCGATAATTTTATCCATCCTCAATTTCTGTATCAAGGAATAGAAGTTACGCCCGGATCAATGGTTGACAGCGAAGAGTTGTGCATCCACCTTTCGCTGCCACAGTCGAGCGTTCCGGGGGTTTTAGTAAAACAGATGGCGTCATTTGGGCGTAATGTTGTAACAGATAATTTGCAATCCGATAATTGCATATCGGTAGGGCATATTGTGCATTTGGAAGACGAGAGCGATGAGGAAAACAAAGTGAATTTGGATATTGAGGCATTGTCAATGCACACATTCATTACGGGTACTACTGGCAGTGGAAAATCCAATACTATATATTTGATGCTGGACGAATTGAAAAGCAGAGGAAAAAAATTTCTTATTATTGAGCCTGCCAAAGGCGAATATAAAAATATTTTTGGACACCATGAGGATGTTACTGTTTATGGTACGAATCCTAATCTTACGCAATTGCTAAGAATAAATCCTTTCACATTCCCACCCCAAATACATGTTCTTGAACATATCGACCGACTTATAGAAATATTTAATGCCTGCTGGCCAATGTATGCTGCGATGCCTGCTGTGCTGAAAAAATCTATCGAAGATGCCTATGAACAATGTGGCTGGGATTTAGTCTTTTCGAATAACAAGTACGATATATATCCTACATTTGGAGATGTATTGGAGGCACTAAAAAATTACATCAACAAATCAGAATATTCCTCAGAATCGAAAAGTGATTATAAGGGTGCGTTGGAAACTCGTATACAGTCTCTTACGACAGGAATAGTCGGCGAGTTATTCAGAGGTCAATCAATATCTGACGAACAGTTATTCAATGAAAATACAATAGTGGATTTAAGTAGAATCGGTTCTGTGGAAACAAAATCTTTGTTGATGGGAATACTCGTATTGAAACTCAATGAATTCCGTCTATCTGAAGAGAAAGGTATGAACTTGCCGTTAAGGCATATAACTGTACTTGAAGAAGCGCATAATTTATTGAAGAGAACTTCTCACGAACAAAGCCAAGAGTCATCTAACATTGCGGGCAAATCGGTCGAAATGATAACGAACTCTATTGCTGAAATGCGTACTTATGGCGAAGGATTCATTATTGCTGACCAATCGCCGGAAATGCTTGACTCCGCAGCTATCCGTAATACCAATACAAAAATAATAATGGCGCTGCCCGACTATAACGATCGAGAAGTGGCGGGAAAATCCATCGGATTGTCTGATGAGCAAATTGATGAAATAGGAAAACAAAAAAAGGGAATAGCCATTATTTATCAAAACAATTGGGCTGAAGCTGTCCAATGTAAGATTAGAAAATTTGAAAAAGAAGAAAAAACATATAGGCAATGTGATCCAACTGTGTCTCGAGATTTAAAAATGGGGTCAGACGAACAAATATTGATGTTCCTCATAAATGGAAGACTCGATATATCTAAAGAATACTTTGATGAGGATGAGTTGAAATCTCAAATTAGAGGTCGTAATTATCAATCGAATAAATATCTATTTCTTTTATTATCTCTTTTAAATGAATATCGACAAACACACCAGATAGACTTGTGGAATGATGAAAAGTTTGGAGATTTAGCTCATTTGGTATATGGTTTTTTATCCCCTCAACAAAATATTATGGAAATTCTTGGCAGTAAAAAGTATCCCAGTGATATTTACAACACTCTAATGGATATATCAGTACAATATTTACCAAATGCAGAAGAAGACGCCAGAGTTGCCTTATCGCAATGTTTTATACGTGTGTATGCCGAAAGCAAATCAGGTTCTGACGGTATAGAAAAATACGAAAATTGGAGAGAATTTTATAAAAGTACAAAGAAATAATTATTTAAACTAATATTATGGCAATAGAGGCAATAATAGCTGAAGGAGCGAAGGCAAGTATTGAAGTAGCTAAAACAATTGAAAAAATAGCAAACATCGAAAAAATAAAAAGTCTTGATAATCTAAAAAATATTGAGGTTCAAAATAAAAAATCGTCATCACCATTTGAGAGTTTGGATAAGAGTGTAGTGAAAGAGAAAAACATCGTAAAAAGCAATGAACAAAATGGCTTTGATGAAATAACTCATATTAGTGAAATTTCTCGTGATATTATACCTGATGGGAACGGCGGTATTAACAAAGAAGGGCGTACATTAGGAGAAATAGCCAAAAATCTTGTCCCTGATGAACTGATTGAAAAATTTAAATCTTCTTCAGAATATAGTCAAGAAACAAAAAATCTGACACTGGATTGTATCGAAAAGTCGGGATCAGATAATATACCTCAATGGGCGGATGGGAAATTTAATTTTGATGATGTTGCGTTGGATAATCACAAGACACCTTTGGCTTCAAAAGATGAAATAATTACCAAAACTGGGAAAAATCCAGCGGATATTACAAGCCACGATATCCGAGATATTAACTATAAAATAGTGCGTGAAGATTGGGCAAAAAAACTAAATTGCACACCAGAGCAAGCTGGTAAAATCATTGGAGAGTTGGACTTGGTTATTCATGAAGATGTTGAAGGATATGGTATACTGATACCGAATAATATTCATAGATATAAGAATATTTATTCTCATAATGGATATACGGCGAAAATACTGAAAGAGATAAATGGGAAGATTATTACTGGATGTGGAGACTGATATCTTTGGTATCTATTATGTCTTTTATATTAACAATAGTTTTTTAAAACCGAAACCATCGGAATAATTTCCCGATAGTTTCGGTTTTTCCGTCTGACCGATTACCGGTCTGACGGATTTGACCAAAAAATCTTGTAGCTCGATATTTATTGGATAAAAACGCCACACAACCATTTGAAAATCAACCCGTGGTTGTTTTCAGGCGAGCAATCCTTTATATATGTATTTTTTGTAGTAAATATTGTTTTCCCATACTCTACATTGTACCCCAAGTAGCTCTTACTTCAAATGTAACTGCTACTTATCCCAAATTTACAATGCGATTCGGAAATCCTTCACCCATTGTTCCCCTCCTTTGGAGGGGTCAGGGAGGCTTTTCCCCAAGCATAGTCCTAATCATCCAATCTTCAAACGAGAATTATTCCACTTCTTAGCATGCTGTCGTAATTTTAAAGCATTCATTTACAGTGCAATAAAAATTGTTACAAAGCCGTGGTTGTTTTCAGGCGAGCAATCCTTTATATATGTATTTTTTGTGGCAAATATTGTTTTCCCATACTCTACATTGCACCCTAAGTAGCCGTTACTTCAAAAGTAGCTGCTACTTATCCCAAATTTACAAAGCGATTCGGAAATCGCTTCACCTATTTTTC
>CAZVWS010000045.1:2039-16799 GCA_964631255.1 uncultured Dysgonomonadaceae bacterium | reverse complement strand
ATTACGCTACAATCCGGCAAAAAAATGACCGAAAAAATCATTATCGCTAAGTAGTGTGATAAGTACATTGTTTTTTTAGCAATACAAAACAAAAAATGAATGCGCCTCGCGATTATTTTAATCTGCGAGGCGCATTTTTTATTCTCAATTCTCCGCCGGAAGATGCGAATGTTCGCTTGGCGAAATACAATTTGATTTCTATCTTTCGGGTTCTTCTTTGGTCAAATCCAGTTTTTCGTCGTCCTTTCCTCTGTCGAAATACATTTTGCGAAGCGGATTTGCACGTGCTTCGTCGAATGCTTTTCTGTTTTTGAAAATATCAACCGACAGGTAAATTGCTTGGCGAAACGATTCGTCCGAAGCAACTCCTTTTCCGGCAATGTCGTATGCCGTGCCATGCGCGGGCGATGTGCGCACGATGGGAAGTCCGGCTGTGAAATTTACTCCCGATTCCATAGCGATGGTTTTGAAAGGAATTAAACCTTGGTCGTGGTACATGGCAAGAATGGCGTCGAAATCTTTGTATTTTCCCGAACCAAAAAAACCATCGGCAGCAAACGGACCCACGCATAAAACGCCCGAGTCTTGCGCTTCCCGAATGGCGGGCGCAATAATTTCTTGCTCCTCTTTACCCAACAGCCCGTTTTCTCCGGCATGCGGATTGAGTGCGAGAACGGCAATGCGGGGTGTTTCTATTCTGAAATCGCGACGCAGTGAGTTGTTCAAAATCAATATTTTTTCTACAATATCGGCTTTGTTTATCTTGCTCGAAACTTCAGAAATGGGCACGTGTGTAGTAGCAAGGGCAATTTTTATGTTGTCGTCGACAAGTATCATCAGCGATTTTTCGCCTTTCGAAGAAAAACGTTGTTCCAAAAATTCGGTATGCCCCGGGAAGTGGAAATCGTCGCTCTGTATGGTGTCTTTGTTGATTGGCAATGTAACCAAAACATCTATTTTCCCGCTACCCAAATCATCTGTGGCGCTGTTGAGAGCTATAAATGCCGATTTGCCCGCTTCCTGGCTTGGTTGTCCCAATTCAATTTTTACCTCCTCTTTCACACAATTTATCAGATTTACTCTGCCTGTGCCACATTGTTCTACCTGGTTTACAATATTGAAGTTTACCGGTCGGCAGTTTAACGCTTTCCTGTTGTAAGAAGCCGATTTGGATGAGCCGTAGATGATTGGATTGAAAAGCTCGGTTAGTCGTTCGTCAGAAAATGTTTTCAGCAATAATTCGTAGCTCACACCGTTGATGTCGCCGTGCGAAATGCCTACTTTTATTAGTTCAGTCATAAATGCTTTTTGGAGTTGTTTTATTTTTTATCTAAAATTTGGATTGTGTAGAGCGAAGCCTCCATGTTTCGCATGAGGTTTCTTTTGTCTTTTTCGGGTGCGTAAACAAACACATCCACCACCACGACCATATTCGTTTTTTCATTCACAAAGGCTTGCATAACGAATGGTCCGCCCATCATATCGTTGGTCATCTCCCACAAACCGCGCAATTGTGCACGGAAAATTCCGTCGATGTTCATTTTTTCGTATTCCGGTTCTATGGGGTTCAGGGTGGTTGTCATGCGAGACTCTGCTGCACCCGTGATGTGTTGCCCCAAATATCTGTTTCTGATAGCGATGAGCGAATCTTTCTCGAACACTTTTTCGGATGTGTAAGGAAACTGAAAAATTGCTACATCGCGGCGCGATTCGGGTGCGTCGTTGGTTGCCCAATAGAAATTTTCTTGGTTGTAGGTTCTGGCAATTCCTTTTGGGAAATGTATGTTGATACCAAATTTTTCTTCTATTTGCGACTGGGGTGTGCCCGATGATTGAATCAACCATTTGGCGGTTCGTTCCATCTCTTTTTTGAAAAAATAGTTGACAATGGCATCTTTGTTTTCCGAAACAAAATTGGCAAACGAAACGCTATCAGGGGCTTTAATTGTCATGATAATTTGCCCCATGGCATATTTGTCTGATTCCGACGACAATTTGGGTGCGGAATAGATGTTTGAAATATCGGGAATGATAATATTTCGCGCCATTTTGAAGGTGCTGGAAAAATTATCGGGTGTGATATGTAAAATTTTGAAATTGGGCTCTATTTGCGGAAGCCCTTTGGCGGGAGAGTTGAGCACATCGAAAAGCGCGTTTCCCGACACGCCGTCCCAATCTTTGTCGTCCATGATAACCAATACTTCGTTGGCTGTGGATGAGGCCGATAGGAATGTGCCGCCGTCGCACGAAACAAAAAGGAACAGAGCTGTAGCAATGGATAGAATCAGATTGATAAGTTTCATATCGCGTTAGTTTAGGGATTTATAAACAAAAATACAATAATTAGAAACGATACGAAACAAATTGTTTCAATTTATAATTATTTATCTTTTTTTCGTGTTATCTCTTGTTTCTGTATTATCCGTTTTTTTTGGTCGATAACATGCCGCAGGCAGCCGAAATATCTTGTCCGCGCGAAACCCGGATGGTGCTAATAAAGCCTTTGGCAGTGAGGTAGTCGCGAAATTTCACCATGTTTTCTTCGCTGCTTGGTTGCAAGTTGGCTGCGGGAATTTTGTGAAACGGTATCAAATTGATGCGACAGGTGAGTCCCGAAAGAAGTTTTGTTAATTCGCGTGCGTAAACCAACGAGTCGTTTATTCCCGAAAACAGGATATATTCAAACGAAAGTCGTCTTTGGTGTTCCCAATCATAATTGCGCAGCAAATCGATGATTTTCTCGATAGAGTAGGTTTTTTCTATCGGCATCAGGGTTTGGCGTTGTGCCGGCATGGGGCTGTGCAAACTGATTGCCAAATGGCATTTGCTCTCTTCTATAAATTGTTTCAATTTGGGCATAACACCAATGGTGGAAAGGGTTATGCGTTTGGGACTCCAAGCCAAAGCGTAGTCTGCAGTCATTATTTCGATGGCTTTCATCACGTTGTCGTAGTTGTCCAGCGGTTCGCCCATACCCATCAACACCACATTGGTAATCTCTTCGGCCTGTGGCACAGAATAGACCTGATTTAATATTTCGTTTACGGACAAATTTCCTTTGAAACCCATTTTTCCCGTCATGCAAAACTCGCAATTCATTTTGCAACCCACTTGTGAAGATACGCACAATGTAAGTCGTTCATTTTCGGGTATATTGACGGCTTCGATGTATTGGTTATCGTGCGTTGGGAATAGCATTTTTTGCGTTCCATCGGCCGAGGTTTGTATGTTAGTAGGTTCCAACCGACCTATTTCAAATCGTTTGGAAAGGATATCTCTGTTTCGCAGAGAGATATTTGTCATCTCGTCGATACTTTTCACCCGTTTCACATAAACCCAATCGGCAATTTGTTTTGCCGTGAACTTTGGTAAATTTATTTCTAAAATGCTTTTCGTAATTTCGTCGAGCGTCATGCCCAAAAGATGTTGTTTCGTATTCATCGGGTGAGGATTTTTTTATTTTGATTTGCTGCCGCAAAGGTAGTTAGGATTTTTGAATTTTGAATGGATAGTTTCTCGAAAAACTATTTTCTTGCGCAATTTGGAAATCGCATCTCCTCGTTTATCCTTTAAAAATAAAATAGACTGCCAATACCAGAAATACAAATCCAATCAAGTGGTTGAGTTTCAACTGTGTTTGAAATGCCAAAGAGGAGAAAACAACGAATACTACGAGTGTGATAACTTCTTGAATCACTTTCAGTTGCACGAGTGAGAACGCACCGCCATTTCCCTCGAAACCAATTCTATTGGCAGGCACTTGAAAACAATATTCAAAAAAAGCGATTAGCCAACTAAAGATAATAATGCCCCAAAGCGGCAGTTTGCTAAACCACGAATGTTCGGCAAGTTTCAAGTGTCCGTACCACGCGAAAGTCATAAAAATATTGGAGCAGATGAGTAGTCCGATAGTGAGAAGATAATTCATATTTGTTATTTTGTTGTTGAATTTGAATTGGAAAGTGATGGCGAATGGAATCCTATGTTTATTGGATATTTGCTTTATTCTAAGTTGCTATTTCATCGAAACACCAATTCCCGCTCTGCTCCATCGGCAAAAAAAGGCATCTGCCATATCAATGAGCAGAAATAGTAGAAACCCGATGATGGAAATAGTTACAATGCCCACGTACATCGTGAGATAATCCAATCGCATCCACGCATCTACAATAAAGAAACCCAGCCCTTTGTCGGTGCCGAATGTTTCGGTTACGAAAAGCACCGAAATGGCGATGCCCACCGTAACGCGCAAAGCGGAAAAAATATCGGGCAGCGTAGCCGGAATGATGATGTGGGTGATGTATTGTGTTTTGGTTGCGTTGAGCGATGCGAGCACAAAATAGTTCTCTTTGGGAATACGGCGGATGGCATCGCGAATTGAAATCATCAGTTGAAACACGATAATAAGAATTATCATGACAATTTTGGTGGTTTCGCCAATGCCGAATAGTATCATGATGATTGGCAGCAATGCCAGTTTGGGAACAGGATAGGAGAGATATAGCAGGGGCTCTAAAATCCGGTTGGAGCGTTTGCTCATGGCGGTGAGCATGCCTCCGGCTATGCCAAAAAACAGGGCTATCGTTGTCCCAATTATCACGCGTCGCAAACTTGCCCAAGCGTGCGCCCCCATTCCGTCGGCAATGGTTTGTGGCATGATTCGGTACACGTCTATCGGGTTGGGTAGGGCTTTGTTTTGCAACAGTATAGCAATAATCCACCACAATATATTGAAAACGACCACTCCGGTAAAAAGTAACTGAAGTGTGCGTGGAATGCGATATGGGGATGTTTGGGGCAAGGGTGAAAAGTTTATAGTTTAATGTTTAAAGTTTAAAGTTCAATGTTTAAAGTTCAATGTTCAGTGTTTAAAGTTCATTGTTCAAAGTTAGATGTTTCCTAATTTGCGTTCCGTTTCCATCCATTGTTGCAGGTTTTGTGCCATGCGATAAAAATTTTCATCGCTTCGTTCGGCTCCTTTCTCAAAAAGTGGATTCTCCACTATTTTTAAAACTCTTCCCGGCAGCTTGCTCATTATTAGGATTTGTTTGCCCAATTTCACTGCTTCGTGCAGGTTGTGCGTGGTGAAAATGGTAGTAATGCGGTGCTTTTTCCAGAGTTTCAAAAAGAGCTCGCGAGAAATTTCGGCAGTGAATGTGTCGAGAGCCGAAAACGGTTCGTCCATCAGCAAAATATCGGGTCGGGAGACAAAGAGGCGTGCCAGAGCCACCCGTTGTTGTTGACCGCCGCTCAACTCGGCAGGATAGCGATGCAAGAAATCACCAATACCCAACTCTTCAATGATTTGCCATGCTTCTTCTCGCCCAATTTCGATATTTTTGTTTATTTTGTTTGCCAAAAAAATATTGTCCTCCACTTTTTTCCACGGCAACAATCCCAAATTTTGTGGAATATATCCGCGAATCAGTTTGTCGGTTGGCTGGTTTTTGAAACGAATAGAGCCATCGTATCGCTTGATTATTCCGCCAATCACGTTCAGCAGCGTCGATTTTCCGCTTCCGGACGGACCAACAACCGTGAGAATCTCGCCCTCGTGCAAATCGAACGAGATGTCTTGCAAAATGAGTTGTTTGTTGATATGAACCGATATGTTTTGAAGCGAAAGCATTGCGTTCTGTAATCTCTAAGGAATAAAATCTGCGTTTGTAATGGTTGTGATATCAAACTCTGCCGGAACCAAGTTTTTCTCTTTCAGCCACTCGCTTACAATTTGCAAATCGGTTGCTTGTGGCACTTTTGCCGGTTGGTAATCGGGTAGTTGCACTTGGTCTGCGAGCTGCTCGGGAAATCCAATTTCAGCAATCAAAATATCTCTGAAATCGGATATCGGCAACTGCTGTAAATCGGTGATTGCCCGATTGTATGCTCTGTAAAAAGCTTGTATGGCACTTTTTTTGTTTTCCAAAGCCGATTGCATAAACACGATGCCCGTAACGTGCAAACCCATCTCTTTCATAGAGGTAATGGCTTTGTTTCCATCGGCTTTTGCCATGGTGGCGAATGGGTCGGGAAGTACGGTAAGGTCAATTTTCTCATTGCGAAGCATCTCCAGCCGCAACGGAATTTTGTTTATTTCCGATTTAGTAACTTGGTTTTGGTTGATGTTCGCGTTTTTTAAAACCATATCGGTGCAAAAATCGATAACTGTATTGCGCGCAATGGCAAAGTTTTTGCCTTCCAAAACGTTATCGGATGCAGCTTGGAGGTGTTTCCCGGCAATCAGTTCAAAAGTGCCGTCGCATTGCGAAGTAAAAAACAGCTGCACGCCGCCCGCTTTTTGTATTGCCGCACCGGTATAGTCGATGATGCTCCCATCTAAATTGCCACTCTGGATAGCGGCGTCGCGGTCGTTTGCCGAAAAGAATTTCTGCAAATTAACCTCCACGCCTTCGGCTTCAAAATAACCTTTTGCTTTTGCAACAGCCACCGGAACATAGTCCATGGATGCCATCACACCGAATTGTAGAGTTTGGTTTTGTTCAGTTTTTTTGCCGTTTGTGCACGAAAATAGAACCAATGCAACCAATAGATAGCCAAAATGTGATAATTTCATCTGTTTATAATTTTAAGAGCCAAGAGCCAAGATTTTTTAGATTTGTAGACCAGTAGACTTTATGTATATCCTTTCGTTGAGCAACTTCGGACTTCGGACATCCGTCTTCGGACTATAATTATCTTCTTGTTTGTTGAAAATTTTTATTTTGTTCATGGGCGTTTGTTTATATATATGTGTGTTTAAATATTTATTCGGATAAATGCACCGTAGTTTTGGATATCGGCACGTTGGGGGCGATAGCCATCGATATTTGTGCCAAAACCGGCGGTATATTTTTTGTAGGTAGCTCCCAGACGGAAATAAAGCATGGTGCGTTCTCGTTCGTTTTTTTCAAAATCGTGCGAATAAAACCCTTGCACACGGGTAAAAAGTCGCCAGTTTTCGCTCAATCGGGGTTTGTATTCGGCAACGGCAATTGTTTCCAAATTTGCCCACGGTAATATATTGTAATAAGGAGTAATAGCGAAAAACCAAGTGGGATTTGCATGGGAGAAATGCACCGCAAAAGTGGGTATAAATCCTTTCACGAAGTGATATTGAATACCACCCGATATACCCACGTTTTTATGAAATTGGTACACGATGGAATTGACCGATACCAGCTCGGTTCTTCCTTTTTCGTAATCGTAATAAGCGGCGGTAGAAGTAACGTTGTTGTAACGAAATTTTCCGGCAATGGATTTGTTGATATTCAATGCCATGGCTACCCGTTCGTTGCCAAAAAGTGTTTCAAAAGGAATGGGTTTATCTTGCATTTGTTGTGCCAAAGCCGTGTTACATAGACTTATAGCAAACAAAACAACCGCGAGTAATCCTGATTTTTTCATTATCCGTAAGATGTAAATGTTTTTTGATTGTGATACAGTTCTAAAAATATTTTACAAAAGTAGATAAAAGACTATTAACGCCCAAATGCAATGGCACGAATCGGTTGCACACCGATACCGGCAGCGTCGGTTGCAATCATTTTGCCGTTGTGCAATTGGGCACCCGCGAAACAGTCGTTGTCGATAAGAAGCGAACCGTCCAAATCGGCAAAATGGGTGCCGGCGTAGAGTTGTGCCGCTGCCGATATGGCGCACGATGTTTCCGTCATGCATCCCATCATCACTTTCATATTACACTTTTCCGCCAACTGGCGCATTTGCCACGCTTCGCGCATGCCGGTACATTTCATCAGTTTGATATTGATTCCGGAGAAAACACCTTTCAGTTGCTCCACGTCGGTCAGTCTTTGTACCGATTCGTCGGCAAAAATGGGTAGCGGACTCTCTTCGGTTAGTTTGGCGATATTGTCCAAATCGGTTTTGTGCATCGGTTGCTCCACCATCACAACACCCCTCTCTTGTAGCCAGAAAATCATATCCAACGCCTCGTTCTTGCTTTTCCAACCCTGGTTGGCATCTACTGCCAACGGCAAATCGGTTACCGAGCGGATGGATTCAATCATTCTTTTGTCGTCGGGACCGCCCACTTTCACTTTCAAAATGCGAAATCGTCCCAAAGCCTCCTGCGTTTTCTTGCGTACCGTTTCATCGTTGTCTATACCGATGGTAAAAGTAGTGTCGGGAACATTCTGCTTGTCCAATCCGAGGATTTTGTGCCACGGTTTGCCCGTAATTTTTCCCGCCAAATCGTGCAATGCAATGTCTATGGATGCTTTTGCCGCACAATTGCCCTCTTCGATGCTATCCACATACATTAATATGTCGTCCAGTTTTGTTGGGTCGGGAAAAGGCGATAAATCTACTTTTCGTAGAAATCGGATAACCGATGCCTGCGTTTCGCCCAAATAGGGTGGGAGCGATGCCTCGCCATAACCCACCAATCCGTCGTATTCAATTTTGGTGAGCACCACGGGTGTTGTTTTGCGCGAAAAACCCGAAATGGTGAACGTGTGGCTCAGTTGTAAATCGTATGTGGTCCAGTAAAGTTGCATGTCATTGATAAAAAGGGTGGTGGTTGAGGTCGTGGATTCCGATGGCTTTTCCGTCGGCAATGTATCTTTTTGTACGCAAATAGCGTTGCGCGTTAAAAGCATCAAAATATCGGTCGTTTGGGTCGAAACTTCCTATCTTCACATAGTCCGATGCGTGCAAAAATTGTTTATTTCCAATGTAGATGCCTACGTGCACCACTCTTTCTGTTGGGTTCTCGGCGGTGGCTTTTGTTCCAAAAAACAGCAAATCGCCTTTTTGCACGTTGTCAAAATTTTTAATTTCATCCACCAACCTGCCGGTTTTTATCTGTTGCGATGCATCGCGTGGCAAGATGAGACCGTGCAACAAATAAATCAATTTGGTATATCCACTGCAATCCAACCCTTTGGACGAAGTGCCGCCCCAAAAATAGGGAAGTCCTTTTAGTTTCTCGGCAGTTTCTACGATGCTTTCTCCCGATAGCGTGATGGATTTTTTCCAATCGTTGAAGTTTTGCACATCGCTTTTATGAATGTATGCCACTCTGCCATCGGGGTACGTTACTTGGTGGTAATCGCCTTCCGTTCTACAATAGGTCAAAAGATTGCCTGCCACTAAATCGGAAACATTTTCCGACGCCGGATTGGGTTGCCATTTGGCGCAGGCCGACCAACTAACTACAATCACTTTGGGTTTTCTATTGTATTCTCTTAGTTCCGATTCCGAAACGGAAGTGATGGCTTCCGAAATCCAACCGATGTATCCTTCGGCAGTTTGTACCCGAAACCAATTCTTTTTCCTATCCAATATTTTCACGGGCATTCCCAGCAATAGTTCCGAAACCACTTCGCTGGCAAAAGAACTTTGTGTTTGCAGTTTGGCAACTGAATTGTAGATAATTCCCCATTGCTTTTCGCCTATTGTGGCATCGGGCAAAAGGCGGATGTTGTTTTTTATGGATGTGGTAACCAACGAAATCTCTTTCAGTAGATAATCGTACGTTTTATTGTCCGATATTTCTCCTTCCAGCAAGATAGTTTCTTTTCTTCGTTTTGCCCGAATGTCGAATACCGCTTCGCGCTTGTCGGGGGCATGAAGCGATTTTACGTTTTGTATGATATGTTGAATTTTCTCTTTGATATCCATTATAAGTAGTATTTGTAAATCGAGCGCAAGTTACTCTTTTTTTTGAAAATAATAAATAGACGTTGTGAAATACTTGTTATCGTTCAGATATACAGGTTGATATAAGTTTGAGGTTGCTCGTCTTTAAATCTTTCCATCAAAAAAACAGATATAAAAAATGTTAAAAGTTTATTTTTTATTTGGAGATATAAAAATTAGATTTACCTTTGCAGTGTACTAATAAACTAATGCACTAAATAAGTAATAAAAATAAATACAAATAACAATTTAAAACTCAAACAAAATGAAAACAAAATTATTCCTTTTAGCCCTTGTTCTTACAGCAACAAAAATGTTCTCTGCCAATGTTTCTAACAGTGTCATCACAGGACGAGTAACAAACGATGAAAACCAACCCATAGCTTCGGCAAATGTGGTGTTGTGCTCCAAACTCGACAGCAAGGTTATTACCGGTACCATCACCAACGAGAAAGGCGAATATTCTTTCAAACAAAACGTATCGGATGACGTGTATGTTCAAATTTCGTATATGGGATACGAAACCCAAACGATAGCTCCCGAAAACGGACAAACCGTAACATTGAATTTTGGCAATATCTTGTTGGACGAAATTATTGTGCAAGCCGGAGCTAAAATACATCCTTTGCAAAAAGAGAGTATCGCGGCAAACACGGGTTTCACTGTTCCGGTTAAAGAAAACAATCTGTCGGATATTTTTCATTCCTCTACCAATTCCAATTCGCAAATTGATAAATAAGCAACTGACGGAAAAATATTTCACCTAATAATTACAACAAACTATTTTCCCAACTGCAAAAATTCAAATAATCATGACAGAAAAATCAATCCTTATCGCTTTTCTGCTTCTTGTTGTTACAAGCCTATCGGCAAGTGCCCAAAACAATACGTTTTTTATGGGACACGTGTATTGCGAAGACAGTATCACTGAAAAACAAACAATGATCTCCTTTGCTACACTCAAAATTTACAGTGTGAATAATCCCGACAAGATAGTTGCCATCCGCATTTCGGGATTGAACGGAAGTTATGACCTGAAAGGGTTTGATACCGACAGTACTTACATTGTAAAAGTGAAAGCTCCCGGATTGAATGATCAATCTTTTGTTACAAAACCCAATAATGGACGTGTAAAAAGTGGAAACTTGAGCGCCCACCCGAAATTGGCAACTCCTACGCCATACGAAAGTCCTGTTGAAAAACAATCGTACACCGCGAAAGATATAGCGGATGACAAAGATATCAGCGTGGCAGAAATGGTGGGAAAAATTCCCGGTTTGACCGTTGAAAACGGAGAAATCTCGACAGCCGAAGGCGGTTCTGTTCGCTTGATGATTAACGGATTTAATCCCAATCCCGATGTGTACGCCAAAATCAAAGATTTTCCGGCATCGGAAGTGGTGAAATCAATGGATTATTACAATTTATCCGAGTTTGATGGTTCGGCTTACGACGGTGTTCTCAACATCCGCATTGCAGTAGGAAACGAAGCCACAGCCCCCGATTACAAGCTCATCAGTTTGAAAGAATACAAATAGCCAGCCATCCAAACCCACATAATACAAAACAACGATGAAACGATTTACTATCCTATCCATATTTATACTCATTTCGGTAGTCAGTATATTTGCCCAAGTGCAAATGCGAGGAACGATAAGCGGGAAAGAAGCCGACGAAATACTCCCGATTAGTTTTGCCAATATCGTGCTTTATAGCTCTGCCGACAGCACAAAAATGGTTGCCGGAACGGTTACCGATTTGGAAGGCAATTATTTGTTCGAAAATCTTGAAATTGGACGTTATAAATTGGTTATTTCGTATGTGGGATATACCACGTTATCACAACCATTGCGAGTAACGATGCCTTCGAGTGGCGATGTGTTGGTGCGAAACTTTACGCTTGAACAAGATGCTCAAATGCTTGGAGAAGTAGTGGTAAAAGGACAGTTGCGCCGTCAGTACGTGGATAAAGCAAGCTATTCGTTTACCACGCAAGATGTAAAATCGGCACGTTATTCAAAAGACTTGCTCGAAAAACTACCCGAACTCACGATCGATGCTCAGTCGCAAAATATTAAAACGCTCAAAGGTGGTTCGCTACTAATTTTAATTAATGGTGTAGTTGCGACTGACAATGAACTAAAACTACTTCCTGCCGACAAAGTATTGCGTGTGGAATATTACGACTTTCCACCCGCTCGATATGCCGGAGCCGGAGCCGTGGCGAATATTATAACCCGTTCGTTAAGCGACGGATATGGAGGCGGAGTGGATTTGTCTCACGCCCTGACAACCGGATTTGCCAATGATAATGCTTATTTTGCTTACAACAACGGACGTAATCAAATAGCTTTTGAATACCGATTGAATTATCGTGATTACAAAAACCGGTATACCGAAAATATTTTCAAATACACAATGGAAAACGAAGAGCGCGAAAGTAACTATTTTGCCAAAACCAAATTTGGTTACTTGACGCACAATGTGGGATTGAAATACACCAATCAGTTGATGGACAAATATATTTTTCAAGTGGCATTGAAACCCAATTTTGAAACCCGATTTGAGGATGGAATTTCCGAGATTAAAAATAATTTTGGCGGTGTACAAACCAATTTTTATGGCAACAACAGCAACCGAACATTGATATTAAGTCCGGTAGTGGATGTGTATTTTTGGAAATCATTGCCCAATAATAGCGAAATATCGGCAAACGTGGTGGGAACAATGTTCAATACATCGGTAAAAAACAATGCTTACGAATATCTTGCATCGGATAACAGCCAAACGCTGAAAGACGAAATGACACTCGAAAACCGTAAACAATCACTCATTGGAGAATTGGCTTACACCAAAAAAATTGCACTCAACAATTGGAATTCCGGCTACCGAGTGGATGCAAGTTGGTTAAATTCAGATATCAATAATTTGTTGGGCGAGTTCAATTACCAATCTCGATACACCGAGCAGTATCTTTACACCGAGTTTTCGGGAATGAAAAATAAATTTTTGTACCGCATCAGTTTGGGCGGAAAATTTACGACCAACAAAAGTTACAACAACCAATACAACCGCTTCGTTTTTACACCTTTGATGCTTTTGGGCTATCAGATAAACAGCCAAAACACCGTACGCTTGTTGGCCCAACGAGATACGCAAATGCCATCGGTTTCCGATTTAAGTAACAACGCGCAGGTCATCACCTCGGATATTATTTCCAAAGGAAATCCCCTGCTTGTAAACGCTACTCAAACGGGTGTAGGTCTGATTTACACGCACAACAATAAATATTTGAATTTGAATGTAGCACTGCTATACGACTATACGGATAAAGCCATCAATCAGTACTTTACGCAGGATAAAGAAAGTCGTTTTATTGCTTTGACAAAAGAAAATGCTGTCTATTCGCAACAATATGGCGGATACCTGTCGGGACAAATAAAACCCTTTGGAACGAATATATTTTCGATAAAAGGTACGGCGCAAATATATAGACAAGAACTGAAAAGCAATTTGATTGGTAAAATATCTAATTGGTATACACCCGTCAATCTCGAAGCGGTGTATCAGTCTGATAAATGGATGCTTTCGTACCAATATCGTTTCACATCAAAAAGTTTGCAAGGAGCCTATTTGGTGTTAGACGAAAACCAATCGAACTTCACGGCACGATACAAACTCAACAGAAACTTGTCGTTTTCTGCCGGAATGTACTGGATGTTTACCCCATCGCACTACAACAGCGAAACACTGCCCGGCAGTATGGTTTACCACCAACGCGACGGCAAAATTTGGGACAACAAATCAATGGTGATTCTCGGCGTAAGCTGGAACTTCAACAAAGGTAAAGAATATAACACCAAACGCAATTTATCAAACGAAGATAAAGATGCCGGTGTGTTTTAAGAGAATAATCATCTTATATTATGCATGAATACAAATAACCAATGTAATAAAAGTTAAAAACTAAAATAATATTTGGTGATATAAAAATTAACGCTACATTTGCAGTGTACTATTTCACTAACACACAAAACAGCCGTTGGCTATACATTTTTAGCTCATGACAAAATTGTGTAACTAATTAAGAATAAAGATAATAAAAAAAGAAAATAAAACAACAACCAGCAGAACGGTATATCAGCTCATTGCCTAGCCAAAAGCTAAAAGCCAACAGCCAATAACCACCTGCCAACACCAAAAAAAATGATTACCATCAACAACCTCTCATTCAAATACGGCAAAAAAGAAATTTTGAGCGATATATCGATGACGCTCGAAGCCGGAAAAATTTATGGACTCTTGGGCGAAAACGGTGTGGGAAAAACCACGCTCTTGAAGATAATCAGCGGATTGCAAAAACCTTTTGGAGGTACCTGCACGGTGCAGGGCGAAAATCCGTTCAACCGCACGCCTTCATTTTTAAGCAACACCTATTATTTGCCCGAAGAATTGGAATACATTCAAATGGATTTGTCGCCATTGCAATTTGGGAAACTCAACGGCATATTTTATCCCAAATTTGATGAAGGAAAATTTCAAACTATTCTTACCGAATTTAGTGTAGATGCGAATCAAAAATTAAACAAACTTTCGCAAGGACAAACCAAAAAAGCGGCAATTGCTTTCGCTTTGGCTACCAACGCAGATTTACTGTTGATGGATGAACCCAGTAACGGGTTGGATATTCCCTCAAAGACTCTGTTCCGCAGAATTATTGTAGAATATGTGAGCGAAACAACTTGCACTGTTATCTCCACCCATCAAGTGCGCGATTTGGAAAACCTCATCGACCCGATTATTATTCTCGACAATCGGGCAGTATTACTCAACGAATCGTTGCAACGCATTTCCGAAAAACTCTATTTCGGATTGCATTCATCGGTTCCCACAAATGCGTTGTACGCTGAACCAACTCCGGGAGGCTATTTTTATGTGGCTGAGAATATCGATATGTTAGAAAGTCGCGTCAATTTGGAAGCACTATTCAATGCAACCATGCAAAACAAACAACGAATAGAAGAACTATTTAACAATGCTCAGTTACGAGCAGAGCAGAAATCCACTACTTTGAACTTTAAACTTTAAACTTTGAACTTT
>CAZVWS010000045.1:0-1939 GCA_964631255.1 uncultured Dysgonomonadaceae bacterium | reverse complement strand
ACGAGCAGAGCAGAAATCCACTACTTTGAACTTTAAACTTTAAACTTTGAACTTTATAATTATGAACAACAATACATTCCAATTCGATCGTTTCGGGAAACTAATTATAAGAAACTTTCAGCGCAATCCTAAATCGTGGATACAAAGCATCCTTATCTTTTGCGGAATCCCTTTGATTTTTTTCTTAATAAATCTCACTGATGTTGAAATAAACGTGTCTCTCTACCATCGCACCATGTTTTTGTCATTATTAACAAACATGGCGTTTATCTTCGCCCCTTTTGTTTTGTTTTATAACTTCAATCACCCAAAAAAAGGTCTTTCAGAAATAATGCTCCCCGCTTCAATACTCGAAAAGTATCTTGTAATGCAACTAACATGCATCATTATTGCACCACTAAGCATCCTCGTATTATACGGTGGCGTCGACAGCTTACTTGCACTTTTATTTCCAAAAACGTTGGACGGATATGCCATTCAGCAATTCATTCAAACGCGTTGGAGCTGGGATTACTTATCGCAACTATTTCTAACACAACAAGCTATTTTGTTTTGTAATCTACTCTTCTCAAGAAGAAAAGTAGTGAAAACCGGGGGCGTGTTTATTCTGTTTTCCATCCTTGCTTTACTTATTTTCGGAGTCGGAATTGCCATTTGGGATTCACATTCATCGTTTACCGAAACAGAAGGCTTCAACTTCGATTTTAAAGATAGAGGGCTTTTTGAATTCTATCCTAATGATCATCCCCTCATCACCATCATTCAAATTGTCCGCATTCTAACACAAATAGTACTACCGATAGCTTTAATAATTGGTTCCTATTTTGTAATGAAAACCAAACGCTACTAATTATGAATTTTGACGAACATAAACCCATTTACCTTCAGATATCGGACTCCATCTGTGAGAAAATCCTCAACGAAGAGTATGCCGAAGATGAGCGTATTCCCTCCATTCGCGAACTGGGAGCTTTGTTTGGAGTAAATCCCAATACGGTAATGCGCAGCTACGAACATCTGAAATCGCTTGAAGTTATCTACGATAAGCGAGGGGTAGGATTTTTCGCCTCACCCGATGCAAAGAAAAGTGTGAAGAAAATGTATAAGAAAGAGTTTATGGATAATGAATTCCCTAATATCTTAAAAAAAATAAAGCTCTTAGAAATTGATCCACACGATCTAATAACAAAGATAAAAGAGAACTTATCGATCGAAAGATAGTTAATAATTACAAATAATTACATTGTTACAAGTACTTTGCTTTACATAGTATCATATAATATTATACATTTGCATTCGAATAAGAGAATCAGCTACATTTTTTAGTAACGAATAACAGACAAGTCTTGTCCTACAAAGAGTAATAATTAAAAAAACAGTTGGATAATAAAGCTCAAAATGCAACGCAATTCAAATAACAAAATATGATTAGCATCAAAAACCTACACAAATCGTATCACACCGAGGCCATTTCTCTCCACGTACTGAAAGGAATAAATTTAGAGATTGAAAAAGGCGAATATGTTTCCATCATGGGGGCATCGGGGTCGGGAAAATCAACCTTACTGAATATTTTGGGTATTCTCGACAACTACGACGAAGGAGAATACCTGCTCAACAACAAACTCATTCGTGACTTGGGCGAAAAGCAAGCGGCTCATTATCGCAACGAGATGATCGGCTTTGTGTTTCAGTCGTTCAACCTCATCAATTTTAAAAATGCGTTGGAAAACGTGGCTCTCCCACTTTACTATAAAAACGTGAGCCGCAAGAAACGCAATCTCATTGCAATGGAAAATCTCGATAAAATGGGATTGAGAGAGTGGGCGCATCACATGCCAAACGAACTTTCGGGCGGACAAAAGCAACGAGTAGCTATTGCAAGAGCCATGATTAGCCAGCCTAAAGTAATTCTGGCTGATGAACCAACCGGTGCTCT
>CAZVWS010000044.1:0-16823 GCA_964631255.1 uncultured Dysgonomonadaceae bacterium | reverse complement strand
TCGCTCCGAGTACAACCCAAAAAACTGAAGCTCTGACAAATTCTTTGTCAGAGCTTTTTTTGTTACAATTTTTGTCAGAGAAAACAATAATCATCCGATTTGTTACCAACTCTGCTCCGCCCCAACAACCTCGCTTTATCAGTCAACTTAGTATAATTTCTCATCAAATTCCGTTTTTTCAAATTAAAACACTATTTTTGTAGCCAGTCTAAGTAATAATCAACGCAAAAATGAACACAATAGAAAAACTTACAGCAGAAAAATTGCTGAAAATCAAAGCAGTAAAATTGCAACCGGCAAATCCATTCACCTGGGCTTCGGGATGGAAATCTCCAATATATTGCGACAATCGCAAGCTGATGTCGTACCCGGTAATACGCAATTTCTTGAAAGTAGAATTTGCACGCCTCATTCTCGAAAAATATCCACAAACCGATGCCATAGCCGGTGTAGCCACAGGCGCGATTGCTCCCGGCGCATTGGTGGCAGATTTGTTGGGTTTGCCCTTTGTGTACATTCGTTCTACCCCCAAAGACCATGGTTTGGAAAACCTCATTGAAGGAGACCTGAAACCCAAACAAAAAGTAGTTGTTATAGAAGATCTTATCTCCACCGGAGGCAGCAGTCTCAAAGCTGTAGAAGCAATCAGAAGAGATGGTTCTGACGTGTTGGGTATGATGGCTATTTTCACTTACGGATTTCCGGTAGCAGAAAAAAACATGAAGCAGGCTCACGTGGAACTAACCACTCTCTGCAATTACGAAGCTATCTTGGATGAAGCATTGGCTACTGACTACATCGACGCATCCGAGTTAAAAACCTTGCAAGATTGGCGTAAAGACCCCGAAGCATGGAGCGAGGCAACTACTAAAAAAGCGAAGAAATGACCGAATTTATCAGCGACGTAAAAACCATTCCGCACAACGATGCTACGGTGTTTCACGTACTTTCAGACCTAAGCAAGTTGGAAAAGGTCAAAGATAGGATTCCGGAAGACAAAATAAAAGAATTTTCATTCGATGCCGACAGCGTATCGTTTGTGGTTGACCCGATAGGAAGCGTAAAATTTGTTGTGCAAGAGCGCGAACCAAACAAATTGGTCAAATTTAAATCGGAAAATCTCCCATTCGACGTGTTTTTGTGGGTACAATTGGTTTCCAAAGCCGAAAACGACACCAAACTACGCATGACCGTTCGTGCCAATCTCAATCCACTTATCAAAGGCATGGTTGCGAAACCAATGAAAGAGTTGGTTGAAAAAATATCGGATGCCTTGGCCATGCTGCCCTACGACCAGATTTGAGCAGCAATCGACACCTAAGCATTTAGAAAAATATTATTGCCGAGCAGAGACTTTTAGCTAGCTATTAGTCTCTGTATCTTTTTGTTATATCGCCAAAGGCATCAATCCGCCTGTCGCGGAAGAAAGGCCACCAACGACGCACATTTTCCGTCCGATTTTTATCTATTTCCACTATTGTTTCCATCTCTTTATCAATGGGTGCTTGATACAGAAATTCACCTTGCGGACCACACACAAAACTGTTTCCCCAAAAAGTGATTCCGTTTGTTTGTGCCGATGGGTCGGCTTCGTATCCCACCCTATTTACAGAGATAACGGGCAACCCGTTGGCTACGGCATGTCCGCGCTGAATGGTAATCCATGCCTCGCGTTGGCGGTTTTTCTCCTTTTCGTCATCCGACGATTCGTATCCAATAGCGGTTGGATAAATCAACAACTCACATCCTGCCAATGCCATCAAGCGTGCAGCTTCGGGATACCACTGATCCCAACAAACCAAAACGCCCAATTTGCCCACCGATGTTTCTATGGGATGAAAACCCAAATCGCCGGGCGTGAAGTAAAATTTTTCGTAATAAGCCGGATCATCCGGGATATGCATTTTACGATACATGCCGGCAATAGAACCATCTTTTTCCATTACTACGGCTGTATTGTGATACAGTCCGGCAGCACGTTTCTCAAAAAGCGAGAGAACGATAACCACCGACAACTCTTTTGCCAATTCTCCGAAAATTTGGGTGGAAAATCCGGGTATCGTTTCGGCTTGGTCAAACACCTGCACATCTTCCGTCTGGCAGAAATACAAACCATTGTGTAACTCTTGCATCACGATGAGCTGCGCTCCTTGGGCTGCCAAATTCCTAATTTTGGTTTGCAAACGAGCAATATTTTCATTTTTATCCGCCGTATTGGCTTGCTGTATAATTCCTACTTTCATTTTGAGTTGTTTTTTTGAGCCATGAACCAAAACTTTTGTGTTGAAATAATTGCCGAAGTGCTTGGAACAATTTCTCCACTTTATTATTACTTCATTGTAAGTTCAAAAAATGTTTTGGTTATGGATGATTCATTTCGTTTTTTCGATACTCTGCTGAGCAAAATTTAAATTCCGATACCAATAAATTGGCACATTGCAAAAGTAATAAAAAAATCAATCAAAAAACAGCTCGTCTGCAACTACAAGCTACCATAAACAATATTACCCGCCTTTATTCTGCTATTTTACAATAAATCGCTATTTTTGTAGTTAATAAAAAGAATCGTATATTTTAAAACTACAAGGGTGCTGAAGGCAAAAAACAACATATATAAATTGCTTGTAGGGGTGTTCTTATGCATTTTTTTGGGCTATAGTTGTTCTACCAAAAAGAACACGAGTAGCACCAGAGCGTATCATGAATTGACCACCCGATACAATGTGTATTTCAATGCGGAAGAGGCTTATCGTGCAGCTATCAAAGCACAATCGGATAATCTGAAAGATGATTATTCCGAATTTTTGCCCATGTATGCCACCAGCGCCAACCCAAACGATACACTGAAGAAAAAAGAGATTGGCGGTCCATTTACCACCACGGTAGATAAAATGGTGAGTGCCATTCAGGAACACTCCATTGCCGTGAAACCCAAACGAGAACCTGGCAAAAGCGAAACACAAGCCTATCGCGATTGGTTGCGGCAAGATGAGTTCAACCCATTTATAGACCGGGCTTGGCTTCTGATGGGGAAAGCGCACGTGGAAAACAAAGATTATACCGAAGCAATCGCCGTCTTTCTGCAAACATCGCGCCTTTTTGTTCACGACAGAGACGTGGTTTCGGAGGCCGAAATATGGATGATGCGCACCTACACCGAGATGGGATGGTTCACAGACGCCGATGCACTTGCCGAAGCACTGAAAGTAAAGGAGTTACCCGCCAATTTAAAAAATGAGTTCAACGAGTTCTACACCCTGCTCCAACTTCGCAAAGAAAACTATCCCGAAGCAATCACCTATCTGACCGAATCCATCAAGAATCAAAAAGATACCAAACAAAAAAAGCGTTTCCAATTTCTACTTGGTCAGATTTACACAGAAATTGGCGATAAAGCCGCGGCTTATGCTGCCTTTGAAGAGGTAAAAGGACTAAATACGCCTTACGAAATAGCTTTTAATGCGCTGATGCAGCAGTCGTTGGTTTCTACGCCCGGTGCGCAAGGCAATATACTGAACGAGCTGACACGCATGACAAAAAGCAGCAAAAACAGCGAGTTTTTAGACCAGATATATTATGCCATCGGCAATATCTATTTTGGCAAAAACGACACCACCAAAGCCATTGAAAACTACCTACTTGCCGAAAAAGAGAGCACCCGCAACGGCGTAGACAAAGCCTTGGCACAAGTGGCTTTGGGCGATATCTATTTTGAAAGAAAAGATTACGTGAAAGCCGAACCAAGATATACCGAAGCAATTGGCATTTTACCGAAAAAAAACGAACACTACCCTCGAGTGAAATTCAGAGCCGAAGTTTTGACGGACTTAGCTCCCTTAGTGGCATCGGTGTACGAACAAGACAGTTTGCAACACTTGGCAAGTCTGCCGGCAGATGAGCAACTAAAAATAATCAACGAACACATCGCTGAGTTGAAAAAAAGAGAACGGGAGTTGGCTTTAGAAAACGAACGACAAGCATATCTGGCTGAGCAAGAAGCACGTGTTCCCGATTTGGGAGGCAGAGGTTCGGCAGCCGAAGCAGCAGTTGCCATGGCAGGAAGAAGCGGTATGCAAAACACGTTTTACTTCTACAACCCGCAAGCCGTGTCGCAAGGCCGAAACGAGTTTAAACGAAGATGGGGAAGCAGAAAATTGGAAGACAATTGGCGGTTGTTGGATAAATCAGGTGCATCCTTTGGCGGCACAACCGAATCGGAAGAAGCCGATTCTTTGGCTACAGACTCTACCGCTTTGTCGCCCGACGGCAAACCCATCTCGGGAAAAGACCCGAAAGATAAAACCAGAGACCCGCACGAGCCCGAATTTTATTTGAGCAAACTACCAACCACGCCCGAAGCATTGGCTGCATCCAACAAAACAATTGAAGAAGGACTATACGGCTCGGGTAATATAGTGAAAGACCGTTTGGAAGATTACAAACACGCTATCGGCTTATTCAACAGACATTTGGATGATTTCCCCGAAAGCGAAAACAGACCCGATGTCTATTATCAGCTCTATCTGATGTATTTGCGCTTGGGCGAAAAAACAATGGCGCAAAACTATAAAAACAAGATTATTTCGGAATTTCCACGAAGTGAGCATGCCACAGCAATGTCTGATAGAAGTTTTGAACAGACCATGGCAAATTTTGCAAAAATGCAAGACTCCTTGTATCAACAAACATACAACGCGTACCAAAAAGGACAGGTGCAAACGGTGCAAAACAATTATAAACTGGCACAAAAACTATTTACAAAAGGCGATTTGATGCCCAAATTCATGTTGCTGCATGCATTGTCGTACGCCCAAATGGGAGATGCCAAAAACACCGAAGTCGCGCTCACAGATTTGGTGGCAAAATTCCCCGAATCGGGCGAAATTGCCATGGCACAAGAGATACTCAACGGACTTGCCGAGGGCAAAGTGCTTGCCGCCAACGCGTCGGCTATGTCGGGTATCGACTGGAAAACGGGTGTAGCCCGCAATTCGGCACAAGCCATAGACTCCATCGCTTTCGATACGCGCAAAAATGTGCCACACAGCTATATGCTCATGTTCGCACCCAACTCGATAGAGAAAAGCAGCCTCCTGTTTGCCGTTTCCAACTTCAATTTTTCAAAGTTCCAACTTCGCACGTTCAACACCTCATTCCTACGGATTTATCCGTTTGAAGCCATGCAGATTAAAACATTCTATTCGTTGGACGAAGCGGGCAGATACGCCGAAATGATTGAATCGGACTCCACATTCAGACAAAGTATTCCCGAAAATATTTTACCGCTTATCATTTCTGATGCCAATTTAGAATTGATCGAGCAAGGTAAGCCGCTCAATGAGTACATCGTTTTTATCGATAGCCTATACAACGCCAAACCAATCATTGTAAAAGAGGCTACGCCAACGGTTGCCGCTCCCGACTCAATCCAACCGCAAGAAACGCCCATCACCATCCCTATCCGGCAGATTGAGCCAATTGCCGAACCCGAGAGAACGGTCATTCTGGACGAATTAAAAATTGTGATTGAACCCGAAGAGGAGGAAACAGTTCAACCGGAAGAAGCCGAACCGGCATTAACTCCGCAAACTCCGCCAAAACAGAGCACCTTGGAGGAAAGACAAGCCGAGTTGGAACGAAAAGCCGAAGAAGCATTGCAAGAAAAACCCGACGAAATAAGCACACAGGACAGAGAAAAGATGCTGAAAGAACGGGAAAAAGAGAGAAACGAGCAAATAAAGCAGCGCGAAAAAGAGATGAAGGAGCGCGAAAAACAGCGCAAACAAGAGATGAAAGAGCGCGAACGCGAACGAAAACAACAACTCAAAGAGCAAGAAAAAATGCGAAAAGAGAAGTTGAAAGAGCGCGAACGACTTCTTCGTGAACGAAACAAACAAAGAAAATAGAGAATGATAAAAAAAATAGTTTTCGCCACAAACAATGCGCACAAACTCAAAGAGATTAGAGAAATAACCGAAGGGAAATTAGAAATTTTGAGTTTGAACGACATCGATTGCCACGACCAAATAGCCGAAACCGGTGCCACCCTGGAAGAGAATGCCCGGATAAAAGCGGAACACATCCAACAAAAATACGGATTGGATTGTTTTGCCGACGACTCAGGTCTGGAGGTAGAAGCACTAAACGGAGAACCCGGAATTTTCTCGTCGCGCTACGCCGGAGAAGAGGGAAACTCCATCCGCAATATGGAGAAACTACTGCACAACTTGCAAGGCAAAACAAACAAAAAAGCCAGATTTCGAACCGTTATCGCCTTGATTTACAATGGAGAAATTCGTTATTTCGAGGGAACTGTGCCGGGAGTCATCGTGGACGAAAAGCGTGGCGACAACGGTTTTGGATACGACCCAATTTTCGTGCCCGACGGATACCAAGAAACATTTGCCCAACTAAGCGAAAAAGTAAAAAACAGCATCAGCCACCGAGCCAATGCAACCAAAAAATTAATAGAATATTTAATCAAACTATAAATACAAAACCAAATTATGCAAAAGTTAATTGCTCTTATCATATTCCTGACCATAGCCGCATCCGCGATGCAAGCACAAACACAAATAGGAGAATGGCAAACACATTACTCGTACGAGAGAATGCAGCAAGTTGTGAATGCAAAAGGGCGAGCGTTTGTAGTTGCCGACGGACACCTATTTAGCTACAATGCCGAAGACGAGCACCTGAAAACTTACACCAAAATAAACGGACTCAACGGAAGCAACATCAGCAAAATTGCTTACAACAAAACCGAAGATTGCTTGGTAATTGTTTACGAAAACACCAATATAGACCTCTATTTTGACGACGACAGAATAGTGAATATTCCAAACATGATTCTCAATTACAGCAATCTGGATAAAAAAATCAATAGCATCTATATGCACGAAAACCTGGCATATATCTCCACCGCATTTGGTTTTTTTACCCTCAACTTGTCAAAAACCGAGATTAAAGAAACGGCAGTATTCAACCAAGCGGTAAAATCTATGTGTGTTTTAAACAACGAGTTATACATTGCCACCGAGCAAGGTGTATTGAAAAGTTCGTTGAGCGCCAACATACAAGATTTCAGCGAATGGCAAACCTACCCCATCGCACAAAACTACAACTACTCGGATTACAAGTTTCTCGATAAAAACATCAACCAACTCTTTGTTTACAAAGACAGATTGCACGTTTTGGTACCGATGCTTGCCATATATTATGTAGAAACCGACAACACCGTGCACCGCACCATGCAAGATTTGCAACTGACAAACGTAACCTCCGTCAACAACGATTTGTATGTAGCATACAACAGCACTTCTGTCTGTTTACCAACCGGTTTAAGCAGTTTCAATACCGTATATACGCCGGAATTGTTGTCGATTGACTATGCCGGCAACAACCAATATTGGCTCACTTCGTCTATCGACTATTTGTCGCTTTCGCAAATCAACGAGGGCGATTCACAAATCACCCACCTCAAAAACAACATCAAGCCAAATGGCCCGCTCAACAACTACGCTTTCTTTCTGAAATTTGATAAAAACAAATTGCTCACTACCGGCGGTGGCTATTTTTTCGACAGATTCAATACCCCCGCACAATTATCGGAATACAAACCCGATAGCGGCTGGAGCACATTCAGCAAAGCACAAATTGATGCCGTGAGCGGCGAGAATGCACGAGACTTTGCCTCCGCCATATATCATCCTGAAGACGAAAACCATATTTTTGTTACAAGCTGGGGCGAAGGCATTTACGAATTTCAAGATGGCAAATGTATCAAACTATACAACAACGAAAACTCCACACTGCAAGATATTTTTAACGGGAAAAACTACATCCGTGTAGATGGATTGGCTTACGATAAAAACGGCAACTTGTGGACAACCAACTCATTCGTTTCCAACGCCATCAAGGTAATGAAAAAAGATGGCACATGGACACAAATCCATTCGCCCGAGTTGGCAAATATCGAAAACCTGAAATCGGTATTGGTAGATAGAAACAACGTGAAATGGGTAACGGTGGGCAACCTGAAATCGGGGATTTTGCTTATCGACGAAAACAACAGTTTTGAAAATACTGCCGACGACAAGTACCGTTTTATCGAACACAAAGTAAACCAACAAGGTAGCGGCGTATCCATGCGTTTCATCCATTCGCTTGTAGAAGACAAAAACGGCAATATCTGGCTCGCCACCGATACCGGTCCGTACGTGATACACAACTCGAAAGATATTTTCTCCAAAAATATTACTTTCAACCAAGTAGTTATTCCGCGAAACGACGGCACAAACTACATCGACTTCCTTCTCAACAACGTAGATGTTACCGGCATCGCGATAGATGGTGCCAACCGAAAATGGATTGCCACCTCTTCGGCAGGCGTATATCTGGTTTCGCCCGACGGCGTAGAAACCGTGCACCACTTTACAACAGATAACAGCCCATTGCCAAGCAACAACGTGCGCTCCATTACCATGGACGAAGCCAACGGCATTGTTTATATCGGAACCACGCACGGCATTTTGTCGTACAAGAGCGATGCACAAGCGGGCGCGCCCAATTTCGACTCCGTGTCGGTTTATCCCAACCCGGTGCCCGAAGATTACGACGGCAACATCATCATTACCGGACTGATGGACAACAGCACCGTGAAAATTACCGATTTGAACGGCATATTGCTCAAACAAGGTATTTCGCTGGGCGGACAATTCTCGTGGGATGGCAAAAACACACGCGGCGTACAGGTAAAAACCGGCATCTATCTGGTGTTTGGCTCAACCGAAGACGGCTCGCAGGGTGTGGTTTCAAAAATAATGGTGGTCAAATAATCGTGTTTGGACAAACAAAAATTAATCAGACACACCCAACCCTATAACAAACAACAGCAACAAGACCAATAATTGTAAATTATTCAAAACTTTACACTTTTCCGTAAAAAATGAGCCCATTGCTTTTATTTTTTATTAACTTTGCAGTCTTGTTTTAAAATTACAAACAATTAAATAGATTCTATTCATTAATTTAAGATTAGCAAATGGCTACACTTCAGAAGATTAGGAACAGAGGCGGACTATTAGTCGCCATCATAGGTTTTGCTTTATTGGCATTCGTACTTGGAGATTTATTTACCTCGGGTAACACACTTTTCATGCGGTCGAAAGACAAAGCATTTGTTGTGGATGGCGACATTGTCTCTACACAGCAATATGCCGAAAAGATTGCAGAGTGGGAAAATTTCCAAAAAATGGTTAGCGGACAAACATCGCTCGACGAAAATACCACACAACAAATCAGAGACGCGGTTTACCAACAAATGGTGCGCGAAAAAATGTTAGACAGCCAAGCAGCAAAATTGGGATTAACGGTTTCAAAAGCAGAGATAAACGATATGGTGCACGGCGAAAATATTTCGCCCTTGTTGCAGCAACTCCCATTCTTTGTAAATCCGCAAACCGGCGTTTTCGACAAAGAGGGATTGGTGCAATTTCTTGGCACAATCAACTCTCCCGAAGAGTCGCTTAGCCCCGAAGAAAAAGCGGTAGTTGGCCAATACAAATCGATGTGGTTATTTATCGAAAACATGATAAAATACCAACGCTTAGAAGAGAAATACTCTATGCTTTTGGCATCGGCTGTGATGGTAAACGATACGGAAGCAAAAAACAGCTTCGACTTGGCGCAACAAAATGCCGATATAGCTTACGTGGCACAAAACTACTTCACCATACCCGACTCCACTATTACCGTGAGCGAACAAGAGATAAAAGCGTTTTACGACAAAAACAAAAACGCTTTCAAACTGGACGTGCCCATGGCAAAAATAAGCTACTTCACCAAAGAGGTAACACCCAGCGAAGCAGACTTTGCCGATATTGAAGCGCAAGCACAAGAGGCTTACCAAAAGTTGCAAACGGCACAAAATATCGCGCCAATTGTAGCCGACTATTCCGATGTGCCCTACCGCGACATCTATGTTTCGCAACGCGTTTTGGACAACAACCAGAAAGCATTTGTGGAAACGGCTGCCATAGCCGACACAAAATCGCCCATCCGCCAAGGCAACACATATAATATATACAAACTGATTGACAAAAAAGTGGCACCCGACTCCATCCACTTGCGCATGATGGCAATACCCGATGCATCGATGATGGGACAAGACACTTTGGTTACAAAATTTGTAGATAGCGTTTACACCGTGATACAAGCCGGAAAATCGTTTGCAGAAGTGGCAAACAGCCTCAATCCGCAATCGAACGGTGCCGACTTGGGATGGGTGCGCGAAATGGATATAGCCTCTGCCGGACACGATGTGGTAAAAGCTATTTTTGAAGCACCGGTAGGACAAATTCAGAAAATGAAAAGCACCGGACAACAAATTATTTTCCAGGTGGAAGCC
The DNA here is from genome assembly GCA_964631255.1 of uncultured Dysgonomonadaceae bacterium. Lineage (GTDB taxonomy): Bacteria > Bacteroidota > Bacteroidia > Bacteroidales > Dysgonomonadaceae > JBGZFC01. The sequence goes on along the minus strand of CAZVWS010000044.1, from coordinate 6,415 downwards.
AAAACTGCACCGGTTCAAAAATACAAATTGGCTACCATAAGCATACCGGTTATTGTAAGCGAAAAAACTTCCAATAATATAGACAACGAACTCAACCAATTTATTTCTGACCCCAATGTAAGCAGCAAATTCAACGAGCTGGCTACAGAAAAAGGATACATGGTAAACCCCGACACACGCGTAATGGCCAACGACTACACGCTGATGCAAATGCCGGGGTCGCGCCAGATAGTATCGTGGGCAGTGAACGAAAAGAAAATGGGTACGGTAAAGAAATTTGATCTATCCAACTCACGAGTGATAGCTCGTGTCGACCAGGTATTCCCTGCCGGAGTAGCTCCTCTGTCGGAGGTAACAAGCGTCATTCGTACCCGCTTGATGAACGACAAGAAAGCCGAAAAAATAATCACCGATTTGCAAGCAAAAAAACTGACTTCGCTCGACGCGTACGCCTCTGCCTTGGGTACGGCGGTAGATACGCTGAAGTTTGTAAACTTTGAAACACAAAACATTTCGGGAGTTGGTTTTGAACCAACCATCAATGCCAACGCGGCATTTGCACCACTCAACAAAATAAGTGCTCCCACCAAAGGAAACAGGGGCGTGTATGTTACCAACGTGCTCAACAGAACACAAGGCAACGCCACGTTCGATGCCAAAAACCAAAAAAAAGCCATGCAATCGCGCAACGCGGGCCGCTTGCAAAGACAATCGATGGATATTTTGAGAGACAAACTAAAAGTGGAAGATAACAGATATGTATTCTTTTAGCCGATAGAAACCTCTCGGATAATAACGAAAACTAAAAGCACCACCGACAGACAAAAATCGGTGGTGCTTTTTTTGCACGCTGCTGCCACACGATAACACGCATTTTTACATATCGTTACAAATATATGCGTGGGTTTTATCGGACAGCAATAATAATACCAACGCTAATAGAACTCAAAAATGAGCTTACCGAAGTAGATAAGAAAATTTTGGCGGGATTAGGGTAGATAATTCGACAGAAAACAAAATGTTGAAAAGGATGTGAAAATAGAAGAAAATGCGGTAGCCGAGAGAAAGATTGGGTATGGAGGGAGAGATTGTAAGTTTTGAATGGATTTTACCCACCTAAACACCCCCATATACCCATACTATTAAGGACTCCTCAATGTCCATAAAACTTATAGTTTTTCTATAATACTAATGGGAATATGTGTACATTCTTCAATCAGGTTATTGTCTAAACCATTTATTTTCATTGCTTTTGCTATTTCCAAAGCTTTGCTATCTGCATTAGAAGTGTCATTGAATAAAGAATTGACTATATAGTCAATAGCTCTAAAAATTTGCTTTTGCCCTTTTGTTGTATTTATATCAACACGAGCAAAAGGTGTTAATCTGCCATGTAAAATCAAATAATATATACCACTGATAATAATTGCTGAAATCACTTCAATCTCAAAAGGTACATCACCAAAATAGTTAATATATTTATCAGCAAGAGGCAGAGTGTGAAACTCACGAAGTTTAGCCGTACGACTGGTTGTGTCATTCTCTTGGAAAAGTTCCCAACGGAGCAGTTCCTGCATAACTGCATTATTCTTGAGTGAAGTGAATAAACTTTTTAGAACATAATTATATTCATCTTTTTCAGTTAGCTTTTCATAAGTTTTTACAACATCTGCGAGCCAATAATCATATTTTCTTACAAATTCATCAATGAATTCTTCAATATTTTGATACCTGTTATAAAATACAATAGGCTCAATTTTAGCTAATTCTGCAATATTACGTACTGTTAAATTTGAGAAACCTCCGCTCTCTATCAATTCTAATGCAGCTTTATTTATTAGCTCTTCAATCTCTTCTTTGGTTCTTCTTCTTCTTATATTTTTCATTATTATTAAGTTTAGTCAAATATCGCCAATATTTTTACGTGCCAATAATAATATATCCACAAGTTTATCCAAATGTTCTCTCTTATGAGAAGCTTATATACTTATTCTTAATCCGACCTCTTTTATGCGTACTGCAGGATATGCCATTGCGAGTGTAAAGATACCCTTTTCTTGTAAAAATTTAGCAACTTCATATACTTTTTTATTGTAAATATCCACCAATTGGCTGAGCAGCACACGCACCTGTTCCATATTTTTCAAGGGCACAAAAATTCCGGCAGCCTTTGTTTCCGGATGCTGCGATAGACCTAAATGGTTATTCGACAACATATACAACACATGTTTTATTTGCCTCTAATCCCATTATTGCTCCTATTGAAGACTCGGCTTCTACCCAATAACTTTTATAGTTAAAAGATTTCATCTGATTAATATACTTTTGAAAAAGCTATACCCTTTCACACAGATTAATAAATGATGATAACCCAAGGTCTTTCAATGGATATACTATTTATTTTTTTTCATATAAATACAATAATATAATTCACATATTTTTTATCGCCCAAAGATTGAATAATCTTTTCAATAAAATACAAAAAAAATAATTATTATTTTTATTTATGCAACATTCTATATATATTTGCGCCATATTGCATCGTTAATTTAACTATATATGATGTGTAATTATATAATATCAAGCATTTTATATTTACATAACATCAAGCATACAAAACCTTATGCTTCTCAATAATTCAACAAACAATGGCATCATATAAATTACCGCGTGGCATTTACAATAGGCATATTACAATAGGCGATAAACCGGGAGCGTATAAGATAGTGAAGCAATAAAAAGACTGCACCGCGAAATATGTACACTTTGGTAATTATCTCTGTTTTTTTTACAAATAAATTTTAAAAATTTTTCAACCATGGCAACAACCATTCAAAACCTAAACAGCACACACGTAACGTCTGCAATAGACGAAGAGGTGAACAAAAACCTGACAGCACTGGAAATCATTCTGGAGCCGCTACTCAAAAACCTGTCGCCCGACGAGCGCCGTCGCTACGGCAGCATTGGCGAGCAAAACAAACTGCTTGTAAACAAAACGCACGACTATGCCACCAAGCAGCCCGCCATGCGCAGCCCCGATGTGAATTGGGATGAGTTTTTGGCTGATTTTACCGACCGCAGCAAGCTGGAAGGCATGATTGCCCGTCTGCAACGCCTCATCGAGGGGCTCAACAACGCCAAAACGTTGCACGATTTCGATAACTACCACGCCGCTTTAGACGATTATGCCTACACCAGCTACAAGGCACAAACCGCCGCCGCGGGTTTCGAAACCAAGCTGCGCGATATGAAACAGTTTTTCATACGCACCAAACCGACAGCCGCACCCGAAAATCCCGCCGAAGAGGTACTATAACCCGCGAGCGCGGTTCTTTATAGCATCCTTGGGGTTATTTGCCCTCCCCGCGCGGTTATTCATACTCCCGTTGGGGTTGCCAAACCTTCGGTTGGGGTTCCGGATAGAGACGACGGGGTTATGTAACCTCAACGACGGGGTTCGCAACCTAAACGACGGGGTTATGCAACCCCAACGGAACAGTAGAGAACCCCAATGCCCGGCTAACGGCAAATACCAAACAGTTTGAAAACTGAATAAAGTATGTTCTATTTTTTTTAAATATTAAATTTTATAATGAAACATTGATTTTGAAAACAATGATTTAAAACTTAAAATAACTTTTTATGATTATGCGAAAAAACATTTTAATTCTATTATTCGCCCTTATAGCATCGTTTTGCTATGGACAACAAGATTTTTGGAGAAAGATAGAATTGCCAACAAACATAAACAAAGTGTACTCTGTTGCATCTGACTCGCGCGGGTGGGATTATATTGCTACCAACAGGGGCATACTACTCTCGAAAGATAACGGGGAAACCATTGAGCAAACCGCACTTCAGCAGGTGGTTTACCACGTGCATGTAAATGAAGAAGACAAAATATTTGCATCTGGTAACGGTAATGTGTTTTATTCAGATGATTTTGGAAACAGTTTGGACGGAACATAGTACTCCTATTGATTACGAATTTACAAGTTGCTTAGTAAAAGGGGATATCATTTTTGGAGGAACAGATACAAAGATATACAAATCTGAGAACTCGGGCGAAAGTTGGACAACCGTATGGGAAACGGAAACAGTAGCTTTCTCGGTTATGAAACTATTTGAAAAGAGTGACGGTGATCTGCTTGCAGTAATGTATCGCCTCATGACAGGGAAAGACGAAAATAATAATTCTCGCGACAATAATGCATTACCGGGTATTTATCGGTCGGATAATGGTGGCAACACTTGGTTACCATGGTGTTTGGAAAACGTGAATATTGTCTCTATAGCAGAAAACTCGAAAGGCTTTTTGTATGCTGCCAGCGACAATATCTACTTCGACCAACGGGGTCTTTATATATCTGAAGATAATGGAAATACTTGGAGCAAATGTATTTCGAACAAAGCGATACAAACAATAGGTGTCGCACCAAACGATGTACTCTATACATTGATTACTTACAGAGAAACAGAATTTGGACCTACTTTTCATTTAACAATTCGCTCTTTTGATAATGGCACAACTTGGCAACCAATATACAGCGATGTAAATCCAAGCTACAACGAGCTCTTCTTGTCATCCAACGAATATTTGTATGCATATTCTTATGGTGTAAATAATTTGTATCGCAGTTCGCAACCGGTTTCAGGCACTACTTGCTCCGTATCGGTTACGTCTATTCCGCAGGAAGGTGGTGAAATTTTAGGAGCGGGTAACTACCTTGTTGGCGAAACAGCCAAATTAACAGCTAAACCCAATACAGGTTATGAATTTGTAAATTGGACATCGGAAAACGGTGAAGTGCTGTCGGAAAATGCTGTTTATGATATCCAAGCAACAGAAGATATTGCCATAATCGCCAATTTTAAACTTATTTCAAGTATTGGAGAGCTTTACGGTGAAACCTTTTCCGTTTATCCCAATCCATTTGCTAACAATATCTATATAGATACGGCAAGTAACTTTCTACTGTCTGACAAAAACAATGTTATTGTCACCATACAAGATATTTCAGGATTAGAGCTATACAAAGGTATTGTAAAAGATAATGTTATAAACCTATCGCATCTCTCGTCCGGGATTTATATCCTTTCTATAAATAATAATGGGCAATTTATTCACAAAAAAATTATCAAAAAATGATGAGAAAAATATTGTTTTCGCTGTTGTTATTTGCTGCATCCTACTGCAATGCACAAGATTTTTGGACTAAGTTAGAACTACCCAACAATGAGCTCTCTGTAAATCACGCCACCGTAGATTCAAACAATCGCTTGTATATAGGTACAGACCAAGGATTATATTACTCAGATGATTTTGGACAGAATCTGATAAAAACAGAACTTGATTTTTCTGTAAATGGAGTGGTTGTCAATGAACGAAACGAGCTGTATGTAATAGGTGCCAAGATCTATTTTTCGGATGATTCCGGACAAAATTGGATTCCGTTAGAAGAAAATTTTCTTAATACTACACCCACTACTTCATATTATGCAAAAGGAGACACCATAATAGTAGGCGGATGGGATGCGATGTATAAATCGGACAATAAAGGCGTAACCTGGCATAGGTGCTTTCATGGTGGAGGGGGTGTATATATTCCATGTTTCAAAGAGAGCAGCAATGGAGTACTGTTTGCCGGATTAATTAGTTTTTTTCCCATCATTATGCCAAATGGGATTATTTGTTCTAATGACGGCGGCAATACATGGGTACGCTCTGGCTTATACAATATAAGAGTTAGCGCAATCGCTCAAAACTCTAAAGGTACTATTTTTGCCGCGACGATGGCACAGTTTTCTCCTGAAGAAGGAATGTGGATGTCTGACGATTTTGGACAATCTTGGATTTACATCGCGAGTACCAGTTCTTATTTTGAAACAAATGCTTTGACTATTGACAAAAATGATGTAATATATCGTGTCGATCATAATGATTATGGTTCCAAAGGAGTATATCGCACTATAGATAATGGCACTACTTGGAAACATTTAGAATCCGGAATGGATAATAAGGCGATTAAAAATTTCGTACTCGCTCCCAACGGTTATATGTATGTATATGGCACGGGGGTTCTATATCGCAGCACCCAATCACTTTATGATGAAATATATTCAATATCTGCCTCTGCCAACCCGGCAGTGAGTGGAGAAATTACCGGGGTTGGTTCTTTTTGCTATGGTCAAACCGCCACGCTGACCGCCACACCCAACGCCGGTTACGAATTCGAGAAATGGACTACGGAAAGCGGCGAAGTATTATCAACAGAACCGGTATATAGTTTTGTAGTAGAAAAAAACACGAATTTGACGGCGAACTTCAAACTATCGACAAGCATAGGCGAACTCTCCGCTGTCACGTCCTAAAAAAAGTGGACACTTTTTGTCAGTTATTATTCTTGTTAAT
>CAZVWS010000043.1:0-17812 GCA_964631255.1 uncultured Dysgonomonadaceae bacterium | reverse complement strand
GTAAAAATAACTTTTATTTTTTACTGCTCGGTTTTTTTGAGGGCTAATATAATTTCACTTTTAGTCTTTCCTCAAATTTATAAACTTCATCAAGTGTAAAATTCTCTTTTTTAATTAAATCAACACAAGTCATTACATCCAAAATCCAACCTTTTGCATCTTTGCTTTTTGTTCTCAAAAAAAGTGTTTTGTTAAACGTTTCTTTTACCAAATTTTGATTGATAATTTGGGCGTTCTTGACCAAAAACACTTTGCCTGCATCAGCAACCCTTGAAATATCAATATTACAACCAACCCATCCAGCTCTTCTTGCCGTTTCAGCTAATGGTGCTCTTTTGATGATGATTTCAGGAGTAAAAAATTGTTTTGGAATGATTAGAAAATCATTAACAGTCCAATTTTTCGTGTAAGTTAGCAAGAAAAAATTGGGATTATTTTCAGAGTTTATCCGTTCAATCATCGTGGAATAGGCACCGTCTGTAATTGTATTTGAAAGTTTTCCTCCTTTGCTTTTCAATTCAAACTCTTCTTTACACTTTTCGCAATAAAAATCTGCTACGGGACGGTTGTTTTCAAATTCATTTAGGGGCAAATTACCACAACTTGGACAATATGAATTATTTAACACCCAATTCTCTGTCAATAATCTTGCGATTTGAGAATTGCTTTTATATCCTTCTGCCAAAAGTGCATTAAATGTTAAATTCATATTATGTAGTGAATTGTATTGTAAGTTTTAAAAAAGGGAAAACTTTTCGTAAATTACAAGTTGCGTCTTCACTCCTGCCCATTTCAAAAAAGGTTTTGCTGTTTTGTAATTTATCATTGTTTAATATCCAAATTTATAAATGCAGGCAAAGTTACATTTTTTGTGGAACTTATAACTGATAAAAATAAAAGATGCTTTCGGAATTTCTTAAAACGTCCTTTCCCCTTCATCCTCTTTACAAACAACTAATTTTGTAAATCTCGCCACAATTGGCTGCAATTTTTGCACGGAAAGGTTGGTGTGTTGAATAATTTATCTCTTCGCCTTTTGTTATCAACAACGATTGTGCCACGTAGTTTTCTGCCGTGTTTTGCTCAAAAAAATGCAAAGCTTCGTCGGGTATTTGCACGGTAATTTCTGCCTCGTTCATATCAAAATTGATAACGATAAGCAGCAAATCTTTCTTATCGCTTCGCAGGAAAGCAAACTGTCGCGAACTGTTGAACCCCGGGTTATTGGTATTGGCATAGCCCAAATCGTAAAACAGACCGTTGGCAAGGGCATTTTGTTTGTTGCACAAATTAATTAAATCAGAATAGGTGTTTTTTAGTTGCAATTCGGTTGGAGAGAGCAACTCGTCGTTCCATTTTCCGTTGTTGTTCCATCGGCGGATACAGTCCAGCGACCAATAGTCGAAAATGGTTGTACGTCCGTTTTTCCCGCTAAAACCTTCCTCCTCCATGCCCGATTCTCCCAATTCCTGACCAAAATACACCATCACCGGGTTCGTGTTGAGGCAAGCGGTAAGAATCATGGCACCAAGCCCATTTCTCCCCGATTTCAGAAAATAATCAGACGCCACCCGTTGTTCATCGTGGTTTTCCAAGAAGTTGAGCATTTTGTGCTGGATATCGCCTACGGCGTGGAGTGTAGCGGTAATTTCGTACGCATGTCGGTAGCCGCACGCCACATCGCGCACTATATCATATACGCCCACTTTGTCGTACAGGTAGTTAAAACAGTTTTGGTGCAGAAAATTTCGGTATTCGTTCGGATTGTAAATTTCCGCGATAAATAATATTTCTGGATATTTCGCTTTCACTTGCGGAATAACCCATTTCCAAAACTCGATGGGCACCATTTCTGCCATATCGCAGCGGAAACCGTCAATTTTTTTCTCCGACCAATAGATTAGTATGTCCCTCATTTTTATCCAAGTATCCGGAATTTTGTCGAAATGCTTCACGTATCCGCCCAAATAATCTACTCCGTAGTTGAGTTTCACGGTTTCGTACCAGTCGTATTGGGTCGGACGGTTTGAGAAACAGTCGTTTCCGGTAACTTTTGCCGGGTATTCGGTATAGGTTTTTTCCGATATTACGTTGTCGGGATATTGTATTTGCAATGCTTGTCCGGGCAGGTAATAGAAATTGTTGGAGGGCGAAAATGATTTTGTACAATCGTCCTTTTCTCCAAAATCGGACACTCCGGCAGGCTTGTTTATCGATTTGTAATTTCGGGACAAGTGGTTGGGAACAAAGTCGATAATCACTTTCAAACCGTTTTTGTGTATTCGCTCAATCAGTTTATCAAACTCCGACATCCGTTTGTTTACATCTACTGCCAAATCGGGATCCAGATCGTAATAATCGCGAATGGCGTAAGGCGAACCGGCTTTCCCTTTGATGATTTCGGGATACTCTTTTGGTATGCCAAAAGCGGTGTAATCGGTTGCCGATGCGTGTGCCAATACGCCAATGAGCCAAATATGTGTGTATCCGTTTTTGGCAATGGCTTTGATAGCTTTGTCTGATATGTCGCGAAATTTTCCGCACCCGTTTTCTTCTATCGTTCCGTTTTTTACCTTGTTTTGGTTGTTGTTTCCAAAAAGTCTCGGTACAATTTGATAAATGAAAATCTTTTTGTTTTGCATGTAATCTATTTTAATTTGGTAATTCGCTCTTTCACCGACTGTTGCAGTTCGTAATACCGCATACATCGTCTCACTATCCTTTGCGATTTTTCTTTGGCAAAAATATCCGAAGTGTAGTTGTATCCACTTTCTATGATAGATTCTGTATTGTGTAGCGTGAACATGCTGTATTTGTGTAAGCCCGGCACTTCAATCAGTATGTCGCACAGTTTTCTGTCTTTTAGCGTGTTGGAGTTTGCCATGATGTTGAAAGTACGTTCTGTAGTGCTGATGATAGATGGTTTTTCCGGTGTCGGTACAATGAGCGATACATTTACTCCCACCACAAATTTGCACTGTGGACGAATGACCGAAACGGGAAAATTTTTCAGTAAACCGCCATCCACATACGGCTTCTCTTCAATCATTTGCGGATTGAAAACCACCGGAACGGAGCAGGATGCTACTACCGATTCTACGAGGTTTTTCCCTTGACTAAATACCACCGTAGATGCTTTTTCCCAATCGGAAGTTACTACCCGGAGAGGAATTTGAAGTTCTTCGAACGATTTGGAACGAAGATTTTTCCTCAGAAAATTTGCCAAACCTGTACTTTTAAAAATCCCACGTTTGGGAATGGAGAAGCCGATAAATTCTCTGAAATCGCGTTTCTCGAACAGTTCTTTTATCTCGTCGGGTGCAAATCCGTCGGCATAAAAAACCCCTACCAGCGAACCGGCACTTGTTCCGGCGATGATGTCGGGTTTCAAATTGTTTTTTTCAAGAACTTTTAAGGCACCCAAGTGTGCGAAACCTTTTGCTCCGCCGCCGCTCAATGCATAACCTAAATAATAGTCGTAACTTTTACCAAAAATTGCCATCGTTTTACTGTAAAAATCTCGTAAATTGGTTTCCTGTTTTTATAAAAACCAAGCCTCATCTTTGCACATTCGTCTCTCTTCTGTTATAACGCTTATCCGGCTGCTATTGTTGCTGATAAGAGAGATAGAAACTGTTTTCTTTTTACTTGTTCTACAGTGAATGCGTGTTGCGCAGTGTCTGTAAAATTCCTGTTGTGGCATCTTCTAACAAATCGAGTACCAACTCAAACCCCGAGCTACCGCCATAATAAGGGTCGGGGATGTTGTCGTGCCTGTGTTTTTGAAAGAAACTGCTTATCTTGTGTATTTTTTCTTTCTCCTCCGTCGATTTGGCAAGAGCGGCTACATTTTTGTAGTTTTCGTCGTCCATCACGATGATATAATCGAATTTCTCGAAATCGGAAGGAGTTATTTTTCTCGATTTGGAGCAAAATTCGTAACCTCGTCTCAACCCGTGTGCCCGCATTCTGTCGTCGGGCAGTTCGCCTTGGTGCCAGCCCGAAGTGCCTGCGGAATCCACCACCACAATATCGTCCAATCCGTGTTGTTGCAAGAGTTTCAGCATAACGCCTTCGGCAGCCGGTGAGCGACAAATATTTCCTAAGCAAACAAAGAGAAGCGCGAGTTTTTTATCTGGATTTGGTTCCGGTTTCATTTCGAATAAATAAAGGTGGATAAATTATTGAAAACAAAGATAACAAATTTCGCCCAAAATGCGAACAATCTGTTTTTATTGTTTTTACAAATGATTTATTGATTGTTAAATGGCATTTGCAGGTGTGCAAATATCAAAAATAAATAGTTATCTTTGCCCGATAATCAGCAAAAATGCCCGAATGAGCGGAATTGAAAAGAAATCACAGAGCCCCATTGTAACAGAAATAGCGATTGACAACAGCGAAAAAAAGTTGGCTAAAAGCAAACTGAAACGTTGGCTATTTGCCTTGGGCGGCACCGTTTCACTCACGCTTGCCATTTTGGGTGTTTTTGTGCCGGGCTTGCCGTGTACTCCGTTTGCCCTGTTGGCTGCCGCCCTTTTTGCCAAAAGCTCAGACAGACTTTACTTGTGGCTCCTGAACTCGAAATTGCTGGGTGCTCGCATCAAAAACTACCAAAAACGAAAAGGCATTTCTAAAAAAGAGAAGACAAAAATCTTGTTGCTCATGTGGGCAATGGTTTTGATTTCGTCGCTCATAATCGTGAAGCCGCTCACGCTGAAGCTGATAATTATCGGCTCGGGAATTGTGGGTAGTGCCGTTGTTTGGTTTATTGTGCCCGAAGGCAAAGAAAACGCCAACGAAAACTAATCCTCTACTTCGCTTCCATTTATTTATCTCGCAAATAGGCGAAATAATATTTTTCCACTTTTTTTGATAACAACTCGATACTAAACATATCGGATGCGGTAGAAATATCTTTGATGCTTCCGTTGCGGAATAGGATTTTGATGCTTTCGTCGTATTCGTTGTACATATCCGTAGCCAGCGAATCGGATGATACAAAATATTGTGCTTCCTTCTCAGTAATACCATACTTTTGTTGAAACCGATGGATGGTTTCCTCGATTATCCGGTCAGAAAACGGTTCGTTATCAATCTGAATTTTAAATAGTTTCCGGTTTACCATGCCATCGCTCAGAACCGATAACACTTTGTCTGGATGCGATTTCCAAACTTTTAGCGAAGTCCAGATATCGTTGTCGTCCAAGTTTACGAAATGCGATAACGCCTCCTCGTTATTTTCAAAATCGCTCATCGATACATCGTTTTTCAGAAAATAGGAGAGGGCGGGCGAAGCAAACAGCTTTTCGCCATTTTGCGACAGGTATTTTGCCCTTTTCATGGTGTTTTTGAGCATTTTTTCTGAAGCAACTGCCGTTTTGTGCAAATACACCTGCCAATACATGAATCGGCGTGCCATCAAAAAATTCTCTATCGAGTAGATACCTTTGGACTCAACCACCAGTTTATCGTCCACAATATCCAGCATCTTCATGATGCGTGCCGCGCCAATGCGCCCCTCGCTCACGCCGGTGAAAAAACTGTCGCGTTGCAAGTAGTCCAATCTGTCCACATCCAATTGTCCGCTCACCAATTCGTGAAGAAATCGTTTGGGATAGTTGTCGCGAAAAATATCTATTGCCGTTTGCAGAGCACCGTTGTACTGTTTGTTTACTTGCTGCAAGAGCAACAGCGATATTTGCTCGTGGTGCACGTCTCGCGTGAGCGTATGTTCTAACACGTGCGAGAGAGGCGAGTGCCCGATATCGTGCATCAGAATGGCTGTGAGTGCGCCGTGGTATTCGTCTTCCGTTATATCGTGCCCTTTCTCGCGCAAATTGCGCAATGCCGTGTCCATCAGATAAGTTGCGCCAATTGTGTGATGAAATCGGGTGTGTTGCGCTCCGGGATACACGTAAGAAGCCATTCCCAACTGCTTTATCCTGCTCAGGCGTTGGATGTACGGGTGTTGTATTAAATCGTAAATAAAATCGTCGGGAATATTTATAAACCCGAAAACCGGGTCGTTTATTATTTTTCGTTTCTGTCGCATGCAGATAGTCTTCAATCGGGTTCAAATAAATAGGATTCTCGGTACGGAAACCACCAATTTTTTGAACAATTAATAAAAAATATAAACGGCATAAGCAGATGAATTTCAGATGATTATGCCGTTTTGGTGGTTGTCTTACTAAGATTCGAACTTAGACTAACAGGACCAGAATCTGATGTGCTACCATTACACCATAAGACAATTGTTGGTGCAAATGTATGAAATTTTATTTACAATCGGATAGAAACTGTTTTGAATTTTTTATAGCACTATTTTTTTCAAAAATCAGTATCTTCTGTTTCGCATGCTGTTTCCGGAACTTTTTGCCGGTTTAGCCGATGAGGACGAAGATTTTGATTCAGTAGTAGCTGCTGCTTTCTCTGTTTTTTTTGCTTTGGTAGATGCTCTTGCTCTTCGTTTGTTGGTTCTGGGTTTTTTCTCCTCTTGTTGTACAACGATGCCGGTTGAGTCTGTAACAGTTGCTGCTTGCTCAGTTTCTATTTTTTCTTTCCACAAATTATCTTCGAAGTTTTTGAGCTCTTTTTCAATCTTTTCTTGTTGCAACTTCATCTCTTCGGGAGTGGCAGCATATTGTGCCAATGCCATGTTGCGCAAGTTGGTAGTTTTATAAATCTCGCCTTCGTAGTTTCCTTTGCGGAAAAAATCGTCGATAGTACCGGTCATCGTATTGTTGAGGCTCGATGTCATGATGGGCATGCGCAAGGCGTATGGTCTTATCTCTTCGTAAGGAATCCAGAAAAGCGGGTAGCGCACGGTGCTTGCTTCGTAATCGCCCTGGCGATGTATGATGGGGCAAACAGCCAGAGTTTCGAGTCCGTAGTTGGAAGTACCTGTTTCAAAAAAGTACGCCTCTTTCAGGTAGTAACCTTGCACTTCGTTGCTGGGGATATCCACGTCGTTGAGAACAATTTTACCATTCTCCATTTCGTAATAGATACCAAATCGGTCTAATAGCTCCTTGAAATCAATCTTGAACTCGTCGGTAAAAATTTCTCTTCCGTCCAAATACTCGTAAGCGTTTATGTGCCCGTCTGCCAATAGTTTGAAAATCATGGTAAACAGATTCATCCTATTTTGTTCGGGAACAACCGGATAGTAAAGAGGTGCATTTTTTTCTTTCGACAAGTCGAGGTATCTGTAAATTTCGCGCAACCATTTGGCTTCCGATACGTTGGATGTTTGTGTGCGGTTCATTTGCGCTGCACGTGTCGATAGTCCGATGGAACTTTCGGTAGATTTCTTGTCTCTATCGTTCATCAGTCTTTCGCGAGCCGATTCTTGCGCCATGGCAATTGCCGAACACGTGCATACCAAAAATATTATAATTGCTGTTTTTTTCATATTCTTCTTTTGTCCCAAATAAATTTAGTTGACTCTTACTTCTATTACTGCTATTTCTCTTTCTGTACCGTCGGGTCCAACTGCTTTTACACCCGAAATGTAGAAATATTTTCCACGCTGTAAGCGACGAATTTGTTCTTTTTGTCTTTCAGAAAACTGGCTTCCTTGCGACACTTCGGGGATGGCGTTGCCCATGGAGTCGAAAAACACGGTTCTGAAACTGGTTACTCTGAAAGGGATACTCAAAATACCGTCGTCGATTGCCGCTTTTATACCGCCCGCGTTCACCAGCACCGCTTTAGAAAGTGCACCACCCTTGAACATGCTCGGGTTGCCGTTGTTGTCGGTATATTCTATGTATGGCGTGGGGTCGGGCAGGGCGCGCACGCGGAAAATCTTGTTTGCCAATTCACGTGTTTGTCCGCCGGCTGTTTTTGCCGATATGGCAATGGTTGCCTCTTGTCCTACCGCTGCAGGTCTGGCGTTCCACAAATTCCCTTTTCGGGTAAGTGTACCATTGGTCATTGTTGCCGACACATCCTGTGGTGCGATACCCGGCACGGAAATACTTATCTCGTTGTCGATTCCGGCATAAAGCACATTCATCAATGTTGGGGCAATGGTTGCCATCGGTTCTATCACGGTGTAGTTGTCCGAAAATGTTCTTCTCATGATAGAGCCATCGCCGGTTGCCATCTCAATATATCCCTCCACGGGGAAAGTTCCCACGCTACCTGTTCCGGCAGTGAAAAGACCGTTTGCTGCTTGCTCCAGATTTTTTCCGTTTACGAAAATATTGGGCGTTTGCGTGGAGTCTTCTGCCGAGAGAATTATTTTTGCTCTGTACGAACCACCTTGTATGATGACCTTAGACTCGGGAATAACGTAAGCGTTTATTCTGTTTACCCTAAAATCGCCCACATCTACGCTATTGAGCAATGTAGTAAGTGCTTCGCCTTCGGATGAGCGGATGTCGTTTTGCATTTTGGAAAGAATGGTTATGGATGCCGACAGTGGCATATTTTCGAAAAGATACTCTTCCCAATTTTTGTTCATCGCCTTTTTGGGAGGCGTGGTGCTGAGGTTTTTCTCAATAATTTCGCGGTGTTTGGGGTTGGTTACGTATTTGGTAATGGTTTGTCTGTATTGGTCGATGCTTTGTCGCAATTTGGCACCCTCCTTGTTTACAGGCGAAAGCATAACTACTGTTGCCGCATCTAAGTTATCTTTATTTTTGATGTTGTAGATATCGCCATTTTTGCCATCGGCGTTTCTTACCATCCTTATTTTCAGGTCTTGTATGTGGTTGATGAGTGAGTCGCTCATCGATTTCACATTTTTTCCCAAGTTGTACCACTCGCCGGCTTTTTCCGGATTTTGTTTATTGTATGATTCTAATTCGCCCATAATCAATAAATTCCTGTCCTGCATATTGGTAGAGGATTCATTGAGGCTATCTTCAATAATATCAAATCCGTTGAGTACTTCTGCCGATACATTGAGCGCCAACATCGAGATGAAAACCAGATACATCAGGTTTATCATCTTCTGGCGGGGAGAATTTGGACTGTTAACTGCCATTTTTTACTGGTTACGGGTTTTGAATTGGAGATTGTGATTGGGCGTACGGGTCGTTATTTACTATCGGCATATTTACCGTCATTGCTTGCAACAGACGACTATATACTTGGTTCAGTTCTTTTATTTGTTGTGTCATTCTCTCTGTTTCGCGTCTGAAAACAGCACTATCGGGCACCGCGCCGTCATACATGTGTTTTATTCTGCCCAAACCGCTGTTGATGTGATCTAACGTGTCAATCTGTCCGCTGATGCTTTTGAGTTGAATTTCGTAAATGGTATTGAGCCCGGCAATGTTGCGGTTCAAGTTTTCCATTTGCTGCACGTAACCCACGGAGTTTTGGCTTAGGTTTTGCGAACTGTTGATGATATGCTCGTACGATGCTTTGAGCGACTCCGAAATTTGGGTAAGGGTAGCTGTGGCATCGGCAAATTTTTGCACGTTTTCGGTAACCGACGACAGTTGTCCCACGTGGTCATCGGCTGCGATATGCAATTTGTTGCCTTCTTGCGCGGGTTGTGGTCCGTAACCTTCGGTTGGTTGGCCGGCACCTTCCATATTGAAACGAGGCAAGCCGCCTGTAGCTCCCAGATTGGAGAAGTCGGGACTCTCTGCTGTACTGTTTGGGTCGAGAACGGGGAACACTCTGCCCCAGTCGTAATCTTTTATCGGCGTATCAAAAGCCGAAATGATAAATACAAATACCTCGGTCATCATACCAATGAAAAGCATCATGTTGCCGAATGGTAAATGTAGAATTTTGAACATCGCGCCTAAAATTACAATAGCCGCTCCGAAGCTGTACGCGAAGTTGATAAATCTTTTTCCGCGTGGTGTTTGAAGCATTGCTTCAATTTTATTTTTATATTTCTTTACCATTTTCTTTTGGGGTGTAATTTATTTTCTTGATTTTGCAAAACCTACTTGCGAACGTACGCAACGGAATCCGATATAAGACCGACCTACATTTTGGTGTTCCCAATCGCGCATATCCGAACGGATAAAGGTGGAAACATCTTTCCAAGAACCGCCTTTTATCACTTTTCGCTTCAGCGAGTAGGGGTCTTCCAGTGCTGCATTGTAACTATACTCGGGGTTCATGTCGTTCATCAGCTGGTTGCCCGATTCGGTGTAGCTGGTAGAAGTCCATTCGGCAACGTTACCCGCCATGTCGTACAACCCGAACGAGTTGGGCATGAAACTACCCACCCGGTTTGGTATAAGGTGGTTGTCAGCCGTATATTCTCCTTCGCCCGGTTTAAAGTTTGCCATAAAACAGTCGTCGTCGTTTTTGGTGTTATCCTCGTCCCACGGAAATTTATTTTCCGTTTTCCCGGTTCTTGCCGCCATTTCCCATTCTGCTTCGGTTGGCAAGCGGTAGTTTTCTATCTGTCTCACGTTTTTACCCATACCTTTTTTCAAGAAGAGTGTGCGCCATTGGCAAAAAGCGTTTGCCTGCTCCCAAGAAACGCCCACAACCGGGTAATCGCTATAACCATCGTGTGCAAAATAGGTGCGCATATACGGTTCGTTGTACGAGTTGCTGAAATCGTTTACCCAACAAGTGGTATCGGGATAGATATTGATGATGCGCGTGTGCAAAAAATCGTAGTACCCGCTCAATGGGCGGTTGATAGTCATATTTACCGGGCGACCGTTTTCATCTATGTATGCCGTATCTTTCGATATCATGATTACCTCGTTCGGGTTTACCGTTACATCCGTGTTCAGATTGCGTTCGGATGGGTTGAGGCGATTCATTCTTTTGGCAGCTTCGGTAGCGTCATACCATTCGTATTTGAAATTCATTTGTCGGGCATCCAACATTTTTTCTTTCGTGATGGGATGTACAAAATAGATGCTGTTGATGGCAGCCTCTTCCTCCTCGGTGTTGCGTGTCCAAGGGATGGGTATGCTCCAGTTGAGGGTTGGAGTAACGGGATCGCCATATTCGTTTTCGGTGATGCGATAAAAATCGTCGCCCGCGTAAGCCGGATCAGCCAATCGCTCGCGAATGATGGAGTCGCGCACCCAATAAACAAATTGTTTGTATTTGGAATTGGTAATCTCGTTGGCATCCATCCAGAAATTGTCCACCGAAACGCCCCGTACCGGGATGGATAACCCCCACAGCGAGTCCAACTCGGTAGGTCCCATCTGGTAACTTCCTCTCGAAACCAAAACCATGCCGTAAGGCGCGGGTTCTGTCCAACTTTTGCCTCCGCCAACACCAACCAGCTCTCCGCCGGTGCTGCCGCCGCTTCTTCCTGCGCCACTGCAAGAGACAAGTAACGTTGTAAATAATATCAAATAAAAGATTTTCTTCATCAATATTGAAATTTTCTTTATAATAATCTTATACTTTTATGTGGTTGTATTTTTTTGCCAAACAGATCGAAAGGAAACCGATATCTGAACGATATTTCGTGGCTTCCCTTGCTCGATTTTCCAATGCCGGCAGTATATAAATCGTAGGCATAGCCCAACTCTACCCCTTGTATGTTAGCTCCTGCAAAAAACGAATATCCGTCTTCGTATCGCCAGGCGGCACCCAACGAAAATCGGTTGTTATACGCGAAAAGCATAGATGCCTGCCCTTTTACACCTTTAAAATCGGTTTGCACCCAAACCATTGGTCGTACATCAAATAACGTGCCGGGTACCCTAATATTGCATCCACCCGAAAAATAATATGTGCGCGGAATCCGGCTTCGGGTAGAATCGCCGGCAACGTGATTGCCCTGTTCAATGGATTGTGCCACCGTGTCGTTTACCGAGTAATAATCGGGTTGTGTCAGGTGGGTGGCGCTGATGCCTAAGTACACATTTTTGGAAGTCCACGATATGCCGGCGTTCAGGTCGAAAGCCTTTTTGGTAGTCGGGTTCACCAAAATGCTATTTTGCGCGTTTGCCGTCGAGTCGGGCAGAAGTGTGTAGCTTGCCGGGTCAAAATTGAGCTCGTACATGCCCGCTTGCACGCCGATATTGAGATACCCTTTGCCCAGTTTTTGTTTGTAAGCATATTGTCCGGCATAGAGTGTGTTGCGCATTTGGTCAAAGTTTTCTGTATAAACCACCAATCCCACTGCGTGGCGTAGTCCGAAAAACTCGATGGGGCTATCGGCAGCAATCATCAGCCTGGAGGGCGCATTTTTTATGTCTGTCCATTGAAATCGGTAGAGACCAACCACCTGTATTTTGTCCGTTTCGCCGGCAAAAGACGGGTTATAAAAAGTTTTCGCTTTCCAATGCTGGCTAAAGGGCAAATCCCATTGGGCCTGCAGTTGCAAACTGCAAACCAATAAAATGCACAGCAAGGTTGATAATCTCCATTTTTTCATTTGTAAATTAAAACTGATAATCGGGCGAAAAATTGTATCTGTGGGGTGAAAAATAATAAATAGGATGCTTTTGGGGAGGATGGTTGATTGGCGTTTTTTTGAAGTGTGGAATTATTACACAGTTTGCAAACCCTTTGCTGCAATCATTCTAACTAGTTATAAAAAAAATTAATAAGCAATAGATTGCAATTAGTTGACTTTATTTTTACCTTTGTGAAAATTTTTAAAGACCTCTTACTATTTTGCGTTAAAAATAATCTAAAATTTTGATTAAGAGATATATATCTCGACATTTGCAAAACGGTATAGGGTACTCTGTGTTTTTAAAAACTATCTGCCAATGG
The DNA here is from genome assembly GCA_964631255.1 of uncultured Dysgonomonadaceae bacterium. GTDB lineage: Bacteria > Bacteroidota > Bacteroidia > Bacteroidales > Dysgonomonadaceae > JBGZFC01. The sequence continues at coordinate 5,131 of CAZVWS010000043.1, read as the reverse complement.
GACAGGTAGCCACGAAGTGTGGGCAAAACCCTGCTTTTTTGTAGAAACCGGATTTCATTTGAATGGGAAATATCAATCAAAAAGAGTGGCTCATCGCCTATGTGCAAATGCACCACGAACGCAAAGTGAGAGACTGTCTCGATAACATGGGTATCGAGAATTATTTGCCTGTTCAGCATGTTGTTCGCCAATGGAGCGACCGCAAAAAAGTGATAGAACAGATTGTAATCCCCATGATTATATTTGTGCGGGTATCGCAAAGCGAAAGGAAAACGGTACTTACTACACCATCGGTATTCCGGTATATGACGCTACGAGGGACGCACCAACCGGCTGTGGTTTCCGACAAGGAGATGCAAACATTTCAATTTATGTTGGATTCGTCTGAAAGTGCGGTCAACATGGAGAGCGAAATCCCCGAGGTAGGCGAGCAAGTACGTGTCATAAAAGGACCTTTGCAAGGATTGGAAGGCACAATGATAGCCGAGAGCGGAAAGAAATCGCGTATCGCAGTGCAACTAAATCAATTGGGATTTGCCACGGTGGAGTTGGCTTACTCATTTGTTGAGAAAATAGGGTGAAGGTTTTTTAGCTCTTTGCTCTTTGCTCTTGGCTCTTTGCTCTATCAACAATACTATATTAACAAAAATACTATTATGAACTTATTGAAAACTACTTTATTATCTATTATTTTGTTTGCCTTTGCTGCAAGCGCGCAAGCCCAGTCGGGCAACTATATTCATATTTCGGCACAAACCGGATTTGTCGTTAATTCGGCACACGACCGCAAGCTGGGATTGGGTGGCAACGCCGCATTCCTATTATCGGACAAGCTGATTGACAAAAATCAGAAAAACTTCTGGACATTCTCCATCAAAGCATTCAACAACCCCATCGAGGATGGCGAATTTTTCTCCAGTTTCAATAACAAAGAGTACGATGCCTTCAATTACGTGGGTTTGCTTGCCGGTTACAGATACACGCTGCAAGGCATGCAAAATGGCTTTTATGCCGAGCCTCGCCTGGGTTATGGCGTGCTTGCTTCGGGGCGTTCGGCATTTCTTTTTGCTCCCGTAGTAGGATACACCTACAATAATATCGATTTCGCCCTATTTTGCGATATGGGCTTTTCCGGTAATAAAATGACAATTCAAAAGAACCAATTCATTACTTTGGGGCTTAGTGTAGGATATAATATTGGTATTTAAAAACGGGTAATGGAGAAGAAGAAACAAAACCATACCGAAGACAATTTTAGTCTCTACACGTTCAACCGGCTTGTTCCCGAAAACTCGGCTTCCGATATTTCGATGTATGACTGGCGCATTTGTGTAATCGGGCTGCACGAAAAAGGGATGGAATTAGCGAAAGCTTTCACGACCAATTTCCCCACTATCGGTTTCGATTTTGCCGAAAAGCAAAACCAAACCTCCGGCGAAACACCATCCAATCCCCAACCGTCGCATTCCAAACGCAAAAAACCGGCTCTGAAGCATGGCGTTCGTTGCACAACAGACACCGAAGATATCAAAGATTATAATTTTTATGTAATCAATCTCCCCGATTTTTCGGATGCCGACGACCAAACTATTTCAGACTACAAAAAACAGTTGAGCGAAACCATCGGGCGAACCATTGCTTGTGGCGATATTGTGGTGTGCGAAACATTGACCGATTTCTCCAACTGCCTCTCGGTAGTGGAGCAGATTTCGGGACTCAAAAGACACGAGGACTTTTTCGTGGGCATTGGACCGCGACCGCTATTGGTGCAATACTTGCCTTTGTACAACAGTGTACAGAAAAGACGACACAACATTCGCCCCGGCATAACGGGATGGGCACAGGTAAACGGTCGAAACGCCATCAGTTGGCAACAGAAATTTGAATACGACGTGTGGTATGTAGATAATCTATCGCTGTTATTGGATATAAAAATTCTCTTTATGACCATAAAAAAAGTCTTTGTACGGGAGGGAATTAGCTCGGATACAAGTGTAACGATGGAGGCATTTAAAGGGAATTCTTAATTAGCTGCTAACTCCAAGTTAGCTGCTAATTAAATGTGCCAATAATTAAATGTGCCAATATGCCAATAGGATAATATGCCAATGTTTTAATGTACCAATTAAACTCTTAATAAAAAATGAAAAAAATAGCAATATACGGTGCCGGAGGTTTTGGAAGAGAGGTAGAGTTCTTGATTCAAGACATAAACAAAAAAACTCCTCAATATCAATTTATCGGTTATTTTGATGATGGGATTATTAAAGAAGAAATTATTAATGGTTATCCGATTTTAGGAGGTATGCAAGAATTAAATGCTATAGACGAAGAACTTTGTATTGCGATAGCTGTAGCAAATCCATCTACTAAAAAAAAGATTGTTGAGCAAATTAATAATAAAAACATTTCATTTCCGACTCTTATTCATCCCTCTGTTGTTATTGGCAATAAAGATGTTACTTCAATTGATGATGGTTGTATTATATGTGCCGGTGTAATAATAACAGTAAATATTGTTTTGAAAAAATTTATTATACTCAATCTCTCATGTACAGTTGGGCACGATACTATAATTGGTAATTATTGTTCTTTTATGCCAACGGTAAATATTTCGGGAGAAGTATTCATTGAAGATGAGGTTTATGTAGGAACTGGTGCTAAAATAATCAATCAATTAGAAATAGGTGAAAAAACAATCGTTGGAGCTGGTGCAGTAGTAGCCAAAACGTTACCACAAAATTGCACTGCTGTTGGTGTTCCAGCTAAAGTCATCAAATACCATTAACTTTTCTCCAAAATAATTTCATGTCAAAAATAGCATTAATAACCGGTATAACCGGGCAAGACGGCTCTTACTTAGCCGAATTTTTATTGGAAAAAGGATACGAAGTACACGGCACTTTGCGTCGCTCTTCCTCGTTCAATACCGGACGCATCGAGCACCTCTATTTCGATGAGTGGGTGCGCGATATGAAACAAAAACGGATGATCAATCTGCATTATGCCGATATGACGGACTCCAGTTCGCTCATCCGCATCATCCAATCCATCCAACCCGACGAGATATATAATCTGGCAGCACAAAGCCACGTGAAAGTGAGTTTTGAAGTGCCCGAATACACGGCGGAAGCCGATGCCGTGGGAACACTTCGGTTGCTGGAAGCGGTCAGGATATTGGGGTTGGAGAAGAAAACGCGTATTTACCAAGCCTCTACCTCCGAACTGTTTGGATTGGTGCAAGAGGTGCCACAAAGGGAGACCACGCCGTTTTATCCGCGTAGCCCTTATGGTGTAGCCAAATTATATGGTTTCTGGATTACAAAAAATTACCGCGAATCGTACGGAATGTTTGCCGTGAACGGTATTCTCTTTAACCACGAAAGCGAACGCCGCGGCGAGACATTCGTTACCCGCAAAATAACACTTGCCGTGGCTCGTATAGCACAGGGCATGCAGGAAAAATTGTATATGGGCAATCTGGATTCGCTGCGCGATTGGGGCTATGCTAAAGATTATGTGGAGTGCATGTGGATGATTTTGCAACACCCCGTTCCCGAAGATTTTGTGATAGCGACGGGCGAAATGCACTCTGTCCGAGAATTTTGTACATTGGCTTTTGCCGAAGCCGGCATTTCCATCCGGTGGGAAGGCGAAGGGGTGAACGAAAAAGGGGTGGACGAGACCACCGGAAAAGTATTGGTGGAGGTAGATGCCAAATATTTTAGACCTGCCGAAGTGGAACAGCTCCTGGGCGACTCTACCAAAGCCAAAACCCTGTTGGGATGGAATCCGAGGAAAACATCTTTCCAAGAGTTGGTAAGACTGATGGTGGAACACGATATGCAGTATGTGCGAAAAATGAAATCGGATGCTTCGCTCTGATATGAAGAAAGATAGCAAAATATATGTTGCGGGACACCGGGGATTGGTCGGCTCTGCCATTCTCAAAAATCTGCAACAAAAAGGTTATACCAATCTCATTGGCAGAACATCGCACGAACTGGATTTGATGGATGTCGTGAAGGTGCGCGAGTTTTTTGACGAGGAGAAACCGGAATACGTGTTTTTGGCGGCGGCACATGTGGGTGGAATTGTTGCCAACAACGTGTATCGTGCCGACTTCATCTACAAAAACTTGCAGATACAAAACAACGTGATAGGCGAAAGCTTCCGGCACCGGGTGAAGAAACTGCTCTTTTTGGGTAGTACTTGTATCTATCCCAAAGAGGTGCCCCAACCTATGTCGGAAGAGGCGCTGCTGACCGCTCCGCTGGAATATACCAACGAGCCGTATGCCATTGCCAAAATTGCCGGTCTCAAAATGTGCGAGAGTTTCAACCTGCAATACGGCACCAACTACATTGCCGTGATGCCGACTAACTTGTACGGACCAAACGATAATTTCGACTTGGAGAGAAGCCACGTACTCCCGGCAATGATTCGCAAAATTTATTTGGCAAAGATGTTTGGCGATAACAATTGGGAGAGGATTCGTCAGGATCTCAACAAACGTCCCATCGAGGGCGTGAGCGGCACCAATAGCACTGACGAAATTCGCGAAATATTGCATAAATACGGTATTACCCAAGACAAGGTAACTCTTTGGGGTACCGGGAAGCCGATGCGCGAATTTCTGTGGAGCGAGGAGATGGCAGATGCTTGCGTTTTTATTATGGAACGGGTAAACTTCGACGACCTGAAACAGGGGAAATCGGAAGTGAGAAATTGCCACATCAATATTGGTACGGGGCAAGAGATTAGTATTCGCGATTTGTCGCAATTGGTGGTAGATACCATCGGCTACCAAGGCAACGTGGTTTTCGATACCGACAAACCCGATGGCACCATGCGCAAACTAATTGACGTATCCAAATTAAACGCCCTGGGGTGGAAACACCAAATTGATATAGCAACAGGCGTGAAGAAAATGGTTGAATGGTATATAAAATAGTGAAAAGTTAAAAGTTAAAAGTGAATAGTGAATAGTGAATAGTGAATAGTTAAAAGTGAATAGTTAAAAATTTAGGGTTTAATGTTTAATGTTTAGGGTTTAGGTTTATAATTCCCAAATCCCTGTCACGTCCTAAAAAAAGTGGACACTTTTTGTCAGTTATTATTCTTGTTAATT
>CAZVWS010000042.1:0-17847 GCA_964631255.1 uncultured Dysgonomonadaceae bacterium | reverse complement strand
CATTTTGACCTGTTTTTTACAAAAAAACTGTCAACCTATTTCAGGACAAGACATGCATTTCCGACCTCGGTCATCCGACATTCAACTTCGGACTTTCTACATCCTCATCAGACATCCGTCATCCGACAAAAAAACGTTTTTTATTCACGCGTCAGACCGGCAATCGGTCAGACGCTTGGTTTCGGAGCTGTTTTTCAGATTCGGGAAAATCGCAGTTACTTCCAATGTAACGGCTACTTAGTGAGCAATGCAGAATATGGAAAAATAGATTTTTCACTTCGTTCAAAATGACAAAACGGAAGATGCATTTCCGACCTCGGTCATCCGACATTCGACTTCGGACTTCAGGCTTTCTACATCTGTCATCAGACATCCGTCATCCGACAAAAAAAGTTTTATTCACGCGTCAGACCGGCAATCGGTTAGACGCTTGGTTTCGGAACTGTTTTCAGATTCGGTAAAAGTAGCAGTTACTTCCAAAGTAACAGCTACTTACTTAAATGCAATTTTGTAACATTTACTTAATTTCTTCTTAACCGGTCTGTAACATAAAATTGGTTCTTTTGCAAAAAAATTCAACCAAGAAAAAAATTAGCAATGCAAAAACTTACTTTTATTTTTTTATTCTTCTTATTTATTACGGCTAACTTCTCTACCCTGGCAGATGAGAATCCGGCCGCTGCAAATTATGGCTCTATTACCGGCAGAATTGTGGACGAGGAAGGGTATGTATTGCCCGGGGCAACCATCCTAATCGAGGGCGAAAACATGGGAACAATAACCGATAACGACGGTTTTTTTCGCATCAGCGGACTCCCGGAAGGTACCTACACGGTAAATATTACCTATATCGGGTACACGCCATATACACAGTCTGTTGTAGTTGAAAATAGCCGCACCACATCCATGAAAACAATCACTCTTACAGAGGGTATCTTGATGCAGGAATTGGTGGTTACGGCTTTCAATTCGCAAAACAAAGCCATGTCGCAACAGCGCAATAACATACACATTACCAACGTTATCTCGGCAGACCAAGTATCGCGATTTCCCGACTCCAATATTGGCGATGCACTCAAACGCATTCCCGGCATCAGCGTGCAGTACGACCAAGGCGAAGCCCGATTTGGACACATCCGCGGCACTGCCCCCGATTTGAGTTCGGTAACCATCGACGGCACGCGCGTGCCATCGGCAGAGGCAGGCGTGCGCTCTGTGCAGCTGGACTTGATTCCTTCGGATATGATTCAATCTATCGAGGTAAACAAAGTTATCACGCCCGATATGGATGCCGATGCCATTGGCGGTTCGGTCAATTTGGTAACCAAAAGTCAGCCTACCGGGCAGCGAATCACGGCTTTGGCAGGAAGCGGTTACAATCTTATTTCCGAAAAACCGACTTGGAACTTGGGCTTTGGATATGGAAATCGATTTTGGAACGACAAATTGGGCCTGGTGGCTTCCATCTCGTTTCAAGACAATCCGCTTGGCTCGGACGATATTGAGTTTGAGTGGGATAAAGACGAAAACGGACGATTGTATGTTACCGATTACCAGGTACGCCAATATTTTGTGCGCCGCCAACGACAAAGCTACTCTTTGGCATTGGATTATGTGTTTAATCCCGACCACAAAATAGAATTTAATGCCATGTACAACAAACGATACGATTGGGAAAACCGGTATCGGTTCCGCATAAGCAATATCGAACCCGAGGCAGGAAACGAGTACAACGCCCGTGTAGAACGCCAAGTGAAATTTGGTTCTAAACCCAACAACTACACCCGTTTGGAAGACCAACAGGTGATGACCTTCACACTAAACGGAGAGCACCATTTCGGTCGCCTGAGTGCCAATTGGAAAACCAATTACTCCAAAGCTTCCGAACGACGTCCCGACGAGCGATACATCAATTACCGAATGAGCGGTGTGCATTTCACAAACGATTTGTCTGACCCGCGCAAACCCATGGCTTCCGGCTTCAACAAGGATATAAACGATTTTACCCAATTCAGTTTTCGCGAATTTACCGAATCGTTGCAATATACCTACGACGAAGATTTTTCGGGTAAATTAGATTTTTCGTTGCCGCTGAACGGCTCTGCCGAGTGGAAAAACAGCATCAGTTTTGCTGCGGCGTACAAATCGAAAACCAAGAGCAACGATGTAAACTATTTCGAGTACGAGCCAAAAGACGAAGATGCTTTCAATCAAATGATTTATGCAAACTTATCTGACCAAACCCGAACCAATTTTTTGGCAGGCGACTACGCCGTTGGCATGTTTCCCGACAAAGTTTTTTTCGGAAATATTCAGTTGGATGGAAACAACGATTACGAGAAAACCCGAATTGTAGAAGAAGATTTGGCAAATTTCCATGCAAAAGAAAGCATCACATCGGCATATTTGCGTTACGACCAGCGTTTGTATAACCGGGTGGATATGATTTTGGGTTTGAGAATGGAACGTACGGTTTCCAACTACAAAGCCAACAAATGGAACGAAGACGAGGAGGTAATTACCCCGATAGAAGGAAATAGCGGGAACTACACCAATTTTTTGCCCGGCGTTATCGCTAAATGGGATGTAACCGACAACTTCAAACTGAAAGCAGCTTGGTCCAACACGTTGGCAAGACCAAAATATACCGACCTCACACCGCGCCAATCCATCAGTTTTGAAAACGATGAAATTTCGATTGGTAATCCCGATTTGAAACCCACCCAATCGATGAATTTCGACCTCATGATGGAATATTACAACAACGGAAACGGTCTGTTGTCTGCCGGCATTTTCTACAAAAATATTTCTGATTTCATCGTGGATGTGCGTCATGCCAATTATACCTACATGAATCGCGTGTGGAAAACATTTACACAGCCCATCAACGGTGGCGATGCCAACTTGTTGGGAGTTGAAGTAGCCTTGCAGCAAAATCTCTATTTCTTGCCCGGTATATTGCGTAACTTCAACATTTACAGCAATTATACATACAACCATTCGAGCGTGAAAAATTTTAACTACGAAGGGCGCGAAAACGAAAAATTGAGCCTGCCCGGCACACCAAAACATACTTTTAACGCGGCATTGGGATTTGACAACCGCAAATTTTCAGCACGTCTGTCCTATAATTTCGCTTCGCAATTTATCGATGAATTGGGTACGGAAGCATTCAAAGACAGGTATTACGATGCGGTGAGCTACCTCGATTTCAACACCAATTTGCGAATTGGCAAATATGTGAATGTATTTGCAAATGTCAACAATATTCTGAACCAACCTTTGCGTTACTACCAAGGCAGCAAAGAATATTCCATGCAAATGGAGTTTTACAACTTCCGTTTTGACGCGGGTGTGAAATTGAATTTCTAACAATAAAAATGAATAACAACAAACATTATTAAGAAAAAATGAATTACAAAAAAAATACATTATTAATATCACTGGCACTATTTTTTGCCACCTCGCTTTTGGCACAAACAAATGCCGTTGACGAGATTGTTTTTGAAGATGGATACAATTTTTACCTTGCCAACGATTTGGGCAGAAATGGCTACTACAAACAAAAAACCGTTGCCGAAGTGATGGGCAATTTGGCTGACCAATTGGATATCGAGTTTGTGGCTGCAGCAGGCGATGTGCACCATTACGGTGGCGTACAAAGCGTGAACGACCCGCTCTGGATGACCAATTTTGAACTGATTTACTCGCACGGCGATTTGCAAGTGGATTGGTTTCCTATTTTAGGAAATCACGAGTATAGAGGTAACTCGCAGGCTGTTATCGATTATTCGCAGATTTCACGCCGCTGGGAAATGCCCGCACGATATTATGTGAAACACGTGGTGGCAGAACCGGACGACGACCACGCATCGGTAGATTTGTTTTTTATCGATACCACGCCGCTCATTAATAAATACCACGAAGAGGCAAATAATTATCCCGATGTAGCACAGCAAGATACCACGGCACAACTTCGTTGGTTAGATGCGGAATTGGCTAAATCGAAAGCCGATTTCAAAATTGTGATTGGACACCATCCCATTTATGTATCCGAAAAAAAACGGGTGGACGATAAAGATTTGATTGGCAAACTCGACCCCATTTTGTGTCGCCACCAAGTAGATATTTATGCTGCCGGACATTCGCACACGTTTCAGCATCTTACCAAACGGGGCACAAAAACCCAATACGTAGTAAATGGCTCGGCATCCGCCGGTAGAGAACCAATTAAGGGTTCTGATACCCGCTTTTGCTCGTCCGACGAAGGTTTTTCTGTGATTTCGGTTGGCAATCAATCGTTGAAAATGACGTTTGTCAACTACGAAGGCACGCCCATTTATCAGTTTGAAGTGAAAAAATAACACAAGAAAATTCTACTTAACAAAAAGGTTGGTTCATGGTGAGAAAATGAATCGACCTTTTTTTATTATCCCGCAATTGCACAACAAAAAAGAGGACAACCCCGGTGGGAGATATCCTCTTTGCAATTAATTATTTACTCTCGATTTTTCTTAATGTTTGTGTGCTCCGCCACCTTCGGTTACCGCATGTACTGCCTCTATGGAGTGTGTGAAATCGATATATGCATGCAGATATTCGCGACCTTTTTCGGGGGAGTCGTTTTTTACTTTGTTCAATTGTGCCACTTTTTCGTACTTCTCTTTCAAAACGGCATTCACATGATTGCTAAGTGCACCGAGCAACTTGTCTATTTCGCCTGTTTCTATTGCCTTGTCGCTCATAGTAATGATGGGAGCTGTACTGCCGGCAGGTTTCAATCCGGTATAAGGTGCGTTTTCCATTTCGCGGTGCAGACGCACAAATGTTTCGTAGAAATGGGTTCTCACTATGTTGTACACCTCGGCATCGCCGTTTTTCAAACTATAGGTTTTGTGGAAAAGGGCAATTACTTCTGCCTCCTGGTCGGCGGTAATCCATTTTTTGAGAAGTTCCGGATTGTTGGTTTCTAACGCTTTGGCTGCATCTAAAAGGGCAGGTCCATCCAATGAATCGCAATGAGCCGAAGCAGGTTGAATATTTATTACAGATAATACGGCTATTAGCGCCAGTATGAGTGTTGTTTGAAAAAAAATGTTCGATTTTGTTTTCATTGTTCTTGTTTTTTTAAAAATTGATATTCTGTTTGTTCTGTTTTTTATTTTATTAGTTGTGCTGCTTTTGGAAAAAGAATATTATTTTCGAGATGTACATGTTCGTGCAAATCATCTTCAAATTCTTCCAGCATTTGGTAGGTCAATCGGTAGGTATTGCATGCATCGGTTGGCAAACTATACCGTTTGCTAATACGGTTTATTTGATCCATAGCTCCTCCTACTTGGTCATGTTCTTCCATCAAATCTTTCAATTCGGAACGAATAATTTCTGCTGAACGTTCAGACGAGTTAGCAAGTCGCTCTTTGATAGCAGGAAACAGATAGGCCTCTTCTCTACGTTGGTGCGCGGGCATCTCTTCGTGGATAAAAGCAAACAGTTCTTGTATTTTTATCAATTCGGGATGATTACCTCCGTGCACTTCCACAATTCTATCTATGTATGCCATTATCTCCGGCAATACCCGATACACTTTATTGTGATACTGATTCACAATGTAGTCTGATAAGAAATCGGCATTCCAATCTTTGAAATTCAGGTTTATTCCCGCTTTTGCTTCTACCTCTTGCAAATTATTCAACTTATTTACCAATTCGTTTACATCCAATTGGTTTTCCAAAGCGGCAGCTTCCAAATTCTGACCACCCCCGCAACAAAAATCGATACCTGCACCCTTAAAAACTTGTGCTGCTCTAAAATCTGCAGTAACAATTTCGCCAACGGTCATTTTTCTCCAATCTTTCATATCCATTCAGTTTTAAATTATTAATATATTTCGCTATCTTTACATTGGCAAAGGTACTTACAAGCCATCTGCTGATTTGTCACTCAAGCGACACATCTTTATTATTAGTGTTTATTAACAAAATAATTGTAGAGTCATCTTTTTAAGCGTTATATGAAAAATATTATTCATACTCACCACGATAGCGAGTTGCCGTATTGTCCACTTTTCAAGGGACTTACCCGGTTGGAACACGATGAGTTTTTAGAACGAAACGTGAAAGAAGTTATTCACTACAAAAAAGGAGAAACCGTTGTCAGACAAGGCGAACCCATCTATTTTGTAATGTTGCTGGTGCAAGGTAGTGTCAGAGCCGAAATGATTACCAAGGAGGGAAATATTCTCAACATAGATATTCTGGAAGCGGTAATTCCTTTGGCACCGGCATTTATATACGGTACGCAAAACAGCTATCCTGTAGATGTGATAACTACCGAACCTTGTACATTCCTGAAAATATCGAAATTGGCATGGTTGGACGAGATGGCGCGAAACAAAAAACTACTCACCAATTTCTTGACAATGAACGCCAATCTTACTTTCTTCTTGACAAACAAATTGCAGATGATTTCACTGAAAAGTTTGAGGATGAAAATATCGGCTTTCTTGTTAGAAAAAACATCCAACGAGAAAAACTCTTTCATTTTGAAACGTTCGCGCACAGAATTGGCCGAATATTTTGGCGTACAACGCCAATCGCTGGCACGCACATTGAAAGAACTGGAAGCAGATGGTATCATCGAACTAAAAGGAAGAAACGTGAAAGTGCTAAATCGAAACAAACTTTTACAAGATTAACATCAATAAAACATCTATATCCTATTTACCCGATTTTTTATTAACATCTTTCCCCTTTTTTTACTACTTTTGCACCATCCAATTATAAGAATCAAACTATCGCTATTAAAATCAAAAAAAGCATATAAAAATGAATTTAATTGACAGCATCATTGCAAGGGCAAAAGCCAACAATCAGCGTATTGTAATGCCCGAAGGAACAGAAAAACGCACCTTACAGGCTGCAGACCAACTGTTGGCAGACGGCATTGCCCACATCATCTTACTCGGAAACAAGCAACAAATAATGGATTTGGCCAAAGAACTATCGTTGGCAAACATAGAAAAAGCAACCATTATAGACCCGAAAAATCACGATAAAAAACAAATTTACATCGATTTGTTGGTCGAGTTGAGAAAATCCAAAGGGATGACTCCCGAAAAAGCGGTGGCATTGGTAGAAAATCCACTCTATTTGGCTTGCTTGATGATTAAAAACGGGGACGCCGACGGCGAAATTGCCGGTGCACAAAACACCACGGGCGATGTATTGCGCCCCGCGCTGCAAATCATAAAAACCATGCCGGGCGTACAAGTTGTGTCGGGTGCATTCATCATGTTTACCCAAACGGCACAATATGGCGAAAACGGCACGCTCTTGTTTGCCGATTGTGCGGTTATGCCCAATCCAAACGCGCAAGAATTGGCATCTATCGCCATTGCTTCGGCTCAAACGGCTCGCAGCATAATGGGTGTTGAACCACGCGTAGCAATGCTCAGCTTCTCAACCAAAGGTAGTGCGCAGCACGAGATGGTGGATAAAGTAGCAGAAGCCACCCGCATTGCCAAAGAATTGGCTCCCGAACTACTTATCGACGGCGAGTTGCAAGCCGATGCGGCATTGGTGCCATCGGTAGGTTCGAGCAAAGCACCCGGAAGCCCCATTGCCGGCAAAGCCAATGTGTTGGTTTTCCCTACATTGGAAGCAGGAAATATTGGCTACAAATTGGTGCAACGATTGGGCAATGCCGAGGCTGTAGGTCCAATTTTGCAAGGTATGGCAGCACCCGTGAACGACCTGTCGCGCGGTTGCTCGGTAGATGATATCTACAAAATGGTTGCCATAACCGCCAATCAAGCAATCGGGATGAAATAGAATTGCCAAAAAACGGCAAATATCATTAATTATCTGATATTTATAAATAAACAACAATATATGAGCGAATTAATTATTGAACCAATTGAGAAATACGGCCTTCATATACAAGCTGATAGCAAAAATAAGCCGCTTTTTTCAAAAGTTGGGGTGATTGGTGCCGGAAAAGAGGGACGCACCATCATCAACCTGACCGCAACGGCAGGTATGGATGTGGTTTTTTTGGAAGAATCACAAGAGCGTATCGACTATGTAATGGACGAACTAAACCGGGTGATGGATAAGAAAATCCAAAATTGGGGATTGACTACTTCCGAAAAGAAAGTTATCATGAACCGCATCAAACCGACACTCAGTTACGACGATTTCAAAGGTTGCGACTTGGTGATTGAATGTACACGCTATTCCGAAACCGGACGCAGAAGCACACCCGTGCGAAAAAATATCTTTAAAATTTTGGAAGATACGTTAGATACCGATGCAATTATTGCAACAAACGGCTCAACGGTTATTATCAGCGAGTTGGCTTCCGAATTGGAACACAAAGAGCGTTGTGTGAGCCTCTATTTCCCCGTTTCGCATCCCGATGCACGCATTCTGGAGATTGTGAGCGGTATGTACACTTCGCAAGATGTGTATCGGAAAATGGAGATTTTTGCCCAACTCATCAATTTTGCACCACATCGTATCAACGAAAGCAACGGAAATGTAAGCATGCGTCTCATGGTAGCCATGCTCAACGAAGCGTGTCAAGTGCTTTTGGAGCGAGTTAGCTCCTTGGAAGAGATAGAAGAGACGTTTACCGTGATTTATGGTCAACGCTACGGTATTTTCCACATGGCAGACCTCATCGGTATCGAACGATTGGTTACCTTGATGGAAGCCATGTTCAACGATTTTGGCGAAAAGCACTACAAACCCAATCCCCTGCTTTGGAAATTATATCGCTCCAACCAGTTGGGCGTGCGCACCGGAAAAGGTTTTTATGTGTACGACGAAAACGGTCAGTCCGTTTCTGTGAATAAAGCACTGTTCAACTAACTAATTGGTAATAGAAAAACGGCTTTTTACCGAAAAAACTATTTTCCACACACTTGGATTTATCTATCAAAAAAAGACAAAGAAAAAATTACATTGAGACAACCAAGAGCGGAATAAAGAATTTCGACACACAAGAAGATGATTGCAATCCCAAAACGGAAGTCCGAAGTTGTTCAACAAAAGGATAAGCATTTTAGAAAAAAGTCTTGTTTTTTGATTCTTGTTTAATGGCTCTTGTTTCTTGGCTCTAAAATAATAAACAGATGAAAATATTAGTATTAAACTGCGGCAGTTCTTCCATAAAATACAAGCTTTTCGATATGGAAAGCAATGAAGTGGTGGCACAAGGAGGAATTGAAAAAATAGGGATGAAAGGTTCGTTCTTGAAACTTACACTTCCCAACAACCAAAAAGTGATGCTGGAAGGCGAAATTTTGGAACATCGCGCCGGTATAGAATATATTTTGGGCGTGCTTTTGAGCGAAAAATATGGCTGCATTCAATCACTGAGCGAAATTGACGCCGTGGGACACCGGGTGGTGCATGGCGGCGAACGATTCAATTCGAGCGTGCGCATCAACGACGAAGTCATAGAAATGTTGGAGGCTTGCATCGAGCTGGCTCCTCTGCACAACCCGCCCAACCTGAAAGGTATTTACGCCATCCAAGAGCTGATGCCACAAACACCGCAAGTGGCGGTTTTTGATACGGCTTTTCACCAAACCATGCCCGATTATGCTTATATGTACGGCATTCCTTACGCGTTGTACGAAAAATACGGCATTCGGCGCTACGGTTTTCACGGCACCAGCCACCGTTATGTATCCAAACGTGCTTGCGAATTTTTAGGAGTTCCTTACGAGGAGCAACGCATCATCACGGCACACATTGGCAACGGAGGTTCCATAACTGCAATTAAAAACGGCAAATCTATCGATACCAGCATGGGTATGACTCCGGTGGAGGGACTGATTATGGGAACTCGTTCGGGTGATGTAGACCCGGGAGTGCTTTCCTATATCATGGAAAAAGAGCGTATGAGTTCTACGGGAATTTCTACACTTCTGAATAAATTTTCGGGTGTATTGGGCATTTCGGGTATCTCGTCTGATATGCGTGAAATTGAAGCCGGAATTGAGAAAGGCGACAAACGTGCCATTCTTGCCATGGATGCCTACAACTACCGTATCAAAAAATACATTGGCTCATACGCTGCCATATTGGGTGGGGTTGATGTGCTGGTGTTTACCGGTGGAGTTGGCGAAAACCAAGCCGTTACCCGTCAATATGCTTGCGAAAATATGGGTTACATGGGTATTGAATTGGATGAAGAATTGAATAGCAAAGTGCGTGGTATTGAGGTGCTTCTGAGCAAACCATCGTCCAAAGTAAAGGTGGTAATTATCCCCACCGACGAGGAATTGACCATTGCAAACGATACGATGCAAATATTGAATTAATAAAAGAGTTTCTCTTTTCGGAATTTAAACGGGAAGGATTCAGTTTTTAGCTGATTTCTTCCCGTTTTTGTGGCATTGCACCAAAATAGTGTGTTTTGGGTTAATGGCTTTTAAGCAGCGTAGCTGCGACACACTCTAAGTAGCTGTTACTTTGGAAGTAACTGCTACTTATTTACCAAAATTTCATCCAAAATGAACAACAAAAAACCCCGAAAAATAATTTTCGAGGTTTTTTAAATATGTATCCTGTGTGTAAATCTTACTCTGCTACTACTTCAAACGGAATATCTACCGATACTTCTTTGTGTAGTTTGGCGATAGCCAAGTAGTTGCCTACTTCTTTTACCGATTCTTTGATGAGAATAAGTTTGCGATCTACTTCAAATCCTTTTTCTTTGAGGGCATCAGCTATTTGGATATTGGTAACCGAGCCAAAAATGGTACCTGTAGAGCTGGTTTTTGCTCCAATGGTAAGGGTAACGCCCTCCATTTTGTCTGCCAACGCTTGCGCGTCTGCTTTTATTTGCTCCAATTTGTGGGCACGTTGTTTCAGATTTTCTGCCAACACTTTTTTTGCCGATTCGCTGGCAATTACTGCTTTTCCTTGCGGAATAAGATAATTACGTGCATAGCCTTTTTTTACATTTACTACATCGTCTTTGTAGCCTAAAGTCAATATGTCTTCTTTTAAAATAATTTCCATTGATATTTTCCTCCTTATTTCATTAAATCGGTTACGTATGGAAGCAAAGCGATATGGCGCGCTCTTTTTACAGCTTGCGCGATGCGACGTTGAAACTTCAAAGATGTACCGGTAATTCTACGTGGTAAAATTTTGCCTTGTTCGTTCAAGAATTTTTTCAAGAAATCGGGGTCTTTATAATCAATATATTTAATTCCGTTCTTTTTGAAACGACAATATTTTTTCTTTTTTACATCCACAGAAAGTGGAGTTAAGTATCTGATTTCTGATTGTTTAGCCATTTTTTATTCCTCCATTTTTTCTGCGGGTTCAACTTCTGCCTGCTCGGCTACTACTTCATTAACAGGCTCTTGAGCGGGAGCTTCTTGTTTTTTACTGCCTCTGCTGTTGCGACGTTTTTCGGCATATTCCAATGCAAATACGTCTTGTTTCACAGTCAAAAAGCGGATTACTCGTTCATCACGACGGAAATTAACCTCTAAACGGTCAATCACTTCCGGTTGCGCTTTAAATTCTAACAAGGTGTAAAAACCTGTTGTTTTTTTATCGATGGGATATGCTAATTTTCGCAATCCCCAGTTCTCTTCGTTAACAATTTCAGCTCCTTGGTCAGTAAGAAGTCCTTTGAATTTGTCAACCGCTTCCTTCATCTGTGCATCAGACAAAACGGGAGTCAAAATGAAAACGGTTTCGTAATTGTTCATACTAAATGAATTAATAATTAATGATTTATATCGAAAAATGTTTTTTCGGACGGCAAAGATACAAAAAAATAATTAGATTCCAAAGCTTCGCAAAAATTTTCTATATCCATCGGTTAGATTGGATTTGTAAAAGTAACAAATTTTGACTTTCCCCACATCTACAATGGTGCTTGATGCGTAAAAATATTGTATTTTTGCAGTTTCAAACAAGAAGCAAATGAAAAATATACACGAATACGAAATAATGTCGCCGGCGGGGTCTTACGAATCGCTCATGGCGGCAATTCAAGGTGGTGCCAATTCTATCTATTTCGGTATCGAGGGACTGAATATGCGGGCAAAATCGTCTAACAACTTCACAATTGAAGATTTGCACAAAATTGCCGAAATCTGCCGAAACAACCAGCTGAAAAGTTATTTAACGGTAAACACCATTATATATGACAACGATTTGGCTTTGATGCGCCAAATAGTGGATGCAGCCAAAGAGGCAAATATCTCGGCAATTATTGCTGCCGATATAGCGGTAATGCTCTATGCGCGAAGCATTGGCGTGGAAGTGCATCTATCAACCCAATTGAACATAACCAACACCGAGTCGCTGAAATTTTACGCCCAATTTGCCGATGTGGTGGTTTTGGCTCGCGAACTCAATCTGGAGCAGGTAGCAGCCATTCACCAAGATATTGTGAAACAACAGATAAAAGGACCATCGGGCCATTTGATTCGTATCGAGATGTTTTGCCATGGCGCGTTGTGTATGGCGGTTTCCGGGAAATGTTATTTGAGCCTACACGAAAAAGATTTGTCGGCAAACAGGGGGGCGTGCAACCAAATTTGCCGTCGTGGTTACATTGTGAAAGACAAGGATAGCGAGATAGAATTGGAAATTGACAACGAATATATCATGTCGCCCAAAGACCTCAAAACCATACATTTTATGAATAAAATGATGGATGCCGGCGTGCGTGTTTTCAAAATAGAGGGACGTGCCCGCGGACCGGAGTACGTGCGTTTGGTAACATCTTGTTACCGAGAAGCGGTAGAGGCGTATTGCGATAACAGCTTTTCGCAAGAAAAAATTGATACGTGGAACGAAAAATTATCAACGGTTTTCAATCGTGGATTTTGGGATGGTTACTATCTTGGTCAGCGATTGGGCGAGTGGACACACCGGTACGGTTCGGGTGCAACCAAACGAAAAGTTTACGTGGGCAAAGCAATAAAACATTTTGGCAATATTGGTGTTACGGAGTTTTTGGTGGAAACGCAATCGGTGAAAGAGGGCGATGAACTTCTGATCACCGGTCCAACTACGGGCGCAATTTTTCTAACCGCAGAAGATATTCGTGTAGATTTGCAGCCGGTTGCCGAAGCAGTAAAAGGCGACCATTTCTCCATTAAAACTCCCGAAAAAATTCGTCCAAACGACCAACTCTATAAAATGGTTGCCGCAAATAGAACCGGAGTTTTACACGAACGATGATTCAAAGAAAGTATTTTTCGAAGGATTGCAACGTCAACTAACAAAAAAAATAACATATTGCACATAACGGCAATATGTTATTTTTGTTTTTGAATGCAAGAATGCAGAGCGATTATTTTAGGGCATCTTTGATGTCGTCGGCAGTTTTTTCAACGCCGTCTTTCAAGTTTTCCCAGCCTTTTTCTACATTTTGTGCTGCATTATTGTAAGCATCGCCTAAATCTTTTTTTGTTTCTTCCCAATTTTCTTGTGTACTGTTTTTCAAATTTTCGATTTGGGTGTTCAATTTTTCTTTGCTTGCTTCCAATTCTGCAATTGCATTTTCATAAGCCATTTTTGTTTCGGCTGTCATTTCGTTTGCCTCTGCATTGAGTTTTTCACGCATTTCGGCAATTTTGTTGTTCACTTTTTCCAATTCTGCATTGGCGTCAGCAACCACCTTGTCTTTTTCTTCAAATGTGTAAACTGTAAAATCTTTTCCATTTCCTTCTTCAATAACAACTACAGATTCTGTTTCTGTTTCTGTTTTTGTCTGTTTTTTGTTGTCGCATGAAGTGAAAGCAACCATTCCCACGAGGGAAACAATCATAATTGTTTTAGTTAAGTTTTTAATTTTCATTTTTTTGTTGTTTAGTTAAACATAAAATTAACAGATATAACACCTGATCAAGTATATAACGTCTGTTTTGGTTTATTGTTCTATAATTTTCAAAAAATCTTCTTCGCCAATAATTTTTACTCCCAACTTTTCGGCTTTTTCCAATTTGGCAGGACCCATATTCTCTCCAGCCAAAATGTAATCCGTTTTTTTGGATACCGAACCGCTGTTGTTGCCGCCGTGTTGTAAAATCATGGCTTTGTACTCGTCTCTCGAGAATCGGTTAAAAGTGCCGCTAATAACGATGGATAAGCCTTTTAGCTTGTCTGTTTTTCCGGCAAGCGACTCTTCGCTCAGCGCAAATTGCAGATTCTGTTGTTTTAGTCGCGCAATCAGCTCCATATTTTTTTCGTCCGAAAAATAGGTTACTACACTTTGGGCAATTCTTTCGCCCACCTCGTCGGTAGCTGTTAGCTGTTCCATAGTGGCTTGCGCCAGTAAATCGATATGGGGAAAGGCGTGCGCCAATTTTTGCGATACAGTTTCGCCCACGTAGCGAATGCCAAGAGCAAATAAAACTTTTTCGTAAGGTGTAGATTTCGATTTTTCGATGCTCGCCAACAAATTTCCGGCACTGGTTTCTGCCCAACGTTCCAATTGCAGCAAATCGCTCATTTGGAGTGAGTACAAATCGGATACGTCGTGTACCAATCCTTTTTCGTACAATGTATTGATTGTTTCCGGTCCGATAACTATATTCATTGCCTTGCGAGTTACAAAATGCTCTATTCTGCCCTTTATTTGTGGCGGGCAATTGACTGAATTGGGGCAATAATAGATGGCTTCGTCTTCGTTGCGAACCAATTGTGCCGCGCAATCGGGACAGTTTTGGATGAACACAACTTTTTCGCCCGATAAATTTCGGCTCTCCTTGTCCACAGCTGTTATTTTGGGGATAATTTCGCCACCCTTTTCCACATATACCAAGTCGCCCAAGTGCAAATCCAGCGCGTTGATGGCATCTTCGTTGTAAAGCGATGCCCGCTTCACAATGGTACCCGAAAGTTGAACCGGCTCCAAATTGGCAACCGGGGTTACCGCACCCGTACGACCAACCTGATAAGAGACCGAAAGAAGTTTGGTTATTGTCTGTTCGGCATTGAATTTGTAGGCAATTGCCCATCGCGGAAATTTGGATGTGGAGCCCAAGTTGCGCTGTTGCGATAGCGAATCAACCTTCAGAACAACGCCATCGGTGGCAACGGGCAGATTTTTTCGTTCTATATTCCAATATTTCAGAAAATCGAATACCTCTTCTATTGATTTGCACCGTTTTGTGGCATCCGAAACCCGCAAACCCCACGTTCGCGCACTTTGCATATTTTCAAAATGGCTGTTGTGTGGCAAATTTTCGCCCAACAAATAATAGACATACAAATCCAATTTTCTGGAAGCCACAATTTTTGAATCTTGCAGTTTCAATGTGCCCGATGCGGCATTGCGTGGGTTGGCAAATAGCGGTTCTTCTTGCGCTTCGCGCTCTCTGTTCAGCTCCTCAAAAACGTTCCACGGCATCAAAATTTCGCCTCTAACCTCAATTTTTTCAGGTACCCCATTGCCGCGAAGTACGAGCGGCACGCTTCGGATGGTACGCACGTTATCGGTTACATCGTCGCCTTGCACGCCATCGCCACGTGTTATTGCTTGCACTAAATTGCCATTTTCGTAGATGAGCGAAATAGAAGTGCCGTCGTATTTTAGCTCGCACACTATCTCAAAATCTTCGTTCAACGAACGTTTTACCCGATTATAAAACTCCATAACCTCGCCTTCGGAGTAAGTGTTTTGCAGTGAAAGCATGGGATAAGCGTGTTTCACTTGAACAAAATTTTTGTTTATATCGCTGCCCACACGCACCGTTGGCGAGTTGGGGTCGAAGTATTGCGGATTGGCGGCTTCCAACTCTGTCAGCCGATGCATCATTTTGTCGAATTCGAAATCGGAAATAGTTGGTTGCGACAGCACATAATATTCGTGGTTGTATCTGTGCAAGCTTTCGCGAAGCGTGTTTATCTCGGTCAAAACTGCGTCGGGAGACGGTTTGTCGGGTTGAAAATCTTCTTCAGAAAACAAGTCTTTCATATTTTTTGTGCTGTTTTATTATTTGCGATTAAAAATTTTTGTCCATGGATACACCACTTTTCTGCTACTGTTTTTTTGCAAATTGCCAATGGATGCCGAAACGGTTAGCATCTGCTCAAAAAGCACGTTTTTTTCAGAGAAATGCAGCGTGCAACCAAATTTTGCTTTTACCCTTTCGGATTCAATTAGCCGAACAAACCACTTGCTTTCGATATAAGATTTCTCGCGCAAGAATGGTGTTCCCCAATACAAATCACCGCCAAAGGCGTTTGCCAATCGCTGTCTTTTATTGCCAAAATAGAGCGTGTTATTCACGCCCATGCCGGCATACTCCAAATCGATTCGCGAGGTAATGCCGATGGGTTTATACAATTGGTTTTCGAACCGTCTGTCTCGCTCGTATCCGGCAAGAACACCCACTGAAACGAGCGACCGAAAATACTCGCCGTGTTCAAAATTGGCACCAAGTGATGCATGCATTTGCAGGTTTTCGGCAACACCCCAGCCGGGTGTAGAAGGTTTGGTATTGGAATAGTGAAACATGTACGACTGAAAATCGGCAAAAAAGAAGCCTTTCGTGGCTTTGCCCGACAGTCCGACAAAAAAATGTTCGCGTTTGGTGGGCGTTGCATAACCGGCTCGGTCGAACCACGCATTAAAAAAATTCCGGCTGTTGCCCAACTGAAAAAAAACGCCCTGCATCTGTGGCACAAAATTTTGAACCGAATCTTTGAAAAAGAAGTTGTTGTAGTTGCCCAAAATCTCTTTCCTGGGAAATGCGCCGGCACGAAACAAAATATTATCTGTTTGGTACTGGTAATAAGCAGTAACATCCACCTTGTCAATCGCCTTGTTCATGCCCGGAATTTTCAACAAATTGACTCCGGCGCGGATAGCGTGCCTGCTTTCCCAATTTATCTCTCCTTGTGTTTGCAGCCAAATGCCATTCATGGTTTCGGAATCGGTATGCGACGATTTGCTGAATTCCGTGTTATCGAAAAAATAATCTAAACCCACATTCCAACCGTATTCCTGCGCTTTTACCGACAGAAAAACGCACAATAGCAAGAGTGTAAGTACTGTTTTTTGTTTCATTACTTTGGGTCTGAAGCGTAAAGGTATGAATTTTTATTCACCCAAAATAATTTTTTCAATCACTTTCGGGAAATGGTCGTATTCCAGTTGGTGTACTTTTTGGGCAACCTCATCGGGCGAATCGGTGGGCAACACTTGACACGAAGCCTGAAATATAATATCGCCCTCGTCATATCTCTCATTAATATAATGTATAGTTATGCCCGAAAGCGTTTCGCCGGCAGCTACCACAGCCCGATGCACATGGTCGCCATACATGCCTTTACCTCCATATTTGGGGAGCAGTGCCGGGTGAATATTCACTATTTTGTTGGGGAAAGCCTCCAATATAAGTTGTGGTACTTTCAGTAAAAATCCCGCCAAAACAATGAAGTTTATCTCGTACTCTCTCAATGTTTGGAGTACCAAGGTGGCATCGTCTATCTCCGCTTTTGAAAATGTGTACGCCGGAATACACAGTTTTTTGGCACGCTCCAACACAAAAGCATCTTTGTTGTTCGAGATAAGGAGAGAAACCTCGATATGTGGATTTTTGGCAAAATAGCGGGCAATATTTTCGGCATTGGTACCGCTACCCGATGCAAAAATGGCAATTTTATTCATAGGAAAAGGCTGTTTTTTGCACAAATAAACACTAATTGTGCACATTTATTGATTTTATTGGACTAAAATTTGCGTTATTACAGAAAAAATGATTTACTTTGCAAATACAAAATTAGAAATATAATTTTATTTATTTAATTTATTAATATCAAAAGTTATGTCTGAAGTAGCACAAAGAGTAAA
>CAZVWS010000041.1:4218-17984 GCA_964631255.1 uncultured Dysgonomonadaceae bacterium | reverse complement strand
GTAATAAATTAAATTAAATAAAATTAAAGTGCTCGGTTATTACGGGCTAATACAATACTTTTGCTTACGAAAAAGTGCAAAGCCACATTCCCCCAAAGTGGAGCATTTTTTAAACTGTATTTGTAACGAAATTAAATATAAAACATATGAAAAGATTCATTTTCGCCATATTTGTGTTTTTCGCGACAGCAGATTTCGCAGGCGCACAAAATATAGGTATAAAAACAAACTTAGCCCATTGGGCAACCACAACACCCAACTTGGGTATGGAGTTTGCTTTGGGACGCAAGTACACGTTGGAAATAGCCGGAGGTTACAATCCGTTCACTTTCGAAAATAACAGCAAAGTGCAACATTGGATTGTGCAACCCGAACTACGTTATTGGCTTTGCGAGAGCTTCAACGGACATTTTTTCGGACTACATGGACACGCTGCCGAATACAATATTGGTGGTATTGATATCCCGGTAGGACGTTTAAAAACATTCAAAGATTACCGATACGAGGGCTTTGCATTCGGTGCCGGATTGAGCTACGGTTACCAGTGGATGCTTTCCAAACGATGGAATTTTGAGTTTAACATTGGAGGCGGATATGCCTATATCACGTATGATAAATTTCCTTGTGTTATCTGCGGAGAAAAAATAGATGAAGGCAAACACCACTATTTTGGCGTTACCAAGGCAGCCATTTCATTAATCTATTTCATTAAATAATCTAAATATCCCGAAGTAATATGAAACGTACACATATAATAGCAAGCATATTCCTGTTCATGTATTCGATTTCGATACAAGCACAAACAGCTTATCTCAACGACATTGCGACGCAAAACATTTCCATTTCTAAGAAAGCCGGCGTAAGTTCCATTTCGATGGATTTGAATCTCGATGATTTGCATATCGATAAAAATCAAATGATAGTGATAACTCCCGTTATTGTATCGCTTAACGATGAAAAAAACACCGAGCTTTCGCCCATTTATATAGTTGGCACCAAACGAGATAAGATGTTGAACAGACCTTTCCAGTGGAAAGGCAAAACAGTTATTGACCCCAAAGTAGCCAACACATTGGTGCGCAAAAATGGCGAAAAACAGCAAATACATTATAGCCAAACCACACCTTATGCTCCATGGCAAAGAGCTGCCAAATTGGTATTCAATTCGGAAGTTATTGGTTGTGCCGATTGCGTGAAAGGACACGAAAACAAAGTGATTGTGTACAAAATACTACCTGATTTGTTCATGCCCGACTACCAAATGAACTACATTGTACCAGAGGTAGAACAGGTAAAACAACGAAGCGAAAGATATACGGCACACTTCAACTACGTGGTGGGTAGATGGAATTTATTGCCAAATTTTGAAAACAACGCTGCCGAATTGGCTAAAGTGGACAAATATATCCGCGAGTTACGATCGGATAAAGACTTAACAATCACCGATTTTACAATATCCGGTTATGCATCGCCCGAGGACACCGAAGCACGCAACCTGATGCTTTCTCAACGAAGAGCCGAAACATTTGCCGGTTATATCGAGAAAAAATATGGATACAAGCGTAGCCAAATAAAGGTAGAATGGTTTGGTGAAGATTGGAAAGGATTGCGTCAAGCCATCGTGAATTCTAAATTGGAAAACAAAAACACTATCATAGAAATCATAGATAACAACCAATCGCCCGATGCCAAAGATGCTCAACTAATTGCATTAGACAACGGCAAGACTTATAGCAGATTACTCACTGAGTTTTATCCCGCATTGCGTCGAAACGATTATGAACTGGCATTCATTTCCAGAGCATTCAACGTGGAGGAAGCCAAAGAAGTAATCAAGAAAAACCCCAAAAAACTATCGCTCAACGAGATGTTTTTGGTTGCAAACACTTATCCCGAAGGCAGTGCTGAGTATAACGAAGTATTCTACATAGCGGCAAGAACTTTCCCAAACAGCGAAATTGCAAACATAAACGCGGCAATAAACGAATTGAAAGCAAATCGTGCCGACGATGCCATTGCCCGTTTGCAGAAATGGACCAATAGCGCGGTTGCACAAAATATTTTGGGAATTGCTTATGCGCAAAAAGGCGATACAAACCAAGCAGCACAATATTTTGCCAAAGCAGCACAAGCAGGCAACCAAAGTGCAATGCACAACGCCACGCAACTGCAACTGTACATAGATGATAATAGGTAACGATCAGTAATAATATTTATTTTTCTAAACAACTTAATTAAACTATTTATTAATCAAATTATTCACATTTAAATTTTAAAAAAATGAGACTAAACAAATTGTTTTTAATGGGTGCTATCGCCTTAGGCTTGATGGCATGTAACCAAGAGGAGATACCTAACGGTGTGAAAGACGCAACGGTATCAATTAAAATTACGCAAGCCGTAACCGGCGCGAAGGCTATTGGAGATGCGCAATTGGCAACTGCCGAAAGTGCAATAAAAAAACTAGATGTATTTGTATTTAACGGCGACGCTGTGGACGGACACGGAACAGCAACAGGTACTAATGTAACGGAAATAAAAGAAATTGCAGTTACTACAGGTACTCGCTCCATAGTTGTAGTAGCCAATGCTACGGCAGATATGGGAACTATTACTTCAAAAGCCGCTCTGTTGGCTAAAATAGCTACCGACCTATCAGCTCAAACGCTTACCAACGGCTTGTTGATGACCAGCACAGAAACAGCAGGATTTGAAGTGAAAGCCGGTAAAAACTACTATGGTTATGCACAAGGCACAGAAGGTACTTATTTTAGTATCGATACCCCGGTTAAATTGACACGCGTACCCGCTCGCGTAGCGTTGGTATCGGCTGCAACTGCTTTCGATGGCTCTTATGCAGGTTTCACTTTTGAACCCGAAAGAGTATTCTTATTCAATGCCAAAAAACAATCCAACTATTTTGGTACTTCTTTGGTAACAGGCGAAGAGCTACTTTCAGGTATTGATTTGACTGCTTTTGATGGTCCACTGAAACCATTAAATTGGGATGCTACATGGGTTGCAAATTATTTGACAGATGAGGTTACCGATTTATCAACCATCACTACAAATGCTCCCGTTTACTATTACACGTTTGAAAACGATGCTACAGATCGACCAACCGTTATTTCCATCAAAGGAAAAATCAAAAAAGCAGACCATACTTACGCTACTGCAACAGAGTTTCCGGGAGCTATTTCAACTGATGGTTTTACTTACTACTCTGTAATTGTGAATGGTAATAAAGGTGGTTATACATTCACAGGCGACGATGTAGCTCACGACGGCACCATTATTCGCAATACACAGTACAATATCTCTTTAACTATTAAACACTTGGGTACTGAAGACCCAACTGACAATCCAACAGAATCTGCAGCGCTTGACGTATTGGTAGAAGTTGTAGATTGGGTTTCTGTAAACCAGGCTGTTATATATTAATCTACGCATGGTGAAAGAGTTATAACTCTTATCACACATTAAAATCCGCCTACTCGGGGCGGGCAAAACACCGAGATACCGCATCGGGGAGTGATACCCCGTTGCGGAACAAAGAAATAACAATATAAAACAAAACAATATGAGCAACACAAACAAATACTGTTTCTTACTTGTAGCATCACTTTTGCTAATGGGTTTGCTAAGCAGTTGTCTCAAAGAAGATTTTGGAGATTGCCCTCGTCCGTTTCAGGTAACAGTGAAAGCTTTTAATGCAGACCAAAACGACATTACCGACTCGGGAGCGATAGAGCAGGCAACCCTGTTTGTATTCGATGAAAATAACCAAATTTTTGGCGTGTACACGCTTACCGGCGAAGAGGTAAAAAACAGCGTGCCCGTGAAAATAAAAATCGATTACCCGGGTCCCAAATCATTGAAGTTTGTTAGTTGGGCAAATCTGGATGAGAAAGTAGATTTTGCCGAAATCACGTCTGTAAAACAACTAACCGACTTATTTGTAAGATTGAAGGCACAAGCCAAGGCCGATGTAGCCCAATCGCCCGGCGATCTGTTTTTTGGCACATTGGATGTTCCGGTTGAAGTGGGCGGTACAGAGCCCGGTCAATCACACGTATTGCCCATCTATCGTAAAACGGCTTCTGTTATTATTACAGCTCGCAATCTACCATCGGCAGACAATCCTGCTACTTACTCATTCCGTCTGCGCGAATCGCACAACGGCTTTGATTACAACGGCGAATTGGTTGGCGATATGGTAGATTATCTGCCTTCGGTTTCGGTAAACAGCGAAGGAAATTTGGTTACACCTATTTTCAATACGCTCCCAACTACCGACGGAAAAAGTTACACGCTCGATGTGTATAAAAGTGGCGAATTGGTTTATTCCTTCACCCAAGGTTCAGATGGCAAACCATTTGTACCCGAAGTAGGCAGATTGCTCAATATCATTATCGACTTTTCGATTGATTTGAGCGTACTTGTCGAAATTACTCCTTGGGGCGAAATATATCAAGGTGTAGAGTATTAATTGAAAAAATGAAAGACAAATATGAAAACAAAACAGATAATTTTTTTCGTATTCCTCATAATATTAGGTGTATTTTCTCCGGCATGTAACAACGACAATCTGCCCGACGAAGGCGATGCTGCCGTGATAGCTCTGTCTTTGAATGGAGTTGATTTGCGAGGAGGAGATTTATTTGCTGCCGAATCAATAATTACAAAAATACGAATATTTGTGGTACGTCCGGGCGGCTATGTGGAAACAATGAAAGTATTTAATTCGGGAGAAGATTCGTTTAATAATCCATTCCGAATAGAAACCACAACAGGCGCGAAAGATGTTTATGTGGTTGCGAACGAACCGGCAGATATATCAAATGCCCTGAATGGTGCTACCACACTGGGCGATTTACAAAACATATTAACAGTTAATAATACGTCAATTTCGGCAGATACGCCACTCCCTATGTTTGGATTTACCAAAGACGTGAACATCACAGCAGCCGGCGCACAAACTACCGTAAAATTGGTAAGAATGGTTGCAAAAATAACCATGAAGATAAAAAAAGGTGACCAAGCCAATACCGATATAGTATTGCACAAAATAAGCCTTTACAGAGGACCGGTAAAATCGATGTTGTTCGAGAGCAACACAACACCTACCGGACAAACCTACTGGAATATTGATTCTTATGGAATTGATGGGAACGTAGAAGTTACCCCCTCGGGTGTAGATGCGTGGACAAGCGCTACCCCACTCTACTTGTACGAGAACCCGGGTGCAAAGATGGACACCACCAATCGGGCTACATACATCGTGCTCGATGCCACATACAATGGAGTGAAAACCACTTATCATGCATACGTGAATGACGATAATTCAAACGCTACAGACCACAAATACTCTGTAAAACGAAATCATCATTACAACATAACGGCAACCATCAACAATATTGGCGAATTTGACGGTTTAATAATGACAACTGACGTTTTGCCTTGGACATATATTGGTTCGGATGTACTCTACGACAGAGTTTACACGATAACTCCATTTCCAATATGGGGTAGTCATATCTACGAAGTGAATAACCAAACTGACGCCGCATCGTTTGAGTTTGTTTTAGAAAATCCGTACGAAGCAAATTGGGTAGCCCACTTGAGTGATCCAATCAACTTCAAGTTTACATCAAACAGCAATGGCACATTGGGTTCATATATTATACGTATTCAACCAAATAATGCACAAGACAACACGGAGAAAACAACCGAGTTTTATATCACAGTCAATGGCAATGAAATTCCGCTCATCAATGGTAGTACAGCCGTGGGACAAGGAAACAGAATAATAATTAAACAACCGGCATTGCCGTAAAAGATAGGAGGAATCAGCTTTATGAAAATAAAAAAATTAAAATTTGGCTTAGGAATTGTGCTGATAGCTATTTTATCGACAATAACATCGTGTATGAGTGATGATTATACTGAATGCAACACGTGTAATAAAAATCTGACAATTCAGTTGTCATACTCAAGCAACTCGGTACCAAGCAAAGTTTCCGATACCGAACCGGGAGACGCTGACGGCTCATACAATGAAAACAAAATAGAAAAACTCGACCTGTTTTTTTACGAAGGCGATGTTTTAAAATGGAAAGCACTGAGCACAGATATAGAATATAACGTATCAACAAACATTGCTATAATACCTATTCGCGACGATATTAAAGCGCTGTTTGACCAAAACAGCTCGGTAACATACGACGTATATGTAGTTGCAAACTCCACTTCCGATTTTAGTGCGATAGTGGAAGGAGCAACCAATTTAACAGATTTAAAAAATCTTGTTTTTGAAACTCCCGATTTTATTTCGAAAGGAGGAAGTGAGCCTCAAACAAGTTTCGTTATGGACGGAAAACTCTCGAAAATAATCAATCTGAACGATCCAAATTTGGGTGAAGTAAAATTGGCAAGAGCAGCTTCAAAAATACGTTTGCGTGTAGTAGAAATAAATGTACCCGATTACACCGTTGACGGAAATATCACAGCTAAGCTAATAAATCTGATCAACAAATCGGCATTATTAAACGGTGGAACAGCGACAATAGAGGAAACCGATTTAAAAAATTCTACAGCTCAAAATCTATCGAAAGAGAATCCGGAAGGTAGTGGCGTTATTACTACACAAGCTCCATTTTACTCTTATTCCTACGATTGGAGTGGTGAAGACCCCGTTTGGAGCAACACTCCTGAGTTCGCAACCTATTTGGATTTGGTAATTCCCCTAAAAGGGCAAAATGGAATTACAAACCATTACCACTACAAAGTGCCCATAACCCCGCAAGGACTAACAGGCGAGCAAGCACAATATATGAATAACTTAAAACGAAATTTCATATATGACATTGGTGCAACAATTAAAATGTTAGGAAGTATTGAAGAAGATCCTGTAGAAGTTTCAGCAAATTACACCATTATCGATTGGCAAACCCAAGAGGTTGTGGTAGATGTAGTTGCAGCACATTACTTAGTAGTGTCTGAACATAACATTGTAATGCCTAATATAAATTCTTATTCTATTACCTTCAACTCGTCGGTAGCAAATGTAACGCTTGTACCAAATTCGCTGAAGGCAACTTACACCTATGTTAATTATTCGACCGGTCAACCCGTTACCACAAACGTTGCATCCAACCAAATGCCAACTGTAACCGTACAGCCAAACGTGGCATCGGGAAACATTACCATCCAGAGTCCCATACCTACCAATTACATTCCAAAAGATATAGAATTTAAAATTACCAATGGCGTTACCGGAATGGTGCAAACCATTGTTATCAGACAGTTATCAGCCACTTATTTTACCACCATTAAAGGGAAAAAATCCTTTATGCCGGGTGAAGGTTGGCGTAATTCTTTACCAAGCGGTAATACCAATCCTTATATGTATGCTATAACTACATTGGCGCCCGAAGGGGATATTATCTGGGGATTTCCACCCGTAGATAACCAAGGTCAAACAGTGAACAATTACGAGGTGTCGCGCATGGTATCGCCCAAGTTTGAAATGGCTTCGCAATTTGGAGCTTCTCAACCAAAAAATTACACAGCTGGTCAGCAGCAATGCCGAGGATATATAGAGGTATATGAAAACGAAAATGGTAACGAGGTTGAAAAAACCGGCTGGCGTCTTCCTACTGCTGCTGAAATCGCTTATATAGACAAGTTACAACAAACCGTTCCATCGGGTTATGTGATGAAAGGAAGATGGTACTGGAGCAGTTGGAGTCAACTGCCGACACAGAGTGTTACAGGCAATTTGTTTCCCGGATACTCCTTTCAAAATGCGTACGGTGCCTACCGGATGGGCAAAGGTATTTATGACACAGTTTCTGAATTTTATAATCATTATAGCGGTGGTGCTACCTACAATAATGCCCACGTACGCTGTATCAGAGATATAAAAGATTGATAAACCTATAATAAAATAATGGATATGAAAAAGATAAAATATTTTATAATAATTTTACTAATTGGGTTTATAGGTTGTGCTCAAGACAACATTGTTGATCCACAAATAGAGGAAGGTACTGAAGTTACCGTCAGTTTTGAAGTAGTTGTACCCGAGTATAACATAATGAAAGCCAATGGCGGAGTAAACGACCTGCATGCACTGGTTTTTGACGAGAATGGTTATCTAATTGTTCGTCGTCAGGTTCAAGAAATAGTTTCACAAACAGAAACCGGAGGAGTATTTAAAGTTACCTTGCCATCTTCCACAACCAAAAGAATAGTACATTTTATAAGTAACTACGATTGGAGCACCTTTAATGACGTAAGCCAATTGGGCTCGAATGAAGCAAGTGTGGTGGCTCTTATGAGCACAAACCAAGCTGTATTTTGGAGCAGAGAAGTGTTAGATAACGGTATTTCCGAAAATAGTTTTCAAGGTAATCCGGTTACCTTATTGCGTAATCAAGCAAAAATAAGTGTAACAAGCGTCGCTACCAACTTCACGTACGAGGGTTTTACCATCCACAACACACCCGAAAAGGGCACCGTGGCACCATTTAATGCAACTACACTGCAATTTGACGAAAACGCAATTTCAGAACCGATCAATGTAGGATTGATTCCTGCTTTACAAACAAATATTACTACCGACGAGCAGTATCTGTTTGAACGCAAAAACAAAAACGCGTCCGAAATCACGACCGTCATCGTGAAAGGTACATTCAACGGGAATAGTTATTTCTACAAAATTGACTTGATTGACAGCGACAAAGTGCGTTACAACATTCAACGAAACTACCATTACGTTGTAAAAATAAACAGTGTTTCGAAAGAGGGTTATACAAATTTTGCAGATGCGTTGGCAGGTGCTTCGCACAATAATACGGCTTTAGACCCGATTATTGAACGCTACCCAATGATTTCAGACGGATTTAGCAAGTTGGAGGTAGAACGCACTTTGGTTATTCATACCAATGTAAATCAACCATTTACAGTTTGGTACAAATACTATCCGGATATAAATTCAAACGTGAGTAACAACGATGGTGTTAGCGTAACTTTGGCAAATGATGGTGCTATAGCCGATGGCACTTTCAGTTTCGACAACACCACCGGCACCATTTCGGCAACCACCGCTTCTACCCAATCCGCCACGCCTACCGAAGCACGTATTATTGTATCAAAGGGTAATTTGGCACGAACCATAAGGGTGATTTTGAGAACTCCCTATTCTTTTTCCCCAATCACAATAAACGATTTGAACCCGGCACAGTTAATTAATAACCAGGAGGTAAATGCTGCTTTACAATATTTCATTCCCAATGATTTCCCCGATGAGTTGTTGCCTCTCTCGGTCAATATCTATTCGCAAGGGCTTTACCCGGCCGAACCGGGATTGGAAATGTTTGTAGAAGGTGGAATTATTCGGTATGTGCATCATACCAACACGAAGGGTGTACAAACGGTAAGATTTAAAACCAATCAAAATAATTTTGCCGAAACAGTGTATATCCGTTCCGATTATTTTTCGGAAGGCTCTATTGCATACACCAGAGTTACTGCTAAATAGAACAATTAAAAGTAGTATCTACTACAAGTTTTTTAATCTCACTAAAAGAAAAAAATGACAGTAAATAATGTATTATAAAGTTTCTAATTGATTTGTTTTCATTAATCAATAAAATCCATTTCTTTAAACCAATAGCGGATTTTCATACGCAATGTATTTGAAAATCCGCTATTACTTTTATCTCACTCGGGAGATGTTATCTTACGAGAAGATGCTTTTCTGTTTCGCAATTGGTATACAAATTTGCATCTCCATCCAGCTGGTCGATTAATAGGTATGACCATCTGTTTTTAAATCGTCAAGTCCCAATTTCTTTTTCTCTAAAGCACGCCAAGCATAGAATATATATGCCAACACAAATGGTACCAATAGAGAAACGATGGACATGGCTGTCAACGTGAACTCACTCGAGGAGGAGTTTTCAAGTGTCAATGAGCTTTGCAAATCGACATACGACGGATAGAATGCCGTATTGTTGTAGCCGGCTACCAAAAGCAACATCGTTACCGTGAGCACAGTTCCAATACCGGCAAACCAGATACCTTTGTCAAATTTTTTATTGAATATAGTAGCAAAAACGCCAAACAACACCAGCAAAACACCAATAACAAACACGATGGCAACCAATGGCATAGCTATGAAGTTATGCAAGTATTTCATGCTTTCCATGCTCACTACTTTCGTGTTTGGATCTACGGCAAAGCCTTCTGCAACGAGTGTCCAAATAAGGAAGATTAGGAAAAACACCACAAAAGGCACTCCGTTGTATAGCGTGTGTTTGCGCGAGCGTTCTACCAAAACATCGTGGTTGAGACGATTCACAAAAAACAGCGAAGCCAACGTGCGTGCCAAAAACAGCACTGCCAATCCCAAACACCAGTTTCTAAAATTGAACAAAGCCTCTAAACCATGAAGCGGATTTTGCCACTGGCTGATAACAGGACCGGCAGTTCCCAATCCGGCTATGTTTCCTTTATTCATCGTTAACTCCGAACCGGTATAAAAAGTGGCAACCACTACACCTAACACAAAAGTAGCTACCAATCCGTTTATCAACAAGAAAACACGATAGGTTTTTGCACCAAACACATTGCCCGGTTTGGAATGAAATTCGTAAGAAACTGCTTGTAAAACAAACGGAAAAAGAAGTAGCATCCACACCCAATAGGCACCTCCAAAACTGGTTGAATAAAACAGTGGAAATGATGCAAAAAACGCGCCTCCAAAAGTAACGAGAGTAGTAAAAGTATATTCCCATTTTCTTCCCAAGGCATTCACAACGAGCGATTTTTCACTTTCGGTTTTGCTTAAAGTGAAAATCATGGACTGTCCCCCTTGCACAAAAAGCAAGAAAACCAACAATCCGCCCAACAGTGATATTATAAACCACCAATAATTTTGTAGAAATTCGTATGTAAACATATCTGTATTTTTTTAATGTTAAACCAATTTAGTTAGCTGTTTTTGCATTCGTATCCACTACATCGGGTCCGGCTTTTATAGCTTTAACCATGATTGCAACTTCCGCAATGAGTAGTGCCGTAAATAACAACGAGAACAAAACGAATGTGGCTATGATATTGCCCGCTGCTACATGAGAGGTAGCTGTTTCCAACGGTAATACATCTTGAATGGTCCAAGGCTGGCGACCAATTTCGGCAACTACCCAGCCAAACTGACCTGCCAAATACGCCAATGGAATGCTCCACAAAGCTGCGTATAGCAACCATTTTTGGTTTTGTATTTTTTTCTTATAAATAAAGAACCAAGCAACGGCAAAAAACAGAATAAAATATCCTCCAATCATTACCATCAAACGGAAGCTGTAGAACGTTATCGGGATGTTTGGAATTAAGTCTTCGGCACTTTGCAAATAGCCGTAGCCAAAATGTGCGTAATTTTCACGAAGCACAATTTCGTGGTTGGCTGCATCGGTATCTCTGCCCTCTTGTTTTGCCACCTGATAATCGGCCAAAGCTTGAATAGCTAATTTTCCTCTTGCTTGTCGCTCTTTAAAGGAGAGAGCAACAGTACCATCGGGCAATGTATATCCTCCCTCCACAATATCTTTGATTCCGGGTACAAAAGCGTTCATGTTTCTGTAACCCAACATAGATAACATTTTGGGAATCTCTATTTTAAAAAGATAGGGATTTGTATCGTCGCGATAATCTTTTTTTGCCGGATCCAGCATACCGATGGCTATCAGTCCGGCTCCTTCAGTTCCGTTGTAGAGACCTTCCATGGCAGCCAACTTCATTGGTTGTTTTTGTGCCACTTGATAACCGGAGCCATCACCCGTTACCGCCAAAAGCACGAAAGCGATGAGCCCGAAAATTGTACCAAGTTTGATACTTTTCAAGGCAAAATCGGTGTTGCGTTTTTTGAGCAAATACCAAGCCGAAACACCTACTACAAATGATGCAGCTATTCCCCAACCGGACAATACGGCATGGAAAAATTTGTTAATTGCTACCGGCGAAAAAGCTACTGCCCAAAAATCAATCATTTCATTGCGAACGGTGTCGGGATTGAAATTCATTCCGGTAGGAAACTGCATCCAAGCATTGGCTACCAAAATCCAGAATGCGGACAACGTAGCTCCCAGCGTGGTAAGCCAAGTAGCTGTTAAGTGTGCTTTTTTGCTCACCCGGTTCCACCCAAAAAACATGATTGAAATAAATGTTGCTTCTAAAAAGAAAGCCACGATACCTTCGATGGCAAGAGGTGCACCAAAAATATCGCCAACAAACCAACTGTAGTTTGACCAGTTTGTTCCAAACTGAAACTCCATAATGATACCGGTTGCTACACCAATGGCAAAGTTGATTCCGAAAATCTTTTGCCAAAACTTAGCAGTTTTTTTCCAAGATTCTGAACCGGTTTTTACATACATGGTTTCCATTATCGACATAATGACACCCAAACCAAGTGTTAAAGGCACAAAAATCCAATGGTAACCTGCCGTGAGTGCGAATTGAGCTCTTGCCCAATCTACGGCTGAAAGTGCTAGTAATTCCATAAATACCTGTTTTTAAAATGTTAAAATAATTAATTGAGTATAAAGCTATTTTATATCTATTTCTAAGTCTGTATTATGCTTGCCCCATGCCTCCGATGGGTGGCAAAAATCCGAAACCATCGTTACTTATATGAATAGTGCCGTTCGATTTCTCAAATTTATTGATATTTTCTTGAAGAGCCAACAAAAGACGTTTGGCATGTTCGGGAGTGAGTATAACACGCGATTTCACTTTCGCTTTGGGAACTCCGGGCACAACACGCACAAAATCTACCACAAACTCGGAAGTGGAGTGCGAAATGATGGTTAAATTGGAGTATGTTCCTTGTGCTATTTCATCTGATAGTTCTATCTGTATTTGATTGTTATTGATTTTTTCCATTTTTATTTATAAATTATAATTAAATAGTTTAACAAAGTAATAAAATATTTTTTTCACAACAAAGAATATTGCAAACAAAAAATGAATATTCCATCTTTTTTCAAAAAAAATGTCCCAAATAGAGGGACATTTTTTTGGTTTTCCAAATATTTTGGTTTTTATATCAGTCCAATTAGTTTTTCAACCGATTGCTTGGCATCGCCCAAGAGCAGATGTACTCCGCTCTCTTTTTTGTACAGCGGGTTATCTACACCGGCGTAACCGGGGTTGAGGTCGAAGTTGCAAATAAATACCTCTTTGGCTTGGTCCACGTTCAGAACGGGCATACCGTAAATGGGAGTATCTACCGCGTCGCGGGCAGCGGGGTTGAGTACGTCGTTCGCTCCGATTACGATTACGGCATCGGTATTTTTGAAATCGTCGTTGATGGCTTCCATCTCGTACAATTGGTCGTAAGACACATCGGCTTCTGCCAACAACACGTTCATGTGTCCGGGCATACGTCCGGCAACGGGGTGAATAGCGTAGCGAACGGTAGCGCCGTTGCTTTCCAACTTGTCTGCCAACTGGCGAACCAAATGTTGTGCTTGCGCCAATGCCATACCATAACCGGGAACAATGATAACCGATTTGGCTTGTTGCAACACATCGCCCGAATTGTCTTTGGCTGATTCTTGTGCCGATGCAGTCGGTTTGTTATCCAACGATGAAATCAATTTGTTTACCGATTCCTTGGCATCGCCCAACAGCAGATGTACTCCGCTCTCTTTTTTGTACAGCGGGTTATCTACACCGGCGTAACCGGGGTTGAGGTCGAA
>CAZVWS010000041.1:0-4118 GCA_964631255.1 uncultured Dysgonomonadaceae bacterium | reverse complement strand
GTTGTGCTTGCGCCAATGCCATACCATAACCGGGAACAATGATAACCGATTTGGCATTTTTCAATACATCGCCCGATGAAGTTTGTTTTGTTTCAGGTTGCGCCTCTTTCTGTGACTGCGCTGCAGCGGGCTGCGGTTTGCTTGCTTTTTTGCCGGCAACAGAAGTTTTTCCGGTCAAAATATCCATCAAACTTCTATTCATAGAGCGGCACATAATTTGCGTGAGGAATAATCCCGATGCACCCACAATTCCACCAACAGAAACCAACAGAATATCGCTGATGGCCATACCGGCAATTGCTCCTGCCACACCACTCAACGAGTTGAGCAGCGAGATAGTAATGGGCATATCGGCTCCACCTACACGAATGGAAAAGGCATATCCAAAAAGTGTACTGATAGCGATACTCAACAACAGAATAATGGTTATATCTACCGTTGTTCCGAAAACATGTCCCATGAAAGCGGAGTAAAGCACGGTAATTACCATCGTTACGAGACTGAAATTGAGGATGGCTGCATGATTTTTCCAAATAACGGGCCTTTGCGACAAGAGTTTATGCAATTTTCCGGCTGCTACCAAACTACCAATGAGTGTGATAACTCCCACAACAATTGCTAAAACGGCTGTAACGTTTGAAAAAACCGGATATTCGGTTGCCGATTGTCCAATTCCCAACAAAGTAAGTATCCCCACCAATGCCGATGCCAATCCGCCCACGCCATTGAGCAAGGCTACCAACTGCGGCATTTGTATCATTTTTACCCGAACGGCAAACATACTACCAATGATGATACCGATAAGCACATAAATATAGATGCTGCCTACCGCGATGATATTGTTGTAAAGCAGCGTAACAATGATTCCTGCAAATACGCTTATCGCGCTGATTGTATTACCCATAACGGCGGTTTTTACTTTACTCATCATCGAGATTCCGAGCAAAACCGCTACCGACAATACGGCACAAATTATGTAATATAATGTAGCATCCATAACTATTTGTTCCCTTTCTTTTTCTTGTTGAACATTTTAAGCATCCGGTGCGTAACACCAAATCCACCAACTACATTTACCGTAGCAGCTACTACAGCCAATCCGCCAAATATCTGACCAACCACTATGCTCTGCTCATCAAACAATACGGAGAGCCCAACCGCTGCCACAGCACCCAAAATGGTGATGCCCGACAAAGCGTTCATGCCCGACATCAACGGCGTGTGCAACAAACTCGGTACATTTTTAATGATAAAATAACCGACGATGGTGGCAATAACAAAAATTATAATTAAATAAATTGGATTCATTTTTCTGACAAAAATAATTATTTATAAAAAAGATTTAGGGCAAAAAGCTGTTTGTCTTCAACTTCTCGCCCTAAAAACTTATGGTAGGATTAGTTCATACCCATCGCCTCTCGTGCGCCTGTATGAACAACTTGATTGTCGTGCGTTACAAGAATAGAGCGAACTATTTCGTCGTTCATATCCAAGGAGATTTGTCCGTCTTTTACCAAATATTTTACCAAGTTGTACACGTTTTGCGCGAACATCCAAGTAGAACTTGTAGGAATGAGTCCGGGAATATTTTTTATACCGCCAATGGTTACGCCGTGTTTCACTTCTTTACGTCCGGGAGGTGTGATGGCACAGTTACCGCCTTGGTCGATAGAGATATCCACGATAACGGCTCCGGGTTTCATCGATTTTACCATCTCTTCGGTAATCAAGATAGGAGCAATTTTTCCTGGGATGAGCGCGCTACAGAACACGATATCCATATCTTTGATAACTTCAGCCAAGATTTCGCGTTCTTTTTGCAACCATTCGTCGGGAAGTTTTTGTGCATAACCGCCGTTTCCTACTGCCAACTCTGCCGGTACACCGGTTTCAATAACTTTGGCACCCAAACTTTTTGCTTGTTCGCTTGCAGCGGGACGTATATCCATGGCGTGTGTTACCGCGCCCAAACGTTTGGCAGTAGCCAATGCTTGCAAACCGCCTACACCTACACCAACTACCAACACATTGGCAGGTTTCAGCATGCCTACGGCTGTAAACATTTGTGGCATGAAGATAGTCAAATCGTCGGCTGCCATGATAATGCCTTTGTATCCGGCACAAGTACTCATGGATGTGAGTGCGTCCATGTTTTGTGCACGCGAGATGCGTGGGATACTATCCAACGTGAGCCCGATAACGCCGGCTTGTGCCAGTTTTTTCACCATTTCGTGGTTCACGGGCGACGCGGGGTGAATGAATGTAATCAGGAATTGTCCTTTGTGCATCAAATCTACCTCGTGTTTTCCAAGCTGCTCGTTAAATAGCGGCTCTTTCACTTTAAGGATAAGGTTGGATCTTTCGAAAAGCTCTTCGGCTTTCGATACCATTTCTGCTCCTGCTTCGGTGTAAAGGTGGTCGGCATAAAGCGATTTTTCGCCTGCTCCGTTCTCAACCAAAACAGTCATTCCGTCGTTAACAAACTTTTTCACGGTTTCGGGGGTGGCTGCCACTCGTGCTTCACCCGGCATAATTTCTTTAGGAATTCCTACGATCATAGTTTTATAATTTTTATTTAGTTATAAGTATGTGTAAATGTTTTTATTCCGATTTCAAAAATATCTCCCAAAACATGGGGTTGGCAATTATCACGCAAAATTAACTGAAAAAATCGAGATAACGATATTTTTATAAAAAAAGGATGCCGAATAGTGGAAAAACAAATCTTTTTTAATTCTTAATGGGTAAAATTTCCGATTCACACATTTAAGTGCTATTTTTGTGGAAATAATAATATCATCTAAAAAAACAAAACAATGGTAAGTTACAAAGAATTGGGTCTCGTAAACTCAAGAGAACTATTTAAAAAAGCCATAGAGGGAGGTTATGCCATACCGGCATTCAACTTCAACAATATGGAGCAGATGCAGGCTATTATCTCGGCTTGCGTAGAGACAAAATCACCCGTTATTTTACAAGTTTCGAGTGGAGCACGTAAGTATGCCAACCAGACACTTTTGCGTTATATGGCGCAGGGTGCGGTGCAGTATGCCAAGGAGCTGGGTTATGAAATTCCAATTGTATTGCACTTGGACCATGGCGATAGTTTCGAGCTGTGCAAAAGCTGCATCGAATTTGGTTTCTCGTCGGTAATGATAGACGGTTCGCACTTGCCTTACGAAGAAAACGTTGCACTGACCAAGCAGGTAGTTGATTACGCGCACCAATATGACGTTACCGTGGAGGGCGAATTGGGTGTTTTGGCAGGAATTGAAGACGATGTGGAAGCAGAGCACCACACCTATACCGAACCCGACGAGGTGGTTGATTTTGTTACTCGCACGGGAGTAGATTCGTTGGCTATCTCTATCGGCACATCGCATGGCGCGTTCAAATTTACGCCCGAACAGTGCACACGCGACGAGCAAGGCAGATTGGTTCCGCCACCCTTGCGCTTCGATATTTTGAAAGAGATAGAAAAACGAATACCCGGATTCCCCATTGTACTACACGGTTCATCTTCGGTGCCGCAAGCGTATGTAGAAACCATCAACAACTATGGCGGCAAACTCAAAGACTCCATCGGCATACCCGAAGAGCAACTGCGCGAAGCAGCCAAATCGGCAGTATGTAAAATAAATATTGACTCCGACGGACGCTTGGCTATGACTGCTGCCGTGCGCGAAGTGATGGCAAAACAACCAAGCGAGTTTGACCCACGCAAATATTTGGGACCGGCACGCGAAGAGTTGAAAAAACTATACATGCACAAAACCGAAAAAGTATTGGGTAGTGCAGGTAAAGCATAGGAATTGGCTGTTGGCTATTAGCTGTTGGCTTTTGGCTGTTGGCTATTGGCTGTTGGCTGTTGGCTGTTGGCGAAAAATCCTCAATCGGTTATGTCGGTTGGGGATTTTTTGGTTGTTTACTATTCCGTTGGGGTTAGATAACCTATCCGTTGGGGTTGGATAACCTATCCGTTGGGGTTGGGTAACCTATCCGTTGGGGTTGGGTAACCTATCTGTTGGGGTTGGATAACCTATCCGTCGGGGTTGATAACCTATCCGTTGGGGTTAGATAACCTATCCGTTGGGGTTGGATAACCTATCCGTTGGGGT
>CAZVWS010000040.1:0-18087 GCA_964631255.1 uncultured Dysgonomonadaceae bacterium | reverse complement strand
CAAGTGTGTATGGTTTGGAACAAATTGGTACAGGCGATGTCGATCGCATCGAAGTTGTAAAAGGTGCCGGTTCGGCTCTATATGGCAGTAGTGCTATTGCAGGAGCCATCAACATCATTACCCGAACTCCGTCGCCCATTCCTCATATTGCCGCCGATGTTCAGTTTGGCACAAACAACTCCAATGTTTATAACTTTTCTTCGTCCATTCGCAACGAAAAAGGCAATATCGGATTGAGTGTTTACGCCCAAAAAATTGACCACGGGATTATCGACGAAACCGGAGAGGGTTCCACTCGGGAAGAGGTGAATAAGAAAGACGGTATTTCTGATAGAGTAGCTTCTAATTTGCACAATTTGGGCGCGAGTTTGTATATCGATAATCCTTTCTTCGACCGCGACAAACTGGTTATCAGAGGTAAAATGATTAACGAAAAACGTGAAGGAGGTGTTATTACCGACGACCAATATCACAACCCATTTACTGAAGGAACCGAAAACATTACGACAGTCAGATACGAATTGGAAGCGAATTACAAAGTAGAATTTGCCAACGATGCCGAAATTAACTTCAATAACTCCTATATCAACCACAACCGAAACGCTACAAACG
The DNA here is from genome assembly GCA_964631255.1 of uncultured Dysgonomonadaceae bacterium. Lineage (GTDB taxonomy): Bacteria > Bacteroidota > Bacteroidia > Bacteroidales > Dysgonomonadaceae > JBGZFC01. Next base: position 17,475 of record CAZVWS010000040.1, on the reverse strand, counting down.
ACTCGTTTTTGGGTGATTATATGGACACACACAATGGCGAATCGCCCAATATCGAAATTATGCGCCCCTATTTGGCTCGCGAAAATTCGCTGATTTCCACCCTCACTTTTTCAAAAAAATTAGGCAATCACAATCTCATGATTGGCGTTCAAAATTATGTTACAAATCTCAACGAATCGGGTATGTATGCAGTAGTAGATTCGGCAAGCCAGTATTACGGCACACCTTATAAATCTACCTCACATAAACATGCGTTTGAAATAGGAGGTTTTGTTCAAGACGAGTGGCAGATTTCGCCCAAATTTACAATGGTTGCCGGCGTGCGTGTCGACAGACATACTTCGGAAGAAAAGTACACCTCCGATCAAGCGGTTTTCGATTCCGATTTCCCAAAAACTTCATTCAACAGAACAAGCGTAAATCCTCGCTTGGCACTCAAATACAATGTTACAAACAAGCTCACGCTACGAGCAAACGTAGGAACCGGATTTCGTGCGCCGTATGGTTTTTCGGAAGATTTGCACCTTTGCAGCGGCTCGCCTCGCGTATGGAAATCGTCGGAGTTGAAACCCGAAACTTCGCGCAGTGCCAATTTATCTGCAGACTATTATGGAAATCACTTTCAAGTTAGCATAAACGGATTTTACACTCGCCTATTGAATCGAATCGATTTTACAGATGCCGATGACAATGTTACCAATTTAGGTTATACATATCAATGGCGTAACATTGGTAATGCCACGGTAAAAGGTTTAGAAATGACCGTATTGGTAAATCCATTGCGAAACTTGAATTTGGGTGTTGATTTTGCCCTCAATAGTGGTAAATACGACGATATAAGAGAAGATTGGAAAGACACACCATACCAAGACATCAGCATCCATATTCCTCGATTCCCGTCAACATCAGGAAGTTTTAAAATAGAATATGCGCCACGCACCTGGAACTTCACGTTTTACGGATTATACCAGGGTGCTATGTATATCGACTACATCAGCGATACGGAAGGTCGTAGCTCCAAAATCAAAAAAACGGAACCCTATATGACATTCAACGCGAGCGCATCCAAAACATTCGGAAAAGTGCGTCTGTATGCCGGAGGAAAGAATATTTTCGGCTATATACAAGATGAAAAATATTTAGACGATGCAGCATTCATGTATGCTCCGGTTTATGGAGCCATGTTTTATGGAGGTATCTCAATCAACATAAGCCACTAATTACCAAGAAAATCTACTTTTACATGCCATAATAAATATAATAATTGTGTTTTTAAAATTCGGGGACCCGCACGTTGATAGAAACGTGTGGGTTTCATTTTTCTAATACGTGAAAATCCAAAATATGTTATTCAACATAAAAACAACGACAACTTTTTGCCCGTTAAAATGTTAAGGTAAAAGCGAGGTAATATTTCGCACCAATAAAATCACAGTATTATCAATTATAAAAAAAAGAAACGCCCATGAAGATTCATGAATATCAAGGTAAAGAGTTGTTTGCTCAATACGAAATCCCAATCAACAATGGCTTCCTATGCTACAACATAGACGAAGCACTCGAAGCCTATCGCAAGCTAAATGTTCCGTTAGCGGTAATAAAAGCGCAAGTACTAACGGGCGGCAGAGGAAAAGCCGGCGGCGTAAAACTTATCAAAAATGAAGAAGATTTGCGCATGCACGCCAACAATATTTTTGGTATGGATATCAATGGATTTGTTGTAAATCGTGTATTGGTAGCTAAAGCCGAAGATATAGTTGCCGAGTATTACGTAAGTTTTGTAGTTGACCGCACAACCAAATCTACCCTGCTGATGCTCAGCAAAGAGGGCGGTGTAGATATAGAGCAGGTTGCGCACGAAACCCCCGAAAAAATTCATAAAATTGTAATCGACCCATCGGTTGGAGTACCCAATTATTTGGCACGAGAAGCAGCTTTTTTGCTTTTCGACAAAATAGAACAAGTGCGCCAAGCAGCGTCCATTTTACAAAAGCTGTACAAATTGTTTATTGAAACCGATGCTTCACTTGCCGAGATTAATCCACTCATCCTCACCCCGGAAGGAAAAGTTATCGCCATAGATTCAAAGGTTACTTTTGACGATAACGCCATGTATCGACAACCCAAAATTTCCGCTCTAAACGAACCAACCGACGAAGAAAAAAAAGAGTTGGATGCCAAGAGCAAAGGATTTAGCTACGTGAATTTGGGTGGCGAAATAGGATGCATGGTAAACGGTGCCGGATTGGCTATGGCAACCATGGATATGATTAAACTATATGGCGGTGAACCGGCAAATTTCCTCGATATCGGCGGTAGCTCCAATCCAACCAAGGTGGTGGAAGCGATGAAATTGCTATTGAGCGACAAAAACGTGAAGGTAGTATTAATCAATATCTTTGGAGGAATAACCCGATGCGACGATGTTGCAAACGGACTGTTAGAAGCCTTCACGCAGATAAAAACGGACATTCCAATCGTAATTCGATTGACGGGTACAAACGAGAAAGAAGGTCGCGCTTTGCTGCAAGGAACAAGATTTCACGTGGCAGAAACCATGGCTGATGCCGGTAAAAAAGCGGTAGAACTTTCCAGATAAGTGTCGCGAATTTGGGCAAGAGCCAATCAACCCCAACCCCAAACAATAAACTTTAAACCCTAAACTTAAAACAATAAACATCTTAAAAAATGAGTATATTAATCAATCAAGATACACGACTAATCGTGCAAGGAATTACCGGACGCGACGGTGGATTTCATGCTGCCAAAATGAAAGCCTACGGCACCAATGTGGTGGGCGGCACCTCACCCGGGAAAGCCGGTGAAAAAGTAAATGATATCCCTGTTTTCAATACCGTAAAAGATGCGGTAAATGAGACAGGAGCAAACACATCGGTAATTTTTGTGCCGGCACCATTTGCCAAAGACGCCATGATGGAAGCAGCCGATGCCGGAGTAAAACTCGTTATTTGCATTACCGAAGGCGTGCCCACGCTGGATGTGGTAGAAGCACACAATTTCATCAAACGCAAAGGAGCACAACTGATCGGACCCAATTGTCCGGGACTGATCTCGCCGGGAAAAAGCATGGTAGGTATTATGCCAACAATGATTTTTAAACCGGGTAACACGGGCGTAATCAGCCGGAGCGGAACGCTTACCTACGAAGTGGTTTACAATCTGACTGCCAATGGCATGGGACAATCTACCGCCGTGGGTGTAGGAGGCGATCCGGTGGTTGGTCTCTATTACAAAGAACTATTGGAAATGTTTGAGAACGACCCTGAAACAGACAGTATTGCACTAATTGGAGAAATTGGAGGCGATGCCGAAGAACGGGCGGCAGAATACATTCGCGACCACGTAACCAAGCCGGTTGCCGTATTCATTGCCGGACAGCAAGCTCCTCCCGGAAAACAGATGGGACACGCCGGAGCAATTATTTCGAGTGGAAAAGGAACAGCTACCGAAAAAATAGCAGCTTTTGAAGCCGTAGGAGTACCGGTAGCCAAAGAGCCCGGTCAAATTCCATTCTTATTAAAAAACAGAAGATGAAAACATCAGAAGAAAATCAATCGGCGGTTATTGTGGCAAACGGAAATTTCCCTTGCCACAATACGCCGTTGTCATTCATTAAAAATGCGCCATTTATTGTTTGTTGCGATGGCGCAGCCAACGATTTCATAGCAAAAGGTTACATACCAGACGCTATTGTGGGCGATTGCGACTCCATTTCAACAGAAAATGCCACGCGTTTCGCACACATTTTACATCCAAATAAAGAACAGGATACCAACGATTTAACAAAAGCTGTGCTGTTCTGTGTAGAAAACGGGAAAAGAGATCTGACTATTGTTGCAGCTACCGGAAAAAGGGAAGACCACACATTGGGAAATATCTCTTTATTAGTTGATTACACCGCCGTATCCGAAGTAAAAATGATTACCGATTATGGTATTTTTACACCAATAAACTCACCAACTACATTTAACAGTTTTGCGGGCGAACAGATTTCAATTTTCGCTTTTAGTAATAAACCAATGACATTCAGCGGTTTGAAATATCCGGCTACAAATCGGGTTTTCACCAGTTGGTGGCAAGGTACGCTCAACGAATCGTTGGGAGATAATTTTTCTGTTCACACAAAAGGGAAAGTTTTGGTTTTTCAGGCATTTTCAAAATAAAAAAAATCAAAAAATCTCTCTCAACACGTCCAACGATTTTAACGTGTTGAAATCATACAAGTGCAACCGATAGAACAACAGTAGCCTGTCTATCATACTATTGCGGTCAGTTCGCGACAATCTGTAAAGATGCATGTTGCGATAGTTTATTTTGCTCAATACAAGCAGAAGTTGGCTCTCATGCTCCGTGAGGTGGTGTCGGTCTATCGGTTTGGTTTCCACAAATTCGCCTCCCGCCAAATCAAAATAAAAACCCTTTTTATAATTGTCCAAATTGGGCGCAATACCCACAAATCGAGTCAATTGGAATAGAAAAGCGATGTGAAAATTTGCTACGCCACGCTCCAACGCGTCCAACGTGAGTACCGATTGTTTCAAAAATAGAAAAAGCGACTCGTTGTTATCGGTTTCGTGCAACAATTTGGACAAAAATTCCGATAGGAAAAATGCGAGCGATACTTTAACCGGCTTACAACCAATTTCGTACAACAACGTTGCTCGTTCTGCCTCTTTCAGTCGCTGTATGTCTCTCGTGGGCAAGTGTTCTACTTCCATATTCAAAACAGAAAGTGGAGTAAAAAGCATGCTGTTGAGCTTGCTTTTCTTGTTTTGGGTTTTGGGTAACAAATAATCTATTCGTCCAAATTTGTCCGTAAAAATTTGCACGATGGAGTATCTGTCACTGTATTTCCTGATGCTTAAAACAATTCCTTGCACTTTGTGTAACATATTCTACCGGATTGACTCATACAAAGATACAAAAAACGCCTCGAAAGGGTATCGAAGCGTTCTCTATTTTTTGTTGCAGAATCATTAAATAATTTTTTTTCTGATGCGTGCAGCTTTTCCACGTAGTTTGCGAAGATAGTACAACTTGGCTCTGCGTACTTTACCTTCACTATTCAGTGTAATACTTTCAATAAAAGGAGAATTCAAAGGGAAAATACGTTCAACGCCAATATTATCTGACATTTTGCGAACAGTAAAACGTTTGCTATCGCCATGACCCGACATGCGGATTACAACACCGCGATATTGCTGTACACGCTCTTTGTTTCCTTCCACAATACGGTATGCAACCGTGATAGTGTCTCCACTTTTGAACTTCGGAAATTCTTTTTTTTCCGTAGCAAAAGATTCTTTTGCAATTTTGATTAAATCCATTGTATTTTAATGCTTTATGTTAATAATTAACTCATCTGAACGCAATATACCGATACTTTTACTCGACAGAGATTGCGCAAAGCGGGTGCAAAGATAGCAAATAATTATTTATTGCACAAGGTTTTTATAAAATGTATCTGGAATTGTTTATTATTTTTCACCTACATCTTTTATTTAGATATGTTCCCTAAAAACCAACAATCAGCAATTAATAATAAATAAAAAATGTGCATCAACCGGCTCCAAATTGCGGATATTCCTTTTTTATACGTAATTTTGCAAGTTGTAAATATTTATGCATTTAAAATGGAAACTCAAATTCAGAATCTATTGATAAAGCGTCGCAGTTATCGCAAATTTGCCGATGAACTGCTCACTCCCGAAGAGACACAACATGTATTGGAAGCGGCTTTACTTTCGCCCACGTCTAAAAACAAACATTCGTGGGAGTTTATCGCGGTTGAAAATAAAGAAACGCTCAACAAATTGGCTGTGTGCAAACCAAACAGCGCCACATTCATAGCCGATGCCGCTTTGGCAGTTGTAGTGATTGGAAATCCGTTGCTGAGCGATGTTTGGATTGAAGATGCATCCCTTGCCGCTATCAATATGCAGTTGCAAGCCGAAGATTTGGGATTGGGTAGTTGCTGGGTACAGGTGCGCGGACGAATGTATTCTGACACAATTTCTACGTCGGAATATATTTGTGATTTGCTGGCAGTACCAAATCCGCTGGAAGTATTGTGTATTTTGGTTTTTGGCAGAAAACAAAAAGAACGGACACCCAACCAAACCGAAGAGCTCTTGTGGGAAAAAGTGCATGTAGAAAAATACAAATAAACAACCTACAAGCAAGTCCACAATAATTTAATAACAACATATAGAATAAGATGAACCAAATCCCTGTCAACATAAAAAACAAACGTGCCACATTCGATTACGAACTACTCGAATCGTTTACTGCCGGGATTGTGCTTACAGGAACCGAAATAAAATCGATACGCCTCGGAAAAGCAAGTTTGGTAGATACCTATTGTCTTTTGGAACGAGGAGAATTGTGGGTGCGCAATATGCACATTGCCGAATATTTTTACGGCACATACAACAACCACCAAGCAAGACGCGACAGAAAACTACTGTTGAACAAAACCGAATTACGAAAACTAATGCGTCTTACCAAAGAAACTGGATTTACCATAGTCCCTACCCGATTGTTTATCAACGAGAAAGGACTGGCAAAACTAAATATTGCCGTAGCAAAAGGAAAAAAACAGTACGACAAACGCCAATCGCTCAAGGAGAAAGAAGATAAACGCTCCATGGACAGAATGTTCAAAAAATAGTATAGTTTTTGGTTATTATCTTTGTTCTATATCCTCTTATCTACAATTAAGAAAGCGATGAAACCACATCCATAAAAAATGAGTTCAATCCGTTATTTTATACTTTACACGCTTAAAAAATCGTCGCGTACCACCCTGTGGTTGCTTAAAATTATCTTACCCATTTCATTGGTAGTCCGATTTTTAGATTTTTTCGGGGTTTTAACCTATATCGCCCAATTTTTAGACCCGGTTTTCATGCACTTGGGACTGCCCGGTAGCACAGCTATCATATTCATAACCAGCATATTTCTACCTCTTTACGCTCCGCTTGCCATTATCATGTCTATGACGGTAACCTTGCGTGAGCTGACCATCCTTGCCCTGATGTGTCAGATTGCGCACAATTTACCGGTCGAGAGCGCCATACAATCCAAAACAGGGACTTCATTTTGGGCTATGTTTTTGTTGCGCATTTTCACAAGTATTGTTGTAGGCTTGGTGCTCAACCTAATACTTCCTCAAGATATGGGCATGCCATTTTTCGATAAAACAAGTGCCGAAACCATTACCACCATTGGCGGCGTACTGCTTGCATGGTTAAAAAGCTCGGTACAGATGTCTCTGTTGATTTTCTCTATCATCATCTTTTTAAATGTGTTGTATCGACTTCTGGAGAAGAAAAAACTGATTCCCAAACTCTCGAAAAGCATCGAGCCGATGCTTCGTTTTTTTGGATTGCCTGCATCGGTTGGTTTTCTTTGGCTCATCGGCTATATTGTAGGATTGGCATACGGCGGAGCCATGATGATTGACCAAATGAACGAGGGCAAAGTGTCGCGCACCGACGCACGATTGCTCAACTACCACCTCGCCATGTCGCATTCGGCAATTGAAGATAATTTGCTCTTTGTGGCACTTGGCGTATCTGTTTGGTGGATTTTTGGTGTAAGACTTGCCACGGCATGGATTGTCGTATGGATAAAACGGTTGATTTTGCACTTTTCAACTTCCAATAAAATGGAATAATAATTCTATAAAAAAGTACTATTTTCACTTTCAAATCACACAAATTGATTTTCGACTCGATATGAAAAAAAACAGCAGTTTCGCACAATATTTTTTTGTATTTGCTTTATTCGCAATTTTGTCGGCTTGTGCCACATCCAAAACCTCGCTTACCAAAGTTGCCAATCCGCAACCCAAACACGAGTTTAGAGGTGCATGGATTCAGACCGTGTGGCAAGACAGATATGCCAAAATGAATAGCGCAACAATGGCAAATTATCTGAAAGAAATGGTACGAAAACTGGATGAAGCGGGTATCAATGCCGTTATTTTTCAGATACGACCGGAGGCCGATGCGTTTTATCCATCCAACCACGAACCTTGGTCACGATTCATGACCGGCGTGCAAGGCAAAGCTCCCGACAACCCATCGTTTGACCCGCTGGCACTTCTCGTAGAAGAGTGTCATAACAGAGGTATGGAGCTACACGCTTGGCTCAATCCCTATCGGGCACAAGCAAGCACCAATAGCCGATTGGCAGACAATCATCTTTACAAACGCAATCCCGAGCGTTTTGTGCAATACGGAAGTCAACTGTTTTTTGACCCGGGATTGCCCGAAAACAGAAGTCATATATGCGATGTAGTTCACGATATAGTCTCTCGATACGATGTGGATGCCATCCATTTAGACGACTATTTTTATCCTTACCCCATAGCCGGCACACCATTTCCCGACAACAGAAGTTTCAACATGTATGCTTCTTCGCAAGGCTTTTCGACTACGCAACGCGACGATTGGAGGCGCAACAACGTGAATCTGCTCATCCAACAAATAAAATACACCATTGCCGGTGTGAAACCGTGGGTGCGCTTCGGTATCAGCCCTTTTGGCATATATCGAAATAAAAGAAATGACCCCAACGGCAGCCAAACCAATGGGTTGCAAAACTACGATGACTTGTATGCCGATATAAAATTGTGGGTAGAAAAAGGATGGATTGATTACAATATGCCGCAACTTTATTGGGAAATTGGACATGCCCAAGCAGATTATACCACCCTACTCCACTGGTGGAATGCAAACAATTTTGAGCAACCGCTTTACATTGGTCAAGATTTGAAACGCTCGATTGACAAAAATGAGTTGGAAACAAAAATCAACCAATCTCGTCAAATGTCTTTCGTGAATGGAAACAGCTACTGGTATGGTTATCAGATTATTGAAAATGATAAAAACGTTGCAGTTCAAATGCAAACGGGCATACACAAAAGTAAATCGCTCATACCGCCTTACACGCACATGCACAAAGGGAAACCGTCAAAAGTAAAAAAGCTGCAACAATCGTACACCCAAAATGCACATTTTCTAACTTGGCAATATGCCAAAAATGCAAAAAATCCAGAATCGGCACAACGATTTGTGGTATATCGATTTAGAAAAGGTGAGAAGAAAGATATCAGTAGTGCAAAAAATATTGTCGGCGTTACGCCCCACAACTATTTCGCTCTGCCATACGAAGGCGGCAACAATAGCTACACATATATAGTAGCACCATTGGATGCTTTTTGGAACGAAGGCAAAGGAAAAAAAATCAAGGTAAAACTCTGATTCAACCCTTGTCCAAAAGCCATTATTTGGGTTTTCTTTTACGCCAGTAAAAAGCGAGAATAAGTCCGGCTACAATGTGCCAAACACCCCACCAAGCGGCTACAAAAGCCATTCCGCCCAACTCCAATTCGGGTGGAAAAATACGCGGATTGAAAATCAATGCCAGCCCCAATCCCGAATTTTGAATACCTGTTTCGATGGAGATGGTTCTACAATTAATTTCGTCCACTTTCAGAATTTTTGGAAGCAAATATCCTCCCAAAAAGGCCAATCCGTTATGCAGCAGCACCAACAAAAAAATAAGATGAATATATTTTAAAAACAGAGAAAAATTACCCGCGAGCGCGCCTACGATGAAAACCACGAAAAACAGAATAGATGCTCGTTGCACATGTTTTTCTACCCTCTTTGCAAAAACCGGAAATTTTGTTCCCACAATCATTCCCAAAATAACAGGAATACCCAAAATAATAAACACCGTACGAAACATCTCGGCGGCTTCTATGGTTATCGGAACCAGCAATGGCGAATGTTTGGCATACAAACCACCCCAAAAAGCAAAATTAAGCGGCGTCATCAACAAACTCATTACCGTTGTAATAGCAGTGAGGCTTACAGAAAGAGCCACATTCGATTTGGAGATAGAAGAAATCAGGTTAGACACATTGCCACCCGGACACGAAGCTACCAAAATCATTCCCATGGCTACTGCCGTGCTGGGCTTCACGATAAGAACAAGAATATATGTGAGTGCCGGAAGTAAAAAATATTGCGACACTACCCCTACAATTGCCGATTTGGGACGCAAAATAACATCTTTAAAATGTTTGGGTTTGATGCCCAAAGCCACACCAAACATGATGAATGCAATGGCAAAATTCATGATATTGACCGTACCCGAACTAAAATTGATCCGAACACTATCTAATTGTTCTAAATTTTGGAAAACTTGTAAAAGGGGAAAATTCTGCATAATTTTGTCTATTTGTCCTCGCAAAGATAATATAACCACATTTTTCTCACAAATCTGAATAACCAAAAAAAACATCTCGCTCATTTCCATTTCGTATCAACACAAAAAATATATCAAAACAGAATTAAGTTATTTTAATGAAAATCGTTTCCAACAAACACAAACTCTTTATTTATAAGCAAATAGGGATAAAGTGGTACTATTTCAAACTTTTTTACAGCAAAATGACACTTTTTGCATCAAAATGAAAGTTTTTTCTATCACTTGTCTATATTTCACTGAAAAAAAAATTCAAAACAAACCATTTAAATTGCTTATTATTTTTTGTCATTACAAGTAAAGTCCGTAATTTTGCACCAATTTTTATGACTAAACATTTTATGGATAAGAAAACAATCGTAACAGGCGTAATCGGTGCCGATGTACACGCTGTAGGTAACAAAATTCTTACTTTTGCATTAGAACAAGCCGGATTCAAAGTAATTAATCTGGGAGTAATGGTTTCGCAAGAAGAGTATATCGAAGCAGCATTAGAAACGAATGCCGATGCAATACTCGTTTCATCGCTTTACGGTCATGGTGAAATTGACTGTAACGGCTTGCGCGAAAAATGCAACGAGGCCGGACTCAAAGATATCCCCCTTCTTGCAGGAGGAAACTTGGTAGTTGGAAAACAAAATTTTGAAGATGTGGAACAACGTTTCAAGCAAATGGGGTTTACCAGAGTTTATCCTCCCGGCACACAAATTGAAACAACGATTGCCGACCTCAACGAGATTTTGGGAATAAAATAATCATGCCCCGAAAACTCATTTCTGCAACATCTTTTTTTCGATAACACACCCTGCCCTAAGCCATAAGCAAAGGCCTTTACAATGAATATTTTAACTGCCGATTTCGGCTCCACATACACAAAGCTTACCGCAATAGACGCGGCAAAAGGCGCAATATTGGGAACATCCACCGCATTCACTACCATCGAAACGAATGTAATGGACGGTTTCAATACGGCCTTGTCCAAATTAGAAACCAATATTGGTCCGTTCAAATTTGACGAAATGCTTTGCTGCAGTAGTGCTGCCGGAGGACTAAAAATGGTAGCACTTGGGCTGGTGCCCGAACTCACTGCAAAAGCAGCAAAAATGGCTGCCTCCAGTGCCGGAGCGAAAGTTGTAAAAACCTACTCTTTCGAGATTTCGATGCAAGAGCAGGAAGAGATTTATGAAATAAACCCGGATTTGGTTTTGCTTTGTGGAGGTACCGACGGTGGAAACAAGGACGTGATTGTAGCAAACGCCAAGCGATTGTGCAACATCAAGCGAAATTTTTCTATCATTGCAGCCGGAAACAAAAGTGCCTCGTACCAGTTAGAAGAGATTTTTTCGGCATCAGACAAAGATTATATCATCACAGAAAACGTGATGCCCGAATTTAATAAACTCAATATTGAACCGGCAAAACAGCGAATCAAAGAACTTTTCATCAGCAAAATTATCGATGCAAAAGGATTGAGCAACGCGCAAAAAATGAGCCGTTTCAAAATAATTCCCACCCCGTTGGCAGTGCTAAATGGATGCGAATTATATAGCAAAGGAACCAAGCAGGAAGCAGGCGAAGGAAACTTATTGGCAATAGATATTGGTGGTGCAACAACAGATGTGTACTCCATGACCAACGGATTGCCAACCATAGAAAATGTCATGATAAAAGGACTACCCGAGCCATTTGCCAAACGCACCGTTGAGGGCGATTTGGGGATGCGCTACAGCCTTTCGTCGTTGGCAGAAGAGATAGATTTGGATTTGATTGCGGCAGAATCAGGCATAGGCAAACAAGAGATTACAGATTGGGTAAAGAATTGCACCCAAAACCCCGACCGATTGGCTTCTGCCAACACAAACGAGCAAAAAATAGAAGAAATACTTGCACGCAACGCGATAAAAATTGCGGTAGAACGACATGCCGGTATTTTTCAACCGGCCTATACGCCGTGGGGACAGATTTTTACACTTACCGGTAAAGATTTATCAGATATAACCTCGGTTATTGGTATTGGCGGTGTCATCATCAACAGCGAAAACCCGAAATACATGCTCGAAGGCGCAGCATCTGCCACATCCGACGCGATGTATGCCAAACCAAAATCGCCAAACTATATGCTCGACAAAAAATACATCTTTGCCTCCATGGGCTTGCTCAGCGCAATAGATCCCGAGTTGGCTTTGAGAATAATGAAAAAAGAAATAAAACCAATAGAGAAATAAAATCAATTAAATAAATAAAGTCCCAAACAGAGTATGGAAATAAAAAACATAAAGCTATCAGACGACGCTTTTTTTGCTGAACGCAAAGAGATACTTCAACATTGGCAAACCGGTAAAAATATCGATTTCGACGAAGCGGTAGCCTATCAAAAATCAATTCCTCAAGAAAAAAGATTTGGAGCCAAATTAGCAAAAGCAACTGAAGACAAAGAGACGCTCATCCAGCCACGTGCAGGTGTAGCAATCTATCAGGAGCACATAAAACTACTGCAATTTCTCGAAACCGAAGGCGAAGCAGACCTTCTGCCAACCACGGTTGACAGCTACACACGTCTCAATCGCTACACCGAAGCCGAAACCGGTATCGAAAAAAGCAAAGAAACCGGACGTTCCATGCTCAACGGATTTCCTATTGTGAACTATGGTAAAGATATTTGCCGTACAGTAACATCAGCACTCAAAAATCCGGTTCAGGTACGCCACGGTACTCCCGATGCTCGCCTACTTACCGAAATAAGTATTGCCGGAGGGTTCACCTCATACGAAGGCGGCGGTATTTCGTACAACATTCCTTACTCAAAAAGCCACTCTCTCGAAAAAACAATTGCATACTGGCAATACACCGACCGCTTGATTGGATTATATGAAGAAGCCGGAGTTTCCATCAACAGAGAACCATTTGGTCCACTTACCGGAACACTCATCTCGCCATGTATTTCTAACTCAGTAGCTGTAATCGAAGCATTGCTTGCCGCTACCCAAGGAGTAAAAGATATTACCGTTGGTTATGGACAATGCGGAAACCTCATACAAGACGTGGCAGCCATTCGCTCATTAAATATATTGACTCGCGAATATTTGGACAAATTCGGGTTTAACGATGTGCGCATAACCACCGTATTCCACCAGTGGATGGGCGGTTTCCCGCAAGACGAAGCAAAAGCATTTGGCGTAATCTCTTGGGGTGCAGCAGCTGCAGCACTTGCCAAAGCAACCAAAGTGATTGTGAAAACACCCCACGAAGCAATGGGTGTACCTACCAAAGAAGCAAATGCGGCAGGACTAAGAGCTACAAAACAAGTTATTTCGATGCTCAAAGACCAAGATTTCAGAGACATACCGGCAGTAATTGCAGAAAGTGAAATCATCATGGCAGAAATGAGATGTATCCTGGATAAAGTGGAAGAACTGGGCAATGGCGACTATGCCGTTGGTACCGTTGCCGCTTTTGAAGCAGGAGTTATCGACGTGCCATTTGCACCGAGCAGATACAATGCCGGAAAAGTAATGCCCGCCAGAGACGATATGGGTGCAGTTCGCTTACTCGATGTAGGTAATCTGCCATTCTCCAAAGATTTGATTGACTTCCACAAACAAAAACTGGAAGAACGTGCCAAATTTGAAAAACGTCCCGTTAGTTTCCAAATGGTTATCGACGATGTTTATGCCATTGGTAAAGGATTTTTGGTTGGAAGACCCAAATAGCATAAAGAAAAAAAGCGATTATCCCAATCGCTTTTTTTTAAAACAAAAGAATCAAAATATAAATTATTAATTAAAAAATATCGGCGAATAAGATTTCGCTCTTCCCAATTATGAAAATTACAAAATTAATCTGTGCTCCCGGAAAAACAGGTTTTTTCTTCGATGACCAAAAAGCCATCAAAAACGGAGCAAAAAATGATGGTGCTTTTTACGAAGGCACACCTGTAACACCCGGATTCACTGCCGTGCGCCAAGCCGGTGAGTCAATCTCCGTAATTTTTGTTCTCGAAAACGGTGCATACGCCTTTGGCGATTGTGCAGCAGTACAATACTCGGGTGCCGGTGGTCGCGACCCTCTCTTTTTGGCAGAAAACTTTATTCCTATTATCGAGAAACACATTGCTCCTCTTTATGTAGGAAAAGATATCACTACTTTCAGAGAGATGGCAGACTTGGTGGACAAAGGTATCAACCCCGAAACAGGAAAAATATACCACACCGCTATCCGCTACGGAGTTACACAAGCTTGCTTAGATGCAGTGGCCAAAAGCCAGGGCAAACTGATGGCAGAAGTAATTGCCCAAGAGTATGGTACAAAAATATCTGACCGCATCATTCCTATATTCTCACAATCGGGCGACGACCGTTATCTCAATGCCGATAAAATGATTATGAAAGGTGCCGATGTGTTGCCACACGCCTTATTCAATCACGTGGAAACAAAAGTTGGCTTCAAAGGCGAAAAAATTAAAGAATACCTCGGTTGGTTACGCGACAGAATTTTGAAACTCAAACCATTTGAGTCATACAAACCAATCATCCATATCGACGTTTACGGCACACTTGGCATCGTGTTTGACAACCAAGTAGAAGCCATTGCCAACTACATAGGCGAATTGGCAGAGATAGCCAAACCTTTCAAACTCAGAGTAGAAGGTCCGGTAGATATGGGTAACAAAGAAGACCAAATAATAGCACTGCACGACATTCGCGCTATCATGGACAAAAAAGGTATTGATGCCGAAATTGTTGCCGACGAATGGTGCAATACATTGCAAGATATTATCGATTTCTCGGCAGAAAAAGCCGGACACATGGCACAAATAAAAACTCCCGATTTGGGTGGTATCAACAACGCCATCGAGGCGGTATTGTATTGCAAAGAGCACCAAATGGGCGCTTACTTGGGCGGCACTTGCAACGAAACCAACCGTTCGGCAGAAATTTGCGCGCACATTGCTATGGCAACTTCTCCCGTGCAATATTTGGCAAAACCCGGTATGGGCGTAGATGAAGGTTACATGATTGTTTTCAACGAAATGAGCCGCATCTTGGCCATGAAAGGTGCATAACAAACCATTTATTTGATTTTTTCTAATAAATCGGAATTTACAAAATAACAAAATAACAGCCAAAAGCATCGACACATTTTGGCGAACAATAAATTATGATGAACGAATTAAGAGTCCTTTCCCCAACAGCTATTCTCGGCTACGGTTTCCCAATGGAATCGTTTGTCGAAGGTATGAAACGTAAACCGCATGTGATTGCGGTAGATGCCGGTTCTACCGATCCGGGACCATATTATCTGGGTGCAGGCGTATCGTTTACCGACAAAAACTCGGTAAAACGCGACCTCGAAATCATGATACCCGCGGCACTCGAAGCCGGTATTCCGGTCATCATCGGAACTGCAGGCGGTAGTGGGGCAAAACCACACGTAGAGCTAACGGTAAATATCATTAAAGAAATTGCTGCCGAAAAAAATATCCATTTCAAATTGGCAGTAATCCAATCGGAATTAGACAAAGAACTGGTTAAATCCAATTTGCGCGAAGGAAACGTAACTCCCCTCTTTCCGGCAAAAGAAATTTCGGAAAAAGATGTGGACGAATCGGTTCATATCGTGGCACAAATTGGTGAAGAACCTTATATAAAAGCATTGGAAGAAGGTGCGCAAGTAATTCTTGCCGGACGTTCGTACGACCCATCTGTTTTTTCTGCCCTTGCCATCAAAAAAGGCTTCAACAAAGCATTGGCAATCCACATGGGAAAAATATTGGAATGTGCCGCAATTGCAGCATTGCCCGGAAGCGGCAGCGACTGTATGTTTGGCTATTTGCAAGAAGATGGATTTATTCTCGAACCACTTTCTCCGCTACGCAAATGTACTACACTTTCGGTTGCAGCTCACACGCTTTACGAAAAAACAAATCCGTACATTTTGCCCGGACCCGGTGGAGCACTCAATTTGCACAATTGCACCTTCACACAAATAGACGACAACAAAGTAAAAGTTTCGGGTACAGAATTTGTCCCCACCGAAGAGTATTTTGTTAAGTTGGAAGGTGTGCGTCGGGTTGGATATCGCACCATCTCTTGCGCGGGCGTGAAAGACCCGATTATGATGTCGAAAATAGAAGACATTGTAAAAAGCGTGAAAGAGCGTGTGAAAAACAATTTTGAAAATTATGGTATTCGCAATTTCTTCCTCGATTTCAAAATCTATGGCAGAAACGGTGTAATGGCCATGTTTCCCGAAACTCCAAAAAGTACGGGAGATGAGTTGCTTATCATTATTGAAGCAGTTGCCGACACACAAGAACACGCCAATACCATTTGTGGATTTGCACGAAGCACCATGTTGCATTTTGGATACGAAGGACGCATTGCCACTGCAGGAAATTTGGCATTCCCATTCTCTCCATCCGATGCAAAAATGGGCGAAGTGTTCGAGTTTAACGTGTATCACTTGATGAAAGTAAACAATCCGGTAGATTTATTCCCGATTGAATACATTCAGTTATAAGAGATTATAATGGTTTTGAAGAAACGATGGCAGGTAAAACTACTATCGTTTCTCTAACCAATTTTTCATTCATGCTTTTCAATTTAATAAAAATGAAATACAAATTAACAGACATAGCATCCGTAATCAGGAGCAAAAATTCGGGTCCTTACGAACTCACTTTCGACGTGATATTTAAAGATTTCGACATGTACGAACGTGTAAAAGCCGCCGGAATTTTCAATCCAAAAATGTTTGCGGCACTATACCATATTCCCGAATCGGAAATAATTGGTGTAGTACATTTCGACCCGGCAAAAGCCATCAAAACAACCATTGTTCGTCCCATTTCATCCGGCTCGCTTGGCGAAACCGATGTGTATGGCGCACAACAACACGCTCCTTTGATGGGCTTAGAATTTGAATTATAAAAAAACTTTTTCTTCCGGAAAATTCAATTTTTAAGAAAAACAGCAGCCAACCGAAATAAAGTTGGACGATTGTTGAAATAATTGGGTGCACAAACCCAAATTTTACAGGTAATTTGTTGTTTTATTCAATAAAAAGTAATACTTTTGTGCACCATTTTAGATAGGAAATTTTTCGGAGAATGGTTTTGTTGGCGAGATAGCTCAGATGGTTAGAGCGCATGATTCATAATCATGAGGTCGCGAG
>CAZVWS010000039.1:0-19470 GCA_964631255.1 uncultured Dysgonomonadaceae bacterium | reverse complement strand
AATAGCCCACGCTTCGTAGTCAAGCACATTTGCAGGTCGCACCAGCCAACGCTAAAACCAAAACCTGCAAAAGAGCTTGCCTACCCTAACGCACGGCAGACAGAAAAGATGCAGCAAAAATGAAAGAAATTTAACGAGAAAATGAACAACGAAACGGTAACATGCGGTATATTTTATTGCCGAGTTACTGCAGAAATCAACGGCTGTGGCTCGCTTCAAACTTCATTGTGGCTTGAAAGTGACGTGCTCCGAAATCGGCAACAAAAACATACCGCTATCCGTTACATCTCTTTCTTCTAAATAGCAAAAGAACAAACTCAACTTAAAAAAGGGATTTGAAAGCAACAAAACAACGATTCATGGAAAATTTGTTGTAATTTTGTAGCCGAAAATAGGATAACCATGCGAAAAAGAATAACACCTACATCCGAATTTAGCATCCGTTTCAGAAGATGGACACGGAAAAGCTACGCCGTTTTCGCAGGGTTGGGCAAGCAAATAAGCATCGGTTGTTTGCGAAAAGGATTGATTGATTCTTCGTTGAAGAAACAGGAGGCAAGCAGCTCCAACTGTAGGACAGAGAGCGATTCTATCGGTCAAAACATCACCCAATCGTCCGAAACCGAGGGGTTACTCGCGGTGGAGTTATGCCCCAATTTCACCCTCCTTCAAACAGGAATACTGACCCATTTATGGGCAAAAGTTGTAGCAGAAGACGCGGCTTTTGCAGTTTCACACAATAAATTATTAATCGAACAGAGAAGAGAATCTCCGGCTACAAGCGAGGTTTTCTTCTCTGTTTTTTATGTATAAAAATGACTATTAACGAACTAAAACAGAAAGCTATCCAACGACAGCATCTCACCAACGAAGAGGCTATTTGGCTGGCTACACAACCCAACAAAGAGGAGCTATACGCCGCGGCACACGAAATAACCGAAGCGTGCGCCTCCAAAAAATTTCACACCTGCTCTATCATCAACGCCAAATCGGGTCGATGCTCCGAAAACTGCAAATGGTGCTCGCAGTCGGCTCATTACAAAACACAATCGGACGTATATCCGCTTCTCCCCAAAGAGGAGTGTTTGCGGCAAGCTCGCCACAACGAACTGAACGACATCGAACGCTATTCGCTGGTTACGAGTGGCAAAAAATTGAACGCGGAGCAGCTATCGCAGTTGGTAACCAACATAGAGTATATCCGAGACCACAGCCGCATAGACCTTTGTGCCTCGTTGGGACTGGTGAATAGGAAGCAGCTGAAGGAGTTGTACGACGCGGGCATCACGCGCTACCATTGCAACCTCGAAACGGCGCCCTCCTATTTTCCCGAACTCTGCACCACGCACACGCAGGAGCAAAAAATCGAGACGCTGCAAGCAGCACGGGAAGTGGGTATGGATATTTGTTCGGGTGGCATTATCGGCATGGGCGAAACGATGGCGCAACGAATAGAATTTGCCTTTACGCTGCGGGAGTTGGGGGTTGAATCCATTCCCATCAATCTGCTACAACCCATCCCCGGCACACCGTTGGAGGGAACAAAGCCACTCACCGAAGAGGAGGTTCTCACCACCATTGCCCTCTTTCGTTTCATCAACCCCACGGCATATCTTCGCTTCGCGGGCGGACGTTCGCAATTGAGCAAAGAGGCGGTGCAGAAATCGTTGTACGTCGGTATCAATTCGGCAATCGTGGGCGATTTGCTCACCACCATCGGCTCCAAAGTGTCGGAAGACAAGGAGCTAATCAGCCAATCGGGATACGAGATAGACTCCCAGAAATTTGACCGCGAACATCTCTGGCATCCGTACTCGTCGATGCAAAACCCCATCGAAACCTATCACGTGAAGAGTGCCAAAGGCTGCACGCTACGGCTTGCGGACGGACGTGAACTGGTCGATGGTATGGCATCGTGGTGGTGCGCCATCCACGGATACAACCACCCTGTGTTGAATGCTGCGCTTCGCGAGCAGGCAGAAAAAATGTCGCACGTTATGTTCGGGGGGCTCACGCACGACCCGGCAATTGCGTTGGGACGTATTTTACTTCAAAATGCGCCACACAATATGCAGAATGTATTTTTTGCCGATTCGGGTTCGGTGGCTGTAGAGGTTGCGCTGAAAATGGCGGTTCAATATTATTACGCACTGGGGAAACCGAACAAAAACAACTTCGTAACCATTCGCTCGGGCTACCATGGCGATACGTGGAACGCCATGTCGGTTTGCGACCCGGAAACCGGAATGCACCATCTCTTTGGCACGGCATTGCCCACACGCCGTTTTATAGATGCGCCGCAGTCGAAGTTCGGAGGAGAATGGAATCCCGACGATATAAAGCCGCTGAAAGAGGCGTTGGAAAATCATGCCGACGAGATAGCAGCCTTTATCCTCGAACCCATTGTGCAAGGAGCCGGCGGCATGCGTTTTTATCATCCGCGCTATCTGCAAGAAGCCTCCGCTCTGTGCAGACAGTACGATGTGCTGCTCATTTTTGATGAAATAGCTACCGGATTTGGGCGAACCGGGAAATTGTTTGCCTACGAACACGCCGACGTGCTACCCGATATTATGTGTGTGGGTAAATCGCTCACGGGCGGTTATATGACGCTTTCGGCGGTGATGACCACCCAACAGGTATCGCAAACCATCTCGGAGCATTCGCCCGGCGCGTTTATGCACGGACCAACGTTCATGGCAAACCCGTTGGCTTGTGCCGTCGCCACAAAATCGACCGAAATGCTGCTGTCGTCGCCTTGGCAACAGCGCGTACAGCAGATTGAGTCGCAATTAAAAAGAGAATTGGCTCCCGCCCGAGAGTTGGAGCAAGTTGCCGATGTGCGCGTATTGGGTGCAATTGGCGTGGTAGAAACCCGACAACCGGTGGATATGCGCTATATTCAACGCCGTTTTGTGGAAGAGGGCGTTTGGGTGCGTCCGTTTGGTAAGTTGGTTTACGTAATGCCACCTTATATTATTTCGCCGCAAGAGCTAAGCAAGCTCACGCGAGCCATTCTAAAAATTGTTCATGAATTATAATATGTCATCCCTTCAATACATATCTCAACACCTGCAGCACCAAAAGGGCACGGGCAACTATCGCACGCTAAAAAACGTGCGTCAGCAAGGTAAATGGGTTTGGCAAGAGGATGTCCGAATGCTCAACTTGTCGTCCAACGACTACCTGGGTCTTGCTTCCGACTCGGAGCTGCAAGCGGCTTTCTTCCGCTCCACGGATTTGGAAACGGCACGTCTGTCGGCTTCATCGTCCCGACTGCTATGTGGGAACTTCTCCTCGCACGAAAAGTTGGAACAACAATTGGCGACACTTTTCGGAGCAGAAAGCGCGCTGCTCTTCAACAGTGGCTACCACGCCAATATTGGTATTTTACCCGCCATTTGCGATAAGCAAACGATTATCCTTGCCGATAAACTCGTGCATGCCAGCATCATTGACGGCATTCGTCTTTCAAACGCTACCTCCGTCCGATTTCGGCACAACGACTACGAGCATCTGGAAAATCTGATAAAAAAATACGCGGAACAATGCCAACGCATCGTCGTGGTAACGGAAAGCGTTTTCAGCATGGACGGCGATTTGGCAGATTTGCCCCTATTGGCAGCCCTCAAACACCGCTATCCAAACGTCTTGCTGTACGTAGATGAGGCGCACGCTGTGGGCGTTAGGGGTGAAAACGGGCTGGGTGTTGCCGAAGAGACCAATACCTTGGGCGAGATTGATTTTTTGGTGGGCACGTTTGGCAAAGCCGTGGCGTCGATGGGTGCGTACGTGATTTGCAAAAACGAAATTCGCGATTATCTCATCAACACGATGCGTTCCTTTATTTTCAGCACGGCGCTCCCACCCTTCTTGTGCGACTGGACTACATTTGTACTGAAAAACCTGCCCGCACAAAACGCCAAGCGACAACATTTGCAGATGATCTCTGCTCGAATGAAAGAAATTGTAGAAAAAACAGGCATCGCTTGCCCTTCGCAAAGCAATATTGTGCCGTTCGTAGTGGGTTGTAGCAAAAAAGCGGTTGAGATAGCCGAAGAGCTACAGCAGCACGGTTTTTATGCACTTGCCGTGCGACCGCCAACGGTTCCCGAAGGCTCGGCACGTATTCGTTTTTCGCTGACGGCAAACATGGATTTTTCCGATGTGGAGCGGTTGGAAGCGGTGTTGTTCGACATAATTAAAAAATACCCCATCGGATGAAACAAGTATTTATTTCCCGAAAACAGACGCCACAGTTGACGCTCTTTTTCGCCGGCTGGGGGATGGACGAAAATCCTTTTTTGCAAAGCAAAGGCGAAAACGACCTGATGATTTGCTACGACTACCGGGAGCAACAATGGGACACCTCCGCGCTGGAAAGCTATCGTTCGATACACGTAGTTGCTTGGTCGATGGGCGTTTGGGCGGCAGAAAGAGCGTTGGAAAACAGTTCGTTACCAATCGCAAAAAAGACGGCAATCAACGGCACACCTTTTCCGGTGGACAACGAGCGGGGCATTCCCGAAAATATAGCATTGGGCACCTTGCAGCAGCTCAACGAGCGTAATTTGCAGAAATTTTTCCGCCGGATGTGTGGCTCCAAAGAGCGGTTCGAGGCGTTTGCAACTGCCTTGCCCCAACGAACATTGGACGATATATCCGAAGAGCTGTCTTGTATCATAGAACGTTGCAAATCAGAAACCGAGAGCAACTTTCGTTGGGACGAAGCATACATTGGCACCGACGATTTGATTTTTCCGCCCGCCAATCAATTCCACGCTTGGCAATCCATATCGGTAAAAACCACGCAAGTAGCACAACCGCACTGGGCGCAAGAACTATTTCAATCCACTTTTTTCAAATAAAATGAGAATGGACAAGACTTTACTTAAAAATCGTTTTGCAAAAGCAGCGCACACCTACCAAGCCAACGCGTTGGCTCAGGAGCGAATATCGCTAAGAATGATTGAATTGCTCAAAGAGCACACGCACGGCGTATTTCCACGTATTTACGAATTTGGCTGCGGCACGGGGTTTTATTCGCGTCAGTTGGAGAGGACTTTTGCTCCCGAGCAGTTGATTTTGAACGATTTGTGCCAAGAGATGCAATGCAGTTGCCAAGAGTGGATTGCCGACAACAAAAAAATTCGCTTCACGGTGGGAGATGCCGAGAACATGACGTTGCCCACCCAACTAAATTTGCTCACCTCCTGCTCCACCATGCAGTGGTTTCACGCTCCAATCGATTTTCTGAAACGCAGCCAATCGGCTCTGGTTGAGAACGGTATTGTAGCTATTTCCACCTTCGGTACAAACAATTTAAAGGAGATATATGCGCTGACGAAAACGGGACTTACCTATTTGTCGAAAGAAGAATGGGTGGAAAATTTGGGAGAAGCGTACCAAATAGTTCACGCCGAAGAGGAGGAGTTTTCGCTCCCGTTTCGCCAACCGATAGATGTACTTTACCATTTGAAACGCACAGGCGTGAACGGCATTGCCAATCACCGTTTCACCAAACCAACGCTACAGCAATTCATCCGCGATTACGAGGCTTTTAAAACGACAGACGGGTCTTATCGGTTGACGTATCATCCAATTTATTTGGTGTTGCGAAAAAAGTAAGGTCGGGTATTATTACAAAGCAATTTTGAAATCGCATGACCCGAAATGCGTAAAAAAACGAATAGATGAAACACCCACGAGCGAAACAAGAAGATGATGTAGTCCGAAGACTGGATGTCCGAAGTCCGAAGTTGCTTAACGAAAGGGTAAACATTTCAAAAAAGTCTAATTGTCTAAAAGTCTTGACTCTTGATTCTTGGCTCTAAAATTATAAAATATGAAAAACGGAATTTATTTTATCAGCGGCATAGATACCGATGCCGGTAAAAGCTTCGCGACAGGATTTCTGGCACGCGAACTGATGAACGAAGGAAAAAATGTAATCACCCAAAAGCTGATTCAAACAGGCAACAGCAATTTATCGGAAGATATTTTGCTGCACCGCCGCCTGATGCAAATCGGGCTCACGCCCGAAGACGAAAGTCGTATCACCATGCCCGAAATATACTCCTACCCCTGCTCACCGCATTTGGCAGCCAAAATAGACAATCGCCCCATCAATTTTAATCACATTGATGCTTGCACCCAACAGCTGGTACAGAAATACGACATCGTGTTGCTGGAGGGCGCGGGCGGACTAATGGTGCCGCTTACCGATGAGCTGCTCACCATCGACTACTTAGCGCAGCGCGGCTATCCCCTTATTTTTGTAACCTCCGGAAAATTGGGAAGCATCAACCACACTTTGCTTTCGC
This sequence comes from uncultured Dysgonomonadaceae bacterium, assembly GCA_964631255.1. Lineage (GTDB taxonomy): Bacteria > Bacteroidota > Bacteroidia > Bacteroidales > Dysgonomonadaceae > JBGZFC01. Next base: position 13,147 of record CAZVWS010000039.1, on the reverse strand, counting down.
TCGAAGCCATCCGGTCGCGGCGCATAGAGCTGCACACCGTGCTATACAACAGCTACCCGCACGATGACGACCCCACCATTCGTGAGGATACCAAACAATACATCTCCAATCATCTAACGAGGAATTTTCCCCGCACAAATATGCTAACCGTGCCGTTGCTGTAGGCTTTTCTCGTCTTTTTCTACAAAAAGAAACGATAGTTTTTCATTGTTAAATAATATTTATTTATCGTTTTTCGATAAATATTTGTTGTTTATTAAAATTATTGTACTACATTTGTGCCGTGAAATAAAACAAACTGTAGAAAAAGATGAAACGAAAAACTTCAAAAACGCAATTAGCAATACTTTCTATATTAGCGGGAGTTGTATATCTGTTTATCATTACAGCCCATTTTGTGGCAGATTGGAAAAGTGGTGTGAAGGCTTTTAAAGAAGGGATGCAAAGAGCCGAAATGGAAAACGCCGGTGGCAAAATTGGTCCTTGGGAGAATCTCATTGTTACTCTCGAACCAAAAGATTTCAATCAATTTTATTCCGACTCGGTTCGCAATCTGAAAACGGGAGAATTCACACCCATCAGTTACGACAAGATACAAGTTCAGTACACCCATACGCAACCCCAAACCACAAAATCATTTTTGCTGGATACTGCCATGATGCTGACTGCTCTACCCACTTTGGTTTTGTATTTGATGATACTCATTCTGTTCTATAAATTGATTTTGGCATTCTACAAAGACAATATTTTCTCGAAAGACAATGTCAGAAGGCTCCGTAAGTTGGGTGTGTTTACCATCAGCATCTATGTGCTTCAATTGGCTTTTTACGTAATGTATCACGCTACAACAAAGTCGCTTTTGGAACTTGCCGATTACAAGATTATCATGCCAAATTTAGAGCACGAACAGTTGTTATTGGGTATCATTCTGCTTATTGCAACAAACGTGATGAAACGCGCCATCACATTGAAAGAGGAACAGGATTTAACCATTTAAAAACAGTAAAAAATGTCTATATCAACACTTATCAATAAAATAGAAAGTAATCATGCTTTCGGAAAAGTAGTTCCAGATAATGCTGTGCTAAATAAAATTTGGAGTTTTTTGAAAACTAATCCCAAATTCTTTGCTGCAATTGTAATAGCATTATGTCTTTTTTCCATTTATATATTTGGAAAGAATATTGGCGAATTTATATTTCAAATAACTCATTGATAATAAAATACAGGTAAATAAAGAAAATGGGTAAGAACAAGAATTCATCTTTTGTATCCACAATCCCAAATCGTAAATAAAAATGCCCATCATCATCAACTTAGACGTGGAAATGGCGAAAAAGAAAATTTCGCTCAACGACCTGTCCGAAAAAGTAGGGATAACGCCTGCCAACCTTTCTATCCTGAAAACGGGCAAGGCAAAAGCCATCCGTTTCAGCACGCTGGAAGCCATTTGCAAAGAATTGGACTGCCAACCGGGAGATATTATGGAGTGGCAGGAAGAAAAAGGAATATAGTTTTAAAAAAGCAGTAAAATAAATATGAGTACGAATAAGAAAAATAACAAATTGGAAGAACTGTGGATTCTATTTATGGGTCTGGGAACCATGTTTTTTATGATTAGCACTACCATAGATATTACATGGTTAAAACTGACATTGCTGGGTATAGCAATAATTGAATATATTGTGGCTATAATTTTCGCGGCAAAAAATTACAGCAACAAGAAACAAAACATCCAAACAAATACCCATGCATTTCCACCTCCGCCACCTCCATCAACACCATCATCAAACCGAGGAACTGACCTTTAAATATATAACTGTATGAGACACTTAGAACGCGTTTTTCTCGGCAAAAATCAAATTTGGAGATATATCGTATTGCTGCTTATCGTTTTTATCGGCGGTTCACTTATCGGCGGCACACCTTTGGCTATTGTCAGACTGATAAACGAGGCATCATCCGGAAATACAGAAATTATCGCCTCCGACAATCCGATGGATTTGAGCAGATATGGCTTATCAAACAATGCAGGATTGGCAATTATGTTGTTCACTTTTGTAACAATGTTCCTTTTTTTTGCACTACTCGTGAAGCCTTTTCACCAACGCACCTTGTCAGATACCATCAATGGCGGCAGAAAACTACGTTGGGGCAGAATCGGGATGGGAATTTTGGTGTGGGGATTGCTACTCGTGGTTTCGTTTTACATATCGCTCTACAATGCATCACCGACCGACTACGAATTTCGGTTCAATCCATCTGCCATTTTCGGATTAATAATCGTAGTGCTGATACTTATGCCATTTCAAACCAGTACCGAGGAGGTAGTTTTCAGGGGATATTTAGCACAAGGAGTTGCCCGTTATAGCAAAAGCAGGTGGTTGGCATTGCTCATTCCTTCCATATTGTTTGCTTTGGCACACGCCACCAATCCCGAAGTGGAAAAATTTGGATTTTGGCTGATGATGCCCAACTATTTGTTGATGGGACTTCTGTTTGGTCTGATTTCGATATTGGACGACGGCATAGAGTTGGCACTGGGTGTACACTTCATTAACAACGCGCTGGGATCGGTGTTAGTAACCTACGATTCTTCGGTGCTGCAAACCGATGCTTTGTACAAATTGCGAACCGTAAACCCCGAGCAGTCACTCATCGAAACATTGGTAAGTGTAGTTTTGGCAATCTTCATTTTTCAACAAATTTACAAATGGGATTTTGGTATTTTGAACAAAAAAGTGCAGTCGCCAATACATCCATCCGCTGAAACACATAGCAGTGCAGCAGATGTCAAAAAACATTAAAACAGTATTTATTCATGTTTAGTGCCTTAGTTGTTAAAACAAAATTACTATCTTTGGATTCAGAAAAATATAAGATGAAACTAAAATATATTTTCTATACAATCTTATTCAGTATTCTTTGCCAAACCTTGCAAGGACAGACACTGGACGAGGCAAAAAGCATGTACCTCGAAGGTCGTTTTTCCGACGCGTTACCTATTTTTCGTGCCGAGCACGCCCTTGCACCCGACAATGCCGCGCTCAACCAGTGGCTGGGAGCCTCGCTTCTCGAAACAGGAAAACCGATGGAAGCACAACCATATCTTGTTTTTGCATCAAAACACAACATCCCCGAAGCATATCTCTATTTGGGCGAACTGTATGCCAAAATGTACCGGTTTGCAGATGCCGAACGTGAATTTGCCAAATACCAACGAAACAAACGTCGCGATAAAGCAGCTTTAGAAAAATTGGAGGCAAAACGCCAATACATATCCACCCTCAAAAAAGAGATAGCCCGCACAGAAGATATACAAATAATTGATAGTGTATTAGTTAACAAAAACAACTTTTTACAGGCGTACAATCTCAGCAAAGCTGCCGGCACATTGGCGCCGATACACGAATTTTTCAAAAACATGCCATTATCCGACGAAACAGTTTATCTGAACGAGCGCAGTAACAAAGTTTACTATTCGCAAGCAGGCAAACTCTTCACCATGGAAAAACTGTTAGACACGTTTGGAAACGAGCAAAAATTGCCCGAAAACATAAACGCCGACGGCGAACAAGCTTACCCGTTTGTAATGCCCGATGGTGTAACTATCTATTTCGCCTCCAGCTCAGAACAATCGATGGGCGGATACGACATTTTTGCCACCCGATACAACCTGCAATCCGATAATTACCTGACTCCCAATAGACTAAACGTGCCATTCAACTCGCCGTTCAACGATTATATGATGGCTATTGACGAGGAAAAAGGCATCGGATGGTTTGCCAGCGACCGTTTTCAGGCAGCCGACTCGGTTTGTGTTTACACATTTATCCCCAACCCGCGCACCACACTCGTGGAAAGCGACAATCCGGACTATCTTGCCAACAGAGCTCGCATTGCCGCAATTGCCCAATCGTGGAATCAAGAGACAGATTACGCGCCATTTCTGGCAAAAGCCAAACAAAAAAGTGTGGAAAAGAAAGAAAATTCCGAATTCGAATTCGTTATCAACGACAGAGTTACGTATCATTCCATCCACGATTTCAAAAATGCCAATGCCCGCAATCTTTTTTTGCAAGCAACAGAGTTGGAAAGATTATTGACTTCGTTACTTCAAAAACTAACCTGGCAACGCCAACAATTTGCCGAAGGCGAACAAAACTTGCGAACTTCCATCTTAGAAAATGAAAACCGAACGGAGAAACTAACTCGTGAAATAGAACAATTGCGGATAGATGCAAGAAACGAAGAGATTAATGCTATTTTTAAATTATAGTTCAAAACAAAATAAATATTACCTTTTATGACTCTGAATATTACCATAGTAATAGCAATTGCAGCACTTGGCATCATTTTTTTGCTTATCGAGATTTTTCTGTTGCCGGGCATCAGCATAGCCGGTATAGCGGGAGCGGCACTGCTAATTGGCGGGATTACTTATGCCTATATTTTCTTGGGCGGCACTGCCGGAACCATTACTTTGGTAGCATCGTTGGCTGTTTTGGCAATTGCCTTTGTTTGGTTGGTAAAATCGAAGGCGTTACAAAAGGTAGGACTAAAAACCAATATCGAAGAGAGTGTGGACAACAGCGATTTGCTCAAAATAAAACCGGGCAACACGGGCGTTGCCATTTCTCGCCTAAATCCGATTGGCAAAGTGATGGTAAATGAAACTGTGGTAGAAGGAAAATCCATCGACGGCAGTTTCATCGACGAAGATGTAGAAATTGAAGTGATAAAAATAGAAACGTACAACGTATTGGTAAAAAAATTGAAATCAAATTAACCCAAAAACAAAATAATTATGGAATTTAGTTTAATCATTATTGTTGCTGTAATAGTAATATTCGTACTGATATTCTTTCATTACGTGCCGTTTTTCTTGTGGATAAACGCTCTTTCGGCAGGTGTAAATATTTCGCTCATCCAGCTGTTTATGATGCGCTTGCGTAGAGTACCGCCTCATACCATAGTTTATGCTATGATTGAGGCACACAAAGCCGGCCTAAAAAATGTAACCCGAGATAACTTAGAAGCCCACTATTTGGCGGGCGGTCATGTAGAAAAAGTAGTACACGCACTGGTTTCGGCATCCAAAGCAAATATCGACCTCACGTTTCAGATGGCAACGGCAATAGACTTGGCCGGACGCGATGTGCTGAATGCCGTTCAAATGTCTGTAAACCCGAAAGTAATTGATACACCACCGGTTACAGCAGTAGCCATCGACGGTATCCAGTTGATAGCCAAAGCTCGTGTAACGGTAAGAGCCAACATCAAACAGTTGGTGGGTGGAGCCGGCGAAGAGACCATTTTGGCACGCGTTGGCGAAGGTATTGTTTCGTCCATCGGTTCGGCTACATCGCACAAATCGGTACTCGAAAATCCCGATTCCATCTCCAAACTGGTATTGAAAAAAGGATTGGACGCTGGCACAGCTTTCGAAATTCTATCCATCGACATTGCCGATATCGATATAGGTAAAAATATTGGTGCCGTTTTACAGATTGACCAAGCACAAGCCGATAAAAATATAGCCCAAGCACGCGCCGAAGAACGCCGTGCCATGGCAATTGCATTAGAGCAAGAAATGAAAGCAAAAGCACAAGAAGCACGTGCCAAAGTAATTGAAGCCGAAGCCGAAGTGCCGAAAGCCCTTGCCGAAGCGTTCCGCAACGGAAATTTGGGTGTAATGGATTATTACAGACTCGAAAACATAAAAGCGGATACCGATATGCGTGACTCCATTGCCAAGCCGCAAGCGGGTGCGAAGTAAGTGAAATAAAAATGCGGCAAAGAGGCGGCATTCCGCTCCTCAACTATACACCAATAAAACAACGATTATGAGAACAATTCCCGAATCAGAATTCATTATAAACCCCGATGGGAGCGCATTTCATCTGCATATAAAACCCGAACAACTTTCGGATAAAATTGTGATGATGGGCGACCCCGACCGGGTTACGATGACTGCCGGTTTTTTCGACTCCATCGAGTGCGATGTGCGCAGTCGCGAGTTTCACACCGTAACCGGCATGTACAAAGGCAAACGAATAACCGCCTTGTCGCACGGTATCGGAACCGATAATATCGATATCGTGCTCACGGAACTGGATGCCCTTGCCAACGTAGATTTTGAAACACGAACCGTGAACCACCATCGCAAGCAACTGACCATGGTGCGCGTGGGCACATCGGGTGGCATGCAGCCACACTGTCCCGTGGGCTCGTATGTGGTGTCAGAAAAATCGATTGGTTTTGACGGGCTGATTCACTACTATGCCAATTCGCGCGATATTCGCGAAAAAGAGTTTGAAGAAGCATTTATGCAACACACCAATTGGTCGCCAAACCACTGCAAACCATACGTGGTGAGTGCCGATGAGGAGTTGGTGAGAAGAATAGGTCATGACATGATACAAGGTGTAACCATATCGGCAATCGGGTTTTATGGTCCGCAAGGGCGCCACGTGCGATTGCCACTTGCCGACCCCGAATTGAATGCCAAAATAGAATCGTTCAGATACGACAAATACGCCATCACCAATTACGAAATGGAAGGCTCGGCAATTGCCGGATTAGGCAAAATGATGGGACACAAAGCCATGACCGTTTGCGCTATTATTGCCAACCGCGTGGCACTAAAATCAAACGCGGACTACAAAGGCTCAACCGAAGAGTTGATAAAAGTAGTTTTAGACAGAATCTAATAATCAATTTTTTTAATTTTATAATCATAAACAAAAACTAATGAGAAAAATTTCTTTTTTATTTGCCATTTTGCTTACAACTGTTGTAACAATGGCTCAGCAAAATCCGGTATTACCAACTGACCCCGCCGTTAGAAAAGGGACTTTGGAAAATGGATTGACGTATTACATCCGTCATAACGCGACTCCCGAAAAAAGAGCCGATTTCTATATCGCTCAAAAAGTAGGATCTATGCAAGAAGAAGACAACCAGGCAGGTTTGGCACACTTCTTAGAACACATGGCTTTTAACGGAACAACCAATTTCCCCAAAAAGAACATGTTGGAATATCTGCAAAACAACGGTATCAAATTTGGTGTAAACATCAACGCTTATACCTCTTTTGACGAAACTGTTTATTTCATGACAGACATACCCACCGACAACAAAAACTTGGTAGATTCTGTAATTTTGGTTCTTTATGATTGGGCCGATGGAATTGCATTGGAAGATGAAGAACTGGACAACGAACGTGGCGTTATTCGCGAAGAGTGGCGAACCAGAGGCGGCGCACAACAACGCATTTGGGATCAATTGCTTCCGGTAATGTATCCCGATAGCAAATATGCCAACCGCATGCCTATTGGTAGCATCGATGTAATCAATAACTTCAAACCCGAAGAAATTCGTGCGTACTACGAAAAATGGTATCGTCCCGATTTGCAAGGTATCATCATTGTTGGTGATGTAGATGTAGATGCTACTGAAAAACAAATTGTGGAGTTGTTTTCCAAAATTAAACTCGACCCGAATCGTGCCGAGCGTGTATATTTCCCCGTGCCCGACAACAAAGAGCCTATCATTGCAATGGCTACCGACGTAGAAGCACGCAACACGCAAATCATGATGTTCCACAAACACGACCCAATCCCTGCCGAAATGCAAAACACACAAGCCGGCTATATGATTAGCTATATCACCAATGTAGCAAGCATGATGATGAACGAACGCTTGAACGAAATAAGCCAAAAACCAAATGCTCCATTCACTGTAGCTTATGCATACGATTCAGACTTCTTTGTATCTAAAACCAAAGATGCTTGGTCTGTAATGGCAGGCTCGGCCGAAGACAAAATTGAAGAAGCATTGGCAGCCATAGTAAGAGAAACCGAAAGAGTAAAAAGACACGGATTTACCGCTTCAGAATATAGCAGAGCAAGTGCCAACCTGCTCAAAAATATTGAAAACAGCTACAACAACCGCGACAAACAAAAAAACTCCTCTTACTCAAGAGAATATGTTGCCAACTTTACCGATGGCGAACCCATCCCCGGAATCGAGTTTGAATACAACACGCTCAACGCGGTAGCTCCTCACATTCCCGTAGAAGCTATCAACCAAGTGATTCAAGGACTTATCAGCGACGAAAATATCGTGATTGCCGTTACAGGACCTAAAAAAGATGGATTGGTATATCCTACAAACCAAGAGCTATTGGACGTACTGAATAAAGTAAAAGCCGAAAACATTGAGGCCTATGTAGAACAAGTATCCAACGAGCCATTGGTAGCAACTCCTCCAACCCCTGGAACTATCGCGAAAACAGAAAAAGACAGCGAATTTGATGCCACCGTATGGACTTTGTCAAACGGCGTGAAAGTGGTAATGAAAAAAACCGATTTCAAAGATGATGAAATCAAAATGACTGCTTCCAGCTATGGCGGTACAGCACAATATGCCGAAAAAGAATCTATCAATAGCAAAGTTATGGGTCAAGTTGTAACTTTGGGCGGTGTTGGAAACTTTAGCGCAACCGAACTTCCAAAAGTATTGGCAGGTAAAAATGCCAGCGTTCGTCCGCAAATTGGTTTAACTTCACAAGGCTTCACCGGTTCATCTTCTATCAAAGATTTTGAAACCATGCTCCAATTGGTATATCTATATTTTACCGCTCCAAGAAGCGATAAAGATGCTTTCGACTCGTTCATGCAACGCATGGATGTTCAGCTCAAAAACCAAGAAGCAGAACCAATGGTAGCTTTCAGCGACTCTATTACAACAGCACTTTATGGCAACTTGCCATACACAGAACGTTTGAAATACAACCAACTAAAAGACATCAACTACGATCGTATCATGGAGATGTACAAACAGTTGTATAGAAATCCGGGAAGTTTCGTATTTACTTTTGTAGGAAATATTGACGAAGAAGCTATGAAACCAATGATTCTTCAATATTTAGGTTCTATAAAAGGACAACACACCGAAAATACTTTCTTACACATACCGATGGACTATAAAGCCGGAAAACAAGAAAATATTTTCCAACGTGAAATGCAAAACCCCAAAGCGTCTGTATTTAAAAGCTACAGTGGCAAAGTGGAAAGAACGCTCAAAAACCAATTGGTAATGAATGTTTTCGACCAAATTTTGGACATCGTTTATACCGAAAAAGTACGTGAAGACGAGGGTGGCACTTACGGAGTTTACACACAAGGAAACATTTCCAGATACCCCGAAGGACAAACCATCCTACAAATCATTTACGATACCGACCCGGCAAAAATGGAGCACTTAAACAAAATTATTGCCACCGAATTGGAAGCAATTGGCAAAAATGGTGTTCGTACAGAAGATTTCAAAAAGGTAAAAGAGTACATGGTTAAAAAATATAGCGAAGATATCAAAGAAAACAACTATTGGCTAACTAACCTCAACAACAAGTATTTCTACAAAGAAAATACCTATACCGACTATTTGAATACATTAAACGCCATTACACAAAAAGACATCCAGGATTTCGTACAAAATCTGTTGTCGCAAGGCAATAATGCCGTAATTGTAATGATGCCGAAAGAGTAAACAATCGTAGTTCCGGGTTCATATTGCTAACCCGATAAATAATAATTGAAAACCGCTCTGCCGATAATAAATTGGCAGGGCGGTTTTTTATTATTAGTGTCCGATAAACACAATCAACTATTTGATAATCTGCATGTACTGCAACGATAAGCCCCGTTCTTTTTTTATGTCAATAACATACAGATTTACAAATCGCTACAAAGGTGTGCATGAGTTTTATCGGACAGCAATGATATAAAAACAAAAAAAGCTGCTTCAGTTTGGTCCTGAAACAGCTTTTTTGTCTTCATGCTCAATAGTGAGACATATTCTGTTTTTGCAAAAACTGAGAATTGATTACGATTGGATAAATTTTATTTTTTGAAAGTTCACATATTGCTCGGCATTTTTTTTACGAATGGAGATATACATTTTATTCGTGCCGGTTGCATTGTTTTCTTTGGCTGAAACACCAATATATGCGGCACTGTTTGACCCAATTTGGTTGCCCGTATTGTCCATTTCTGTCCACGTTATTATCAGTTCAGGCTTACTATTTCCGTTAATGGATGCGATGTTTATATCCACAACTTGCGCTTTATGTTCGCATACCACTTGTCCGCTTTTTTCCACATCAGTTATCACCAAATCGCTGATTGTATAACCGATTCCGTCAGCCACTTCAAAAGGAATGGATTTGCCAATTAGCTGCGCTTTTTCTTTGGTCAAATTCGCTTGAAATTCCAATTCAATTTCTTCTAAATCAGCTTTGTATTTCTTCGTTAATTCTTCTGCTTTTTTCAGATTTTTCTCCGTATATTCAGTAAATTTTTCCATTTCTGCCTTGTACTCTGCTTTTACTGTACTGTCCTGTTGTGCTTTTTGTAACACAAGTGAGGGAATATTTCCCAACACTTCGTTCTTGGGTAATTTATTGAGTGATTTTTCGCCTTTATCGCCATTGCAAGCACTCAATAATATTACTGAAACAAAAAGAATAGCTATTTTTAATTGGGTTGTTGTCATTTTTAAATTGATTTTTTATTGAATTGGAATATTTCTAACTTGAATTGGTTCTACATTGGACATATTAGAACCTACGCTGCTTTGATTAGAATAAATATAAAATTCTACCTGCACTACCTCCAAACTTCCAAGCGTGGCTGGTATATCAGAAAATGCGAACTCGTACTTTATCGGAATTCCTACCGGATTTTCTTTTGATCCGCTTACTTGCGAAAAAGAGCCCACTTCTTGCCCTTCATAGGCATTGCCTTGGGCATCATATCCGGAAACGCACTCTTGATTGCCATTTCCACAAGATTTCCCCAATGAAGTTTGCACCCCATTTTGTTTCGCTTTTACGCCCAAGGTCAATATTACCGTATTTGAGGCCTTGTCTCTTACGCAAGAAATCACTTCCATAGCAATCAGTTTTTGTGCATTGATATTCATGGCAACAAAGGTTTCGTTACTCATATTGATACCCGTGGTACTTTCGCCCACTTTACGAATGAATGAACCGAATTTCGATTTCTTCTTTTCCGGTTTTTTTTGTTGTTCAACCGTTGCCTGATCTTTACTTGCATCTTGTGCAAATACACTACTTGTGCAGCCTGCTATTAGAGCCAAACATAGCACCATTCTAAAAATTTTGTTTTTTGTCATATTATAAAAATTTAATGCCCGAAATGAGCGATGATACAATTTTAGCGAATGGCAAATATTATATTAATCTGCCCAATAATATCAACTTAATTTATCTTTCATCTGTTTCAATTCGGAAATGGAAAAAGTAGAAGTCATTATTTTCGATAAAAAATACAGATAAGAAAAATGTTAGGCAAAAGTATATAAATCAACAGCTTTCAAAAGTGTCAATAGGTAAAATTAAGTATCAATAGGTAAAAAAATGAAAATTTGAAGAAAAAAAGTCAGTGATTAGAATGATTTTTTCGAAATTCTGAAGGTTTGCAGTGGTGTTTTTTTTCGAATGCACGTCGGAAGGTGGAAAGCGAATTGAAGCCGGATTTTTCAGAAATTAGTTCGAGTGTGTCATTGTTGTCGGCAGAAGCGAGCAATTCATCGGCATAATCAATTCGCATGGCATTGATGTAATCAAAAAAACTTATCTGCAACGTGTGATTAAGATAATTGGATAGATACGTCCTGTTCGTACCCAAAGTTTGTGCTACATCGTTGATAGTGAGACGAGGATTGAGGTATAATTTCTTATTTTGCATCTCTTTCTCCAAATGCCACTCGATTTGTTGTACGTAATTTATTTCAGATACCGATGTAGATATTTCTTTATTGTGCATGGTAAAATCATGCTCGCTCACTACATTCTCCTGTCGCAACCCATTGAATAACATGAAATTATATATACAAAAAGTAAGCACATAATAAATTATACTGACTAAATCTTTAGAATAATCATCTTTTACAAGTATCCAAATTACCAGATATACCACTAGTGCATTAGCCACCAAAAGGTGTATCCATCTGGTATTAAATGGCTTGGAATAAGAGTAATAAGCATGTATCTTTGCATTGTATCGCTTATGATATAAAGCAAAATAAAGGTACACCACCAAACTATATGCTATGGCGTAGAAAGTCATCAACTTGTATATTTCTATCTTTTTGCATAGAGCAAATAAAACCGTCAGCACCACAAAAGGCAGCAAAGTTAATAATATTCGTTTCAGATTGACCCAACCCGGCTTGATAATTTCGAGCAAATAAAACGTGTAAGCTGCTATGAGCCAAGTATCAAAACACTGTGAGAGTTGCCGAAGATAATCTGTATGTATAAGTGAAGTGTAGTAAATGGGCAAATATTTCAAATAGACAAAAATGTGGTACAAAAAAATGCCTGCAAGAATCGTTTTAAGCCTGTCTTTTGGAAAAAATTTCAATAGAATATAGACACTACCTACAAGAAACATGAAATTTATTCCTTGAATAAAATAGGTAAAACGCGCATATATTTCGTTTATTTCATACATTAACAAACAGTTATGATTATATCCTCAGTCAGGAAGATTTTAGTTTTATTTTGTAGATATACAAAGATAGTGCATGTGGTTTATATAGAAATGAAATTTATAAAAAATGATAACTCGGCTCTCAGATTCGAGTTCAGAATGGATTTCATTGAGTAGATTATTACAAAAAATCCAACTCACTCACACTGACCGATTTTGAATTTCCTTCAATTCCGATAATTTCCAATTTTACAAAACGAGTGGAAACTGATTTCTTGAATGGATGCGTTCGTGGACTTGGGTCGTTGATTAGGTTGCCAAATTCAACTGTTTCAATGGTTTGCCACGTTTTTCCGTCGTTGCTGATTTGGATATTGGCTTTCGCCATCAAACCGAGCGTTCTGGAAACTGGCGGTGTATAAACCATCGCCCGGATATTTTCTGTTTTACCAAAATCAATGGCGATGCTTTGTGGAAGTGCATCTTCCGAAGATAGCCAAAAAGTTTTCGGGTTGGCATCAAAAGCAAATTCAGCTTTATTTTGGCTGTGTTGGCTGCTCACGCCAAACAATTTCCACGATTTTTTAATCAAGCCAAATTTTTCTGTCTGTACAACGCCTATC